>NZ_CP023396.1:2497500-3097500 GCF_008808095.1 Pseudoalteromonas ruthenica | reverse complement strand
CTTTCACACTTTGCGTGCTGAGGAGTGTGAGTTTGGCTATCGCGATTCGATATTTAAGCATGCCTTAAAAGAGCGCTTTATTATTACTCGGGTGGGTTTGCGGTTACCGAAAGCGTGGCAGGCAAACACCAGTTATGGGCCACTGCAAGAGCTGCATCAACCCACAGCGCAACAAATTTTTGAGCAAGTGGTCGCTGTACGTCAAAGTAAACTCCCTGACCCATATCAATTAGCTAATTCAGGCAGCTTTTTTAAAAACCCAATTTTGCCGCGCCAACAAGTGGCTAGTCTTCGACAACGCGACCCCCATATGCCCTGTTACGATGTGGACAACGAGTTCCAAAAAGTAGCGGCGGGTTGGCTAATTGAACAAGCAGGGTTAAAGGGTTACTGCATTGGTGACATTGCTGTACACGATAAGCAAGCTTTGGTTTTGGTGAATCGTGGCACGGGCACCGCAGAGCAACTTATGGCAATGATTGAGCATATTCAGCGCACTATCTTGGCGCAATTTGGTATTGCTTTGGAGCATGAAGTGCGATTGCTGGGCGCGCAAGGTGAAATCCATGTGGAGGCTGACAATGAAAGCGCCTGATGGCAATAAACTGGCTATATTGGAGCGTCTCAATCAAGGACGCTTTTTGTCTGGTCAAGTGCTGGGGGACGAACTGGGTATTAGCCGCGCAGCGGTTGCCAAACATATTCACTCGCTGCAAGAAATGGGCATCGACATTTATAAGGTCAATGGTAAGGGTTACCGTATTAGCCGACCATTAAGCTTACTATCTCAACCAGCAATTACCGAGGTGTATGAGCAATTACAAGGGCAGGCGGGGCGCTTCGAAGTACAACCGATTATTGATTCCACCAATAGTGAGCTTATGCGCCGTATCCAGGCGAATAGCCTTGAGCCTGATACTGTGTTAGTGGCGGAAATGCAGCGCCAAGGCAAAGGGCGTCGCGGTAGAGTGTGGCAATCGCCCTTTGCGGCGAATTTGTATTACAGTTACTACTGGCGCTTAGACGATGGCATGCACGCTGCAATGGGGCTGTCTATTGCCGTCGGCTTGGCCATTTATGACTGCTTAAAAGCGCTTTATGGTTTAGAAGTACAGTTAAAGTGGCCGAATGATGTGTTGGTCGCTGGGCGAAAATTAGCCGGAGTATTGGTTGAGCTTGACGGCACCGCCGAGGGGCCCTGTCACTTGGTGATTGGCATCGGCTTGAATGTCAGTATGCCCGACAACGCGGCTCAGCATATCGACCAACCTTGGTGTGACCTTAACGAATTTACGACCGAATTAGACAAAAACCAATTAGTGGCGGCGTTGACTTGCTTCTTACAAAAACGCTTATATCAGTATCAGCGTCAGGGGTTAACGCATATGTATCAGCGATGGAATGATGTGCATGCGTTTGCCGGTCAATGTGTGGAGTTGAGCTCTGGCAACAACCATTGGCGCGGAATATGTGAGGGCATTGATGAACAGGGCGCGGTGGTGATCCGTGTTGATGGCCAGAGTAAGCGCTATTTTGGTGGCGAAATCAGTTTGCGAGCGACGACATGAAACTACTAGTAGATGCTGGTAATTCGGCAGTAAAGCTAATGTTGGCCACAGAGCAAAGTGAGCTTAGTGCTGTGGGGCTGCAAGAAGTGCCTTGGTCACACGTGGAGGAGGTGCTGGTATCGGCTGTTGCTGAATCCAGTGCCCTCACTCAGGTACTGGCGTTGGCGGCAGCGCAAGGTAAGCAAGTGCACTATGCTCGCGTGAGTGGCCATTGGCAGCAGTTGCAGTGCGCTTATGAAAACCCCAATACCTTGGGGATTGACCGCTGGTTGGCGGTGATCGCTGGCTACAGTGAAAACCCGCAAGGCGAGACCGTGATTGTGGATGCGGGCACAGCACTGACGATTGATGTGGTAAACAGTGAACACCAACATTTAGGTGGCTATATCTTGCCTGGTCTCGATCTTACCGAGCACAGTATTGTTAGTCGCGCACAGAAGGTGTTCAGTGTTGATGGCTTGCGTCGTCATATCAGTCCTGGGCGCTCGACACCCAGCGCAGTAAAAAATGGTGCCTTGCTCAGTGCTTTGGGAGCAGTGGAGTATGTTCTTTCACATTATTGTCATGGCGACCAGGCGCAGTTATATATAACCGGCGGTGATGGTTTAGCGTTACATAACCACCTGAGGGCAAGTGTGTATCGGCCGCATTTCGTTTTTGAAGGCTTACTTAAGTGGCGAATTGGTGCGCAAACTGTTTAAAAACCCACAGTTCTGCGCGAATATTGAACGTTTGAGCACGAAACCGTAACTTTTTTTGATTTTATAGTTGCATCACTCAAAACCATGCCTTAGAATCTCGCCCCGTACTAAAGCAGTGCCGACTTAGCTCAGTTGGTAGAGCAACTGACTTGTAATCAGTAGGTCATCCGTTCGACTCGGATAGTCGGCACCATTTTCCTCAACTTGGAAAGGCTTTAGAAAGAATTTTAGCGTGGAGGGGTTCCCGAGCGGCCAAAGGGATCAGACTGTAAATCTGACGGCATTGCCTTCGCTGGTTCGAATCCAGCTCCCTCCACCACTTTTATTCTTGACGGTTAGAGGTAGTTAAGAACAGGTTCCTAAAAGCGGGCATCGTATAATGGCTATTACCTCAGCCTTCCAAGCTGATGATGCGGGTTCGATTCCCGCTGCCCGCTCCAGTTTTTCTGGTGTGCTGATATAGCTCAGTTGGTAGAGCGCACCCTTGGTAAGGGTGAGGTCGGCAGTTCAAATCTGCCTATCAGCACCAGTCCCTGACTTTTGCTGAATTACTCCCTTTGATTTGTCTAAAAAATATTCAATAATTGAAGAATTGAATTGACCGGCGCTTGCGTCGATCGTTTGATATGTAATCTAGATACACAAAAACTTATAGGTTCCGTCATGGCAAAAGAAAAGTTTGAACGTTCGAAACCGCACGTAAACGTAGGTACAATCGGCCACGTTGACCACGGTAAAACAACTCTAACTGCAGCGATCACTAACGTACTAGCAAAAGTATACGGTGGTGTAGCACGTGATTTCGCACAAATCGATAACGCTCCAGAAGAGCGTGAGCGTGGTATCACAATCGCAACTTCACACGTAGAGTACGACACTCCGACACGTCACTATGCACACGTTGACTGTCCAGGACACGCTGACTACGTTAAAAACATGATCACAGGTGCTGCACAGATGGACGGCGCGATCCTAGTAGTTGCGGCTACTGACGGTCCTATGCCACAAACACGTGAGCACATCCTACTATCTCGTCAGGTTGGCGTACCTTACATCATCGTATTCATGAACAAATGTGACATGGTTGATGACGAAGAGCTACTAGAGCTAGTAGAAATGGAAGTACGTGAACTACTTTCAGAGTACGACTTCCCAGGTGACGACCTACCACTAATCCAAGGTTCAGCTCTTAAAGCGCTAGAAGGCGAGAAAGAGTGGGAAGACAAGATTGTAGAGCTTGCAGAAGCACTAGATTCTTACATCCCAGAGCCAGAGCGTGACATCGATAAGCCATTCATCATGCCTATCGAAGACGTATTCTCAATCCAGGGTCGTGGTACAGTAGTAACTGGTCGTGTAGAAGCGGGTATCATCAACGTGAACGACGAAGTTGAAATCGTAGGTATCAAAGAAACTACGAAGACAACGTGTACAGGTGTTGAGATGTTCCGTAAGCTTCTAGACGAAGGCCGTGCAGGTGAGAACATTGGTGCCCTACTACGTGGTACTAAGCGTGACGAAGTAGAGCGTGGTCAAGTACTAGCAGCTCCAGGCACAATCACTCCGCACACGAAGTTCGAAGCAGAAGTATACGTACTGTCTAAAGATGAAGGTGGTCGTCACACGCCATTCTTCAAAGGCTACCGTCCACAGTTCTACTTCCGTACAACTGACGTAACTGGTGACATCCAGCTACCAGAAGGCGTAGAAATGGTAATGCCAGGTGACAACATCAAGATGGTAGTAGAGCTAATCTGCCCAATCGCGATGGATGAAGGTCTACGCTTCGCAATCCGTGAAGGTGGCCGTACAGTTGGTGCTGGTGTTGTAGCTTCAATCGTTGAGTAATCAATGATATAGCTAAAACGCTAAAAAAGAGGTCGCTTAGGCGGCCTTTTTTTATGCCCGAAATTCGGGTGTTGCTGTAGGCAAGGCTTTAGCCTTGCAACCGCCGAAGGTGGTCACATTCCAGAGGCCAGAGCCTAGCCACAACCGTGTTCCTTACC
The DNA here is from genome assembly GCF_008808095.1 of Pseudoalteromonas ruthenica. Lineage (NCBI taxonomy): Bacteria > Pseudomonadati > Pseudomonadota > Gammaproteobacteria > Alteromonadales > Pseudoalteromonadaceae > Pseudoalteromonas > Pseudoalteromonas ruthenica. The sequence goes on along the minus strand of NZ_CP023396.1, from coordinate 3,093,225 downwards.
TATCTCTCTTACATGGTTAGGCTAAAGCCCAACCTACAGGAGTCTATGTGGTCAGGTTAAAGCCTAATCCACAGGGTGATGATGTAGGCAAGGCTTTAGCCTTGCGGCTGTGAGACGTCGCTATACACCAACTCTTTTTAGCCAAATTTACAATTACTAAGCTCTTAATATTTCTATTGCATTACTAATTTGTATATTCAATAATCTTGTTTAAAATTTAGGTTCATTTTTAAAGGGAATTAAAATGACAGATGTGATCTCAACTTTAACCCAAGCTAACTCTCCTCTGAACTATTCAGTTCAGTTTGCTCAGTTTATGGCGCAGAAACCCCCGTGTAGGTTTAAAAATGCTTTTGTTAGAGGTGGTGGGCATGCTGATTTTAAAAGAGCTGTTGAAAATAGGATAAAAGAGCCTCACAAAATTAACCAGTTAGCAGTGAATTTATGTGGGCCAAATGCTTTCTTCTACTGTGTTGCAAAAAAATACCCCAATCATTATGCCAAGTATATGATTGATTTATGGAGCAATGGAGAGGCATTCTTAGGGAACTTACATGTTAGACCTTCACAAGCTTGCCTCGATGCAACTCTAAATGGAGCTATCGCGCCAGTAGATTGGATTGCATTGGCTAGCTTGCGTGACTCCTCGAATTCATTCTTTAATTTTGATGAGATAGATGATGCAACAGGGGGAATTACTTACCCTGGAGATATGGTGCAATGGTTTAGAGCTACCCTATTTTCATCTTCAGAAAATCACACAAACATTGTGAGAAGAGCTAACTTTGAAAATTTACGGCGGGCGCAACAGTCCTATGGTGCGAATGGCTCAGTATGTATGCTGATTAGTTCAAAAGTCACTTCATTAGGTAAAAAGGTAAATGCTTTACCTAATCACTGGGTTGTACTTACTAGCAACATCACTGTAGATAATAAAAATATATTACATATACCGGCCTCCGATTATGAGCTTTTTGCAGATAAAAAGATCAACTTGCATGTTGCTACTTGGGGCTTAGAAAATGGTAAGGTTCCCCTTCACTCTTATAATCGCAAACGCCACCTGACTCTGTCGGACTTCATGACTTATTATTATGGATTTGTGGTGGCGAAAAAATGATAAGATATTTACTTATAGTACTGCTATTTTTTTCGTTTTTTATAGATGCTAGTGAAACAAAGCTAAAAATAAAATATGAGCAACAGTTTGATTTCTCAGGGGGGGGTAGCATTTCCTATTTAAGCTACACGCCCAATGGAGAGTTCCTCGTTGTTTCATCTAACTTGGCCAATAAGGTTTATCTGCTGTCCAATGGTGGTGATATGAAAACCTTAAATATAGAGGAAGCAATAGACGAAAGTAGAGTGAATGTAACCGATAAAGCTTTATACTTCTTTGCGGATCGAAGTCTACACAAAATCTCCAATCAAGGAGAGCTCACTATTATCCCTGAAGCGGAGCTGCCGAGCAGTTATGGTCTAGATATCAGTCCCTCTGGTCACTATATGCTTTCAAGTGGCTACCAACTGCTGAAAATCAATGCGCTAGTGCAAGAGCCGGAACCACTCGGTGTATATGGTTTTCACCCGCGAGATGATTTTGCAATGGGTTATCAAGTGGTATCCATGCAGCGTGACACGTCCACTTGGCTTTTTGATAAGTCAGAGCTGCAGGTATGGTCACTTAGTGATGCTGAACTCATTAATAAGGTTGAAGTAAGTGGCATAGTTAAAAGTCATAAAGTACTCAATGAAGAGCATGGGGTGCTCATATTCAACGTTGATAATGAGGTTCAATTTTGGAACTACAAAAAGAATGAATTTCTTGATCAGCCCCTTCGGTTTGAGGAAGAATTCTCCTTCGGAAAGTGGTCTGAGAGAATTTGGTTAGCAACGAATAAAGAACTCTATGAAATTCAGTGGCAAGATAACCATGTGCGTGTTGAGTCGAAGTATCAAACTACAACTGATGAACTAGTTAACAGGCTGGGCCACCATAACTTTTCAAAAAGTGGGCGGTATGCCCTTTTGGAAGAACGTCGGGGCGATGAACTGAGTCTCAAGCTGTATGACCTTAAAGATCAACCCGTTGAAATAACTACATTGCCTAATTCAGAAGTCCAATTCACTCTCAATCCAGCAAAGCGCGAGATTGCTACATACGATTATAAAGATGATACCTTAAGGGTGTATACCTTTTAATCTCCCATTGTTCCAAATGTGAAGCTATTGTTGTTGCTTTAAGTTGAGTCTTATTTTCGAACTGGCTTAATTCGAAGAGTGAGGTAATAAGGTTATAGATACTAGCTACCTCTTCAACGAAACAAATACGTTAAAGCTAAGCTTCTTTCAGCTACTCAAAATATAACAGTACTGCCATGAAATATATAATTATAACAATTAGTTCTTTCCTTTTGGGTGGCTGTGCAAGTGTAGCTGCTGAACAAATAAAGCCTGATATATATGTCGATAACGTGACGGGTTTAGCAACATCTAAAATTACTAACTATGACAGTGTGGAATTGGACTATGACCTTACCATTGCGCAATGGAAATAATATACATTTCTCTGATTGCTCAAAAGTCGACGCCACTCATGATACCGATATAGTGGAAAGCGAGTACCACCTCCTGAGAATGATTCGCGCTAACTGTAAAGCTTTGGCTTTATACACAAACGCTGAAAGTGCATATAAAAGTCATCTCCAAGAGATACTAACAGAGCACACAGTCGCTCATTTACCTGCAACGGCTTATCCATATGTTAACGAGTATGATAAGAATCTTCGTAAGGGGAAAACCCTAAAGCAATTCCACGCTGACTTTAAGGAAAAAAAAGTATTTGAGGGAGTTATAGATGTTGAAACAAATACAAATAGGTTGTCGTACTCGGTGTTAGCAACAGGAGACTTTGACGATGATCGAGTGGAAGATGCGCTTATTCTAATTAGTTGGCACTCTAAAGAAGCTTTTGGCAAGGGGTTTAAATTGATAAAAGTATCGAGACCTACGAGTGAAGCAAGATTCAGTACAACAGAATTAGATTAAACCAGATAAGAGGTTGAAAATAACTAGGCACCGAGACCGTGGGTTGAGACCCTACCTACAGGACTGATGATGTAGGCAAGGCTTCAGCCTGCAACCGCCAAAGGCGGTCATATTCCAGAGGCCAGAGCCTAGCCACAACCGTGTTCCTTACCTGTCTCTCTTATGTGGTTAGGCTAAAGCCCAACCCACAGGGGTCGATGTTGTAGACCAAAACCCAACCCACAGGGGTCGATGTTGTAGACCAAAACCCAATCCACTGAAACAGATGATGTAGGCAAGGCTTCAGCCTTGCAACCGCCAAAGACGGTCACATCCCAGAGGCCGGGGTTTAGCAGACAACCGTGCTGCTTAACTATTTCTCATACATGATTAGGCTAAAGCCCAACCTACAGGGACTGATGTGGTAGGCCAAAACCCAACCCACTTAAACAGATGTTGTAGGCAAGGCTTTAGCCTTGCAACCGCCAAAGGCGGTCACATCTCAGAGACCGGGGCTTAGTACACGATCAATAATTCCCCAAAATGGTTAGGCTAAAGCCTAACCTACAAGGGAGCATTAACAGAAAAGTTGACTAAACAGTCGTTGAGCATCAGTCTAAGATTATAACTAGGCTGTTATTCCTTGCTATGAATGAAATAAATATCCCCGCATGCATTCCTCGTACCCACAGTCGCTTTGGTCAATGGCTCGGCACCAAGGTGTTGAATTGGTTTGGTTGGCAGGTTGTTGGAGCGTTTCCAGAGCACAGTAAGTTTGTGGCGGCGGTTGCACCGCATACATCGAATTGGGATTTTATTATAGCGATTGCAGTGAAAATGCACTTGCAAGTGCGTATTCGCTTCTTGGGTAAGCACAGCATTTTTATTTGGCCGCTAAGCATACTGCTACATAAGTGGGGTGGGATAGCGGTTGATAGGCGGGCAGCCAATGGTGTTGTGGGGCAAGTGAAGGCGTTGTTTGATGAGACCGATGCATTGATTTTAGGGCTCGCCCCTGAGGGCACACGCAAGCACATGCCGAATTGGAAAACCGGTTTTATCCATATCGCTAACGCTGCGCAAGTCCCTGTGGTGCCAATGGCTTTGGACTACAGCAAGAAGCAGTTTGTTATAATGCCGGCTATCTATGTGAGTGATGATATTGAACAAACACTTGTGCAAGTACAGCAGCAGTTTTCAACGGCTATGGGCAAGTACCCGCAACAAGTGTCTGGTGCAGTCAGAAAGACGCGTTATTGAGCTAAAGGTTGTCGCCAACGGGTTTTTAGCGCCTGAACAAACTTATTGTCTCCTTTCTCCTCGCTAGAGAGTATTAACCGAAAGCTACTGCCATCAGCGCGCTCTATATCAATAGTGGTGTAGCCGTCATCTTGGTTAGCAAACTCGGTATGCACATTAACAATATCACCAAAGTCCGCACGTTCTACTTGCAGCTGCCCTTGATCACGGTAATAACTGAATACGCCTTGCTCGGTAATGCCATTACCATCATCACGGATATTCCAAGCGGCATCTGAGTAAAAATAAAGCAGTTGCTCATTTTGATTGAGAACTCCATGACGCAGCATAAAGCGCTTATCGTGCTGCCATACTTTATCTCCTGAAACCACCGCCACATTGGCGGTGAGACCAATATCTTGGGCCAGACCTAAGGTGAGTATGGGCAGCAGTACCATAGCAAGTAAAACTTGCCGCACCCGCCAGCGACTATAGTAAGGCAATGAATCGTTACGCTGATTTATGTGCGCCGTGTAATTTACCAAGGGTAACCACAGCAGCGGCCACACTAAATAGAACACCGTGCCGTAAAAATCTAACGATGTCGCGATATGCAGTACCACCACTAATATCGCAAAGAGTGCCGCCAGCCACTTTGGTGGGAGATATTGCTGCGTCCCCAGCTCTTTACCCTCTTGATAAAAACGTAAATACAGAGGGTAGTACCAAAGCCAAGCGAAGAACCCTCGGGCTATTGGCATCATCGCTTCATTATGCTGCTGCTTAATGTATTGCCAGTTTTTGTAACACCAGTAAAAAGGAAAGATATTAAAAGTGAGCAGCGAGTAAAGGCAAAATTTCACACTCGAAACAGGGTAGTAACGTTGTTCGGAGAATGTCGGTCGCTTGCCTGCTTCAACGCGCCACAGGGTTACAAAGGCGGTGATAACAACTAAAGCAAGAATGCAATAGCCTATAACGGCGTAGCCGAGTAATAGGAAATTATCCTGCTCGGCTTCATTTACATGGCTGTAAGCTTGGCGGATACCATATTGGGTGGCATCGAGAAGTTGCTCTCGTGCGTCAAGGTAGGCCGGCATTTCTGCAACTGGCACATGGTCTGTTTTGCTGCGGAACTGATATGTAAGAGTCAGTGTATTTGAGCTAAAGCGCACTTGCGAAGCCAATGAAAAATAAGGGTTATCAATAGAGCTCTTACTATTATTAAAGTACCAGTCACGCTCATTTAACTTTACCTCTATGGTGTAATTAACGTTATAAGGGTGCTGCAGATAGAGCGGGCTGATACGGGTTTTAGTATCGGGTTGATAGATTGCATTTTGAATATCATCAGCGTAAAAGTAAGCTGTCTGGCCATTCTCCTCATCACTCCAAAAGTCGTCAATTTGATAAAATTCAGTGACTTCTATTGCTCCCTTTTGCGGGTGCTCGCGAACTTGCGGTAGCCGGGTGTGCTGGGTGCCAGCAAAGTAGTCTTGGTAGTAATTGGTATAGTTTTCTTGGAGTGTTTGCAATGCCGTGGTTGCCAGCTCTTGGCGTTTACTTATGGCATCGGCGTCGCTGAATATGCTTTGCACACTGAATAGTGCCAATGGTTCTTTGGCATTAGGAAGCTCATAGCGCTCGGTGATGTCACGGTGAATACGCTCTACCGGTTTGTGCATGCTGGTGAGAGTATTTTGCGAGGGTTTGACGATTAACGCATAACCAAAGTCGGGCTCACTCAATGCTAACAGTGAGCCAGTTTGATAACTGGTGGTCGGGTCAAGCCAGTAGCGCTCATCATCGTGCTCCAGCGTAACCAAAACGTGGTTGAAGCGTGCCGATGAGGGGGATGTCTCGGCTAAGCCTTTATCTAATTGCGTGTTTACAAGCGCAGGGTGAGACTCCACTCCCAGTGCGCGCAGTATACTTATTAATAGTACGGTTTTGTCTTTGCAATCGCCATAGCGGTTTTGCAGAGTTTCTTGGGCGGGGGTTGGCAGGTGAGAGTTGCTGCCCATTTCCAAGCCTAAATAGCGAATTTCATCTTGTGTATACTTTAATGCTGCACCAATCTGCGCTGGCAAAGTAGGGTGCTGTTGGCGTATTTGTTCAGCAATGGCAGCGATATCATCGCCTGTGGAGAGCGCCTGCTGATACATTGGCAACGCCCAGTCTACGACCTCTTGCCAACGATTAAACTCGCTAAAAAATACCATATGATAAGGGTCGTGCCATAACGGTGTTTGCGAGTCATAACGCTGCATGTCTGGAGAAGCGATATACAGATTATACTCTTTGCCGTTCGCCGTATCTGTTACGTTTATCTGGGCATCGCCATTGTTTTGTTGAATATGTAATGGTTGTGGTTTTTGCCAATCGATACGGATATATTGCTCGGCGACCGGCACACTCCAGTCTAATTGCGCTGAATAGCTAAAGCGGCCTTGGTAGATAGGATTACGACCAATGCGCGTGAAAGCATAATCCAAAGAGTCACCTGGACGCACATCATCAACAATAATATTCAGTGTTTGCGTACCATCATAAATTAGTTGCTCCGCTTCAGTTTCTCGCTGCAACACTTTTAATTGAGCTGTAGGGATTTTATCTATTACTTGCCCATCGCGTATCACTCGAAGGTGGTTCAGCTCAATGCGCTGGTAGCTGGGATCATAATCCAAGTTCAGCTGAGAGATGTTCTCGACACCGCTTTGGTTGGTGGCGTGCATAACATAGCGGATGTAGTGGCTGACGGCATTGGGGTTATCGCCTGGGACCTGAATCTGATCTTCCAACAGGCGATAGTAAGTACCATCAGAGAGTTGCTCTGTGGGAATTGTTTCTGCAACCAAAGGGGGCAGTTTAGCTGGGGCAACCCAATCAGCTGCAGGCGTTATCTGATAGTTGGCTAAGGCCGTATTAGGGGTAAGGGTGCAGGCTAATAGCCAGCATAAAAGCAGTATTCTTATCATTATAATTTCTCAGTTGCATACATCCATGATGCTAGGTGGGTAGCCTGCAGGGGGTAGCACTAAAGTCAGTGATGTTTTTATAAGCAGATATCTTTATGCTATCAGAAAATAATAAAAAATGATCTCTGATGTTTTCGATTGGTGTTATTAGCCTGATTGCTTTGGCGTACCTAGGCGTGCTCTTTGCCGTTGCTTGGTATGCCGATAAGCACACAAAGAATCACTCGAGTGGTTGGATTTATGGCCTTTCGTTGGGGGTGTATTGTACCTCTTGGGCTTTTTATGGCACCACTGCTCAGGCCGCTAACAATGGTTGGTGGTTAGCTCCGACCTACGCCGGCACCATTTTGTTGTTCACCTTTGGTTGGGCCATCTATCGCCGTATTGCTCATGTTTGTCGGCAGCAACAGCTGACTTCCTTGGCCGATTTTCTTGCCACCCGTTATGGTCAGTCGTCGCAGCTCTCCGGGTTAGTGTCATTGATCTCGGTAATAGCCATCGTGCCTTATATTGCGCTGCAACTTAACGCAACCAGTGCCAGTATCGCTATGCTCACCGATAGGCCGATACAAGGTGGTTATTTTTGGCAAGATAGCACCTTCTTTATTACCGCCTTGTTGGCGCTTTTTGCCATCTTATTCGGTGCTCGCCGGGTACGTCCCAGTGAGCATAACCCCGGGTTGATGGCTTCTATTGCTTTTGAGTCGGTGGTTAAACTGTTGGCTTTTTTAGGAGTGGGGTTGTTTATTTGTTTTGAGATTTTCGATTCACCACATGCCCTGTATTCGGCCGCTCAGCAGCAAAACATTTCAGCCCAGGTTGCGGCGACAGCAAGCCCTACCTACGTGTATTGGGTACATGTAGGCCTGGGGTTTTTAGCGACCCTGTGCTTACCTCGTCAGTTTCATACCGCCTTTATTGAGCACGACAACGAACATCAACTCGTTACCGCTCGCTGGTTATTTCCGATTTATTTATTGTTGATTAATCTGTTTATTCTGCCCATCGCCTACGCTGGCTTAGTTTATTTTCAAGACCAGAGTGTGGGCTATGACACCTTTGTATTAGCACTGCCTATTGCTGCGCAGTCGCCAAGTTTCTCATTGTTGGCCTTTCTAGGTGGGTTTTCTGCTGCGACCAGTATGGTGATTGTCTCTACCATTGTTTTGTCGATTATGATCACCAACGACTTCATTAACCAATTCTTATTACGGCGCTCACAACTAAGTTCATCTCATCGCGGTCTCTCGAAGTTTAAGCTACTGCAAGCACGGCGAGCCGTTATCGTCGCGGTGTTGTTACTAAGCTACGCCAGTCACCGAGTATTGGCGGAGGGCAATACTCTGGCCAATATGGGCCTGATGTCATTCACGCTCGTTGCGCAGTTTGCGCCAGCGATGATTATCGGCTTGTGGTGGTCTAAAGCGTCATGTCGTGGAGCGCAGTGGGGGATTATCGCGGGTTTTGCAATTTGGTTTTACACCTTGCTGTTACCCAATTTGTACGCCGCATTGTTTGGCGAGGCATTGTGGCTATCAACTGGGCCCTGGGGCATAGAGTGGTTGGCGCCGCGAGATTTATTTGCATTGGGGCTCGATGAGCTTAGCCAGGCGGTATTGTTATCTCTAGGAGTGAATACGCTGGTATACATTAGTGTGCCTTTACTGAGTTCAGCGCAGCTTGCCGAGCGCTTACAAAGTAATAAATTTATCATCACAGCAAGCCCACAGCGTAGCGGGCATATTGCCCTAAGTTATCAAGACTTGGCGCTGCTGTTGCAGCGCTTTAGTGAGCCAGAACGAGCTAAAGCACTGGTGAGTCATTATTTTCCTGCAAGCTCCAGTCGCTGGAAAGAACAAGCCCCAGAACATATTGAGCAACGAGTTGAACGCGAAATGTCGGCGTTAGTTGGAGGCGCATCAGCACGGCTTATACTCGATGTGGCCAAGGATGAGAAACGTCAGCCTTTTGAGCAAGTCGCCGATTTCGTTGACGAAGCCTCCCAAGTACTGCGATTTAACCGTGATTTACTGCAAGCGACTATCGAAAACATCGAGCAGGGGATCAGTGTGGTTGATAGTGACCTTAAGTTGGTTGCATGGAACCAAGGTTATCAAAGTATGTTTTCGTATCCTGACGACTCACTGGTCGTTGGTCGCCCGGTTGCCGAGTTGATCCGTTTTAATGCCGAGCGTGGACTATTCGCCTATCAAGATATTGATACTGAGGTTGAGAAGCGCATAGCCCACTTGCGTCGCGGCAGCGCCTACAAGTATCGCCGTCAGTACAATGATGGGCGGGTATTTGAAATGCAGGGCAACCCATTACCCGGTGGCGGCTTTGTGACCACGTACACCGATATTACCGACTTTATAAACCAGCAGCGTGAGCTTGAGCAAGCCAACTTAAATCTAGAAGAAAAAATTGCAGCGCGCACCCAGCAACTGGTGGCGACTAATCATGCCCTAGCAGAGGCAAAACGCGAGGCCGAGCAAGCTACCGAGAGCAAAACGCGTTTCTTTGCTGCCGCCAGCCATGACTTGCTGCAACCGTTCAATGCCGCAAGTTTGTTCTGCTCGTTGATGAGTGAAAAAGCCAGCAATACAGAGCTGAGCGAGCTGGCCAATAATATACGCAGCTCATTGGCAAGTGCGGAAGACCTATTATCAAGCATATTGCAGCTAACCAAGCTCGAGTCCGGCTCTTTTAAGGTTAATAGTAGTGATTTCTCTCTTTCGAGCTTGCTGCAACCTTTGGCCAATGAATACGGGGCTCTAGCGCGAGACAAAGGGCTCGCCTTTCAAGTGCAAGGCGCTGAAGTAATGCTCAAGACTGATAAAGCCTTGCTTAAACGGGTATTGGGTAATTTGCTTAGCAATGCCATTCGTTACACTGAGCAGGGTGAAATACGGTTACTGTGCGAAAGTCATCAAGGCCAGCTGTCGATTATGGTGGAAGATACTGGCTCCGGTATTGCTCAGCAAGATCAAGAACTTATTTTTGAGGAATTTAAACAACTGCAAGGCAAAGAGCAGGCGCAGGGGTTAGGCTTGGGCCTTGCTATTAGTAAGCGCATTTGCTCGGTATTAGCCATTAACCTCACACTCGGCTCGCAACTTGGTAAGGGCACGCAATTTACTCTTACCTTACCTTGTTTTGAGCTGACTGGCTTAGAGACCTCCTCCCCGGTGGAGACGCGGCATGTCGATAACCAGCTTGAAGGGCTGCGTATTTGGCTATTAGATAATGATGACAATGTACTCAGTGCGCTCTCGCAAGTGCTAGAGAACTGGGGCTGCAAAGTACAAGTGGCGCGTAATCAAGCGCAGCTGCGTGATGTGCAAGCTCATAGCGAAGCCGATATTTTAATTGCTGACTATCAACTTGACGATGGTGTCACCGGCTTAGAGGTGATCAGTGCGCTGAATTTAACGACTATGGCTATTGTGATTAACACCGCTAATCACGATGAGAATATTCGTGAGCAAGTGAGCGACTGCGGTTATCCACTGCTTTACAAACCACTGAAAACGCCCGCGCTTAAACGGATGCTGAAACGCTTAAAGCCGAAATAGCTCTGCTTGAACAATAACGTACCTTCAAAGGGAGTTAAGGTTGTATTGGAAAAGGGGGTCTAATGGGTTTTGATATGGCTATAGAGGATAATTTCGCGTCATTTTTTTACGCTTTATTAGCTCGCATTTAGATTATGACTAAAGAAACTGTGCGTCAGCTTAAAGAGTATGGAAGCTGACGATTACACTATGATTAGTTCTCCATATTATCTGCCACAGTGGCCATTTGCTTAAATAAGATACCCGCTTGAGTGCGGTTGTACACATTAAGTTTTTTTAGGATTGCTGAGACATGTTGCTTGATGGTGGTTTCTTGAATCGACATTGCATAGGCGATTTGTTTATTCAGCATGCCATCGGCAATCATACTCAATACTCGATATTGTTGCGGGGTTAGCTTCTCTAAGTTACGAGCAAACTGGGCTTGTTCGGTATTACTGTCGGTGCAAATGTCGGCTTGTGGTGGTAGCCAGTTTTCCCCCTCAATTACTTGGGCAATAGCTTCACTGATCACATCCAAAGACGACGACTTGGGAATATAAGCACTGGCACCAATTGCCATGGCTTGTTCAATAATCTGTGCTTGCTCGTTGGCAGAAACCATAATCACCAAAATATCTGGGTATTGATTACGCAGCCGGGCAAGACCCTCCAGGCCTTGGGCTCCGGGAATAGTTAAATCCAGAAACACCAGTTCTATTTCTGGGTGCTCTGCTAAAGCGCTAAACAGTGCATCAAGGTCGCTGGCCTCTAAAATGGGCTCATCAGCCATGGCTTGCGCTGCGGCTTGCTTTAAGGCGCTGCGAAATAACGGGTGGTCATCGGCAATAATTGCTTGCACACTGGACATCCTATATAAACTCCGTGTTCCTCGTTATAGGGGATTTTTCCTTCCGCAGCAAGAGCATACGGTGAGTGACTAAGAATAAAAAGGTGGCCATATGACCGGGGGAAGGCCGGCCACCTGTACTAGCTGAACATTAGAAGCGATAGCCAACGGTTAACGATACAGTGCGAGGGTCACCATAGTAACCGATCAGTGTATTATCACCGCCTAAGCCTGGCGTGTATTTGCTCACATCACTGGGGTCAGTGGGATCAGGCGTAACAAATTGATAGCCGCCAATCATGTACTCTTCGTCAGTTAAGTTCTTTGCATGTAGACCGACTCGCCACTGGCCGTCTGGGCTATACCAGTTAACGCTTAGATTGAGCAAGCCATAGCTGTCTTGGCTTAGCAGACTGTCTTCTTCGAACAGCACGTAATCACCACGATGGTAATAGTTACCGTTTATGACCCAGTCGCCATGTTCGCTGTAAAGGCGGTAAGTCGCGCCTAAATTAAAGGTTAAGTCTGGGGTGTTAGAAATACTAAAGCGGTCTGACTTATCAAACACTTCACCAGTCTCTGGGTCCGTGTCGAGTACTTCTTCAAAGTCAGCATCAATATAGCCCAGTGAGGCATCAAAACTCAGTGCATCGGTGGCTACATAGTTAAGCTCGAGCTCCACACCGTTTGCAGACGATTTACCAATATTTCCCAAACGCTGATTTAAATCGGCAGAGGTGTCTCCTGGGAGTACCGAAATGTATTGGCGATCTTCATGGTCTAAGGTGAATAAGGTGACATTGGCACGCAGGTTATTGTTCCATTCGCTTTTCATACCGAGCTCAAAGGAGTCAACAATCTCCGGGTTGGCGGCTGGCTCGGCGGTGCTGGCTCGCGGGTTAAAGGTGCCCGATTTAAAGCCCTGTGCATAGCTGGCAAAGAACATTATATCGTTATTATATTGATACTCTACACCTACCCGGGGAGTAAACCGTGACCAATCTTTGTCATCATCGAGCACTGTCGGCACCAATTGACCTTCTGGGCGCACATAGCCTGGGATCCAGCCAGACTCAGGGTACACAGTGTCAAACACCAGGCCGTTGTTAACAATGGCTTCTTTACTGTCGCGGGTGTAGCGCGCTCCGAGGGTCATTGACCACTGTTCACTTAAATCCACACTGCCTTGAATATAAGCTGCTTTGCTGGTGGAGTTGTTGCAACCACTCACCTCACGAGTGAGCCCCGGTGCTCCTAAGCTTTGTCCGAGTACTTCCAAAATGGCCTGGAATTGCCCGCAAGACTCACCATCGAAGTAATAGAGACCGGAAACAAGCTTGTAATTGTCGCCCTCGTGATTGAGCTGCAATTCATGGGTAGTTTGCTCGTCATCATAGATGGCCGGCACGTCAAAAATGCGCACTGAGGTATTATCAAAGTCGATATTGGTCGGCGAGTAGCTATCGCGCTGCGCACCAATGTACTTTAATGAAGTGTTGTTATTGAGATACCAGCGCGCGGTTAAGCTGTAACCTTCTAACTCAACCTTATTCCATGTTGGTAAGCTGGTGTAAGAATCATAAACGCTATCTGGCACGGGAGCATCGGTGAGCAAGCTGGGCAGTAAGCGGTAGCCCCCTTTGGAGTTCGACTCATCGTCGGTTTTATCCCAAGCGAGGCGGAAGAACAAATCGTCGCTAGGGCGATACTCTAAGGTCACCCGAGCTGCGGTTAGGTCTTTATTGTAATTTTCACGGTCTTGGTCGGGCTGCGCTGAGGTTAAGAACTCCCCGAAACCGTCGCGGTTTAAGGTGGCAAAGCCATAGCCTAGATAAAGCGTGTCATCCACTAAAGGCAGTTGCCCAGTGATCTTCAAGTCGCGCTGATTATAGCTGCCTACCGTACCTTCAACATCAAAGGTCATATCGCCAGTCATTTCTTTGGTAACGTATTTTATCGCACCGCCAATGGTATTTTTACCGTAAAGTGTGCCTTGGGGGCCGCGTAACACCTCAATTTGTTGTACATCAAGGAGATCTAAAACGGCGCCTTGTGGGCGGGCCACGTATACATCATCGATATAAATACCGACCCCAGGTTCATAACCCCACAGCGGGTCTTGCTGACCGACGCCACGAATAAATGCGGTAATCGTTGAGTTAGTGCCGCGACTCGCTTGTAAGGTGGTATTGGGTGAGAATTGTTGCACTTCTGTCATTACCGAAATGCCGTTTTCTAATAACTCGGTCTCACCGATAGAGGTAACCGCCACCGGCACCTCTTGTAAGTTTTCCACCGATTTACGCGCAGTCACCTCAATGCGTTCCAACTCAGCTTTTTCGCCACCACCGCCAGCCAGTGCTGCGGTGCTCGTGAGTGCGGTACTAATGGCTAAGGCGATGCTTGAATGCCTTAAAGTTAGTGTGTTCATCCTGTGTCCCCTGTTGTTGTCGTTATGGGTGGCTGTGCTCACCCTATGGGTTGTTGGCAAAATGTCAATTAACTGTGAATGTAGGGGAAAAACATCTCCTTGGGGTTAGTACCTTAGTACTAATGCGCTTCTAGCCCTTATAGATCAAGGCCTGGCGTCTTTCTATAACCTTAGTACTATGTATTTTATGGCACACTCTAGCCAGACTGGGACTAGCTTTGTTAACACATCTAGGTGCTATGCTGGATGCAGTTAATAGAAAAATAATAACGAAGGAGCGCATTTATGCTCAGTATGGTTGGCCTAATCGGTGGCTTAGTTTTACTTATAATTCTGACTTTGCGTGGCATGAACTTGTTTATCGCCGCGCCTCTGTGTGCGCTGCTTGTTGCTCTAAGTGGCAATATGGCGTTGTTTCCAAGCAGTGGTGTTGAGCTGGATTTTGTCAGCACCTACATGGGTGGCTTCGCAGGGTTTTTAAGCGCCTGGTTTTTCATGTTCTTACTGGGCTCGTTATTCGGGAAGTTTATGGAAGACAGCGGTGCAGCCGACAGCGTTGCCCGTGCCATAGTGAATAAACTGGGTATGAAGCACGCGGTCTTGGCCGTGGTTATAGCCTGTGCTGTGTTAACCTATGGTGGCGTCAGTGTATTTATCGTCGCCTTTTCGGTTTATCCAATGGCCCTTAGCTTGTTTAAAGATGCCAACTTACCACGACGCTTTATTCCCGCTACGCTCGCGTTTGGCTCGGTGACCTTTACCATGACCTCGGCGGGTTCACCAGAGATCCAAAACTGGATCCCCATTAAGTACCTTGGCACCTCACCCTACGCCGCATGGGAAGTCAGTTTAGTGATTGCCGTGTTTATGGCCATCACTGGCTACTGGTGGCTGAAACGGATGATCACCAAAGCGGTAAATAATGGCGAGCGCTTTGAAAGTCGTGATGATGACCCGGAAATACCAGAGCGTGACTATCCGCACCCCATTACCGGTGTTATTCCCTTGCTAGTGGTGCTCGCGCTGTCTTTTAGCTTGCACGATGTCCTACAGCAAAGTGCCTTGATAGTGGCATTACTCGGCGGTGTACTCGCACTGCTGATTATCAACTTTAAACACTTTCACAACCTCAGCGGTGCTATCAACTTAGGCACGACCGGCGCGCTGGTGGCTATCGGTAATACCAGTGCCGTGGTTGGTTTTGGTGCGGTGGCGAAAAACACCGAAGCCTTCCAATTGGCGGTTGAAGTCATGACTAATATGCCCGGTAATGAGTTATTAGGTGCAGCTGTGGCAGTGAGCGTTATTGCAGGGCTGACCGGGTCAGCCTCCGGCGGGCAGGCCATCGCCTTACCCTTAGTCGCTCCTCATTACCTTGATGCTGGCGTCAATCCTGAACAATTACACCGGGTGGTGGCAATCAGTTCAGGGGCGCTCGATACCTTGCCGCATAATGGTTATGTGGTCACCACCATCCGCGCAATTTGTAAAGAAACCCATCAACGCGCGTACTGGTCAATGGCGGCTCTGACAGCGGTGATCCCATTAATTGGCGTGGCGCTAGCGCTGGCCTTATTTATCTTATTTTAAGGAGTGAACCTCATGTCCATGCTAAAAGTCATTGGCGTTGTTTTAATTATTGCTAGCCATTGGGCGAGTGCGCAAAGCGACCCTATGCTGGTGGAAAAGCAGCGCTTTGCCTTTACAAACTACACCACTGAATCGGGCGAGACCCTGCCCCAGGTGCAGGTCGGCTGGGAAAGCTACGGCACCCTTAACGAGGCTAAAGACAACGTTATTCTCATCACCCACTTTTTCTCCGGGACGTCTCATGCTGCGGGTAAATACAGTGTTGATGATGCCCAGCCCGGGTATTGGGATGCGATTATCGGCCCAGGGAAGGCCATTGATACCAACAAATATTATGTGATTAGCTCTGACACCTTGGTAAACGCCAATTGGCATAACGAACAGGTGATCACCACCGGTCCGGCGTCTATCAACCCTAAAACCGGAAAGCCCTATGGTTTAGACTTCCCGGTGGTAACCATTGGCGATTTTGTGGAAGTACAAAAGCGCCTGCTGGATAGCTTGGGGATCGACAAATTACACGCCGTTATAGGTGCATCAATGGGCTCATTTCAAGCCTTAGAGTGGTCGGTGCGCTACCCCGATATGGTCGAGCGTTTGGTGCATGTCATTGGCGCTGCGAAAATGGACGCTTGGACGGTCCCTGCATTAGAGAAGTGGGCATTGCCTATTCGCCTTGACGCCAATTGGAACAACGGCAATTACTACGACGGAGAACGCCCACTGGCTGGGGTGACGGCCACCATGTTGAATATCACCCAAGATGCCATGCATCCAAAAATTTACCAAGCGAGCTTCCCTAATTTTACAGTGCAGGATGAAGGTGCCAAGCAAGATATTCGTACTTTACCGGCCATTAGCCAAACCTTACATCAACGTGCCGCTGCCCGCGCTCAGACCCAAGATGCAAACCATATTTTGTACTTAGTTCGCGCCTCTCAGCTCTACAGTGCCGGTATGCAAGAAGACTTAAGCGCTGCTGCACAGAAAATCAAAGCAGATATCTTATTGATGCCGGCGAGCAATGACTTACTGCTGCGCCCAGGTCCAGTACGGGCGTTTGCGCAGCTGCTAAAAGCACAAGGGAAAAACGTAAAAATAGAAGAAATAGACGGTATTTGGGGGCACCTTGACGGTATTTTTTCGATTCAAACAAAAGCGCCTGTCATTGCCGAGTTTTTAGCGGAGTAACCATGAATAAGCGAATTTTAATTACCGGCGCGGCCAGTGGCATTGGTCGCTACGTAGCCGAACACCTCGGCAACCAAGGGCATGAAATATTACTTACCGACTTGGACGGTGAACGAGCAAAGACTGAGGCTAATCGACTCAAAGAGCAGGGCATTCGAGCCCAAGGACTTGCTTTGAATGTTGCAGACTTGCCAGCGTTAGAGCACTTTATCGCCAGTCAGCCAACAATTGATGTGCTAATTAATAATGCGGGCATTCAGCATGTGGAGCGCTTAGAGGATTACCCTTTAGATAAATGGCAGCTCCTGCAAGATGTGCTGCTTAATGGCCCAGCGATGCTCACCAAAGCGGTGTTGCCGGCAATGCGCGAACAAAATTTTGGCCGCATCATTAATATTGGCTCTATTCACGCTCAGGTGGCGTCCAAGTATAAGTCGGCGTATGTCGCTGCCAAGCATGGTTTGATTGGCCTCGGCAAAGTGCTGGCATTGGAAACAGGAGATGTGGATATTACCGTGAACACCATTTGTCCTGCTTATGTGAAAACACCGCTGGTAGAGGCGCAAATCGCTAGCCAAGCTAAGCAGCATGGCATTTCCGAGCAGCAGGTGATCGATACCATTATGCTCGCGCCGATGCCGAAAAAGGCCTTTATTGGTTTAGATGAAATAGCCCATACCGTTGATTTTTTAATGGCCGACGCGGCGCGCAATATCACCGCTCAAGCAATCGCCCTTGATGGCGGTTGGACCGCGCAATAGGAGAGCACATGGCAGGTTTTAATAAAGTTGTAAGCAGCTACCAAGAAGCAATGGCAGGGTTAGAAAATGACATGACCGTGATTGCCGGTGGTTTTGGTTTATGTGGAATTCCCGAGGGCCTGATAAAAGCAATTAAAGAAAGAGGCACAACTGGACTCACTGTGGTTTCCAATAACTGTGGCATCGATGGTTTTGGTCTGGGTATTTTGCTGGAAGACCAACAAATTAAAAAAATGGTGGCCTCCTATGTAGGGGAAAATGCACTGTTCGAGCAGCAATTGCTCAGCGGTGAATTGGCAGTGGAATTAACGCCGCAGGGCACTCTAGCGGAGAAGATGCGCGCCGGTGGCGCCGGCATTCCCGCCTTTTTCACCGCTACTGGGGTGGGCACTGTGGTGGCCGAAGGGAAAGAGATTAAGCAATTTAACGGCCGTGACTATGTGCTTGAGCCGAGTATTGTCGGTGATTTTGCCATTGTTAAAGCATGGAAGGCAGACCGCTATGGCAATTGTGTGTACCGCCATACGGCGATGAACTTCAACCCTATGGCGGCAACGGCAGGTAAAATCACCGTGGTTGAAGCGGAAGAAATTGTTGAGCCGGGTGAGCTGCAGCCCAGTGAGATCCACACTCCAGGTATTTATGTACAGCGGGTGATCAAAGGGCAATTTGAAAAGCGCATTGAAAAACGCACGGTAAGAGGATAACAGCATGGCATTAACGCGAGAACAAATGGCGCAGCGCGTGGCTCAGGAATTACGCGATGGCTACTATGTAAACTTAGGCATAGGTATTCCTACCTTGGTTGCCAACTATGTGCCACAAGGCATTGATGTGATGCTGCAATCGGAAAATGGCTTACTGGGAATGGGTGAGTACCCAACAGAAGAGACGGTCGATGCCGATATGATAAACGCGGGTAAAGAAACGGTGACTGCGCGCACCGGCGCGGCTATTTTTAATTCCGCTGAAAGTTTTGCCATGATCCGAGGTGGCCATGTCGATTTAACCGTGCTCGGAGCCTTTGAAGTGGACCAAAATGGCAATATTGCTAGCTGGATGATCCCCAAGAAGTTGGTTAAGGGCATGGGTGGTGCTATGGACTTAGTTGCCGGTGCTAAAAACATTATTTGTACCATGACTCATGCTAGCAAGCATGGTGAATCGAAATTGCTAAAACAATGCGCGCTTCCCCTGACCGGTGTAGGTTGTATAAACAAGGTGATCACCGATTTAGCGTTACTAGAAATAAAAGATGGAGCCTTTCATCTGCTAGAGCGCGCACCGGGTGTGAGTGTGGAAGAAATCAAAGCCAAAACTCAAGGTCAGTTAGTCTGTCCCGATGAAGTGCCAGAGATGACCTTGGCGTAAAACTTACTTACATTTTCATGGCTGCATAAGGCGGTATTTTGCGGCATGCTAAAGCAGTTAATGCAAAGGAGAAAGTGCAATGCAATGTCATGAAATTGATTACGAAATTATCGGCGAATCGATGCAAATGGTGGAGGTCGAACTGGATCCCAGTGAAACCGTTATTGCCGAAGCGGGCGCCATGAACTACCTCGAAGAAGGGATCAGCTACGAGGCGAAAATGGGCGATGGCTCGCAGGTAAACCAGGGCTTTATGAGTAAGCTGTTCAGTGCGGGTAAGCGCATGATCAGTGGTGAGTCCTTGTTTATGACTCACTTTACCAACCAAGGAGAGGGCAAAAAACGTGTGGCTTTTGCGGCGCCTTTCCCTGGCTCGATTATCCCTTTAAATATGGCCGAACTAGGCGAGCAAGTGTACTTGCAAAAGGATTCGTTCCTGTGTGCGGCGATGGGCACCGAGGTGAATATCGCCTTTCAGCGCCGCCTAGGAGCAGGCTTTTTTGGTGGTGAAGGGTTTATCTTACAGCACCTAAAAGGTGATGGTATGGCCTTTGCCCATGCCGGGGGCACGGTAGTTGAGAAGCGTCTAAATGGCGAAACCCTGCGCTTAGACACCGGTTGTGTAGTCGGCTTTAGCGGCGATATCGACTTTGATATTGAGCGCGTGAAAGGACTTAGGTCAATGTTCTTCGGCGGCGAGGGGCTATTTTTAGCCACGTTGCGAGGCCATGGCACGGTGTGGGTGCAAAGCTTACCATTCTCCCGACTTGCCGACCGCGTGCTAGAGCATGCCCCGAGAGCGGGCGGTTCGCGCCAAGGTGAAGGCTCTATCTTAGGTGGCCTTGGCGATCTTATTGACGGTGACTAAGGGCTCAGCTGGATTACGGTTTGGCAATGCCGCATAGGTGTTGCCATTCTTGTTCGCTCACCGGCATCACCGATAAACGCCCTGACTTTTTTAAAGCCAGCTCGGCGATAGCGGGGTCTGCCTTAATTGCTTTTAAGGTTATCGGCTGCTTAAAGCTTTGTCGGTATTGCACATCGACACTAAACCAGCGCGGTGACTCTGGTGTGGCCTTAGGGTCATAATAATCACTACTGGCATCAAACTGCGTGGGATCGGCATAAGGGCCTCGCGTTACTTCACCGATGCCGACAATCGCGGGCACCTTGCAACTAGAGTGATAGATAAAGACCTTGTCACCCACTTGCATGCCATCGCGGATAAAATTACGGGCTTGGTAATTGCGTACCCCATCCCATACTGTAGTGTCGTTTTCGGCGGCTTGTAAGTCTGCCAACGAAAACGCGTCGGGCTCAGTTTTTAATAACCAGTAAGCCATGTTCTATCCTGTGCTGAACTAGGTAATCAGGTTCATTGTATAGTATTATCATTGTATTAGCTGCAATGTGGTAATGAGGACGCAATGAGCCAAGCATTAGATAAATTACTTTCCTTACTCAAGTTAGAAGAAATCGAACTCGGTCTTTATCGTGGTGCCAGCCAAGACCTTGGCTTTAAAGCGGTATTTGGTGGTCAAGTAATGGGCCAAGCGCTGTCGGCTGCGAAGGAAACTTTGCCAGAAGGGCGCGTTGTTCACTCATTGCACTCGTACTTCCTGCGCCCTGGCGATGCCTCTCGCCCCATTGTTTACGATGTCGAAAATATTCGCGATGGTCGAAGTCTAAGTACACGGCGCGTCAGCGCTATTCAGTATGGTAAGCCCATTTTCTACATGACGGCGTCATTCTCTGGTGAATCTCAAGGGCTTGAACACCAAAGCGCCATGCCGGATGTGCCAGCACCTGAGGGGCTGCGCCCAGCACTTGAATTTTATCAGGAGCACGCTCATCAGATCCCCGAGCCAATCCGCAATAAATTTATCAGTGAAAAGCCCATTGAGATGCGCCCGGTGAACTTCCAAAACCCCTTTAAGCCAGAAGTTTCTGAGCCAGTGAAGCACATTTGGTTTAAAGCCAATGGCGAGATGCCAGATGACCAGCGTATTCACAATTATCTGCTAGCCTACGCTTCTGACTTCGAGTTTCTACCTACGGCGCTCCAGCCCCACGGTAAATCATTTATGCACCCCAGCATGCAAGTGGCGACCATCGATCACGCCATGTGGTTCCACCGCCCATTCCGTATGGATGAGTGGATGCTGTATAGTGTCGACAGCCCCAGTGCTAGTGGTGGTCGTGGCTTAGTGCGCGGACAGTTCTTTAATCGTGCCGGCGAACTCGTAGCCTCGACCATTCAAGAAGGGGTGATGCGCGAGCGCTAGGCATATAACTGCTGCGCTCATCAGCACGGCGTTATAAATCGCTTCAAAGCCCACGGCGCGACTGTAAGTCAGGTTTTAGCCTGACAATCTATTCGAACAGGTTACCCATAGGTCGGCCTTCGCGCCAAGGACGGCGGTACTCGGGTAACGCAGGAGCAGTTACCTGGGCGCGAATCAAAACGGGAAAGATCACATCTCTTCTAACATGCCACGCGTGTAAGAAACCCATTGGTAAGCGGGAATACTTGAATCAAGATAGAAATCAGGTTGAATGCCTTTACCATCAATTGTCATTTCTGGAACTCGCAGGCTTTTACTAAGGCTGTAGTGCAGCGTTAGATTCTTACTTGGGGAATCGACTTGGTGCATATTAGAGATATCCAAAACACCACGCGTTGGAGCGCCTAATAGCTTCACTTTATAGCTTTGTTTTGCGGCAAGTAAAAACTGCTCTGCTGTGCTGCCATTACTCTCATCGATTAAAATACCCACCTTCTTTGGTAAAGGGTTAACGTTTTCTAACTTCTTTACGCTAACTGATTGTGCATCCAAATTAACAAATTGGCCTAGGCGTTGTTGCAGCGTTTTGTAACCCTCTTTGGCCCATTTTTTATCGTCATCACTGAAATTCTCATCGTCGATGAACTTTAGCATTCTTGAATTATTCAGCGGTGTTGATAAGAACTCAACTCCTACATTGCGTATAGGGTTGGTGTAGATGATAGGCAATATTTCTTCATAACTGATATCACTACCACCGCCGTTGCCGCGTATATCTATGATAAGATTTTCAGTACTTAGAATGGTTTCTAGGTTGTCTCGAATAACGGTATCAATATGTTTTTTATCGGTATATGAAAATGATGGAATTCTAAGTAAGGCTGTTTCCTTACTTAATTGTTGAACCAATGGTGTTTTAGACTCCATGAGTTGAACATATTGAAGAACTTCAGCTTTGCTCTCTTCTTTGGGGTTCTGTCTTGATAAGGTTAGCCAATTATTTCCCAAGCTAAGATGGTTTTGATCTATAAAGCCTACTGAGTCTACATGGCGTATAGAATGGTCAGCCATATAATAGGTGGCTTTATAAGTACCATCATTTTCCTCATTGAGGATGAGTTTCAGTTGGCCTGGTTGCCACTTTGAATTTGTCGACTCAATCACATAGCCATTATAATCACTGCCTTCTTTTTTTAGTCCAACTGTATAGCTCGGCAAGAGCCATATGCCTTCTATATCCTCTTTGGTTTTATTATTTAAATGCTGTTGGAACTCTGTTTTATTAAACTTATGCACAAAAGCGTTATTCTCTTTTTTTACATTGAGGCTGAGCCCTATATGACCCTCACGGAAAAATAACAACCATTGTTGAAGTCTTTGGTGGCAGTCACTTATGTCGTCAGCATTTTTTATAGCCTTAAGAGATGCTTTATTATGTTCGAGGTAGTTTTTTTCGCCTTTTTGAGATAGCGCATACTGAAAGCCCGCATCGTTGTTCTCAAAAGTTTTCTTTAGCCAATTAAATTCCTGTTCACAGCTATAGTCACTGGCGGTAGATATCAATGGAAAAAATGACAGAAAAAATGCTAACTTTTTCATAGGTGGCGAAGTCCTTTAATATATAAGTAGGGGGGTATGTCAGTACTATACCCTAAGAAATAATAAACCTAGAGCTATCTTTTATATCTAGTTGCGTTGGTAGCAGGGCTCTCTCGCGGCGAATTAAGTGCTATATGTACAATCAGCAGCTTTAGGGCGTTATTTTTGTGTGGGGGTTTAGATTATTATAGGTGAAGCTCTACGCTGGCACCCTTTGATACTACGATGTCTATGATTGCAGTTATTCTTTATGGGGCAGGGCACGTCCATATAGGATGCGACGAGTTGTAGGTCAGGCTTTAGCCTGATAACTGTGTAAGTTAATCTCGAGATTGTCAGGTCGCCAACAGTATCTAAACTATTTCACTGAGTTGTCAGGTTAAAACCTGACCCACAGATAACTAACTCAGGGCAGGCTACTAGATAACTGCTCCTGCCTTACTCTGGTACCGCCGTCCTAGGTGGCAAAGCCTGACCTACAGGTATCACCTAATCCCGTTATGATTCGCGCTTTCGATCTCAGCTTTTGTTGTGCAGTGTGCTTAAAACAACTGAGCATGGATGCGAAGTTAGGTTTATCGAGTTAGGACGACGAGTTAAACCGTGTTGAAAGCTAAGCGGAGCGTTCAACAAAAACCTGAGTTCGTAAGCATTGGCGAATCACGGGCGCCTTAGGAGTTGTTAGAGGGAATGGGCGCGCATTTCCTCTAACCCGTTGTCGGCGGCCCGACAAGATCTAAACTGTGTCACTGAGTTGTCAGGCTAAAGCCTGACCTACAACGGTTGGCTAATGTGATAAACCTAAATAAAATCGATTGAGTTGTCAGGTAAAAACCTGACCCACAGATAACTAATTCAAGCGAGGCTGTCGGTCAGGCTTGCACCTGACTCTTCGTTAGCGTGTTGCTGCCACCGTATCACTAATCGATTGCCAAATCCGTGCGGGTAACAGCTGATGTAAATCCTCATTGAGAATAAGCAGAGCATCACTGTGTATTAGTTTATTGTCATCTTGTTTGCTGATTAATTGTTGCTCGCTTAGGTTGGCAATAAAGCTGGAAAGCACTTTTTTGTCAAAGAACTCGGGGCTCTTAATGCCATGCAAAGTGCCTAAACGCTGCGCCACGGCGGTGCTTTCTTTTTCCAGTTCTGCTGGACTCAAGCTTTTGTCTTCGCTGAGTAAGCCAATGACTAAGGCGTAGCGCATCAAGGTGTGATGTACCACTTTACCCAGCATTTCAAGCGTTGCAGGGTTATCGCCGTCTTTAAGTACTTCAAGCTGGTCGCCCTGTTCGCGGATCAGCCCTTGGTCAACAAAGCTACTAAGAATATTGTCGATATACTCATCCTTTAGCTCCAGCAAGAACCATTCTTTGGCGAACAGCGGGTATAGGCGTTTAACCTGGGCTTTGCATTCACTGCGGGTAATTCGATGGTTGTTAAACAGTTGTTGTGCAATAACGCTAGGCACAGCAAATAAGTGCAGCACATTGTTACGGTAGTAATTAAATAAGGTGCGCTCTTTTTCGGTTATGGCAATGATGTCGCCGAATTGGTCTTTAAGCACATCAAACTTGTTGAGTGTCAGTGCATGTTCCAGTAATTGCTCGGCGTTTTGTTCGGGCAAGGTTATTTGTTCGCTTAATGGCGCATCGCTGAGCATGCGCAGATAAAAGTTCATTTGCTCAATTAGCTGCACTTTACTGAGCGCAAACTGGTCGTTAGTCAATAAAATGGTAGCTAATAGGTTGACCGAGTTTATGGCGGCAGCACTATTAATATTGACCATAATTTCATCGGCTAGCTTGCTTACCTGAGAGCCTAGCCATGCTGGTTTTTGTACATCGGTAGGGTGAATGGCGTCGCGCCAATCAGGCTGTTGCTCATTAAGGAATTGATTAACGTTAATGGGGGCGCCAAAATTCACATTACCACGGCCATAGTTCTTCAGGTTCTTGATGGCTTTAAACACCCCAAAGACCGATTCGTTCTTTTTATTATTACCCGCCAATTCTTTTAGGTAGGTGTTAATTTCCATGACGTGCTCGTAACCAATGTACACCGGTACAATAGAAATTGGGCGGTCAATCCCCCTTAGCATGGCTTGCAATGTCATTGCCAGCATTCCGGTTTTTGGGGGAAGTAAACGGCCAGTACGGCTGCGTCCACCCTCGGTATAAAACTTCACCGAGTAGCCTTTAATAAAGAGTTGACTGAGGTACTCTTTGAATACCGCTGAGTAGAGTTTATTACCGCTAAACGAGCGACGAATAAAGAATGCACCACTGCGACGGAATATCGGCCCTGCAGGGAAAAAATCCAGATTAATGCCGGCGGCAATATGCGGCGGCACTAAGCCTTGGTGATAAATTACATACGTGAGCAGTAGATAATCCATATGGCTGCGATGACAGGGAACATAAATGACTTCGTGGCCTTTGTCGGTGAGCTCACGCACTTGTTCGGCGTAACGTACATCAATACCGTTATACAGCTTGTTCCAAAGCCAAGTTAAGATTCTATCGGCAACACGAACCATGGCGTCAGAATAATTGGCTGCGACTTCATCGAGTAAACGTAAGGCGTTTTGTCGTGCTTCTTCATGACTTAAGCCCTTCGCTTTGGCTTCATCAGCAATGGCCTTTTTGATCGTCGGTGAGGCCAACAGTGAGTTAAAAAGCTGTTCTCTCGAGGGGAGTTTAGGCCCGGTGGCGGCTAACTTTTGACGGCGAAAGTGCACTCGAGCGACGCGAATAAGTTTGTGAGGTAGCTCGTCTTTATCCCCTTTTTCATGCACTAGTTGGGTTAAATCCAGCGGTTGGCTAAAGCGAATAAAGTTGTCGCGCCCGGAAAAAAGCACCACAAATATTTTGCGAAACCAGCTCGGTGTGAGCGAGTGAGAAATTAACGTTCCTAAACCAGGCTTTTCTTTTCCTGGATTACGACCCCATAAAATGGTCACCGGTATTATTTGGATTTTCTGCTCTGGAGCTTGCTCTAACGCGGCGAAAATACGCTTGCCTTGTTCGGTGGCGTCACTGGGTTTACTCGTTGAGCCGAACAATGGCGGCGGGTTTTGGATACCAATAAAGCGTGGTAACGACTTTGAAGCCAACAATTGTTCTTTGGTTGGATCCGGGAGGTTTAGGCGTCGACATACCTTGGCTAAGGCGGCGATATCGGTGCGCGAATTGAGTCGACCAATATAAAAGGTCGGTACGTTCACATCAAGCTCGTACTCTGTCACAGGCTCCTTGGGGAGCACCTTGGAGTTCACGCTCAAGGCGTTGAGGATGCGCGCTAAGAAATCTATACCACGGCTTAACACTTTCATGGAATGGGTCACTCACTAAAGCACTTTATCACTTTGCCACCATTGGCAATGGATAAGAAAACACAAAATAGTGCGATAGGATACCAAGTTATCACTGGACTGACCATTTTTGGGCAAGAAGCTGAAGGCTATTCATATTAGAAATCTTCACGTTAGCTTTTCTAATAAGGGGTTACTAATACGTTGGTTATAAAATAACCTGGCTTTAAGCTTGTTGTCAGTTCCCAAAACGGATAATACGAACAATGGCGCTTACATCAAGCATCAGGCTAGGTAATAAGTCGTATCCCTGGGACTGATTACCTCGTTACGAAGGACATGAAGAGGGCGTTTGCATAGCAGCAGCACCCTTGCTCTGTAGGCGTACTTCTTCTTGTCTAACGTACTTCTTTTATTATGCAAATAGTTGTTGCATTTATCACCAATCTCTCTATAATACGCAGACTTTCTTTGCCATAGGCTCGCCTAGGTAGAAGGAAGTTAAATATAGGCTTGGATTTCAAGCAATAAACAGGAGTTCCGATTTGGAACTCAACGTAGATATAAGAGAACAACCGACTCCTTAAAATATTAGGGATGCTTCGGCGGTTTTTTTATGCTCTTTTTAAATGCTCTTTTAATTGAGGTTTTAGAATGTCAAATCAACGCATTCGCATTCGCCTAAAAGCTTTTGACCACCGTTTGATTGACCAATCAACGGCGGAAATTGTGGAAACTGCGAAACGCACAGGTGCTCAGGTACGTGGTCCAATCCCACTTCCTACACGCAAAGAACGTTTCACTGTATTGATCTCTCCGCACGTTAACAAAGACGCGCGTGATCAGTACGAGATCCGCACCCACAAACGTCTGATCGACATCGTAGAGCCAACTGACAAGACTGTAGACGCACTTATGCGCCTAGACCTTGCTGCTGGTGTTGATGTTCAAATCAGCCTGGGTTAATCGGAAGATTAGAGAGGTTTTAGGAAAATGGCATTAGGTCTAGTCGGTCGTAAAGTGGGTATGACTCGCATCTTCACTGAAGATGGCGTATCTATCCCTGTGACAGTTATCGAAGCGACTCCTAACCGTGTTACGCAGATTAAATCTGACGAAACAGACGGTTATAACGCGCTTCAAGTAACCGCAGGCGAGAAAAAAGCTAGCCGTGTAAACAAACCAGCAGCGGGTCACTTCGCTAAAGCTGGTGTTGAAGCGGGTCGCGGTCTGTGGGAATTCCGTCTTAATGGCGGTGAAGGCGACTTTGAAGTAGGTAGCGAAATCACTGTTGATGTATTCAACGAAGTGAAAAAAGTAGACGTTACTGGTACTTCAAAAGGTAAAGGTTTCCAAGGTGGTGTTAAGCGCTGGAACTTCTCCATGCAAGACGCGACTCACGGTAACTCAATTTCTCACCGTGCTCCTGGTTCAATCGGTCAAAACCAATCACCTGGTAAGGTGTTTAAAGGTAAGAAAATGGCTGGTCAAATGGGTAATGTGCAATCCACAACTCAGAACCTTGAGCTAGTACGTGTTGACGCTGAGCGTAATCTGCTTCTAGTTAAAGGTGCAGTACCTGGCGCTATCGGCGGTGACGTTATCGTTAAACCTGCTGTTAAAGCATAAGTCCTGGAGATTTAGTGATGGAATTAGCAATTAAAGACGCGTCAGGCGCTCTTGAAGTTTCCGAAGCTACTTTTGGACGTGAGTTTAACGAAGCCTTAGTACACCAAGTAGTTGTTGCTTATGCAGCAGGTGCTCGTCAAGGTACTAAAGCTCAGAAGACACGTTCTGAAGTAAGCGGTGGCGGTAAGAAGCCATGGCGTCAAAAAGGTACTGGCCGTGCTCGTGCTGGTACAATCCGCAGCCCAATCTGGCGCAGCGGTGGTGTGACTTTTGCAGCTAAGCCGCAAGATCACAGCCAAAAAGTTAACCGTAAGATGTATCGCGGTGCGATTAAGAGCATCTTGTCTGAGCTTGTTCGTCAAGAGCGTTTAGTTGTCGTTGAGAACTTCGCTGTTGAAGCTCCTAAGACAAAAGAGCTTGTAGCTAAGCTTAAAGAGCTTGAGCTTAAAGACGTGCTTATCGTGACTGAGGAAGTAGAAGAAAATCTATTCCTTGCTGCACGTAACCTTTATAAGGTTGACGTCCGTGATGTAGCTGGCATTGACCCTGTAAGCCTAATCGCATTCGATAAGGTTCTTATTACTAAGGGTGCTGTTAAGCAACTTGAGGAGGCGCTAGCATGATCCGTGAAGAACGTCTTTTAAAAGTAATCCTTGCTCCACACATCTCTGAGAAGAGCACTGTATCTGCTGAAGAAAACAACACCATTGTTTTCAAAGTAGCAAAAGATGCAACTAAAGCTGAAGTTAAAGCAGCTGTAGAGAAGCTTTTCGAAGTAGAAGTAACTGGTGTTCGCACACTGAATGTTAAGGGTAAATCAAAGCGTACTGGTATGCGTTTCGGCCGCCGCAGCGACTGGAAGAAAGCCTACGTTACTCTTAAAGAAGGTAGCGAGCTAGACTTTGTCGGCGGCGCCGAGTAATAAGGGGAGTTAGAATTATGGCACTTCAAAAGTGTAAACCAACTTCTGCGGGTCGTCGTCACGTCGTTAAAGTGGTAAACCCTGATCTACATAAGGGTAAGCCATACGCTCCGCTTCTAGAGAAAAACTCTAAATCTGGTGGTCGTAACAACAAAGGTCGTATCACGGTTCGTCATATCGGTGGTGGTCACAAGCATCACTATCGTGTAATTGACTTTAAACGCACTAAAGATGGCATCCCAGCTAAAGTAGAGCGTCTAGAGTATGATCCAAACCGTAGCGCGAACATCGCGTTGGTTTGTTATGCAGACGGTGAGCGTCGTTACATCATCGCTCCAAAAGGTCTTAAGGCCGGTGATTCAATCCAATCTGGTGTAGATGCACCAATCAAGGTTGGTAATACATTGCCTATGCGCAATATGCCGGTTGGTTCGACTGTACACAACGTAGAGCTTAAGCCTGGTAAAGGTGCCCAGATGGCACGTTCAGCAGGTGCATACGTACAAATCCTAGCACGTGAAGGTCAATACGTGACTCTACGTCTTCGTTCAGGCGAAGTTCGTAAAGTTGAGTCAGACTGTCGCGCTACACTAGGTGAAGTAGGTAATGCTGAGCACATGCTACGTTCACTAGGTAAAGCTGGTGCTAACCGCTGGCGCGGTGTTCGTCCGACCGTTCGTGGTGTTGCCATGAACCCGGTAGATCACCCACACGGTGGTGGTGAAGGTCGTACTTCTGGTGGTCGTCACCCTGTATCTCCATGGGGCACGCCTACTAAAGGTTACAAGACCCGTAAGAACAAGCGTACTGATAAGTTCATCGTACGTCGTCGTACTAAATAATAGTTGAGGAATAGCCATGCCACGTTCTCTCAAGAAAGGTCCTTTTATTGACCTGCACTTGCTGAAGAAGGTAGAGAAAGCGTTGGAAAGCGGTGACAAGAAGCCAATTAAAACTTGGAGCCGTCGTTCAATGATCATACCTAACATGATCGGATTGACCATCGCTGTCCATAATGGTCGTCAGCACGTTCCTGTGTTTGTCACAGACGAAATGATCGGTCACAAACTAGGTGAGTTTGCACCTACACGTACTTATCGCGGCCATGCTGCTGATAAGAAAGCGAAGAAACGTTAAGGGGTTGAAGATGGAAGCATTAGCTAAACACAAATTCGCCTCTGGTTCGGCGCAAAAAGCACGTCTAGTTGCTGATCAGATCCGTGGACTACCGGTCGATCGCGCGCTAGAAATCCTGGCGTACAGCCCTAAAAAAGCGGCTGTGTTAGTTAAAAAAGTACTTGAGTCTGCTATCGCGAACGCGGAGCACAACGAAGGTGCTGACATTGATGAGCTTGTAGTAGCGAAAGTATTTGTAGACGAAGGTCCTACAATGAAACGCATTATGCCTCGTGCTAAAGGACGCGCAGACCGCATCCTTAAGCGTACAAGCCACATCACTGTTGTGGTTTCGGATAGCTAGGAGATATAAGTAATGGGACAAAAAGTTCATCCTACTGGTATTCGCCTAGGTATCTCTAAACCTTGGGTTTCTACCTGGTACGCGAATACAAAAGATTTCTCTGAACAGCTTTTTGGCGATCACAAAGTACGTTCTTTCCTTACTAAGGAACTTAAGAACGCTTCTGTGGCTAAAATCGTTATCGAGCGTCCAGCTAAATCAATCCGTGTAACAATTCACACAGCTCGTCCTGGTGTTGTTATCGGTAAAAAAGGCGAAGACGTTGAAAAGCTACGTCAAGCTGTAACTAAAATCGCTGGTGTACCTGCGCAAATCAATATTGCGGAAGTACGTAAACCAGAACTTGATGCACAACTAGTTGCTGACGGCATTGCCTCACAGCTAGAGCGTCGTGTTATGTTCCGTCGCGCAATGAAGCGTTCGGTACAAAATGCAATGCGCTTAGGTGCAAAAGGTATCAAAGTTGAAGTAAGCGGTCGTCTAGGCGGCGCAGAAATCGCACGTGCTGAGTGGTACCGTGAAGGTCGTGTACCTCTACACACTCTACGTGCTGATATCGATTACGCAACTTCTGAAGCTTCAACCACTTACGGCATCATCGGTGTTAAAGTATGGATCTTCAAAGGCGAAGTAATTGGTGGTCTTCCACTAAACGCTGAGCAAGAGAAGCCTGCTAAACGCGGACCGAAGAAAGCCAAGAAAAGTGCTAAGTAGGAGTAGCGAGTAATGTTACAGCCAAAACGTACAAAATTCCGTAAGGTGCACAAAGGCCGCAACCGTGGTCTTGCACAAAACGGTAACAAAGTAAGCTTCGGTACTTTCGGTCTTAAAGCCACTGGCCGTGGTCGTATGACTGCACGTCAAATCGAAGCAGCTCGTCGAGCTATGACACGTCACATCAAGCGTCAAGGTAAAATCTGGATCCGTGTATTCCCAGACAAGCCAATCACTGAAAAGCCGCTTGAAGTTCGTATGGGTAAAGGTAAAGGTTCTGTTGAATACTGGGTTGCTGAAATTCAGCCTGGTAAAGTACTTTACGAGATGGAAGGTGTTTCAGAAGAGCTTGCTCGCGAAGCATTTAACCTAGCTGCTCGTAAATTACCTTTCAAAACCACTTTTGTAACTCGGACGGTGATGTAATGAAAGCTAGCGAACTTAAAGACAAAAGCGTAGAAGAGCTTAACGCTGAACTTATCGAGCTTCTTCGTGAGCAGTTCAACCTGCGCATGCAAGCAAGCACTGGTCAGCTAGCTCAATCTCATATGCTACGTAAAGTACGTCGCGATATCGCGCGTGTTAAAACGGTTATCAACCAGAAGGCAGGTGCATAATGAGCGAGAAGATCCGTACTCTACAAGGCCGTGTAATTAGCGACAAGATGGACAAGTCTTTCACTGTTGCTGTGGCACGTTACGTGAATCACCCGGTATACGGTAAATTCATGAAGCGTACAACCAAGTTGCACGTGCATGACGAGAACAACACTGCTCAAACAGGCGATACAGTTACTATTCGTGAATGTGCGCCTATCTCTAAGACTAAGTCTTGGACTTTGGTAGACGTTGTTGAGCGTCCTAAGAAAGCTTAATTTTATTAAGTTTGATTAGACGACTGAAAAGCCCCGGCATATGCTGGGGCTTTTTGTTGTTGGCGACC
Source organism: Pseudoalteromonas ruthenica (assembly GCF_008808095.1). Classification (NCBI taxonomy): domain Bacteria; kingdom Pseudomonadati; phylum Pseudomonadota; class Gammaproteobacteria; order Alteromonadales; family Pseudoalteromonadaceae; genus Pseudoalteromonas; species Pseudoalteromonas ruthenica. The sequence continues at coordinate 3,061,349 of NZ_CP023396.1, read as the reverse complement.
TTAAACCTTGGTGTCATAATGGGGTCACTTACCTAGTTTTCTCTAGCCCAGCTCGAAAAAGGGGCCGCAATGAGCACCTCAATACAAGACGTATTAATCCTTGGCAATGCGCCAATCAAAGACAATTTAGCTGCGCAGGTCGATGCCTTTGAGCGCGTAGTACGTTTTAACTTTTGTGCCGGAATGCCCGTAAATTTGGGTAGCAAGTGCACTGACTTATGGTTAACTGGACGCGGACGTCAGGCTGCAAAACTGTTGCAACAGCCTATCGCTGTAGACCCTGGGCGATTACAAAATGTGGTGATCACTGACCCGCCTGCACAGCCTGTTATGCAATCACTATTTCGACTGATCCGTCGTCAAGGAAAGTATGATCATGGTGCGGCACTGCTGGCTAAGTTCGCCCAAAGCCAGTCTGGTTGGCGTGTTAGTAAAGAGACTCGCAAGCAGTTACTAAAGCGTTTGCATACTTATGGTAAACCGCAATATAAGCCAGTTTGTCCGAGCTCTGGTACCTTAGCGATTGACCACTTCTTACAGCAAGGCCACCGCGTTACTATCACCGGGTTTGGTTTTCAGGGTTGGAAGCGGCACCCTTGGGACTTAGAGCAGCGTTATGTTGCCGAACTTGTCGATACTGGCAAGTTACAGTGGTTAACCTGAACACAAAGCGTCGAGACGACATAGCCTCAGATATCGCTTAACTTGGCATTATGCCATGGTACTTCTAAACTGAGTTTATCAATCACAGCTGTGTCGTGTAGATGAAAAGTGCAGTACCTATTTTATTAATCCTATTTTTGCTCTGTGGCAGCGCCAGCGCCAAGACGGTGCGATATATCGAGCCCTTTTTTGGCGATGCGACCAGTGATAACAGTTTTCATATCCAAGTTCTCAAACGTGCACTGAGTTTGTCAGAGGCCAAGTTTGGTGCAATTTCTACGCAAGCAATAGATACACCTATGTTGCAAGGAAGGCAATTTCGCGCATTGGCGCGCGCCGATATTGACGTATTGTGGTCGATGACGTCCCGTGCCCGTGAGCTTGAAGCCCGACCTATTCGTGTACCACTTACTATGGGGCTCATTGGCTATCGCGTCTTTGTTATTAAGCAGCGAGATCGCCATCGCTTTGCCACATTAACTAGCAAAGCACAACTACAGCAACTACTTGCGTTGCAAGGCCATGATTGGCCGGATACGGAAATTATGAGTAGTAATGGTTTTAAAGTGCGTGGCGTAAGTTGGCATCAAAGTATGTATAAATTACTGGCCGAAGATAAGTTTGATTACTTTCCTCGGGGCGTCCTTGAAATTGGCGCTGAGGGGGAAGGGTTAGCGGCGTATGCGCTGAGTATAGACTCCAAATGGGTGCTTCATTACCCCGCCGCAAGCTATTTTTTTGTGCGTCATGAAGATGCCTCATTAGCGCAGCGCTTAGAGTATGGTCTGGCGGCCATGCTGCAAAGCGGCGAGCTAAAAGCTATGATTCTGAATAACCCACACCATGTTAATGCGTTGCGTATGCTTAACTTCTCTGATCGCGAGTTTATTCGCTTGGATAATCCGCTCCTTCCCGATAGTACACCCACGCTGGATCCGAAATATTGGCTCACGCCACAAGAATTATCTGAATTAGTGTATTAAGCGCTTGACCTTAAGCTAGGTTCAGGTTTTACAGTTTTGCTATCACACTGATAGTAAAGGAACTGAAGCATGACCCCTATGAACCAATATCTACAGGCGCTAAGTGTTCGCAATTACGAGAATTCATTCGCGCAAGTTAACCAGTTGATCCGCTCTCATTTGCAGCAATTTGCCTTTAGCAGTATCAATTCGCTACTCGGTCGAACGCTGAGTTTAGCGCCTGATGATTTAACCGAAAGAGTGGTTATCAAGCGCCAAGGAGGCTACTGCTTCGAGCACAATAAGCTGATGTACACATTGCTACAGCTCTTGGGTTATGACGTTCGTCCAGTGATTGCAAGGGTCATGGTTAATGGTCGCAATGACAACCCCCGTTCCCATCGCTTAACCGTATTACGGTGGCAGCAAAAAACCTTTCTAGTTGATGTCGGCTTTGGCGTATTGACGCCGGCTGTAGCAATAGAGCTCGATAACAATGCTATACAGTCTGCCTTTGGGCGGCAGTATCGTGTAGAGGTGCGAGATGGTGAATATTTAGTATGGCAGGTTGCTCCCGAGCAAGTGTGCTTATATCAGGTTTCTTTGGCGAGATTTTACGAACAGGATTGTGAAGTCGCTCACTTTTATAGCCACCGGCATGATAAGGCGGCGTTCGTCAATAACCTGGTGGTGTCTCGTATTACCGCTGAGCAACGGTGGTTGTTGCGCAATGACAGCTTTACTCACTTTGAGCTTCAACAAGGACAATGGCAACAGCACCAGCAGGCTATACGCAGTGTTGATCATTTGCACTGTTTGCTGAGCAATCAACTGCAGGTCAATATTGGCTTGGCAGATTCGCAGCTGCTTTTTCAGCGCTTTGTGAATAACTTTGCATCCGCCAATAGCCAAAGTGCAACCAGCATTGGAAGATGCTTAAAATCAGACCTAAATTTATAATAGCTATCTGCAGAGGCGAATGGTTTAGAGGCTTAAAATTAACAAGTCCTACATTTCTCTAGCGCTTCATACATTGAAGGGAGAAAAACTTTACGCAAAATATACAGCTCACCAGCGAAAATAGCTTTACTATAAAAGCTATAAGTTGATTGCACCTAGAGCTTTGTATGATTCATTGGTGGCGTAGAACTTCTTTCGTAGCCTTGCTTATCGTGTTGACGATTAACCTGTTAGCAGGTCTTTTAGATCATTACTTTTTACCAAAAACTGGCGTATTGTTGCTACTGCAACTGGCCGTCGTTGTCTGCACCTTCTTGTCATCTACATGGGTATCAATATTGGCGGCATGTTTGTGTGCACTTAGCTTTAACTTCTTCTTCACCTCCCCTCAATATACGCTGCACATGAATAATGGTGAGGACATTATTAATGTCCTCGTGTTCTTTATTATCGGATTACTTACCAGTTACGCGGTAGGTTTTTGGCGCCGGCAAAAACACCGTTTAGCACTTGCTGAATTGCGAACCAGTATGCTGATGTCTGTGTCCCATGATTTGCGTACTCCCTTAGCAGCGGTTATGGGCGCGTTGGAAACATTGCAAACTTATACAGATAAGCTTGAGCCTCAGGAGCACCAAGAGTTACTTACCAGCGCCCGTGATCAAAGCGAACGTTTGTATCGATATATAGAAAATCTACTTCAAGCCACGCGCTTTGAACTAGATGAAGGCGTGTCATTAATACGCTCCAAGCAACCACTGATGCCGATTATTGAGAGCGTATGTGCGCGTTTTGATGTGGATGAAGTGCGTATTTCGCACTCGCTCAGCGACCTTAAGCTCTATGCTCAAGCCCCTCTTTTAGAGCAAGCCTTTCACAACGTGATCGACAATGCAGTAAGCTTCAATGAGGGCAATGCGGCGGTCGTCGATGTGAGTGTAACAGCCAGTACTGAGAACATACTCATTCAGATTCACGATGAAGGGCCGGGCGTCCCCAAGGCTTACAGGGATGAAATCTTTAAACCGTTCACATCTTTACGTGAGAAAGAGTCGAGTGATGCTGGCACTGGAGTAGGACTGACAGTCGCGCAAAGTATTATTCGTGCCCACGGTGGTGACATTTCTCTTGTGCCCTCTGTCACAGGCTGCACGATGCAAATAACGCTACCTACAAAGCGAGTATAACAATGAGAAGTACTATTTTATTAGTGGATGATGAGCAAGAAATTCGACGTTTTATTCGCTTGGCACTCAAAGCTGAGAACTTTGATTGCTTAGAGGCAAGCTCGGTAGAAGCTGCACTGAAGCAGGTACACAATGCCATGCCAGATTTGGTGATACTCGATTTAGGCCTGCCTGATGCTGATGGTTTCACTGTGCTGAGAAAAATAAGGGAAGCCAGCCGCTTGCCTGTCTTGGTGCTGAGCGCTCGAGATCAAGAACGTGAAAAAATTAAGCTACTAGAGGGCGGTGCCAATGACTATCTCACTAAGCCCTTTAGTGTCAAAGAGCTGCTTGCTCGTATTAAGGTATTACTGCGTGATATTCGCCCAGTGGCACGTAACCTTACACTAGACTTTGGCACTCTGAAAATTGATGTACAAAGCCGTAAAGTGTATTTGAGTGAGCAGCTTATTCCATTAACCAACAAAGAGTACGCAGTCTTGTATACGCTGGCAGAGCATGCGCAAAAATTAGTGAATCAGCAAGACCTACTCGCACAAATATGGGGAGCAAGTCATGAGCATGATAGTCATTACTTGCGTATTGTTGTCAGCCAGCTGAGAAAGAAGTTGGCGGATGATGCGAGTGCACCTACTTACATAGAAACCCATCCAGGAGTGGGGTATCGCTTTTTACTCCACCCCAAGCAAACACAATAGCTAGCAGTAGCTTCATTTTACTTATTGAAAAAAGGTGAGCGCGTGAATCAATTTACTGTAATTGGCTTAGGCCGGTTTGGCTATGCCGCGTCGTTGGAGCTAGTTCGTTTAGGCAATAGCGTGCTGGGTGTCGATACTCGTGATCGCTTGGTGCGAAGAGCGGCTGATCATATTCATCTGGCAACGATTGCGGATGCCACAGATGAGCATGCACTGAAGGAACTCGGCGTGCAGCAAAGTGACGCTGTACTCGTCGCCATAGGTGAAAATTTAGAAGCAAGTATCTTGTGTGTACTGGCTTTGAAGAACCTCAAAGCAAAGCAAATATGGGTTAAGGCATGCTCAAAAGCACACCATACAATTTTGGCTAAGTTAGGTGTTGATCGCATTATTCACCCAGAGGAAGAAATGGGAATGCGAGTAGCGCAAAACCTTAACTATCCGATGGTTAATCAATATATGCAGTTAAGTACAAGCCAGTATGTGGTTGAAATTGAGATAAATACGACCAGTGATGGCACTACTTTAGGTCAGTTATTGCGCAAAACCCATGGCGCTATTTGTGCGCTTATGATCTACCGTAATGAGGAAGTGCATGCTCACCCTGATGATGAAGCAGTATTGCATTTGGGTGATTGCCTTGTATTGAGTGGCGCGCTAGAGGCGTTGAAAAAAATAGCACCTAAGTTGAAAGCTTCATGAAAAACTGGTTACCGAGCAATCGACCTTATTCACGTCCAAAAGTACTACACAACGAGATGACTAGCCTGAGCCCTGCGAGTTTGCTGATCATTGGTTTTGGTATCATGATAGCGGTGGGTACGTGTTTACTGCTTCTGCCCATGGCCAATAACTACCCAATTAGTTTCAGTGAAGCACTTTTCAGCGCTACGTCCGCAGTTACAGTGACTGGACTTATTGTGGTAGATACTGGAAGCCAGTTTAGCGATTTTGGGCAGTGGGTCATTGCCGCTTTAATCCAATTTGGTGGGCTTGGCTTTATGACTTTTGCTGTGGTTATTCTTAAGGGCATCGGCATTAAACTTGACCTTAAAAAACGCTTGATCATGCGAGAGGGTCTAGCACAAACAAATTTGGGCTCGTTAGTGGATACAGCAAAGGCAGTGATTATCTTTGCGCTGACCATAGAGGCTATGGCAATTGTTGTTTTAACTTGCCACTGGCAGTCAAGTCTAGGCTGGGAGAGGGCGCTGCACAATGCAATTTTCTACACCGTATCAGCATTTAATAACGCAGGCTTCGCGCTACAGAGCGATAGCTTAACGGGGTATCGTGATGACTGGGTCGTAAATGGCGTCATAAGCGGACTATTCATCGTCGGCGGCTTAGGGTTCTTGGTGCTGATTGATGTTATTAAAGTGCGAAAGTGGCAAAAGTTTAGCTTAAATAGCAAGGTTGTTATTGTTGCAACGTGCGTCATTAATGTCATAGCAATGTGCATGTTTTTACTACTGGAATGGCGCAATACGCTAGCGGCAATGCCATTGGGCGAGCAACTTCAGGCTGCGTGGTTTCAAGCGGTGACTCCTCGTACAGCAGGCTTTAATACGCTCGACATGGCTGCGCTTAATGACTCCACAACCCTGTTAATGATGTTGTTAATGCTAATTGGTGGCGGTTCTATGAGTACGGCGAGCGGCTTGAAGATCGGTACCGTAGTGATCATGATAGTGGCAACGTATGCATCTTTACGCCAACGTAGCTACGTAAACTTGGTGCGCAGGGAAATAGCGAATGACTTAGTGTATCGCGCGTTTTCTTTGTTCTTCATCTATTTTATAGCTGTGTTTGTGGCGGTGTTTGCACTGGCAGTTTCAGAGCAAAAATCGCTACTAGATATTGTGTTTGAGGTAGTTTCAGCTGTCAGCACTGTGGGTTTATCTCGAGGGTTGACTGGTGAGCTCTCCGCATTTGGTGAGGGAGTTATCATTGTGTTAATGATTGTAGGTCGTATCGGGCCATTGACCTTTTTATACCTGCTGGCAAAACCCAAGGTTAAATATGCACGTTATGCTCCAGCATCACTGCAGGTAGGGTAAGGTTAGAGCGCTTGTGTAAGTTAAACCCCTGCCTTTGCGGCAGGGGTAACCCAAGCCGCTACTTATTCGTCAGTCATATTGCGCAGCACGTATTGCAAGATTCCACCGTGCTTGTAGTAATCCCACTCTTTGGGCGTGTCTATTCTTACATCGGCTTTAAACTCGGTTTTATTGCCATCCTCGTCGGTGGCTATAATCTCAAGTTCATCGGCTTTATCGAATAGGCCATTAATATCGAAGGTTTCTTTGCCGGTAAGCCCCAGCTCTTCGTGCCCTTCGCCTTCTTTAAATTGCAGGGGTAGCACGCCCATGCCGATTAGGTTCGAACGGTGTATACGCTCGTAGCTTTTTGCAATCACGGCTTTTATGCCTAGCAATAAAGAGCCCTTTGCAGCCCAGTCACGCGAAGAACCTGTGCCGTACTCTGCGCCAGCAAGCACGACCAATGGCGTGCCTTGCTCTTGGTACTGCATCGCGGCATCGTAAATACTGGCAATGTCATCCTCGGGTTGAGTGCGAGTAATACCGCCCTCGGTACCGGGGGCAAGCTGATTGCGCAGACGGACATTAGCGAAGGTGCCACGCATCATTACTTCGTGGTTACCGCGACGTGAGCCGTAGGAGTTAAAGTCGCCTTTAGCTACGCCATTTTCAAGTAAATACTGGCCTGCGGGAGCATCGGCTTTGATGGCACCTGCTGGTGAGATATGGTCGGTCGTTACCGAATCGCCCAACTTGGCAAGACAGCGCGCGCCCTCAATCGTTGGAATACCTGGGGCTTCCTTACTCATGTTGTCAAAGAAAGGCGCTTTACGGATATAGGTTGAGTCGTCGCTCCACTCATAACGCTTTGCCTCCGGCACCTTAATATTGCGCCAGCGTTCGTCGCCCTTGTAAACGTCGGCGTAGCTCTTAGCAAACATTTCTTTGGTGACAGTCGATTTCACCAAATCAGCCACCTCGCTAACCGATGGCCAAATATCTTTTAGATAGACATCTTCGCCATTGCTATCTTGCGTCAAGGGCTCGTTGTATACATCTATATCGGTGCGCCCGGCAATAGCATAAGCGACGACTAAGGGCGGCGAGGCCAAAAAGTTCATCTTCACATCCTGGTGAATACGACCCTCGAAATTACGGTTACCGGAAAGAATCGAGCTTACCACGAGTTTGTGCTGAGAAACGGCTTCCTGAATTTCATCAGGTAGCGGGCCAGAGTTACCGATGCAGGTTGTACACCCGTAGCCTACTAGGTTAAAGCCAAGGGCTTCCAAGTCGTCCATTAATTCAGCCTTTTTCAGATAATCAGTGACCACCTGAGAGCCTGGCGCTAAAGACGTCTTCACCCAAGGCTTAACGTTTAGCCCCATCTCTTTGGCTTTTTTCGCTACCAAGCCCGCAGCAAGAATGACACTGGGGTTGGAGGTATTAGTACAACTAGTGATCGCGGCGATGACGCAGGCACCATCGTTTAACTCGAATTCTTCACCTTTGTAGTTTACTTTGGCAACACCGGTGACCTCAGGTTCAGTTTTAGACTGCTTCGGCTGGCCGCCTTCGGAAACGATGCGAGCTTCGTCTTCAACTTCCAATGCTTTCTTCTCTGCGCGTTCATCTTGAAAGCCGCGCAGGTGTTTGGTGATGGTGTCACCCGCCTCATTGAGCGGAATGCGGTCTTGTGGGCGTTTTGGCCCTGCTAAGCTGGGTACAACGTCACCTAAGTCGAGTTCCAAGGTGTCGGTGTACATAGGTTCGTCACCAGGCTCTCGCCACATGCCTTGATGTTTGGCGTAAGACTCAATGAGTTCGATTTGCTCATCGCTGCGATTTGTGAGCTTAAGGTACTCTAGTGTTTCTTGGTCAATCGGGAAGATACCGCAGGTGGCGCCATATTCTGGTGCCATATTAGCGATAGTCGCGCGGTCAGCGAGCGGCAAATCTGCTAGGCCGTCACCGTAGAACTCCACAAATTTACCTACGACGCCTTTCTCCCTGAGCATCTGTGTCACTGTGAGTACTAAATCGGTTGCGGTGGTGCCCTCGGGCAGAGCGCCTTTGAGTTTGAAGCCAATTACTTGTGGGATGAGTAGACTTATTGGTTGGCCTAACATCGCAGCTTCGGCTTCGATACCGCCCACACCCCAACCTAATACACCCAGGCCATTAATCATGGTGGTGTGTGAATCGGTGCCCACGAGGCTATCGGGGTACGCTACGCGCTGGCCATTATCCTCTTTGGTAAATACCACACGTGCTAAATATTCGAGGTTAACTTGGTGAACAATGCCGGTTGCCGGTGGCACAACTTTCAAGTTATCAAAAGCAGTTTGTCCCCAACGTAAAAATTCATAGCGTTCTTTATTGCGCTCGTATTCAAGTTTGGCATTCAGGTCAAAGGCACCGTCTTTACCATAGCTATCAACTTGGACCGAGTGGTCAATGACTAATTCAGCCGGCGATAACGGGTTAATCTTGCTGGGGTCGCCACCTAATTGCTCCATGGCATCGCGCATGGCCGCTAAGTCGACGATAGCCGGTACACCAGTGAAGTCTTGCATCACCACCCGAGCGGGTGTGAACGCGACTTCTTTACTTGGCTTGGCACTAGGGTCCCAATCAAGCAGAGCTTGAATGTCGTCTTTGGTAATGTTTTCGCCATCTTCATGGCGCAGGAGGTTTTCGAGTAAAATTTTCAACGAAAATGGTAAACGTTTCGCAGCATTACCGAGCGGACGAAGAGAGTGGATATGATATTGCTCAGCATTAACAGTAAGCTGTTCAAGCGTTTTGAAGCTGTTGTTCATTGTGACCCCTTTTATTTTTCCATTATTCCTTCATGGGTAACGCAAGATGCGATCCAACATGAATAATGCCCTTGGTTATGACTAAATTTTAGTCATAAATTAGAAGTGGGGTAGAAAAGGATGTTTTCAAGGGGTCTTAGGGTTATCCAAAAGAAATAGGCTTGCGTCCGGTGCGCTCATCCCGTTGTGGCTTTTTAGCTTTTTGTTTTTTTGCAGGAGTGTGAGTTTTAGCTTCTGGATGGTTCTTAGGTTGTCGTTGCACCATATTCTCTGCCGCGCTTAACGCAAATAGCTCGCCATTGAAATATAAGGTGTCTCCTACACGCATTTTCTTGCGCTTTTGTGTGCAGACCTCTCCGTTAACACCTACGTAGCCGTCGGCGATAAGTAGTTTAGCATGGCCACCACCTTCAGCTAAGTCGAGCACTTTTAAGAGCTTACATAGCTCAATAGGCTCTTCCTCTAATTGCACTTCAATCATGTCGTCATTCATAGTTGAACCAAAGCGAATCATTATTACGTACAGTATACCCGATAGGCTGCACCACAATGAGAAAATTTGCACTGAACTCATGCAAAATTTACCACTCTAATTGCTGTGACCTTCATGAAAGTGCCATTGAGGCCTATTAAAATAGCGCTTTGAGATTTTGGCGCAGTATTTGCTGGTAAGTGCCAGCCAAATATTTCAGGTAGGTGTAATGGCCCACCAACTTTAACAAATGGAGCTAAGAAAATGGGCGCAAGACAAGCTGTATTCGAAGAGCTTTTAAGTAGTAAATTTGCAGACCATTGCAGTGCAGAGCAAGTCCGTACATCGTTAACACGTGCTATTAAGGCTAATTCGCCACAACGTGAGTTGCTCTTCACTTTGTTATCTCGTTTTAATGACAATCATAACCGCATTCTGTACCAAGGGCACAGTGGCGAAGCTGAGCTTACTTATTGCCACCATAAGCTGTTCAAAGAAGTGACTTATCACAAAGACAGCATCAATAAGTGGTTGGCGAATCACGGTGTAAACACAGTAAACCTTTAGCCACTACAATAATGAGTTTATATACGAGCAGCATCTTGTGCTGCTTTTTTAATTGCTGTAAATTAATTGATTACAAGTGTAATCAATTGGTGAGTAATGAAGGAATTATTACTATTTATCGGTATTTTCGTTTTGGCAGGCTGCCAAAGTGCTCGCATTCATATAGTCGCGCCAAGTTTTGATAAGCAGCAAAAGCAGCAGCTAGCACAGCATTTTGCTGATCAAAACTTGAAGGTTAACTTTGCTCAAGGAGTGCTTGCCCCGAGCGAGTTCAATGAGGCAAGCATCACCATGAGCCCAACATTTGCTGACTTCAAGTTATTGGGCTTAGTAAAGGATGCGCTGCGCAGCGCAGGTTATTACAAGGTGGACGAACTGCGTTTTGCTCAGCAGCAACAGTTTTATTATGAAGGGCACATCGGTGTCTATTTATTGTTACCTAAAGAGCAAAGGTTGCCTTTATATGTGGAGAGCGAGGATTGCACCCCTTATCGCACGTTAATGCTAACGCCAGAGGGTCGATGGCAGCTTGATGATTTTGTCTCAAAACCTCTCGCTGGTACTTGGCGTCGCCAAGGTGACCGTGTGGTGTTAACTAGCGATAGCGGCGTTGATACCCACCTTCATTATGAGCGTACCACGCGGATAACCTATCGGGGTGAGCGCCCGGCGCATGTACTTAAAGCGTTGCCAGGCACACAAGGTGCATTCAAGTGCACCTTTGTTGCTATTAATATGAATTAAAGACGATATTAGTCGTTTAATGCGCTAACGATGAAGTACGGATTAAGGTAGCTGTCTTTTTGGTTGTAGCGCAGTGGCTCACCTTCAATCGTTGTGACCCGGGCTCCAGCAATTGCGGCAACAGCGTGCCCGGCGCCGGTATCCCACTCCGATGTTGGCCCTAAACGTGGATATATATCAGCTTCTCCTTCGGCGACTAGGCATAGCTTGAGCGAACTGCCTTTAGCGACCATATCCACCTTATCGAACTGAGTAAGGTATTGCGCTAACTCCTCAGATGGGTGCGAGCGACTGCCGACCACTCTTATTAACCCTTGGTTTTGCTTTGCCGTCACTTTAAGTTCAATGCGCTCTTCGCCCTGTTGTTTAAAGGCGCCAATCTCTTTTGCGGCAAGATAGCTGACTCCCAGAGCGGGTGCATCAACGACACCTAGTACCGGCTCACCCTTGTCAATCAGTGCAATATTGACTGTAAACTCACCATTTTTCTTTATAAATTCTTTGGTCCCGTCGATAGGATCAACGAGCCAGTAACGTTGCCACTGCTGGCGCTGCTGCCATGAAATACCCGCGTTTTCTTCACTGAGAATGGGAAGCTCCGGAGTCAGTGCTTGAAGCCCTGCGACGATCACCTTGTGAGCCGCTAAATCGGCATCAGTGACCGGGCTTTTATCATCCTTATACTCCACGGCGAAATCTTTGTTATAGATTGTCATCGCAGCTTGGCCTGCGTCACGAGCAAGGTCGAGGATATTTTCTAGCAACTCTGGAGGGTTCATACTCTAGCCTATGATATTTTGGGTACGTAAATGGGCAATGAGCTGGGCGACACATGCTTGTACATCCAACTCAGCGGTATTTAGTGTGAGCTCTGGATGCTGCGGAATTTCATAATCGGAGTCAATGCCTGTGAAGTGGGCAATTTCTCCAGCACGGGCCTTTTTGTATAAGCCTTTTGGATCGCGCTGTTCGCAGGTTGCCAATGGCGTATCAAGGTATACCTCAATAAACTCATGCTCTTGCACTAGGTTACGAACCATATCACGCTCAGCTTGAAAGGGAGAAATAAAGGCGGTCAGTACCAGCAAACCCGCATCTACCATGAGCTTGGCACTTTCGCCGACACGGCGGATATTTTCCTTACGATCAGCATCGCTAAATCCTAAATCACCACACAAACCATGGCGAACATTATCACCATCCAGTAAGTAAGTATGATGACCTAAATGATAAAGCGCTGACTCTAGGGCTCCGGCGATGGTGCTTTTTCCTGAGCCTGAAAAGCCAGTAAACCAAATAATGCAACTTTTATGCTTGTTAAGCTGTTGGCGCTTGGCTTTATCGACACCATGGTGGTGCCACACAATGTTTTCGTCCATTTCTCGGTCTCGATATTAAAACGGAAAGACATAAGTAATGAGGCTGAGCACTACCACCGCATAGGCGATAGACATGATCACGCCTATGCGGGCAAAATCGGCAAAGCGATACTGCCCCGCATTCATTACAATCATATTTGTTTGATAACTATAGGGGCTTATAAATGCGGCACTAGCGCCATAAGCAACAGCCATGGCAAAGGGCATCAAATTCACCTCCAAGGAGCTGGCTAAGCCATAAGCCAATGGAAACATCAGCGCCGCAGCGGCATTATTGGTGATGAGCTCAGTCATCACCACGGTGATCACATACACCACTATAAGCGCGACAAACGGTGTGAGTGCGCTGTAGCCAGCCAACCATTGTTGTAAGGCTTGCTCTGCTCCGGAGCCACTGAAAGCGTGAGCTAAGCCCAGTGCTGAGGCAATAATAATGACTAACTCAAAAGGAAAGCGCCTTTTGAGTTCTTGACCATCAAGCACCTTAGCGGCTAACAGCAAGGCAATAAACAGTAATAGCCCTTGCACCAAGGCAATCGTCCCCGTCGCCGCCAGGGCGATAACAGCGGCAAACCCTGCCAATAAAGTGGCTTCACTTTTACGGCCATAGGTTTTATCAACCTCATGTTCACTGACGAAGTAAAAGTTTTTATCCAGGTTGGAGCGATTATGAAAATCATGACCGACTGCGAGCATAAAGCGATCGCCCGGGCGGATTGTCACTTCGCCAAGCTTACCGGAGAGGCGCTCTCCATTGCGGTGAATAGCCACGACAGCGGCGTCGAACTTCGCACGAAAGCCCGTTGCTTTTAAGGTTCGTCCCACAAGCGTTGAGGTGTGTGTGACAATCACTTCTTGTAGGTTCGAGCTCAATAGTCCATTGCTGTCGGCAAATAAAGTTAAGCCCGGGATGCGCTGTAAGGCGGCGACGCTGTGCACATGACCGGTAAAAATAAGCTTATCGCCAGCCCGCACTTTATTCTCTGGCCGTACGGGGCTTATCAACCGTCGCTCGCGGACAATCTCAACCAGAAACAGGCCATCAAGATCTCGCAAGCCATTTTTTTCTATGGTTTTACCAATGAGTGGTGAGTCTGCATTGACCTTTGCTTCAAGGAGATACTCTTTGTGCTCACCTTCTACCCTTGGGTAGTTTGGCAGTAGTCGCCGACACAAAATCAGCACGGCTATTCCACTTAAGGTCACTGCGATACCTATGGGTAAAAAGCTAAACATGGCGAGGTTGAAGCCGTCATACTGCTGCGTAAAGCTATTCACAATGAGGTTTGTTGAGGTACCAATAAGCGTGGTCGTCCCCCCTAAAATGGCAGCATAGGATAGCGGGATAAGTAGCTTAGAAGGTGCGTGATACTTATTGCGAGTAAGGGGCCCCACCAATGAAGCGACTACGGCGGTGTTATTCAAAAAAGCCGAGGCGGCAGCGGTCACGGTGCTTACTTTAACAATACTGGCTCGCAATGATGGGCTGACGATACCTTTAGCAACGTGCTGTAACAGCGACGTGCGTTCCAAGGCGATAGACACCAACATTAACAACACCAGAGTGACTAAACCAGTATTAGTAAAGTTGCCAAGTAATGTTGGGGTATCAATATACCCCAACACATAGCAGCCTAATAATGCAGCGAAAAAGAGTGTTGCTGGGCGTACATGAGTCAGTACCAACCCGGCAAACAACGCGACTATAATTGCTGCATAAAAGACCACATCCATCGTTTATTTCAACTTGCTAATATCGATGGCTTGCCAATGCGGGAAGTGCTTACGTACTAAGGCATTGAACTCGATTTCAAAATCGCTGTACTGAGCGTTATGCTGAGACGTTTGAGCCGCTAGCACTTGCTCGACCATTCCCGCTCCCACGGTCAGGTTACTGAGACGATCAATAAGAATAAAGGCGCCGGTTTCGCGGTTATCACGATAAATATCGGCCATCATCGGCTCGGTCAACTCCAACGTGACGATGGCAATTTCGTTGAGCTGTAAGCTCTCAGCTTGACCCTTTTCTAGCGTGTTGACGTCAATGGTGTGGTCAATGCGTGACACCACCGCTGCGGTTTTTTTAGTACCTAGCTTGAAATTATAGGTTTTACCCAGCTCTAAGGGTTGCTCGTGCATCCATACCAATTTTGCTTGCAGTTGGTTGGTTGCTTGCGCACTTGAGTGGGCAGGCACAATGACATCCCCACGGCTTACGTCAATTTCATCGTTCAAAGTCATAGTGATAGCTTGACCTGCCTCAGCATGATCAAGGTGACCATTGAAAGTGACCAGCTCCTTGACGCTGGATATTTTACCTGAAGGCAACACTTTTACGGCATCACCAACTTTAAATTGTCCTGACGTAATGGTTCCTTGGAAGCCCCTAAAGTCAAGGTTCGGACGTACTACATATTGCACCGGTAACCGTGGCTCAAAGCCGTTATCGGTCGCTGCTGCAGGCGAGTCTTCTAACAGCTCTAGTAGCGGTTTGTCGGTGTAGTAAGGAGTATGCTCTGAGCGGGTAACCACGTTATCGCCTTTAAGCGCCGACATTGGTACGAACTTAATGTCTTTAACATTAAGTTGCTCAGCAAATTTTAAATAGTCCGCCTTAATTTTTTCATAAACAGTTTCATCAAAGTCGACAATATCCATTTTGTTAATCGCGACTACGAACTGTTCAATGCCTAGTGAGTCACAGATAAAGCTGTGGCGTTTGGTTTGCACTTGCACGCCATAGCGAGCATCAACCAGAATGACAGCAAGATCGCTGGTTGATGCACCCGTTACCATGTTGCGGGTGTACTGTTCATGCCCTGGAGTGTCGGCAATGATGAACTTACGCTTGGCGGTAGAGAAGTAACGATAGGCCACGTCAATGGTAATACCTTGCTCACGCTCAGCTTGCAAGCCATCGACTAACAGCGCTAAATCAAGCTCTTCACCCGCATTCCCGACTTTCTCATTGTCTTTATGCAGTGCGGCTAACTGATCTTCATAGATTTGGTGGCTATCATGTAGCAAACGACCAATTAAGGTTGATTTACCGTCATCGACACTGCCACAGGTTAATAAACGCAATAAACTTTTGTCTTGTTGACGTGCTAGATAGGCTTCGATGCCTAGCTCTTTGACTTCATTAGCAGTTGCTGACATTAGAAATACCCCTCACGCTTTTTCTTCTCCATAGACCCTGCTGAATCATGGTCAATGACCCGACCCTCACGCTCTGATGAGGTTGATAGCAGCATCTCCTCGATGATCCCCGTTAGTGAGTCAGCCGTCGACTCGACTGCTCCAGTCAGAGGGTAGCAGCCTAAGGTACGGAAACGGACCGACTTCATTTGTGGCTGTTCACCTTCATTAAGAGGCATACGTTCATCGTCCACCATGATTAGGGTGCCGTCACGTTCGACCACCGGACGCTCTTTTGCTAGGTACAGTGGCACAATCTCGATGTTTTCTTGGTAGATATATTGCCAAATATCCAGCTCAGTCCAATTTGAAAGTGGGAATACACGAATACTTTCACCTTGGTTTACTTCACCATTGAAAGTGCTCCATAGTTCTGGACGCTGGTTTTTTGGGTCCCATCTGTGATGCTTGTCACGGAATGAATAAACTCGCTCTTTGGCACGCGATTTCTCTTCATCACGGCGAGCGCCACCGAAGGCGGCGTCGAACCCGTATTGATTCAAAGCTTGTTTCAAACCTTGAGTCTTCATTATGTCAGTGTGCTTGGCCGAACCGTGCTCAAAGGGGCTGATATTCATTGCCAAGCCCTCAGGGTTTTTATGCACTAGCAAGTCAAAGCCATATTCTTTGGCCATGCGATCGCGAAAGGCAATCATTTCCCGAAACTTCCAGTTGGTGTCTACATGCAGCAAAGGGAAGGGGATCTTGGCTGGATAAAACGCCTTACGTGCTAAATGGAGTAACACCGATGAGTCTTTACCAATGGAGTAAAGCATCACCGGGTTGTCAAACTCAGCCGCAACCTCGCGGATGATTTTGATACTTTCAGCCTCAAGTTGCTGAAGATGGGTTAAAGCCATAGCTTCCGTCCTACTAATTTCTAGATAAACCTGTTAATACCAAGGGTTAGGCCACATCAGTGAGAGGCTGAGCAAAACTGCTAGTTTGCGTTGTTTTACCGAACCACGCAAGTTGCTGATGTAGCGAAGCGACCTCGCCAATTATTAATAACGCTGGGGATTGAATCGCATGTGTTTCAATTAGTTCGCTGAGCTGCGCCAGCTGCCCGGTGATTACACGCTGATCTTTGCGCGTGCCATTTTCTACTATCGCCACAGGAGTAGTAGCACTGCGCCCATGAGCCAGCAGCTGGCTTTGAATATGCGGTGACTTAATCACACCCATATAGATAGCCAAAGTTTGATTGGGTTTAGCCAAAGAGGGCCAATCCAGTTCTTGACCATCTTTTTTGCAGTGCCCGGTGACAAATTGGATGGCCTGAGCATGGTCGCGATGTGTCAGCGGGATACCTGCATAGGCGCTGCACCCTGCTGCTGCAGTGATGCCTGGTACAATTTGATAGCTTACACCGTGACTGGCTAGCACCTGTACTTCCTCACCACCACGACCATAAATAAAGGGGTCACCGCCCTTAATGCGGCAGACCTTCTTACCTTGTTGTGCCAACTCAACGAGCAGCTCATTAGTGCGCTCTTGTGGCACACTGTGGTCGCCAGCGCGTTTGCCCACGCATATGAGCTCAGCGTCGCGCCGCACAAGTTCCATAATTTCATCTGATACCAAGTAGTCATATACCACCACATCGGCTTGCTGCATCAATTGCAGAGCTTTGAGGGTCAATAACTCAGGGTCGCCAGGGCCTGCGCCAACCACATACACTTCGCCTTGAGGTGGTAGGTTGTCATCAAGCATAGTCGTGAGCTCGTCACTGGCTTGTTCGATGTTGCCTTTTTGCACGGTGCTTACGACATTGGAATCAAACACCCGTTCCCAAAATTGACGGCGATCATCAAAGCTTGTAAAACGTTGCTTTACTTGTTTTCGGAAACTACCTACTAATTTGGCCAATGCGCCTATATGTTGAGGAATTAACGTTTCCAACTTTTCCCGTAGTCGGCGAGCCAATACCGGCGCAGTTCCTGCACTGGAAATAGCAATGGTGATTGGATCTCTATCCACGATAGAGGGGAAAATAAACCGGCATTTAGGTTGATCGTCGACAACATTAACGAAAATATTATGCTGTTCAGCGGCTTCGAATACTTGGGTATTTACGGTATCGTTATCAGTAGCAGCAATAATCAACATATAGCCAAGCACTTGCTCTGGCTGAAAATAAGCTCGTTGCAACGTTAATTTTTGCTGCTTTGCAAGGGCTTCAAGTTCAGCGCAAAACTCAGGTGCAATAACCGTAACTTTAGCGCGTGCTTTGAGGAAAGCTTGTGACTTACGCAGTGCGACCTCGCCGCCGCCGATCACGAGTACCGGCTTGTCATCAAGTTTTGTAAAAATGGGTAAATATTGCACCGCGCACCACCTAATTTGTTAACACCGAAAGCGACAATGTTTTATTGAGCTTGGAGAATGCAAGGATATAGGCAGCATTAACGGTTAAAAAATAATTTGTTCCAAGCTTATATATCTAAAAGTTATATGCCGACTTGTGAAATGGCTTAAGGCAATGAAAATCAATATTAAGGCGCTATTTTAAGTAGATTAAAGTGATAAAATTGAAAGCGATAACGGCGATATAATCACTAAGCGCAGGACCAGGAGATGACCATGAGTGACGTTCACGATGCGCAGTTAGCGCTCGCTTGTTTAGATTACACCCGATTGCAAGAGCACGACAGTGAGGATGCAATGTGTCAATTCGTGGCGCAAATTAATACCGCTTATGCACTGCCTGCAGCGCTGTGCGTCTACCCACAATGGTTGCAGCTAACCCGTCGCGAGCTCGATAATCGCAACTTACAACAAATTCCGTTGGCCACAGTGACCAACTTTCCAACTGGTGACGAGGATTTGACCTCTGTTTTGGCGCAGACGCGCGAAGCGCTGCAATTAGGCACCAATGAAATTGACTTGGTGCTACCTTATCGAGCGTTGCAGCAGGGCGACGAGCAAAAAGCTTTGGAATATGTACGTCAAAGCCGTGAACTCTGTGCCAATAAAGCGAAGCTAAAGGTGATTATTGAAAGTGGCGAATTGAGCTTGTCGCAAGTACGTATTGCCAGTCGCATTGCCATAGCCGGCGGCGCCGACTTTATTAAAACCAGCACCGGGAAAGTGGCGATCAACGCGACGCCAGAGGCCGTCGCGGTGATTTTTGACGAAGTTGCGCACAGTGAACGAGCAGTGGGTGTTAAAGTCTCTGGTGGCGTAAAAAACCTAAGCCAAGCGCAGTTATATCTGGACATGGCGGTAAACACTATGGGTGGAGCATGGTTGACGCCTTTTAACTTTCGTTTCGGGGCATCATCATTACTGGGTGAGTTGTACAAAGTGTTATGAGTGACAGTGAAGCGGAAAAAATAGCGCTAGAGCATGATGCTGCGCGACGCTTTCTGCGCGCCTATGAGCGCTATTATCATATTCCGATGCGCCATATTTGGCACAATCAACCAGCGAAGCCCGATGTCAGTTGCTACATGGAAAGTGAGCGCTTAGATATCGAGATTGCGCATTTGTATGCCAACGAGCATGAAGCGATGGCCGTGCTTGGTCGACCTTTGAGCCTTGATATACAACGCCAATTGGCGCAGTTGGCACTAAACCCAGATACAGAGCAGCTGCGCTATGCACTCTCTAAACTACTCAGTGCCAAGGCCGCCAAACGTTATGACAGCAAGCGCGTATGGCTTCTAATTCGTAATGCGAGCACGCTTTGGCATCATCAAGACTTTCTTGAAGTAAAGCCGCAGTTGGTCCTTGCCCCTGGTCATCCATTCGAACAAATTTGGCTATTAACCGACTGGCAAGGCACGCATGAGCCACTACAGCTTTATAGCGCTAAATAAATCACAGCCACGACCACTAAATTAATTTTCGGTGGCCTTTGTTTTGCTCTTGTTTTAGCGTCTCTGGTCAGTATAATGGGCATCCACTTTGCAGGGGCGTAGTTCCAATTGGTAGAACAGCGGTCTCCAAAACCGACGGTTGGGAGTTCGAATCTCTCCGCCCCTGCCACTTTTCACAGACAAGTCTAAGTCTAAAAATCTGTTTTAAAGCATGTTTTTAAGGTTAGATTTGGATAGATTTACCCTGTCGTGTGACGGGGTTGTTGTGTCTGTATTTAAGGTATTAGGATTATGAGTGCAAATGTAGAAAACTCGTCAAGCCCGATGGACTTGGTAAAATGGCTTATCGCCATTGCGTTGCTGGCAGCAGCAGTAGTAGGCAACACCATGTATGGTGAAGAGTCTGCGTTAATTCGAGCTATTGGCGTGGTTGCTGCAATCGCCGTTGCCCTGGGTATTGCGGCAACGACAGGCAAAGGTCGCTCCTTCATCTCGTTTGCGAAAGAAGCTCGCATCGAAGTACGCAAAGTTGTTTGGCCAACACGCCAAGAAACCACACACACAACATTTATCGTGATGATCGCGACAGTGATTATGGCGCTTATCTTGTGGGGATTGGACGGAATTTTATTCCGCCTAGTGGGCTTTTTAACTGGATTGGAGATCTAATCCCATGACGGATGAGAACAAAGAAAAGAAATTACGTTGGTATGTAATCCAGGCTTTCTCAGGTTTTGAGAAGCGTGTTGCGCAAACCATCAAAGAGCACATCAAAATCCAAGGCCTTGAAGATAGCTTTGGAGAGGTGTTGGTGCCAACTGAAGAAGTAGTGGAAATGCGCGCCGGTCAAAAGCGCAAATCAGAACGTAAATTTTTCCCAGGTTACGTACTGGTAGAAATGGACATGAATGATGAGAGCTGGCACCTAGTGAACAGCACCCCTCGCGTGATGGGTTTCATTGGTGGTACTTCTGATCGTCCAGCACCAATCAGCAAGCGCGAAGCCGACCGCATTCTTAATCGTCTCGAAGAAAATGCTGAAGCGCCGAAGCCAGCCACCTTGTTTGAAGCAGGTGAAGTGGTTCGTGTTATTGATGGCCCATTTGCTGATTTCAACGGTGTGGTTGAAGAAGTGGATTACGAGAAAAGCCGCTTGAAAGTATCAGTACTTATCTTCGGTCGTTCTACCCCTGTTGAACTTGAATTTGGTCAGGTTGAACAAGACAAGTAAGTTGCTCGTAAAACACGCAAACTAATGTTGAAAAAGGCCGCTGACTAACTTATAATCAGCGGCCTTTTTGTAGCAGCTGAAAATGCTGGCTGCAAAATAGGTTTTTTATTAATTGGGAAGCCGTTTGAGTACGCGTCCTCGCGCGCACGAGGCTAAGACCCACCTAACGAGGTATAATCATGGCTAAAAAAGTTGAAGCTTTAATCAAGCTACAAGTTGCTGCTGGTATGGCTAACCCTAGTCCACCAGTAGGTCCTGCTCTAGGTCAACACGGTGTAAACATCATGGAATTCTGTAAAGCGTTCAACGCTCGTACAGAGTCTCTAGAGAAAGGCGCTCCGGTTCCTGTAATCATCTCTGTTTACAATGACCGTTCTTTCACGTTTGACATGAAAACGCCACCTGCTGCTTACCTACTTAAGAAAGCTGCAGGCATTAAGTCTGGTTCAGGCCGTCCTAACACTGAAAAAGTGGGTACAGTTACTCGTGCTCAACTTGAAGAGATCGTTGAGATGAAGAAACCTGACCTTACAGCGGCTGATATGGACGCTGCGGTACGCACTATCGCAGGTTCTGCGCGTGCAATGGGCTTGAACGTAGAGGACTAAGATAATGGCAAAATTAACTAAACGTATGCGTACTATCCGCGAAAAAGTGGATGTCACTAAAGATTACGAAATCAACGAAGCTGTTGCACTTCTAAAAGAGCTAGCAACTGCTAAGTTCGTTGAAAGTGTTGACGTTGCTGTTAACCTTGGTATCGATGCACGTAAATCTGACCAAAACGTACGTGGTGCGACTGTACTTCCAAATGGTACTGGTCGTGACGTTCGCGTTGCTGTATTCACTTCAGGTGCTAATGCAGACGCAGCTAAAGAAGCTGGCGCGGATATCGTAGGTATGGAAGATCTTGCTGACAAAGTAAAAGCTGGCGAGATGGACTTTGACGTTGTTGTTGCTTCTCCAGATGCAATGCGCGTTGTTGGTCAACTAGGTCAAATCCTAGGTCCACGTGGTCTTATGCCTAACCCTAAAACTGGTACTGTAACACCTAATGTTGCTGAAGCAGTTAAAAACGCGAAAGCGGGTCAGGTTCGTTACCGCAACGACAAGAACGGTATCGTTCACTCTACCATTGGTAAAGTTGACTTCACTGCTGAACAGCTACAACAAAACCTTGAGTCTCTTATCGTAGCGCTTAAGAAGGCTAAGCCTTCACAAGCAAAAGGTACTTACATCAAGAAAGTAAGCATCTCGACTACTATGGGCGCAGGTGTTGCTGTTGACCAAAACTCACTAAGCACGCAAGTAGCGTAATTTAGGAGTTTACGTGGCGCGATTTTTATACTATAATTTCGCGCCATTTTGTTGAGTATTGAACTCAACAATCAACGAATTCGGGTTGAAGCCAACGTTGTTGGCTTCCGTCCAAGACCGTAGGTGCAGTCACGTATTGCTTAATTTCCTACGTAGACGGTGTGAATCCCAGCTAGATTTTTCCTAATCTTCTGGCTCTCGCCGTAACAAGCAGCTCCGTCATGATGATGGAGTAGAGTAAAACTGAGGTATTTCGGTATCTCACTGAACCAGGAGTAACACCCATGGCTTTAAATCTTCAAGACAAAAAAGCAATTGTTGCTGAAGTCAACGAAGCTGCCAAAGGTGCTCTATCTGCAGTAGTTGCAGATTCTCGTGGTGTAACTGTTGACGCTATCACTTCACTTCGTAAAGAAGCTCGTGAAGCAGGTGTATGGATGAAAGTCGTTCGTAACACTCTAGCTAAACGCGCTATCGAAGGGACTGATTACGAGTGTCTTAACGATTCACTAGTAGGCCCTAGCCTAATCGCTTTCTCTTCTGAGCACCCAGGTGCTGCAGCGCGTATCTTCACAGATTTCGCAAAGAGTAACGAAGCATTTGAGCTTAAAACGGCTGTATTTGACGGTGAAATCGTAGATGTAGATATGCTAGCTAAGCTACCTACATACGACGAAGCAGTTGCACGTCTAATGAGCGCTATGAAAGAAGCTTCTGCAGGCAAGTTGGCAAAAACTCTTGCTGCAGTTCGCGACCAGAAACAAGAACAAGCTGCTTAATTTTTATTTATAAGCTATTGTTCTTTATCGGTGTAATGAATTTAATGAACCCTCGGGTTCGAGAATATTAGGAAATTTATAATGTCTGTAACTAAAGACCAAATCCTTGACGCTATTGCTGAAATGTCAGTAATGGAAGTTGTTGAACTAGTAGAAGCAATGGAAGAAAAATTCGGCGTAACTGCAGCTGCTGCTGTTGTTGCTGCGGGTCCTGCTGAAGCTGCTGAAGAGAAGACTGAGTTCGACGTAATCCTAGCTGGCGCTGGCGGTAACAAAGTTGCTGCTATCAAAGCGGTACGTGGCGCAACAGGTCTTGGCCTTAAAGAAGCTAAAGCACTTGTTGAATCAGCTCCTGCACCTATCAAAGAAGGTGTTTCTAAGGAAGAAGCTGAAGCACTTAAGAAAGATCTTGAAGAAGCTGGTGCTGAAGTTGAGATCAAGTAATCTAGCGTATGCTAGGTTCGCTGCCTGAGTAATCAGGCAAGGGCTGGTGATTATTTAATCACCGGCCCTTTTGCGCTATAGAGCGAAAATTTGCTCCAGGGTGCTCTAAACCTAAATTTCACTTTTATTTTCAATTGGTTACGCAACTTCATTGGCAATAGCAGTGACATTTAGGAACAACAATTCTAAATGTTGTAAATATTGGCATAGATGCCAGTTATGTCTGTTCTTACAAGAACAGGTAGGGTCAAAGATCAGCAAGCTGAGGAACCCCATGGCTTACTCTTATTCTGAAAAGAAACGTATCCGTAAGGATTTTGGTAAACGTCCACAGGTTTTGGACGTACCTTTCTTACTGCAAATGCAGTTAGAATCGTTTAAAAAATTCTTAACTCCGGACGCTGACGGCGATTTCGGTTTGGAAGCTGCCTTCCGCTCCGTTTTCCCGATTAAAAGCTATTCGGGCAACTCTGAGCTTCAATACGTAAGTTATCGTATTGGTGAGCCAGTGTTCGATGTTAAAGAATGTCAAATCCGCGGTGTGACTTATTCTGCTCCACTTCGCGTAAAACTTCGTCTTGTGCTTATGGACAAAGAAGCACCCGGCACAGTTAAAGACATCAAAGAGCAAGAAGTTTACATGGGCGAAATTCCGCTCATGACTGACACAGGTACCTTTGTTATCAATGGTACTGAGCGTGTTATCGTTTCTCAGCTACACCGTTCACCTGGTGTATTCTTTGATAACGACCGCGGTAAAACGCACTCCTCTGGTAAGGTGCTTTATAACGCTCGCGTTATTCCTTACCGTGGTTCATGGCTCGACTTTGAATTCGACGCTAAAGATAATCTCTACGTACGTATCGACCGTCGCCGTAAGTTGCCGTCGTCGATCATTTTGCGCGCGCTTGATTACTCAACAGAAGAAATTCTTAATATCTTCTTTGAAACCACTACCTTTGAGGTGAGTGACGGTAAAGTTCTTATGGAACTTGTGCCTGCGCGTCTACGTGGTGAAACCGCAGCCTTTGACATTAAAGGCGAAGATGGTGAAGTCTTGGTAGAACAAGGCCGTCGTATTACTGCGCGTCACATCAAGAGCATCGAGAAAAAAGGCATCAAGCAGCTAGAAGTACCGCATGAGTACGTCATCGGTCGAGTATTAGCGAAAAACTATGTTGATGAGTCAACAGGTGAAGTAATCGCCAATGCCAACGATGAACTATCGCTTGAGCTAATGGCTGAGCTTGTTAAAGCAGGTCACACCGAAATTGCTACTTTATATATCAATGAAGTAGACAGTGGCTCTTACATGTCAGATACCGTTCGTATCGACTCAACTACAAATCGCCTTGAGGCCTTGGTAGAAATCTACCGCATGATGCGCCCAGGTGAGCCGCCGACAAAAGAAGCTGCAGAAGCGCTATTTGAAAACTTATTCTTTACCGATGAGCGCTATGACCTATCAACCGTAGGTCGTATGAAGTTCAACAGCCGCGTTGGTTATGACACCGACGAAGGCCCAGGTACTTTGTCTAAAGAAGACATCGTTGCCGTGATGAAAGTGCTTATCGATATCCGTAACGGTAAAGGCGATGTTGATGACATCGACCACCTTGGTAACCGTCGTATCCGCTCTGTAGGCGAAATGGCAGAAAACCAATTCCGTGTCGGTCTAGTTCGTGTTGAGCGTGCTGTACGTGAGCGTCTAAGCCTTGGTGACCTTGATGCCATCATGCCGCAAGACCTTATCAACGCCAAGCCAATTTCGGCAGCGGTGAAAGAGTTCTTCGGTTCATCACAGCTTTCTCAATTTATGGACCAAAACAACCCGCTATCAGAAGTTATGCACAAGCGTCGTATTTCTGCATTAGGTCCGGGTGGTCTTACGCGTGAGCGTGCAGGCTTCGAAGTACGTGACGTACACGTAACGCACTACGGTCGCGTATGTCCAATCGAAACGCCTGAAGGTCCAAACATCGGTCTAATTAACTCATTGTCTACGTATGCACGTACCAATGACTTTGGTTTCCTAGAAACACCTTACCGTAAAGTGGTTGATGGTGCGGTTACCGACGAGGTTGATTACCTTTCTGCTATCGAAGAAGGTCAGTTCGTTATTGCTCAGGCAAATGCTGACTTAAACGATGACAACGGATTTGTAGAAGAACTGATTACTTGCCGTCACAAAGGTGAGTCGACCTTGATGCCGCGCGATGACATCCAGTATATGGACGTTTCGCCACAACAGGTTATTTCAGTCGCTGCTGCGCTTATCCCATTCCTAGAGCACGATGATGCGAACCGTGCATTGATGGGATCGAACATGCAACGTCAGGCTGTACCGACACTACGTGCTGATAAGCCACTAGTAGGTACAGGTATCGAACTTACACTTGCGAAAGACTCAGGTGTAACTATCGTTGCTAAGCGTGGTGGTGTGGTTGATTACGCTGATGCGAGCCGTATCGTTATCAACGTAAATGAAGATGAGCGTGTACCTGGCGAAGCGGGTATCGACATCTACAACCTAACTAAGTACACCCGTTCTAACCAGAACACCTGTATTAACCAAAAGCCAACTTGTATGGTTGGTGAGCCAATTGTACGTGGTGACGTACTTGCTGATGGTCCGTCAACAGACCTTGGCGATTTGGCGTTAGGTCAAAACTTACGCGTGGCATTCATGCCTTGGAATGGTTACAACTTCGAGGATTCAATCCTCCTTTCAGAGAACGTTGTAAAAGAAGATCGTCTAACGACTATCCACATCCAAGAGCTTCAGTGTATTGCTCGTGATACTAAGCTTGGGCCGGAAGAAATCACTGCTGACATCCCGAATGTGGGTGAGTCTGCACTGGGCAAGCTAGATGAGTCTGGCGTTGTTTACATCGGTGCAGAAGTGAAAGGCGGCGACATTCTAGTAGGTAAAGTAACACCTAAAGGTGAAACTCAGCTTACGCCAGAAGAGAAGCTACTGCGTGCCATCTTTGGTGAGAAAGCGTCTGACGTTAAAGACAGCTCGCTACGTGTACCAAACTCAGTATCAGGTACCGTAATCGACGTACAAGTCTTCACCCGTGACGGTGTAGAAAAAGACAAACGTGCGCTTGAAATCGAAGAAATGCAGCTTCGTGAAGCGAAGAAAGACTTCAACGAAGAGTTCAAGATCCTTGAAGAAGGTGTGTTAAGCCGTGCTCGTGGTCTATTGACCGGCGCAGGCATGGATGCAGCCAGCTTAGAAGGTCTCGCTGCTGATAAGCTATTAACACAAAGCCTAGCTGATGAAGGCAAGCAAGCAGAACTTGAGCAACTAGCAGCGCAGTACGATGAGCTTAAAGCTGAGTACGATAAGAAGTTTGAAACGAAACGTCGCAAGATCACTCAAGGTGATGACTTAGCGCCAGGCGTGTTGAAGATTGTGAAGGTTTACCTAGCGGTTAAACGTCGCATCCAGCCAGGTGATAAGATGGCGGGTCGTCACGGTAACAAAGGTGTTATCTCGACTATCGTACCTGTAGAAGACATGCCTTACGATGAGAAAGGCCGTACCGTTGATATCGTATTGAACCCGCTGGGCGTACCATCGCGTATGAACATCGGTCAGATCCTAGAGACTCACATGGGTCTTGCGGCACGCGGTATCGGTGAGCGTATTGAAGAAATGATGAAAGAGCAGCGTGAGCTTCACGAACTGCGTGAATTCATCAAGAAAGCTTACGAACTGGGTGAATGTCGCCAGCAAGTAGACATCGCTAGCTTCTCTGATGACGAAGTTCGTCGCCTAGCAGAGAATCTAAAAGGCGGTCTACCGATTGCTACTCCTGCATTTGACGGTGCTCGCGAAAGCGAAATCAAGGAAATGTTGGAGCTCGGTGGTTACCCATCAAGCGGTCAGGTAACGCTGTATGATGGTCGTACTGGCGATCAGTTTGAGCGTCAAGTAACGGTTGGTTACATGTACATGCTGAAACTGAACCACCTTGTTGATGACAAGATGCACGCGCGTTCTACTGGCTCATACAGCCTAGTAACGCAGCAGCCGCTAGGTGGTAAAGCACAGTTCGGTGGTCAGCGCTTCGGTGAGATGGAAGTCTGGGCACTAGAAGCGTACGGCGCGGCTTATACCCTGCAAGAGATGTTGACTGTGAAGTCGGATGATGTGAATGGTCGTACTAAGATGTATAAGAACATCGTTGACGGTAACCACAAGATGGAACCGGGTATGCCAGAATCATTCAACGTATTGCTGAAAGAAATCCGTTCACTCGGTATCAACATCGAGCTGGAAGAAGAATAAGCCGGTCGGGCGCAAGGCGCCCAAACCTGCGAACAAATAAATGGGCGGCTTGCCGCCCTCGAGATTAACCTCCGACAGGAGAGCTAAGGTGAAAGACTTACTTAAGTTTCTGAAGCAACAAAATAAGACCGAAGAATTCGATGCAATTCGCATTGGTCTTGCTTCGCCGGACATGGTGCGTTCATGGTCATATGGTGAAGTAAAGAAACCTGAGACCATTAACTACCGTACTTTCAAGCCTGAGCGTGACGGCTTATTCTGTGCCCGTATTTTCGGCCCAGTGAAAGATTACGAGTGTTTGTGTGGTAAATACAAGCGCTTGAAGCACCGTGGTGTTATTTGTGAAAAGTGTGGCGTTGAAGTAACGCTAACCAAAGTGCGTCGTGACCGTATGGGTCACATTGAGCTGGCAAGCCCAGTGGCACACATTTGGTTCCTAAAATCACTGCCATCGCGTATCGGCCTAATGCTTGATATGACGCTTCGTGACATCGAGCGTGTGCTGTACTTCGAATCATTCGTGGTAACCGAACCTGGTATGACGACGCTTGAGCGTGGTCAGCTTTTAGGTGAAGAAGAGTACCTTGATGCTCTTGAAGAGCACGGTGATGAATTTGAAGCGAAGATGGGTGCAGAAGCGGTACTTGATCTTCTTAAAGAACTCGACCTAGGTCAGCTGATTGCAGAAATGCGCGAAGAGCTACCAACTATCAACTCTGAAACTAAGCGTAAGAAAATTACCAAGCGTTTGAAGTTGATGGAATCATTCCACCAGCCAGGTAACAACCCTGAGTGGATGGTAATGAGCGTTCTTCCAGTGCTACCGCCTGATCTACGTCCACTTGTACCACTAGACGGCGGTCGTTTTGCGACGTCAGATCTAAACGACCTTTATCGTCGTGTGATCAACCGTAACAACCGTTTGAAGCGCCTTCTCGATTTAGCCGCGCCAGACATCATCGTACGCAACGAAAAGCGTATGCTGCAAGAAGCGGTCGATGCGCTCCTTGATAACGGTCGTCGTGGTCGTGCTATTACCGGTTCTAACAAGCGTCCACTTAAGTCGCTTGCAGACATGATCAAAGGTAAGCAAGGTCGTTTCCGCCAAAACCTTCTTGGTAAGCGTGTTGACTACTCAGGCCGTTCTGTAAT
The DNA here is from genome assembly GCF_008808095.1 of Pseudoalteromonas ruthenica. Lineage (NCBI taxonomy): Bacteria > Pseudomonadati > Pseudomonadota > Gammaproteobacteria > Alteromonadales > Pseudoalteromonadaceae > Pseudoalteromonas > Pseudoalteromonas ruthenica. The sequence goes on along the minus strand of NZ_CP023396.1, from coordinate 3,032,611 downwards.
TACCGTAGGTCCTACACTGAAACTACACCAGTGTGGTCTGCCTAAGAAAATGGCTCTTGAGCTATTCAAGCCTTTCATCTACGGCAAACTTGAGCGCCGTGGTATGGCGACAACCATCAAAGCTGCGAAGAAGATGGTTGAGCGCGAAGTACCAGAGGTTTGGGACGTACTAGACGAAGTTATTCGTGAACACCCAGTGCTACTTAACCGTGCACCAACCCTTCACCGTTTAGGTATCCAGGCGTTTGAGCCGGTACTTATCGAAGGTAAAGCGATTCACCTGCACCCATTGGTGTGTGCGGCGTATAACGCTGACTTCGACGGTGACCAAATGGCGGTTCACGTACCATTAACGCTAGAAGCGCAGCTAGAAGCGCGCGCGTTGATGATGTCAACCAACAACATTCTTTCGCCTGCGAACGGTGAGCCAATCATCGTACCTTCACAGGACGTTGTTTTGGGTCTTTACTACATGACCCGTGACCGCATTAATGCCAAAGGTGAAGGCCTGGTATTTAAAGACGCGAAAGAAGCTGAAAAAGCCTATCGTACTGGCACTGCCGAGCTACATGCCCGAGTAAAAGTACGGATGACAGAAACGGTAATCGAAGAAGACGGCAGCACTGAAGAAGTGACCGGCGTTATCGATACCACTGTTGGTCGTGCTATTTTCTCGTTGATCATGCCTAAAGGCTTACCTTTCTCACTGGTTAACCGTGCGTTAGGTAAGAAGCAAATCTCAGGTATGCTTAATGAGTGTTACCGTCGTCTAGGCTTGAAAGACACCGTAGTGTTTGCTGACCAAGTGATGTACACCGGTTTCCACTATGCGATGAAATCGGGTGTATCAATCGGCATCAACGACATGGAAATCCCGCCGGTTAAAACCGAGATCATCGATGCAGCGGAAGCTGAGGTTGCCGAAATCAACCAACAGTTCCAGTCTGGTCTTGTAACAGCGGGTGAGAAGTACAACAAAGTTATCGATATTTGGTCACGTGTGAACGAAAACTTATCACGCGAAATGATGGCGAACTTATCGAAAGACACTGTTATCAATGCTGAGGGTAACGAAGAAGAGCAAGACTCATTCAACTCAGTGTTTATGATGGCCGACTCGGGCGCACGGGGTAGTGCCGCTCAGATTCGTCAGCTAGCGGGTATGCGTGGTCTAATGGCTCGTCCAGATGGTTCAATCATCGAAACGCCAATTACCGCGAACTTCCGTGAAGGTCTAAACGTACTTCAGTACTTCATCTCAACGCACGGTGCGCGTAAAGGTCTTGCCGATACCGCATTGAAGACAGCGAACTCGGGTTACCTAACGCGTCGTCTCGTAGACGTAGCGCAAGACTTGGTAATCAATGAGAGCGACTGTGGCACGGAAGATGGTCTAACTATGAAGCCACTCATTGAAGGTGGTGACGTGGTAGAGCCGCTACGCGAGCGTGTACTAGGGCGTGTAGTTGCTGAAGACGTACTTAAGCCAGGCACTGAGGAAGTGTTGGTTGAGCGTAACATCATGCTTGATGAAAAACTGTGTGACCTACTTGAAGAGCACTCAGTGGATGAAGTACGTGTTCGTTCTGTTATCACCTGTGACAATGACTTTGGTGTATGTGCTAAATGTTACGGTCGTGACTTGGCTCGTGGCCATATCATCAACCCAGGTGAAGCGGTCGGTGTTATTGCAGCACAGTCAATCGGTGAGCCAGGTACACAGCTTACCATGCGTACCTTCCACATCGGTGGTGCAGCATCGCGGGCATCTGCAGAGAACAGCGTACAAGTTAAAAACAACGGTCGTCTGAAACTTCACAATGCGAAATATGTGTTGAATTCAGAAGGCAAGATCGTTATCACTTCACGTTCTACCGAGATCACCATCATTGATGAGCATGGTCGTGAGAAAGAGCGTTATAAAGTACCTTACGGTGCAGTGTTAACGGTACAAGATGGTGCCGAAGTGAAAGGCAACGACATCGTAGCGATGAGGGACCCGCACAGTCACCCAATCATCATCGAGCACGAGTCAAAAGTATCGTTCAGCGATATCGATGACTCTAATACCGAAGCTCAGACCGACGAGTTGACTGGTCTAACGCGTGTGGTTGTTAAAGACCTCGCTAAGGTGAATGCGAAAGAGCCTAAGCTTATCATTGAGAATGAAGAGCGCGGCCTGCAAGAGATTCGCCTACCATCATTCACCACCATTGAGGTGAGCGATGGTGCCACGGTGAACCCAGGTGATGTGCTTGCACGTATCCCGCAGGAAGGTTCGAAAACTCGTGATATTACCGGTGGTCTACCACGTGTTGCTGACCTATTCGAAGCGCGTAAGCCGAAAGATCCAGCCATCCTAGCGGAGATCTCAGGTACGGTAAGCTTTGGTAAAGAAACCAAAGGTAAGAAGCGTCTTGTAATCACCCCAGCGGAAGGTGATGCATACGAAGAGATGATTCCAAAGTGGCGTCAGCTTAACGTGTTCGAAGGTGAGACAGTGAGCAAAGGTGAAGTAATCGCCGATGGTCCAGAGTCTCCACATGATATCCTTCGTCTACGTGGTGTGACCGATGTTGCTAACTACATCGTTAATGAAGTGCAAGACGTTTACCGTCTGCAAGGTGTAAAGATTAACGATAAGCACATCGAAACTGTTATTCGTCAGATGCTACGTAAATGTATCATTCTTGACGGTGGCGACACTGAATTCCTAGCCGGTGAACAGGTTGAAGTCGCACGCGTAAGCATCGCAAACCGTGAACTTGAAGCCGAAGGTAAGATCCCAGCGAAGTATGAAATTCAGCTAATGGGTATTACCAAAGCGTCATTGGCAACCGAATCATTCATTTCAGCAGCCTCGTTCCAGGAGACGACACGTGTCCTAACTGAAGCCGCTGTAAATGGTAAGAGCGATGAACTTCGTGGTCTGAAAGAAAACGTAATCGTGGGTCGCTTGATCCCAGCCGGTACTGGCTTTGCGTATCACCAAGACCGCCAAAATCGTCGTAAACAGAATGCAGAGGAACTGCTTGAGCCAACAGTAAGTGCCGAGGAAGCAACCCAAGCACTGACTGATGCACTTAATGCAGATTTGTCTGGCGACCAAGAATAACCGCTTAATTTCATAATTAAGTCACGCTGAGGGCGGTATAATACCGCTCTCGGCGTTGTTTTGGTTGACAGGCTAAACTTTGCTCATTAAAATTCCGCCACCCTTTTACTCGCTGGTGTTATCGCAGTGTGTAAATTGGGCGGAATTTTTAATTTCAGTAGTAACTTTAATTTTTCATCAGGAGCTATTTGATGGCAACTATTAACCAGCTAGTGCGCAAGCCACGTCGCAGCAAGGTTACAACTAGTAACTCAGCCGCGCTTAAGGCATGTCCACAAAAGCGTGGTGTATGTACTCGTGTATATACCACTACTCCTAAGAAACCAAACTCGGCTCTACGTAAAGTAGCCCGTGTACGTTTAACAAACGGTTTCGAAGTAACATCTTACATCGGTGGTGAAGGCCACAACCTTCAAGAGCACAGTGTAATTCTTATCCGTGGTGGTCGTGTTAAAGACTTACCTGGTGTACGTTTCCACACTGTTCGCGGTGCACTTGACTGTGCCGGCGTAAATGACCGTAAACAAGGTCGTTCTAAGTACGGTGCAAAACGTCCTAAGGGCTAATGGTTCTCCGTTAGTAAGGCCAAGCACTTAAGTTTTAATTAAATATTAGTTTTGGGAATCTGTTCAAAAAACAGACCTGAAGAAATCGGAGAGATAAAATGCCTAGAAGACGCGTAATAGGTCAACGTAAAATTCTTCCAGATCCTAAGTTCGGATCAGAATTACTTGCAAAGTTCGTCAACGTAGTAATGCTTGACGGCAAAAAGTCTACTGCTGAAAACATCGTTTATGGTGCGCTAGACGTGGCTGCTGAGAAATCAGGCAAACCGCACCTAGAAATCTTTGAGTCTGCACTTGAAAACGTTCGCCCACAGGTAGAGGTTAAATCTCGCCGTGTAGGTGGTTCAACGTACCAAGTACCAGTTGAAGTTCGTCCAGTTCGCCGCAACGCACTAGGTATGCGTTGGTTGGTTGAAGCTGCACGTAAGCGTGGTGAAAAATCTATGGGCCTTCGTCTGGCTCAAGAGATGATCGACGCAGCTGATAACAAAGGCACTGCGGTTAAGAAACGTGAAGACGTTCACCGTATGGCTGAAGCGAACAAAGCATTCGCTCATTACCGTTGGTAATCTGTCCTTAACCTTTAAGAGGATTATATGGCACGTACAACTCCAATTGAGCGCTACCGCAATATCGGTATTTGTGCTCACGTAGATGCAGGTAAAACCACCACGACGGAACGTGTACTTTTTTACACGGGCCTATCTCACAAAATTGGTGAGGTACACGATGGTGCTGCAACTATGGACTGGATGGAGCAAGAGCAGGAGCGTGGTATTACTATCACGTCTGCTGCGACCACTTGTTTCTGGAAAGGGATGGACGCGCAATTTGACGACCATCGCATCAATATCATCGATACCCCAGGGCACGTAGACTTCACCATTGAAGTTGAGCGTTCACTGCGTGTACTTGATGGTGCTGTTGTCGTGCTTTGTGCTTCATCAGGTGTACAGCCACAGACAGAAACAGTCTGGCGTCAGGCCAATAAATACGAAGTTCCACGTATGATCTTCGTAAATAAAATGGACCGTATTGGCGCCGACTTTTTGTCGGTTGTAGATCAGGTGAAAACCCGTCTGGGTGCAACTCCTGTTCCGATTCAGCTGCCTATTGGTGCTGAAGAAGACTTTAAAGGTGTAATTGATCTTATCAAGATGAAAGCCATCAACTGGAACGAAGCGGACCAGGGGATGTCATTTACATTTGAGGAGATCCCGGCAGAGCTTCAAGACCAAGCCGAAGAATACCGCTCACTTCTTGTGGAAGCGGCGGCTGAGGCCAATGAAGAGCTAATGGACAAATATTTAGAAGAAGGTGAGCTCAGCGAAGCTGAGATCAAGCAAGGCCTTCGTGCTCGCACTCTAAGCAACGAAATTGTGCTGATGAGTTGCGGCAGTGCGTTCAAGAACAAAGGCGTGCAAGCGATGCTTGATGCCGTGATTGAATATATGCCTTCACCTACCGAAGTTAAACCGATTCAAGGTGTTCTTGATGATGGCGAGACTGAAGACACGCGTCCAGCAGATGACAAAGCGCCTTTCTCAGCATTGGCCTTTAAAATTGCTACCGACCCGTTTGTAGGCACGCTAACCTTCTTCCGTGTGTACTCAGGCACAGTTGCCCAGGGTGACACGGTATATAACCCAGTTAAATCAAAGCGTGAGCGCTTCGGTCGTATCGTCCAGATGCACTCAAACTCACGTGAAGAGATCAAAGAAGTTCGTGCCGGCGATATCGCCGCTGCGATTGGTCTCAAAGACGTAACAACAGGTGATACCCTGTGTGACGGGAATGCAATCATTACGCTAGAGCGTATGGAATTCCCAGAGCCGGTGATCTCTGTTGCGGTAGAGCCAAAAACCAAGGCAGACCAAGAAAAGATGGGTATCGCGCTAGGTAAACTAGCGGCAGAAGATCCTTCTTTCCGCGTACAAACAGACGAAGAATCTGGCCAGACTATTATCTCTGGTATGGGTGAATTACACCTCGATATTATCGTCGACCGTATGAAGCGTGAATTCAAAGTTGAATGTAACGTTGGTAAACCTCAGGTTGCCTACCGTGAGGCGATTCGTTCAGCCGTTAAGGTTGAGGGTAAGTTTGTTCGTCAATCGGGTGGTCGTGGCCAATATGGTCATGTTTGGGTCAAACTTGAACCGCTTGATATTAGCGATGAAGAAGCACCAACATTCGAGTTCGTTAACGAAATCGTTGGTGGTACTGTACCGAAGGAATATATTCCAGCGGTAGAAAAAGGTCTCCACGAGCAGATGGAGCAAGGTGTTCTTGCTGGTTATCCGCTTCTGGGCGTTAAAGCGACGTTATTCGATGGCTCGTTCCACGATGTCGACTCCAACGAAATGGCCTTTAAGATCGCAGGTGCAATGGCAATGCGTAACGGCGCGCTTGAAGCGAACCCCGTGTTGTTAGAGCCTATCATGAAGGTAGAAGTGATCACTCCTGAAGCAAACATGGGTGATGTTGTAGGCGACCTAAACCGTCGTCGCGGTATGATCGAAGGAATGGAAGAGGCACCAGGCGGCTTAAAACAAGTGAACGCCGAAGTACCACTTTCAGAAATGTTCGGTTATGCAACTGACTTACGATCAGCTACACAAGGTCGTGCCTCGTACTCGATGGAATTCCTCAAGTACGCAGAAGCGGCTAAAAATGTAGCTGATGGAATTATTGCAGCTCGCGCTGTTAAGTAATTTGAGTTCGGTCCGATCTTCGGGTCGGACTTTAATTTCTTTATAGGAATTTTGAAAATGGCAAAAGAAAAGTTTGAACGTTCGAAACCGCACGTAAACGTAGGTACAATCGGCCACGTTGACCACGGTAAAACAACTCTAACTGCAGCGATCACTAACGTACTAGCAAAAGTATACGGTGGTGTAGCACGTGATTTCGCACAAATCGATAACGCTCCAGAAGAGCGTGAGCGTGGTATCACAATCGCAACTTCACACGTAGAGTACGACACTCCGACACGTCACTATGCACACGTTGACTGTCCAGGACACGCTGACTACGTTAAAAACATGATCACAGGTGCTGCACAGATGGACGGCGCGATCCTAGTAGTTGCGGCTACTGACGGTCCTATGCCACAAACACGTGAGCACATCCTACTATCTCGTCAGGTTGGCGTACCTTACATCATCGTATTCATGAACAAATGTGACATGGTTGATGACGAAGAGCTACTAGAGCTAGTAGAAATGGAAGTACGTGAACTACTTTCAGAGTACGACTTCCCAGGTGACGACCTACCACTAATCCAAGGTTCAGCTCTTAAAGCGCTAGAAGGCGAGAAAGAGTGGGAAGACAAGATTGTAGAGCTTGCAGAAGCACTAGATTCTTACATCCCAGAGCCAGAGCGTGACATCGATAAGCCATTCATCATGCCTATCGAAGACGTATTCTCAATCCAGGGTCGTGGTACAGTAGTAACTGGTCGTGTAGAAGCGGGTATCATCAACGTGAACGACGAAGTTGAAATCGTAGGTATCAAAGAAACTACGAAGACAACGTGTACAGGTGTTGAGATGTTCCGTAAGCTTCTAGACGAAGGCCGTGCAGGTGAGAACATTGGTGCCCTACTACGTGGTACTAAGCGTGACGAAGTAGAGCGTGGTCAAGTACTAGCAGCTCCAGGCACAATCACTCCGCACACGAAGTTCGAAGCAGAAGTATACGTACTGTCTAAAGATGAAGGTGGTCGTCACACGCCATTCTTCAAAGGCTACCGTCCACAGTTCTACTTCCGTACAACTGACGTAACTGGTGACATCCAGCTACCAGAAGGCGTAGAAATGGTAATGCCAGGTGACAACATCAAGATGGTAGTAGAGCTAATCTGCCCAATCGCGATGGATGAAGGTCTACGCTTCGCAATCCGTGAAGGTGGCCGTACAGTTGGTGCTGGTGTTGTAGCTTCTATCGTTGAGTAATCAATGATATAGCTAAACGCTAAAAAAGAGGTCGCTTAGGCGACCTTTTTTTATGCCTGAAATTCGGGTGTTGTTGTAGGTTAGGCTAAAGCCCAACCCACAGGGACCAAGATCGTAGGCAAGGCTTTAGCCTTGCAACTGCCAAAGGCGGTCACATTCCAGAGGCCAGTACCTAGCCACAACCGTGTTTTTTATATGTTTCTCACACATGGTTAGGCTAAAGCCCAACCCACAGGGCCTGATGTTGTAGGCAAGGCTTCAGCCTTGCAACCGCCAAAGACGGTCATATCCCAGAGGCCAGTACCTAGCCACAACTGTGTTTTTATATGTTTCTCACACATGGTTAGGCTAAAGCCCAACCTATAGGGGCTGATGTGGTAGGATAAAACTGAACCCAAATGGTGATGTTGTAGGCAAGGCTTTAGCCTTGCAACCGCCGAGGGTGGTCATATTCAAGAGGCAGTGCCTAGTCACAACCAATTATTCACAGTGTAGTGAAATTCAACTGTATCTGTGAATCTATACTCACTCACTCCTCTTGATATCATTGCGTCGCAATGAGAGCGTCTACCAGCTCAATGCTACCTCACCTATGATGTTGTCTACCGGAACGAAGCCCCAATAGCGGCTATCTAAGCTATTATCACGGTTATCTCCGAGCACAAAGTAGTGATTATCCGGCACTTTCCACTTTGATTTTCCTTGATAATATCGCTCAGTTCGTGGGGAAGCATGTTTGTTTAGCCAGATATTATAAGTGTGTTCCTCTATCGACTCTGAATAACCCTGATACGGCGGCTCGCTTATTGCGCCTTGCTCAATTTGAGGCAGAGCTCGCATAGGTGCACATTGAGCATCAAGCGTATCGCACGCGGGTTGAATGAATACTTGCTTGCCCTTCAGCGCTATTGTATCCCCGGGTAGGCCAACAACGCGACTTATGTAGTTGATACTGAGCTGCTCTGGGAACTGAAAGACAATAAGACCACCTCGCAGAGGCCTTTTGGAAGGGGATTCTTTTTTTAGTTGAATGCCCGCTAAGCGATGATTTTCATAACCGAGCTTATTTACCACCACTACGCTATTAGGCGTTAACGTAGGGCTCATCGAAGAGGATGGTGCAGCAAACAATTCAAAGGCATTGATTCGCGTAAACAATATAAGTACCAGAAATAGGATGAAACCTAACAGCGATATCCACCAGTTAGCATACCAACTACGGGGTTGGTTGCTGTCATAGTTTTTTGCGAGCCAAAGAGTGTGGATGAACATCAATATAAGTAATAAAAATGCGAGATCGATGTAGCTAGGTAAAAAAGGTGTCAGCTTGGGGCCTAATAGAGCGACCAGTGCAAAAAGGTCCAAATATGCGAAAAATAACCGTCCTCTATTAACATAAAGGAACGCGAAAGGTTGCATAAAAACACCTAAAATGACTGAAACCCAAGTATTTGGTTTCCATAGCTGTTTTTCAGTTGTCATACTTATCCTTGTATATCTTGTTCTCCATGGTGGGAGTTATGACTCTACAACAATTCCCATTAAAGGCCAAAGGTATGGTGTTTTTTCAGTTAGGTTGAAGCGCGGTGTTTCTATTCGCTATTTACAGAATACCTTAAACCTTATTTTCCGTGTATCCATGTCGATGCAGAGAGGTTAGGCTGATACATTGATGCTTATAAAAAAATGGTAACTTAGTTGTAGGTCAGTCTTTAGCCCAGCCATATTTAGCATGATCATATACTAGGAATAGAGGTGCAAATACGGATGCTATAAGCTCATTACTTCTGCAACTCCTGCTAATGCGTTAATAGCTTGGTTATGCTAACTTTTTGTTTTTCCTTTGATGAATTAGCGCAGTATGAGAACAAGGCGATCGAGTTACATGTTGCGACATGGGGTATGTCGAAAGGAAAGCTGCCATTACATTCGGTTACCCCTCAACGATCACTTACCTTTTCAGACTTTATGATCTATTACTACGGGCTTGTAGCTGCATGATGAACCCCTTATTCCTAGCTCTTATTTTATGCTTTTTCTCATTTGGTCTCTCGGCAGGTCAGCTTACAATTAAGCATGAAATTGCGATGCCTAAAACTTTGGATGCAAAGGTGTCTTATTTAGGGTACAGCCCGAACGGAGGGGCTTTGCTGTTGTCCTCTTTTGTGCGAAGAGAGGCCTTTGTTGTCGCTTCTGATGGAAGTGTAAAGACACTCGCTTTAACGCCAGCAATAGATGAGCAAAGAATGGCTTACACTGATGAAGCCTTGTATTTTTTTGCGGGCTTGCAACTGTACAAATTGTTGGGTAATGGAGAGTTGTTATCTATTAGTCAGGCTGAGCCTGCTTTAGGTTATGATCTCGATGTCAGTCGCTCAGGCCGCTACGTACTTTCAGGTAATTATGAATTGTTGAGCATTAACTCCTTGGATGCAGCAGCTAGAATGCTTAATGTATCGGGAGTTCACCCCAGCGATGACTTCAATATGGAATATGAAGTGCTATCGATGCAACGTGAAGTATCAACATGGTTAAGTGATAAAACTTTGCTTAGAGTGTGGAAGTTAGCTGATGCCCAAACGATCAATGACATCGAAGTTAGAGGGAAAGTGCGGACACATATTATTCTGAATGAAGCAGAATCTATCATTGCATACATCGTAGGCGATACAGTGCGCTTTTGGAATTACAAAACCAATACGCTATTAAAGCAACAACTGGAATTTGGGAATGATATCAGCTTAGGCAAATGGAACAATGTTTGGCTACTTAGCGGCAAAACGCTCTACAGGCTTGTATGGGAAGGAAATAGCGCCACTGCGCAGAAAGTATATCGAAGCAACGCTGATGAAGTCATTGACACTCTCAGTCGGCATAACTTTTCTAGTGATGGTAAATATGCTGTGTTAACCGAGCGCAAGGGAGAGGAGTTCGACACTGCACTCTATCAGCAGGATCGCGATAGACAGTTTGTTAAGCTGAGTGAGCTTACTTTTGGATCTGGTCGTCTCAGCCTTCACCCAACAAAGCGGGAGCTGGCATACTTTAGTTATGACGATAATACTCTGCGAATATACAGCTTTTAACTAGGTTGTATCTCACTCGTATCATAATTGAGATGAGTGTATTGCGTACCTTGTAGGCAAAGCTTTGGCCTTGTAATCGACAAAGGTGGTCATATTCATCAAAATTTGGGCTTTAGCGTTCAAACGTGTTTTTCACATAACGGTTAGGCTAAAGCCCAACCTACGGGGGAGGTTAATCTATTGGCAAGGCCTTCAGTCTTGCGATTGCGACCGACAAATACATTCCAGACTTCTGGGCTGAGAACACAAATGTGTTCGTCACATATGGTTAGGCTAAAGCCCAACCTACAGGGGAGGTCACTCTGTAGGCAAGGCCCTCAGCCTTGTGATTGCGACCGACAAATACATTCCAGATTTCTGGGCTGAGAACACAAATGTGTTTGTCACATATGGTTAGGCTAAAGCCCAACCTACAGGGAGAGGTTACTCTATTGGCAAGGCCCTCAGCCTTGTGATTGCGACCGACAAATACATTCCAGATTTCTGGGCTGAGAACACAAATGTGTTTGTCACATAACGGTTAGGCTAAAGCCCAACCTACAGGGAGAGGTCACTCTGTAGGCAAGGCCCTCAGCCTTGTGATTGCGACCGACAAATACATTCCAGATTTCTGGGCTGAGAACACAAATGTGTTTGTCACATGTGGTTAGGCTAAAGCCCAACCTGCAGGGAGAGTTTACTCTGTAGGCAAGGCTTCAGCCTTGCTACTCCAAAGGGCTAATTCAGTATCTGGGAAAGAGTCTTTATCCTAGTTTGGTTCATACGCAACTCACAATTATTTATAGCGGTCTCATACGCACTTGTGCCTTGCTCAATCTCGAATGCCTCAAGTTGACAACTTTGAGCCTTAAAATCGCTCCATGCCAATTGAGTTTTTTCTACTTGGTCGATTAATGTGTTACCTAATTCAGCCTCTGCAGCATAAGCCACCTGAATTTGCTCCCGTAAAAGCCTTAACTTGTTTGTTAGGCGGTGTTCGGACTCGTCTTTTTTCTGCGCTATGCATTGCTCGAGTTCAAGACTGTTGGTGGCATCTTCGCAAGGGAGCTTTGTATTACTGGAATTAGCGGCACAACTAAATGTAATCAGTGCCATGATAGCCAAGTATAATGCTTTCATTAGTTCACACCTCCGGTGGCTTTAGGTTTACGCTGTTCTAAATACTTCACACGATTTCTACCCGGTTCATAGAGCCTTAAAGTAGTGGAGTTGCGAATACAGTCGATGAGCTCATTAAAATCGTTATTCATCCCTGCTTTCATCGAGGGATCATAGTAAAGTCTTGGTATAAGAAGTTTACAAAGGCGTCTCTAATTAGAGGCTCTAAACGTTGCTCTCCGATCCTGAGAAACGTTCCGAAAAAGCTCAATTCAAAACACCTTTCGCAGGGCTAAAGCCTTACCTATTTATTGTTAGACTGAAGTCTGACCTACAGGTGATCATCCCGCTTTAAAGCCCTGTGCCTTTTGAACGCTTCTCAACCACCGCAGCCGTCATCCTTGAGATACAGCACAAATCGCCAGCGCTGTTGTAAATTTTTATCTCCCACACGGAAGAGCGGCCGCCTAGATGCACGGGCTTGGTCACGGCTTTGAGTGTGCCGGTGCGTGAGGCTTTAAGGTGGTTGGCGTTGATCTCCTGGCCGACGCAGTAGTACTTGCTGGTATCGACCACAAAATTGGCGGCGTAGCTGGCCACGGTTTCGGCTAATGCCACGTAAACGCCGCCGTGAACAATGCCCATGGGGTTATATAATTCATTGCTCACAGGGAGGCAGGCGACCAGGTAATCGTCGCCTATCTCTGTGATCTCAATGCCGAGCTTGGTCATTAAGGTGCCTTTTTCTCCTACACCTAAATCGAGCTTTTTACATAAGGCTAAATCAATCTCTTGGGCCCAAATACTCATCTGTACTCCTTAAACAGCAACGCGGGTAAAGGTTTTAATTCGGTGTTCAGTGGCTAATGTATCGACATAGTTGAGTACATGCTCTGGAAAGGTTAAGTCTTTGACCACAGTGAGGTTGCGCAGAAAAGGAAACAACGCCACATCGGCCCAAGTAATATGTTCTGGGGTTTGCAGCCATGTTAATTCACTCAATGCGTGCTCCATTGTGGCGATGTCAGCGTCGCTATTGGCTAACACGCTATCGAAAGATTCGCCCAGGCGCTGCTCTTTCTTCTCGCGAAAATAGCTGATAGCGGTATCAATAGCGTATTCCGGCAGGGCCAGTTGCGGCCAACGCACAAAGGTCAGCCGTAAAAAGGTTTCAAGATGCTTTTCAACCCACTGTTGGGCTTGATTAAAGTGCTCTCCCTGTGACAGCTCCTTGTTGGCAAGAGTACAGAAATACTCGGCAATATCTAAGCTTTCGGCCATCGCGGTATCATCATCTTTGACCAAAATAGGCACTATTTTTTTACCTACTAACTGGTTGGGCGTGGCCTCGTCATCGTTGAGTAGGAAGCGCACGTCCACCTCTAGCCCCAAGGCGCGTGCAACCAGTAATGACTTTATACAATAGGGGCAATGTTCAAATATAAACAGCTTCATAAAAAATACCTCAGAGCTTGCGAATTACTACCTTTTGGCCTTAGCTGTAACTAAACAATAGTTGCCGGACGAAAGCAAACTTTCGCCATTAGATCATCATGCAATATGAATCCGTTTACGAATTTTGGTTTACTCACAGCAGTCCACAGGATTGGTTTAAAAAAAGCGCCGACTTTGACGCCACAGTAAAAAAGCAATTTTTACCTACTTACGAGGCAGCGCGCCAAGGCGAGCTTTATTCTTGGCGAAAATCTGCTCGAGGCGCGTTATGTGAAATTATAGTGCTGGATCAGTTTCCTCGTAATATGTTCCGCGATACGGCCCAAGCGTTTGCAACCGATGCACTGGCTTTATGTTTGGCGCAGAATGCGGTGGAGAAAAAGTTTGCTTTAGAGCTTGATGATACCGAGCGTAGTTTCTTATACATGCCCTATATGCACAGTGAGAGCCAGGCGATTCATGTGGTGGCCGAGCAGCTTTTTCGGCCCTTAAGTAATTATAAATATGAACTGGCTCACAAAGAAATCATTGACCGTTTTGGGCGTTATCCACATCGTAATGATATTCTCGGTCGGCAATCGAGCGACGCTGAGCAGGCGTTTTTGAATCAGCCTGGTAGCCGCTTTTAGTTAAGGGCTTTGTGCCCAGAGCTTCGCTTGTTCACGTTGTTCATAACGAAAGGATTTAACCTCTGCATGAATAAAGTGTGCGCCAAGGTGCTGGGCAAAGTCACCAAGCAATGAATTGGTGGCAATGGCTACTTTATTCACCTTTTGATGATGGTCGCGCACAAATTGCAGATGAGAGAGTAACGCGGCAAATGAGTCCCACCCCGGAAAGTGTTCAGTAGCAATAATGAGAGCATGTAGCTTTGCATGCTGTTCAATATAAGGGTCGATAATACGCACGGCTGCTGCAAAGTCTTCTGCTGTCAGCTGGCCTTGTGGTTCGAGTAGAGCGGTATTGTGTGTTTCGTTTATAGTGATATTGAGCATATATCCTCGCCAACGAGTTCATTGGATGCTCTATCAATATAGAATATTTACTTACAAGCGGTTGGTTATTGGTGCAAGGTTGTAGGTAGTGCGCTGAGGTTTAAAGTTTCACCTACGCAGCTTTGCAGCAAACTCTGAACTTGGTCTTTTTCGTTTTGCGAGTAGCGAAGGTCATATTTGCTCATGATGTAATTAAAGCGCTGAATGTACTGACAGCGGTAATCTTGATGCGGCGGCAACCATTGCCAAGGGCCTTTTGCGCCTTTGCTACGATTTAGGCCATTATCAACAGCAAGCAAATTCTCCATATCGTTGGCAAATTGTGCCTTTTGCGAACGACTCCAGGTGGCAGCACCGTGTTCATAGGCAAATTTAAGCGGAACAATATGGTCTATATCTAAATCATCGTCATTGCGTAGTATCTGTCCCGAATAAGGGTCATGCCACTGGCCGCTGGTGACGGTGCAGCGCGCTTGAGTGGTGTAGCTTACATCACTGTGTGATTGGGCAATCAGCACTTCAGCACGGGCGTCTTGGCAGTCGTGATCGGTGTCTAACCAATGTGGCCAGTTATCCCGATGATAACTATTTCCTGATGTTTGTTTAGTGTGGTTCTTTGGTAAACGTCCACCGTCTGCTAGACAGCTTTCTAAGTTCGCATAGGGGGTAAAAGATTGAGTGCGTTGATAATGAGCCGAATCTTCAGGGTGACAAAGGCCGCTGCGCGACATCTTGACCGTATCGGCTTTGCACGCACCTATCGTCAGTGCCGAAATAAGTATAAGGAACGCTGAAAATACACCTTGGCGAGTCATCTAACTGCTTAATAACATGACTAAAACAGCGCTACTTTAAAGCATTGTCGCGCATTCGTCACCTATCACTTTATGAGTATGAGATGAGGTTGCATATGAACAAAAGCGAAGTTGCATTAATTAAGGTTGCAATGGTCAGCAAATTCCCTGATTTTATTTGCGATTTTCATTTAACTGTATATACTCACAGTTAAATGTACTGTATGGAAACCCAGTTGTATGCGCCCATTAACTAAACGCCAATCGCAAATTCTTGAGCTGATTAAAGTCTTTATTAAAGATACCGGCATGCCGCCGACGCGTGCAGAAATTGCACAAACACTGGGGTTTCGCAGTGCTAACGCCGCAGAAGAACATCTTAAGGCGTTGGCTAAGAAAGGCGTAATCAAAATGAAGCCTGGCGCGAGTCGAGGTATTCAATTGGTCGAGGAAGAAGAACCCGAACAATTGGGCCTGCCTTTAATTGGCCGTGTTGCTGCGGGCGAGCCCATTCTTGCACAACAGCATATAGAGAGTCACTGCCAGATAGACCCACTACTGTTCAAGCCTGCTGCAGATTATTTGCTGCGCGTAAATGGCATGAGTATGAAAGACATCGGCATTATGGATGGCGACTTATTAGCGGTACATCGCACTCAGGTGGCTGAAAACGGCCAAGTGGTGGTCGCGCGGGTTGATGAAGATGTCACCGTGAAGCGTTTAGAAAAAGCTGGGCGTAAGGTTCTGCTGCATGCAGAGAATGAAGAATTCACACCCATTGAAGTCGATTTAGAGAACGAATCCTTTAATATTGAAGGCTTAGCTGTAGGTGTGATCCGAAACGCCGACTGGATGTAATTAAATTTACTTATTTTGCCTCTAATAGGTCTGTTATTAGGGGCTTTCCCCATGTTCCCTCCTTAGCCACAGTGCTTTCTAACAGCTTGAATATTCCTGTTAATTTATTAATAAAACGTAAACAAAAGTAGTGTATTAACTTGCTATTAGCTCAATCTTTGACTAATTGGTTATATTACAGGCTTTGCTGGTCGGTTTTTCAACAGTTTATTTAGGGTCAAAGTTGTCGACTGGTAAAAGCATAATAATAACGAAGATTGGGTATTAAGCTGTAACCGCCTCTTCCTTGCATTGCGCAACAATAAGGAGATGGTACACATGAAGAAGCTGAGCTCCCTCATGTTGCTATGTCTGTTATTCCCTCAATTGGTGTCCGCGAATAGCAAGTACAACTTGCGCCAAGGGGTAACTGACATTAGCGAAAATGTTTACCAACTACACATGACCATATTTATTATATGCTGTGTGATTGGTGTGGTTGTTTTCGCGGTGATGTTTTGGGCGCTGCTCAAACACCGCAAGTCAAAAGGGGTCACCCCCGCTACCTTTCATGAAAGCACCAAAGTAGAAATACTTTGGACAGCGATTCCATTTGTTATTCTCATAGCCATGGCTGTTCCGGCCACCAAAACCCTGATTGCTATGGAGGATACAACAAAGGCCGATATCACCATTAAGGTGACTGGTTCACAATGGAAATGGCACTACGAGTATATGGGCCACGATGTGGGCTTCTACTCACTGCTGTCAACGCCTCAAGAGCAAATCAAAAATGCGCAAAATAAGGGCGACAATTACCTCCTCGAAGTAGATAAACCCTTGGTCATTCCCACTAATCAAAAAGTACGTTTCTTAATGACCTCAGATGACGTCATTCACTCTTGGTGGGTGCCCGATTTTGCAGTAAAGAAAGACGCTAACCCTGGGTTTATCAACGAAGCTTGGACACGCGTAAACGAACCGGGTACGTATCGCGGCCAGTGCGCCGAGTTATGCGGTAAAGACCACGGCTTTATGCCGGTGGTCGTAGAAGCAAAACCCCCTGAAGAGTTTGACGCTTGGCTGGCAGAGCAGAAACAAGCGAAGCAAGCTCAGGCGCAGGCCGATGCTGAGCTGCTAGAACAAATCCTCTCTGAAGATGAGCTAATGGCATCGGGCGAGCAAGTGTACATCACGCGCTGTGCAGCTTGTCATCAGCCTACGGGGCTCGGTTTACCTGGAGTCTTCCCCGCCATTAAAGGCAGTCCAATAGCCACCGGCGATATTAACGACCATATCGATATTGTGGTGCACGGTAAGCCAGGGACTGCGATGCAGGCATTTGTCGGTCAACTTACGCTTAAAGAGTTGGCTGCGGTGGTTACTTACCAACGCAATGCCTTCGGTAATGAAACCGGTGACATCGTTCAACCAAGCGTGATTCAGGCCTATATTGATGGGGAGGAACAATGAGTACAGCAGCTGCAACACATGAACATCACGGGCCTGCAACCGGAATTAAACGCTGGCTTTTTACTACTAACCACAAAGACATCGGCACCTTGTACTTATTATTTTCGTTGTTGATGTTTTTAACCGGTGGCGCCATGGCAATGGTGATCCGAGCCGAGCTATTCCAACCAGGACTTCAGCTGGTTGATCCTCATTTTTTCAACCAAATGACCACAGTACATGGTTTGATTATGGTCTTCGGCGCCGTGATGCCTGCCTTTACGGGCTTAGCTAACTGGATGATCCCCATGATGATTGGCGCGCCAGATATGGCTTTGCCGCGAATGAATAACTGGAGCTTTTGGATTCTGCCATTCGCTTTTGCCATCCTATTGCTGTCGCTGTTTATGGAAGGCGGCGGTCCAGCCTTTGGGTGGACCTTCTATGCGCCCTTATCGACTACCTACAGCAACGACAATACTGCCCTGTTTGTATTTGCCATTCACATTATGGGGATAAGCTCCATCATGGGGGCCATTAATGTCATTGTGACCATCGTTAATATGCGTGCTCCAGGGATGAAGTGGATGAAATTACCGCTATTTGTGTGGACCTGGTTGATCACTGCGTTTTTATTAATTGCAGTGATGCCGGTGTTGGCGGGTGCGGTGACCATGGTGCTCACTGATAAGTATTTTGGCACTGATTTCTTCAATGCCGCCGGTGGTGGCGACCCTGTGATGTTCCAGCATATCTTTTGGTTCTTTGGTCACCCGGAAGTGTACATTATGATTTTGCCAGCGTTTGGCATTATCTCCACCATAGTTCCTACCTTTTCACGCAAAAAACTGTTCGGCTATTCGTCCATGGTATATGCCACGGCCTCCATCGCCTTGCTGTCTTTTGTGGTGTGGGCCCATCATATGTTTACCACCGGTATGCCACTGGCCGGGGAATTGTTCTTTATGTACTCGACCATGTTGATATCGGTGCCAACGGGAGTAAAAGTATTTAACTGGGTAGCCACTATGTGGCGCGGTGCCATCAGTTTTGAAATACCAATGATGTTTGCTATCGCCTTTATTGTGTTGTTTACCCTCGGGGGCTTCTCAGGGTTGATGTTGGCAATTACCCCAGTGGATTTCCAGTACCATGACACCTACTTCGTGGTGGCGCACTTCCATTATGTTTTAGTGACAGGGGCGGTGTTCTCGATTATGGCCGCTGCTTATTACTGGCTGCCAAAATGGACTGGGCACATGTATAGCACCACGTTAGCGAAATGGCATTTCTGGCTGTCGTTAGTCAGCGTTAATGTGCTGTTCTTCCCCATGCATTTTGTAGGTTTGGCGGGTATGCCACGACGTATTCCAGACTATGCGCTGCAGTTTGCTGATTTTAACGCCATTATCAGTATTGGTGGTTTCGCCTTTGGACTCTCTCAACTGCTGTTTGTTGCCGTGGTGTTCAAGTGCATCAAGGCTGGAGAGCAAGCACCAGCGAAAGTGTGGGATGGCGCAGAAGGCTTGGAGTGGGAGGTAGCATCTCCGGCACCCTACCACACCTTTGAAACGCCACCTAAGGTACAGTAATGAACCACGCACCGTTATTAAAGAAACTAGTCATCAGCGTCATCGGCATGTTTGCGTTCGCCTTTGCCTTGGTGCCGCTTTACGACGTGTTCTGCGAAGTAACAGGGCTTAATGGTAAGCCCTCACTCGAACAGGCGCAGCAAAGCGAGCATGTGGATGACTCTCGCGAAGTGACGGTGAGCTTTACAACCCATGCGCAAAGTGGTGCCCCCTTTGAAGTGTTAGCGCAAAAGCAAGAAGTGGTGGTGAAACCCGGGGCGATGACAGTGGTGACATTCGCCGCAGCGAATACCAGTGGTGAGCCGCGAGTCATGCAGGCTATTCCATCTGTTTCTCCAGGGCTCGCAGCCAAGTATTTACACAAATTGGCGTGTTTTTGCTTTGACCAGCAGCCGCTACAAGCCAATGAACGGCTTGAATACCAATTGCGCTTTTATGTCGACCCTGCGTTGCCGCAGGAGTATGAGGAATTAACGCTGTCTTACACCCTCTTTGATATCAGCGCTAAGCGACAAGACTTACTCGCAGCGCAAGCGCGATAAACCGAGCGAGGTTAACGAAATGAGTAATCAATACGAAAAATATTATGTTCCGGAGCAAAGCCCCTGGCCGATAGTGGGGGCTGTTGCGTTGTTTTTTATCGCTGTGGGCGCGGGTCTTAGCGTTATGCAGTTAGAGCAAGGCGGTGGCTCTGGTACCTATTGGCTTATTGCTGGTATTGCAGTGCTGGTGTACATGCTGGTGGGATGGTTTCGCAATGTGATTAATGAATCACAAAGTGGCTTGTATTCGGCGCAAATGGATCGTTCTTTTAAACAAGGGATGAGCTGGTTCATTTTCTCAGAAGTCATGTTCTTTGGCGCTTTTTTTGGGGCACTATTTTATGCCCGTATGTTGGCTGTACCTTGGCTTGGTGGTGAGGGTAATAACTTGATGACCAACGAGGTGTTATGGCCTGAATTTAGCGCCTCATGGCCGCTAGAGTTAACACCAGGCGGTGATACAACTCAGGCTATGGGATGGCAAGGTTTGCCGCTAATTAATACCATTATTTTGCTAGTTTCTTCGGTGACTTTACAGTTTGCGCATACTGCAATTGAGAAAGACAACCGTAAACAGCTTACGGTATTTCTTGCCCTGACGGTGATACTCGGCGCGGTATTTCTGTTTCTTCAAGGTGAAGAATACATTCACGCATATCAGGATCTAGGCCTTAAGTTAGACTCGGGTATTTATGGCAATACTTTCTTCTTGCTCACAGGCTTCCACGGTATGCATGTCACCTTAGGGGCGATCATGCTTACCGTGGTACTCATTCGCGTAATCAAAGGGCACTTTAGCAGTGAAAAGCACTTCGCATTTCAGGCTGCGGCTTGGTATTGGCACTTTGTTGATGTGGTGTGGTTGTGTCTATTCGTATTTGTGTATGTGTTGTGATAGGAGAAGGGTTAAAGCGCAGCAAGCCAGCTTGCTGTGCGAGCAGAATAATAATCAGGACGATGGCGCACAAGGCAACACGTTTGCCTAAGTAGTGCGACATCGGCACCTTGGAGTCAGACTTCAGCATAGCCAACATGGCACGGAATAAGGTGTATATGACAAAAAGTAGCAGCGCAACAATAATAATTTTTATAAGCACAGTGCAGTTTTCCTCTAATTGGTGTGCGAGTGAATACTCATAAGCTTAGCGCATTTTTGTGGAGTAGCATTGTCGTGTTAGTAGTAAGTACTTGTGTAGGCTTGGGTTTCTGGCAGTTAGATCGTGCCGAGCAAAAGCAAGAGCGCGAGCAGCTATTGCAGCAATGGGCCAGTAAAGGGCGCATTCCTTTTACCCAAGCTCAGCGCCTGATCAATTCAGATGTTGATGCCACAGGTATGCAAACCGCAGTGTCTGGTCGTGTGCTACAGCACTACTGGTTGCTTGATAACCAGGTTTATCAAGGCCGGGTTGGCTACGACGTATTGGTGCTGGTTATGCCTCAAGGAGCTAGTCGGTGGCTACTGGTCAACCTTGGCTTCATTGTTGCGCCAACAACACGTGAGCAACTGCCTCAGTTGCAGCTACCGACACAGATAACGCTTGATGATGTGCTCATTAAAGAAGGCCCGTTAGGGTCAATTACCTTGGCGCAAAGCTCACCATCAATGGGTTGGCCTAAGCGTGTACAGCAAATCGACATAACACAAATCGCGAATCAAGCGAGAGTCCCCGTTTATAATTTTATGGCGTATGCGCAAACGCCTTCGCCGTTAGTTGCTACCGAGCCACATTACCAGCCTGTGACCATGCCTGCAGAAAAGCATATAGCCTATGCATGGCAGTGGTTTCTCATCGCCTTAGCGGCGTTATTGATTGCGCTTACCGCCTTTTGGCGTGCAAGGAGAGGGTATGACAAATCGTAAACCATTAGTGATTTTTATTGCTTGTTTCATTATTCCCGTTGTTGCGGCTATTGCCGTTCTTAAAAGTGGCTGGCTACCAGCAAGTACCAGTAATAACGGCACTTTAATGAGTGAGCAGGTGGAACTTGAACAGTGGGGCCAATACCCCGTGTCGCCCTGGACTATCGCGCTAGTGAATCAAGCTGATTGTGGCCCTTGCCAAGCTCAGTGGCAAGACATGCAGTCGCTCTATGTAGCGCTCGGGAAAAACCAAAGTAAGGTGCGCATGGCAGTACTAGGGGAGAGGCCACGCAGCGCCGAGGTACCCGAGGTGTTGCATGTGGATTCAGTGCCCAGTGCATTAAAAGCAGGTCATCTGTACTTGATAGATCGCCATGGTTTGGTGGTATTGGAATATGACTACGTTGAGCAGGAGCAGCAAAATCGACTTATCCATAAAGGATTACTAAAAGACATTAAAAAACTACTTAACTATTCTCGCAGCAGCTAACGAGGCCAGTATGACAAAAAATTATAAAACTCTGGTGTTATGCACTGCCATTCTCGCAGTGTTGGTGGTGGGCTTGGGCGCTTATACACGTTTAAGTGATGCAGGGCTTGGGTGCCCGGATTGGCCCGGTTGTTATGGCTTTCTCACCGTACCCGATCAAGCCCATGAAATACAAAAAGTGCAGCAGCACTTTCCTGGTGCGCAGGTAGATCAAGGTAAAGCCCTCAAAGAGATGGTGCATCGCTATTTTGCCGGCGGCCTAGGCTTATTGATCCTAGCTTTAGCAGTGTATGCATTACGCCATGCAAAGTTGCCCCATGTCCCGTTGCGTCTACCAATGGTGTTGTTGTTACTGGTTATTTTCCAAGCCTTACTGGGCATGTGGACGGTGACCATGAATTTACAACCTTTGGTGGTGATGGGGCATCTTCTTGGTGGCTTTTCCATTGCTAGCTTACTGTGGTTACTTTACCTACGAACCCATTCTCAGCCCGTATTTGGTGGCGACCCCGGAGCGAGAGCAAGTCTAGGTTGGAGCCTGTCCGCGTTAGTTGTGGTGGTGATACAGATTGCCTTAGGGGGATGGCTCGCGGCAAATTATGCAGCCACACATTGTATTGGTTTCCCGATGTGTGCGGGCAGTGAGGCGTTCTCACTCAGTAGTGTTTTCCAGCTACCTACCGAGCACAGTAATTATGAGTTTGGGGTGTTGTCGTTCGAATCGCGTATGTCTATTCATCTATTGCATCGCTTTGGCGCACTCATTACCGCCGTGGTGTTGCTCAGTGCCATGTGGCAGGTATTTCGCAGTGCGCAATCACAGATGATTAAACAGGCGTGTGGCTGGGTTGTGGCGGCCTTAGTGGCGCAAATAAGTTTAGGTATCGCGTTAGTACAGATGAGTATTCCGTTAAATGTGGCACTTGCCCATAACTTGATGGCGCTATTGCTATTACTGACCTTAGTGCGGTTGTGTTATCTACAAAAATCAAAAAGTTAATAAGGGAGCAGGCTATGAGCAAAGCGATTTATTGGCAGTACGGAGATAGTAAAGACACCACATGGCGTGATTATTTAGCCATGTGCAAAGCGAAGGTTGTGCTGATGTTGGTATTAACCGCTTGGGTTGGCGTAGCTTTAGCTCCCGACATGGGGCGCAGTTGGCTATTACAAGCTGTGAGCTTACTGGGTATTGGCTTATTATCAGCAGCCGCAGCGGTGATTAACCATATTGTGGACCGAGAAATTGATATGAAAATGGCTCGCACTCGCCATCGCCCGGTGGCCCGTGGCAGAGTGAGTGAGCGCAATGGCTTTATGTTTGCAGCACTGATTGGTGGGCTTGGGTTTGCTGCTTTGGTTAGCGCTGCTAACTGGCTGTGTGCCATTTTGACGCTGATGGCACTGGTGGGTTACGCAGTTGTATATACATTATTTCTAAAGCGGGCAACGCCTCAAAATATTGTTATCGGGGGGCTTGCAGGGGCGATGCCTCCTTTGCTTGGTTGGGTTAGTGAAACGGGTCAACTTGCTGCAGCACCATGGCTCTTGGTGATGATCATTTTTACTTGGACCCCTCCGCATTTTTGGGCTTTAGCTATTGCTAGAGAGGCAGATTATCGTCGAGCGAATGTGCCTATGCTACCTGTGACGCACGGTATCGATTTTTGTAAAACATGTGTATTGGCGTATACCGTGATTCTCGCCTTAGTGTGCATCTTGCCCTATTTAATTGGTATGTCAGGGCTATTTTACTTGTTATCAGCAGTTATTCTTAATGGTGTGTTTATTGCCTACGCTTGGCGTTTAAAGCGCGAACAGGACCATCGCAGTGCAATGGCCGTTTTTAAGTTTTCAATTGTGCATTTAATGGTACTCTTTGTCGCATTGTTCATAGATAAGTGGATGTTTTATGTGGCGTAAATTAGGCGCGGCCGCGCTATTTTCTGTTCTGCTACAAGGGTGTTCAAAGCCGACATTAGAGGTTGATGCGCTGGTGTATGAGCCAGCCAAAGTCGTGAAGCCATTTAAGCTGAAAAATCAACACGGCAACGATGTCGGCGTTGATGACTTAAAATCGCAGTGGGATTTGCTGTTTTTAGGTTACACCAGTTGCCCTGATGTGTGTCCCATGACCTTGGCAAAGCTCCGGCAGGTAGAAAAAAAGCTTGCCATAGAAGATATAAACGTTTGGTTTATATCAGTAGATCCTAATCGCGATACTGCACAAAAGCGTCTACAGTATATTAATTACTTTAATCCTAATTATCAGGCCGTGTCGGGACCGCACAAGGCGCTTTACCCCTTTGTCCAGAATTTAGGGCTAATTTATGCAGTGACTGAAGAGCAAACAGGAGACTATTTAGTGGACCACAGTGCCTCAGTGGCACTGGTCGATCCGCATGGGAAAATACGGGCTATCTTCAAACCTGAATTTAAAGCTGGCAGTGTACCAACCATTAATACAGACACCATGATCAAGGACCTTAAATCTATACTCAGCTACTACGGTGGCTGAGCAAGTATCAGCGTGTCCCCCTTCGGTTGTCTATACATAGGCAGCCAATTCACCTAACTCTCTATTTATTTAAAGATTTTTTTACAAAATTCGCTGGCAATCTAACTAACTAGGTCTAAGCTTTTGATATGAGAAATGTTAAATGCTCAAGCATAATTTATGTTTAGGTTGCCTAACGAATTAACCATTTCACAAGTTGAAAATTTACAGGCAGAGCTACTGAAGCAGCTCCAGCAGGGCAGTGATCTTTGTTTGGATATGAGCGATGTAACTCGCGCCGATACTGCCTGTATTCAGCTTTTGTGTGCGTTACAAAAAGCATTACAACTTGGCGATCACAGCATTACATGGGAAGGCTCGAGTGAAGCGCTCATAAACGCTTGTCAAAGCTTGGGTGTAGCCAATTATTTAGCGCTAAATGGAAACTAAATTAGGGGTGGGTATGACGAAGATTCTAGCCGTGGATGACTCAGCTTCAATGCGTCAAATGGTGAGCTTTACCTTGAAAAAGGCAGGTTATGAAGTCACTGAAGCGAAAGATGGCAGTGAAGCGTTAGCGATCGCCAAAAAGGATAAGTTCGACGCCGTGATTTCAGACGTCAATATGCCGGTTATGGATGGCATCACCTTGATTCGAGAGCTAAGAACCTTAGGTGATTACAAATTTACCCCTTTGCTTATGCTTACTACCGAATCCGGGCTAGATAAAAAGTCTGAGGGCAAGGCTGCGGGGGCCACCGGCTGGATAGTTAAACCCTTTAATCCAGACCAACTACTTGCAGTAATGAAAAAAGTAATTCGCTAAGGCTGCGCGGCTATGAGTATCGATCTCAGCCAATTTTTCGAAGTTTTCTTTGAGGAGAGTTTCGAGGGCCTTGATGCCATGGAGAGTGAGCTGTTAAATCTTACTCCAGGCGAAGCCGATAGCGAAACGCTCAATACCATCTTCCGCGCAGCCCACTCAATCAAAGGCGGCAGTGGTACTTTTGGGTTCACTTCAGTGTCCGATTTTACCCACGTTTTAGAAACCTTGCTGGACCAAATACGCCAAGGTCAGCGTCAACTTGAAGCACAGCACGTAAACCTGCTATTGCGTTCGGTCGACTGCTTGCGAGAGATGTTGCAGGCACTGCAAAGCGAACAAGAGCCAGAATTACACACTGCCAAGGAGCTACAGCAACAATTTGAGGAAATTCTCGGTCTAAGTGAAGGGGAAGTGGCGGCCAACGAAAACGAAGCGAGCGCTTCACCGTCGCAGCAAGCAGAAACTAACACCTATCAAATTTTATTTAAACCGCACCATCATTTATTCAAAACAGGCAATGAACCCCTGTTTATGCTCAGTGACTTGGGGGATCTCGGATCCATTGAAGTTGAAGCTGATTTATCCGCCATCCCTGAAATTCAGAATCTACAGGGTGATGAATGCTTCATGTCTTGGAAAGTATTTTTGCAAACTGAAGCAACACAAGAGCAAATTAAGGAAGTGTTTGAGTGGGTAGAAGATGATGCTGATATCGATATTAGTCTGTGCGGAGGTTTGTTCTCAGAGCAGGAATCATCCGCGCCGACTGAACCACTGGAGCACGATGATGCTGCACAGCAATCAAGTGAAAACGAACCGGTGGCCCAAGCGACTCAAGCACCGGCAAGTAAAGGCAAAGCAAATAAAGCTAAATCTAATGAGTCGACTTCCATCCGTGTTGGCATAGATAAAATTGACTCGTTAATCAATATGGTGGGTGAACTGGTTATTACGCAATCCATGCTCAGCCAACTGGGTGAGCAGGAAGTGACCGAAAATACCCTGGCTGCGCTGCAGGAAGGGCTTGCACAGTTAGCGCATAATACCCGCGATTTACAAGAAAATGTCATGCGTATTCGCATGCTGCCAATTAGCTTTGTATTCAGCCGATTCCCACGTTTAGTGCGAGATATATCGCAAAAACTCGGTAAGCAGGTGGAGTTAAAAATTCTTGGCGAGGGTACCGAGCTTGATAAAACAGTGATGGAGAAGATCTCTGATCCCATGGTGCATTTAGTGCGCAATTCGTTAGATCACGGCCTAGAGACGCCAGAACAGCGTAAACAAAGTGGTAAACCTGAAATTGGCACGGTGACACTCAACGCCTTTCACCAAGGCGGCAATATTGTGATTGAAATAATGGACGATGGCCGAGGCCTAAATACCGAAAAAATCAGAGAAAAAGCCATCGCTAATGGCCTAATCGATGGCAATGAAGAGCTCAGTGACGACGACATTAACGAGCTCATTTTCGAACCAGGGTTCTCCACAGCCGACGAAGTGAGTGACATCTCCGGGCGCGGCGTCGGGATGGATGTGGTGCGCCAGAACATTAGCTCCTTAAGCGGTTCTATCGAAGTGGTGTCGACACCCGGAACGGGGTCAACTTTTACCATCCGTTTGCCACTAACGCTCGCTATTTTAGATGGTCAACTGGTCCGCATTGCCGAACATACCTATATTGTGCCGCTCATTACCATCGTTGAGTCATTACAAATTGATACGAATAAGGTCAGCCGGGTCGGCAAAAGCTTGGAGGTACTGCGGCTGCGTGATGAATACATTCCCATTTTACGGTTATACCAACTGTTCAATCATCATGATGCCATTACCGAACTTGATAAAGCTCTTCTGGTCGTGGTCGAGTGTGATAACCAAAAAGTGGGTCTGCTGGTGGATGACTTACTAGCGCAACAGCAAGTGGTAATAAAAAGTTTAGAGGCGAACTATCAGAAGGTTGATGGTGTTTCCGGTGCAACTATTCTCGGAGATGGGCGGGTATCGCTGATCGTTGATATTGCCGGGTTAACCAAAATGGCCGGTTTGAAAAAGCCAGGTGCACAAGAGGCACTCATTGATGCTGCAGCCCTGCATGAGGAGCAGGTATGAAAGTAGAAGGCATTAACGAACATATTATCTTGCAGAATAATCAGGGTCACATTCAGCAATACCTGACATTCATGATGGCTGACGAAGAGTACGGCATGGATATCCTGAGTGTACAAGAAATACGTGGTTGGGAGGAAATAACTGCGATTCCTAATGCCCCAGATTATATCAAAGGGGTCATTAACCTCAGGGGAACTATCGTACCGATCATTGACTTGCGTTTGCGCTTTGGGATTGAGCCACAGCCTTACGGACCACTGACGGTCGTCATCGTGGTTAAAGAGCAAGTAAGAGAGAAAACTAAGGTAATGGGCTTGGTGGTTGACGCTGTGTCCGATGTTTACGCAATTAATCAACAGGATGCGAAAGGGATCCCGGAATTTAACGATTCAAGCGACAACGAATTAGTGGAGCGACTCGTTAATGTAGGGGAAACCATGGTCATTCTTCTGGATTTGCCAAAAATACTCGATTGTTAATGGCGAACAAGTACTAACAGGGTGGAAAAGCATGGGCTGGTTTACTAAGGAATCAAACACTTCAAATGAAGACACAATGCTATTAAAGGCATTAAACAGGTCTCAAGCAGTGATCGAATTCACCCCATCGGGGAATATCTTAACCGCTAATGATAACTTCCTGCGCGTGATGGGTTATAACCTTGAAGAAATCCAAGGCCAACATCACCGATTATTTGTCGACGCCAAGGAGGCTTCAAGCCCCGAATATAAACGTTTTTGGCAGCGTTTAAGCGCCGGCGAATATATTAGCGATGAGTTTCGGCGTGTAGACAAATCTGGAGAAGATATCTGGATCCAAGCATCGTATAACCCCGTCATGAATCAGCAGGGTGAGGTCGTTAAGGTGGTCAAGTTTGCCACCGATATTACTGAATCTAAGCTCAAGCGAGCCGAGCTAGAAGGACGAGCAAAAGCGATATCACGGGCGCAGGCGGTGATAGAGTTTGAGTTAGATGGCACCATTATCACTGCCAATGATAACTTCTTATCAACCTTGGGCTACCGCTTGGAAGAAATTAAAGGCCAGCATCACCGCATGTTTGTCACCCCTGAGGAGGCGGCGAGCCCTGAGTATACCGTTTTTTGGCAGCGCTTAAGCCAAGGTGAGTATAATTCAGGACAATACAAACGTATCGGTAAGAATGGCGCAGAAATATGGATCCAAGCATCCTACAACCCTATTTTTGATATGAATGGTGACCCTGTAAAGGTAGTGAAATATGCCATTGATATCACCGAGCAGCGCCAACAAGAACGACAAGCACGGGAGTCAGCGCGCCTAGCAAGTGCATTAAAGGTTTGCCAAGCCAATGTCATGATGGCTGACAACGACCTTAATATTGTGTTTGTTAACGAACAAGTCAAAGCCATGCTGCGCAATCGCGAGAAACAAATTCAATCAGCATTGCCTAACTTTAAAGTGGATGACTTGATAGGAACGTGCGTGGATGACTTCCATGCTAAACCGTCGCACCAGCGGGCAATGCTGGCAAAACTTGATGAACCCTACAACACTAACCTTAAACTTGCCGGGCTGACTTTCAACCTAATAGCAACGCCTTGGGTTGACGAAGATGGCAAGCGTCTAGGGACCATTGTTGAATGGCAGGATATGACCGAAGAGCTTGCTCGAGAGGAGAAACAAAAACAGGCAGCACGAGAGAACCTACGTGTACGCCGTGCCTTAGATAATGTCTCGACCAATACCATGATTGCCGACAATGACCATAATATCGTGTATTTGAACGAGGCGGTGGTCAACATGATGCGCAATGCTGAGCGAGACTTACGCAAAGACTTACCCAACTTCGACAGTAACAACTTGGTTGGTCAAAACATTGATGTATTTCATAAAAACCCAGCGCATCAACGCTCAATGTTAGAGAAACTCTCTACCACCTACAGTACAGAGATTGTCGTCGGTGGGCGGACCTTCGGATTAGTTGCCAATCCAATATTAACCGAGGAAGGTGAGCGTGCGGGGACCGTAGTCGAGTGGGACGATCGCACTGCAGAGGTCTCTATTGAGAAAGAAATCAATGACTTAGTAGGCGCTGCTCGCAGAGGGGAGCTGAATGCTCGCGTGAGTTTAGATGGCAAAGATGACTTCTTCCTGCGTTTATCTAAAGGCCTTAACCAACTGGTAGAGGTGGTGGATGAAGCAGTGGATGAAACGGCCACTATGCTGGATTCATTAGCTCATGGTGATTTAACTAAGCGTATTGATAGTGACTTCCAGGGAGCCTTCGAAAAGCTCAAGCGTGATGCCAACAGTACCGCTGATAAGCTCACCGAGATGATTGAGAAGATCACCAGCTCAGCCAACTTGGTGGCAACGGGAGCAGAGGAAATCTCGCAAGGTAACACCGACTTAAGCCAGCGTACCGAGGAACAAGCTTCATCGTTGGAAGAAACGGCATCGAGTATGGAAGAGATGACCAGCACGGTGAAGCAAAATGCCGATAATGCCAAGGTTGCCAGTGAGCTTGCAGAGAAAACATGCGACAAGGCCAAGCAAGGTGGCGACGTGGTTAATCGTGCTGTCTCAGGCATGGCAGAGATTAACGAAGCGAGTAAGAAAATTGCCGATATTATTGGTGTTATTGATGAGATTGCTTTTCAAACCAACCTGCTTGCACTTAATGCCGCCGTGGAAGCGGCCCGAGCTGGTGAGCAAGGTCGCGGCTTTGCGGTGGTTGCCGGTGAAGTGCGTAACTTAGCACAACGCTCAGCGGGTGCGGCCAAAGAAATTAAGGAGCTTATCCGTGACAGTGTCGGCAAGGTTGAGGATGGCACCGTATTAGTGAATGAATCAGGTGCAACGTTGCAAGACATTGTTGAGTCGGTGCAAAAAGTAACGCAAATGATCTCTGATATTTCAGAAGCCTCAATTGAGCAAAGTTCAGGTATTGAACAAGTAAATAAAGCCGTGGCGCAAATGGATGAGATGACTCAACAAAATGCAGCCTTGGTTGAACAAGCCTCTGCTGCTAGCGAATCGATGGCGGAGCAGGCCAATAGTATGCGCCAGCTACTGAGTTTTTTCTCCATCAATATGCAAGCAGCTCTTCCGGATATGAGTACGAGCCCAAGTAGTGCAGTGAAACGGTTGAACGGAGCTAAAACGCAAGCAAATAAATCACCTGCCCCCTCAGGGAATAACTTTGTTGATGATGGAGACGAGTGGGAAGAATTTTAATAGCGTAGTGGCTACATGATGTGCCCAACTAAAGTACGTATTGGCGAGGAGGCCCAGCAATGTCGGAGTTTATTTTTACAGATAAAGACTTTAAAAGTATTGCTGGGCAAGTTTATCAAGCGTGCGGCATCGTGCTCGGACCGCATAAACGAGAAATGGTGTATTCGCGGCTGGCAAAACGGTTGCGCCAATACGGGTTTACCAAATTCAAGCAATACCTAGTGTTTTTGGAGCAGCATCCCGAGCAGGAGCTGAGCCACTTTATTAACGCATTGACCACCAATCTAACCTCATTTTACCGTGAGAAGCACCACTTCGATTACCTAGAAAAGGAGCTGCTTCCGCGAGCGTTAAAAGAAAATACTCGCGATCATAAAATTCGTATCTGGTCGGCAGGGTGTTCCACAGGCGAGGAACCATACTCCATTGCGATGTCGGTTGCCAAAGTTTGTCCGCGTGTTGGCTGGGATATCAAGATTCTCGCGACCGATTTAGACTCCAATGTGTTGCACAGCGCACAACAGGGAGTGTACAACCAGCGACAGGTCACAGGGATCCCGGAGCCACTGTTGAAAACATGGTTTTTAAAAAGCCGCAGTGGCGAACAAATGAAAGTGAAGCAGGCGCTACAGAAGTACATAACCTTTAAGCGCTTAAACTTACTTGAGCCTTGGCCTATGAAGGGCCAATTCGACGTTATTTTTTGCCGAAATGTAGTGATTTACTTCGACAAAGTGACCAAAGAGCACCTCTACAATTTATTTGCACAGCGGCTCAAACCCGGAGGACACTTATTTTTAGGCCACTCCGAAACCATGGGTAAAGAGCAAACTCAGTTCAATAACCTAGGTCGTACTATGTATTCTAAGGTAGGTTCATGAACCCAGCATTCAAGCCAACCTTACGCGGGTTTGAGCAAATAAAACGGTTTTGGGACTCAGGCCGTAATAAAGTGATGGCTAAGGTGTTGCCCGGTGAGTTTTATGTCACCAAGCAAGATGAGTTGGTGTCAACGGTACTGGGATCATGTATTGCCGCGTGTATCTACGACCCGGTAATGGGAATCGGTGGTATGAATCATTTTATGTTACCCAGCTCTTTGCAGCTGGAGCAAATAGATCCCGATAGCACCGACTGCCGCTATGGGAACTGGGCAATGGAATTTTTGATTAATGAAATTGTTAAAAATGGTGGATTGCGCAAGAACCTACAAGTGAAACTATTTGGTGGCGGTAAGATTATTCGCTCTATGACCGATGTCGGTATGGGCAATATCCGCTTTGCCAATGCATATCTAAAGGAGGAAGGGCTCAACTTGGTTGCACATGATGTAGGTGGCCCTTGGCCGAGAAAAGTGCTCTTTCACCCAGAATCAGGTGCAGTGAAGGTGAAAAAGCTGCGCACAATGCACAACGACACTATTCAGAAACGAGAACTGAAATACCTGCGCGATCTTGAGCAGACAGACAGCAATACCGATATTGAGCTGTTTTAGGAGTGACCATGATCCGTGTATTAATTATCGATGACTCAGCGCTAATCCAGTCACTATTAAAGGAAATTATTACTGACGCCCATGATATGGAGGTGGTGGGCTGTGCCAGCGATCCCTACCAGGCAAGGGAGATGATAAAACAGCTCAACCCTGATGTGCTCACTCTCGATATTGAAATGCCAAAAATGGATGGCATCAGCTTTTTAAAAAACCTCATGCGCTTGCGACCAATGCCGGTGGTGATGATTTCGACACTGACCCAGCAGGGCGCACCTATTACACTCGAAGCGTTGGAGTTGGGAGCTGTAGACTTTGTTGCTAAGCCCACCAATAATGTTCGCGCCCAAATGCAAGCTTATGCAGGTTCAGTACAGCAAAAAGTGCGCACTGCGGCTAAGGCCAACATTCGTCGTCACTCCAGCAAAACACTTGCGCCGGTAACCGTTCAAAAAGACCAACAGTTTAAACTCAACCACCTCGTAGCCATAGGTGCATCTACCGGTGGTACCGAAGCTATTAAAGAAGTGATTACGCGCCTACCTGAAAACTTCCCTGCGGTGGTTATCACCCAACACATACCACCGGTATTCAGCCAGTCTTTTGCCATACGCATGAATAATGTTTGTGCGATGCAGGTGCACGAGGCAAGTGATGAGCAAGTCATTAAGGCAGGCAATATCTATATCGCGCCAGGTGGCGAGCACCTGATGGTGCAGCGTAAAGGCGGTAAGCTGGTGTGTCGGTTGTCATCAAGCGAACCGGTTAATCGTCATCGTCCAGCGGTGGATGTGATGTTTTCGTCCATTGTTGAGCAACAACTAGCTAAGCACACCTGTGCACTATTGCTAACGGGCATGGGGGCTGATGGTGCCAAGGGGCTGTTACAGTTAAAACAGGCAGGAGCAGTAACAGCGGCCCAGGATCAGGCAAGTTCAGTGGTTTGGGGCATGCCCAAGGCCGCCATTGACCTTGGGGCCGCACAGGTAACCTTAAGTTTAGCTAAATCTCCGCAATGGCTTATTGAGCAGGCGAAGAAGTGATCACCCAAGGTTGTGAAAACCAAAAGTAGCGCCCGCTCGCTTGTTGTGAAGGCGCAGTGCAGTTGTAACGGGCACGCCCGTCTCCCAACTCTTGTTTAGCGGTGATTTTAACCTGCTTAGCAGAGAGCCAGTTGAGTTCGGCCCGACCTTGACCAGACACATAGCAAGCGAATTGATTTTGATGAAAGCCTTTTTCTTTGAACGAGATCGTCAGTTCAGGTTGGCGTTTTGTCGTGACCGTATCGTCATAGGTTAAGGTATCGATATGAAACGGCAGGGATGCCAGTTTAGTAGACAGGGTATCCAAGTCTGCATAAAAACCAGATGCGGGAAAACGTGGTAAACGCGTAAAGTCGTTGTCTGGACCTACGGCCCCTGAATGTTGTCCTATGCCAACATAACCCATGTCTTGCACCAGTTTTTGTAAGGCTCGGTCAAATTCGCCATAAGGGTAGGCTAAATACTTTAAGCTGTAACCCAACTCTTCCTCTATACGTTTTTCTGAATACTGTAAATCCGCGCGGATACGTTCTTGCCATTGGGCGTCACTCTCGCCATCTAAGCGGTGGTGCAGATAGTCATGCTGAGCGCTATGATTAGCGATAAGGGCACCTTGCTGACTGAGTGTCTTGAGCTGCTCCCAGGTCATGACATAGCTGCGCTGCTCATCAATAAGTTTGGGGTTAACAAATATGGTATAGGGGTAGCCGAACTCGTTAAGAATAGGCGCTGCTTGCTCAATGTTGTTGTCGTAACCATCATCAAAGGTAATGGCCACGGTTTTATCATTATAGCTTTCGCCCTGTTTGAGTCCTTCAATCAGAGTGTCTAACGCAATGACTTCAAAATCATTTTTTTTAAGGTACTGCATATGAGCACGAAATGTACTGGCATCAACACTGGTGACCTTAGGCAAGGTTTTACTTACGTGATGATACTGTAGAATAACGGCAGCTTGAGCCGATGCGCACGCCAGTGCAAAGAAAGAGAAAATTACTACATGGGACACTTTTTTAAACATAATACCCACCATAAAAGCTTATTGATGCTTGCTGGGCCTATGATTCTATCGAATATCACCGTGCCATTACTAGGCTTGGTTGATACGGCGGTCATAGGTCACCTCGGGAGTGCCCATTATTTAGCAGGTATAGCCCTAGGTGCAACGGTTATTTCCATGTTGTTTTGGCTGGCGGGCTTTTTGCGCATGAGTACCACCGGGCTTATTGCTACGGCTTATGGCGAACAGAACAAGCGCCAGCTTGTGGCCTCGCTACAGAAAAGTATCATGTTAGCGCTGCTGGTGGCGCTACTACTCATTGTTTGCCAGCATCCTTTAGCCTGGTTAATGGCACAACTCTCCGATGCCTCGGCGCAAACAATTGAGCAAGCCAATCATTACTTTTATATTCGTATTTACAGTGCCCCCGCAGCACTGAGTAACTTGGTGTTGTTGGGTTGGATGCTCGGTGTACAGTATGGTCGTGGCCCTTTCCTGCTGGTGTTATTAACCAATGTGGTCAATATAGCACTCGATCTTTACTTCGTATTGGGCCTCGAAATGGGAGTCAAAGGTGCGGCCTTAGCATCCGTGATGGCTGATTACTGCGCTCTCGTGTTTGCACTGTGGTTAGTGAGCCGTTTATTTAAACGCCATCAATTACAATGGCACTGGTATTTATCCCCTAAACTACTGCAGTTAGGCGCCTTGCTGCGTCTCAATGGCGATATTTTCTTTCGTTCGCTGATGCTGCAGCTGTGCTTTAGCTTTATGACTTTTTACGGGGCGCGTCTTGGTGATGTGGTGTTGGCGGCGAACGCGGTGTTAATGAATTTCTTATTGCTAATCAGTTTTGCTATGGATGGTATTGCTTATGCAGCGGAGGCCAAAGTGGGGCAGGCTAAAGGAGCCAAAGATGAGCAACGTGTGCGTATGTGGGTGCGTATCAGTATGCAATGGAGCTTAGTTTTTGCGTTGCTATATGCACTTATCTTCCTACTCGGTGGTGCGCAAATTATTCGTCTGCTGACCGATGTGCCCGCAGTTAACGCCATGGCGATTACTTATTTACCTTGGCTTATCGCCATGCCACTTATCGCTATGGGCTGTTTTCTATTCGATGGTGTTTTTGTGGGGCTAATGCGGGCCAAGGATATGCGCAATACCATGATCTTCTCAGCAGCTGTGGGCTTCTTTGGTGTTTTTGCCCTGACTCAAGGTTTAGGTAATCACGCGCTGTGGGCGGCGATGACGGCCTTTATGGGCTTGCGCGGGATTACTTTGGCGCTGCGTTATCATCGTCTGGCCAAGTCACATCAGTTGCTGATATAACCTGCGAAAAGCGATTAGCAAAAATTCCCAGGTAGCCCCAAAAGGCAAAAAATAGGGCTACGGCGAGTAGAATAAGGCCAGGGACTTGTAACAGTGGTACATAAAAGTAGCCTGCCGCAATGAGGCCCATGGCGATGGCAAATAAGCCTAAACCGATAAAAAATCGCCTGAGGCTTAGCTTGGGCTCGCTGCCCAAGCTATATACTAGGCGTTTAAACTTAGTAGTATGAGTGTTCGCCACGGCTATGCTCGGTGATATCACGCACGCCAGAGATTTCGCTAAATTTAGCGACCATTTCCTTCTCGATACCCTCTTTGAGGGTCACATCAATCATTGAACAACCATTACAGCCGCCGCCGAATTGTAAAATGGCAATGCCATCAGCGGTAATTTCTACTAGCTGTACTTGACCGCCGTGATTCGCAAGCTGTGGGTTCACATCAGTTTGCAACATGTGCTCTACACGCTCCTCTAATGAGGCATCGTCAGACAACTTACGTGCTTTAGCATTAGGTGCTTTGAGAGTGAGTTGTGTGCCCATTTGGTCGGTAACAAAGTCGATTTCGGCATCTTCCAAAAAGGGTGCACTCTCACTGTCGACAACAGCATCGAAGCCATTGAAGTTCAGACGAATGTCACCTTCCTCAACGGCATCGGCAGGGCAGTAAGACACCCCGCACTCAGCTTGTGATGTGCCAGGATTGACAACAAATACACGGATGTTGGTGCCTTCGGCTTGCTCACTAAGCAATTTGGCAAAGTGGCTTTGAGCAGATTCTGAAATTGTGATCATAGTAACAACGCTATACTTGACTATTTTACTCGGTTACTGCGTATCATACTCTGCTCATCGCGTTGTCGCCAGTGTTGACCGTAAAAAGTTGGCTTAATTTTAATCGGGTGGTAGCGTGAGGACTATGGTCCTCTAACAGCAATAAATTCCATGCGTCGAATACTTTTTCTAGTGGTGCTTTTATTTGCATCTTCACTGAGTGCTAAGCCACTCGATTACTACTTTAACAATGATATTCAGTTCGACCCTAATGTCCCTACACCACAGTCGGTGCTTGGGTATGAAGTCGGTGAGTGGCATGTACGCCACGATCAACTGGTTTACTATATGCGTGCTTTGGCCGATGCCAGCGAACGTGTCAATATTGAAACCATTGGATACACCCATGAGCGGCGACCATTGCTGATGTTAACGTTTGCTGCACCACAACGCTTAGCCGATATCGAGCAAGTTCGCGCACAACACTTAGCGCGCTTAGAGGGTGAGCCGGGCACGAACGATGACCCTGCTGTGGTTTACATGGGTTATAGTGTTCATGGTAATGAATCTTCAGGCAGTAATGCGGCATTATTAGTAGCGTATTACTTGGCCGCAGCACAAGATCAGCGTGTTGAGAAGTTACTCAATGACACTGTGGTGCTGTTGGACCCGTCGCTGAACCCAGATGGCTTGGCACGTTTTGCAAACTGGGCAAACTCAAACCGAGCCATGACACCCAGTGCCGACCCTCAAACACGCGAACACGATGAAAACTGGCCGAGTAGTCGCACTAACCATTATTGGTTTGACTTAAATCGCGACTGGTTACTACTGCAACACCCTGAGTCTCGGGCACGTATTGCTCAGTTCCATAAGTGGCAGCCCAATGTGCTGACCGACTTTCATGAGATGGGGCCAAGCAGCACTTATTTCTTTCAGCCAGGTATACCATCACGGAAAAACCCGCTAACACCCAATGGTAATGTTGATCTAACCAAAGCCATCGCGAAACATCATGCTCGCATCCTTGATAGTGAAGAGCGCTTATATTTTACCGAAGAAGCATTTGATGATTTTTATGTTGGTAAAGGTTCCACTTACCCAGATGTGAATGGCAGCATCGGTATTCTCTTTGAGCAGGCGAGTAGCCGAGGCCATGTTCAAGATACTGTTAATGGTCAAATGGACTTTGCTTTCACCATAAAGAACCAGCTTCTCACTAGCTTCTCTACTTTTGATGCGGTGCTTGAAAACCGTCAGCAGCTACTTGATTATCAGCAGGACTTTTACCAACAAGTAGGTAAGCTCGCAGATAAAGACAAGTTGAAAGGTTATGTGGTGAGCGCACCTAAGGATGCTACCCGTTTAGATTATTTCTTAGAGTTACTCGCGCAGCATCAAATTAAGGCTTATGCACTCGAAGAACAAACCACTGTTGATAAGCGCACTTTTGCTGCGCCTAATAGCTACTTTGTGCCACTGGCGCAACGCCAATACCGACTGATTAAGTCAATTTTCTCTGAGCAGCAAAGTTTTAATGACAATACCTTTTATGACGTATCTGCTTGGACACTTGCCCATGCCTTTAACCTTGAGTTTGCGCCATTAAGCAGTACTTGGGGGCTGGAGCTTGCAGAGCAGCCATGGCAACAGGGTGCGCAGCCATCAGCGCAAGAACTAACAAGACACTACGCGTATGCCTTTGAGTGGTTCGACTATGATGCACCTAAATTATTAAGCTACTTGCTTCGTGAGGGAGTCAACGCTCGCGTTGCCTTAGCACCACTGAGTGCAAAAAGTGGTAACGCGACAAAACAGTTTGCGGCGGGATCTATTGTTATTCCAGCAGGCATACAACAACACGAACATTGGCTAGAAATTTTAAATGAGGCGCAACAACGCTTTGCTATACCTATCGTTGCCTTGGATTCAGGATTAACCAGTAAAGGCGTTGATTTAGGTTCGCGGCAGCTTGCTCCTGTGCACTTACCAAAAGTGTTGCTGGTGGGCGGTAAGCAAACCAGCCAGTACGAGGTGGGCGAGCTGTGGTATTACTTAGATCGCCATGTGGGTATCACGCCAAGCATTATTGAGTTGGACAACCTAAGTGGTGTGAGTCTAGATAATTACACCCACATCGTGCTCGCCAATGGTCGCTACTCGGCAATGAGTAAAGCGCAAAAAGTGGCACTACAAAAATGGGTTAAACGCGGTGGTGTTATCTGGGGCCAAAAAGGTGGAGCTAAGTTCTTGGTTGACCAACAAATACTAAAAGCCAGTTATGTATCGCGTAAAGATATGGCCGCAGTATTCGCAACCGAAGGTCTCAAATATGGTGACCAAGATATGCTTGCCGGTAAGCAGCGTATCGCCGGGGCTATTTTTAATACGGAAGTCGATTTAACGCACCCGCTGAGCTACTCGTTGACTCGTAAGCAGCTGCCAGTATTCAAAAACAGCACCTTTTTGCTTGAGCAATCCAGTGCTCCATTTGTTAACGTAGCGAAATACACCGAGAAGCCATTATTAGCTGGGTTTACCCATGATAACAACGTAACGCAAGTCGCTAATGCAGGAGCCATTGTTGCGCACTCATATGGGCAAGGTACGGTGGTCGCGATGACAGACAATCCGGTTTTCCGAGGTTTCTGGTATGGCACTAGCCGTATCTTTAGTAATGCCTTATTCTTCGGTGAGCATATTCACGCTCGCGGTGAATAATCCAAAGAGCTGGCTTTAGCCGGCTCTTTTTACTTTGCGGTTAGGCACACAACCCAGGCCGATACCTCTTTTGCCCCAGCCTCTTTTAACTTACGAGCAGCACTGTCTACGGTAGCGCCTGTGGTCATGACATCATCAACGATGGCAATGTGCATATCCTGAACACGCATTCTAACGGTAAAGGCGTTGGCTAAGTTTTTGCGTCGCGAACGCGCTCCCAGCTTAGCTTGTTGCTTTGTGCTCAATGGTCTGGCAAGAGCATTGGCGACAAATAAACCTTGTGGCACCGCCTGCTGCCAAAGCAGCACACATTGATTGAAGCCGCGCCAAACAAGCCGGGGATGAGCTAAAGGGATAGGCACGATACTATCAGGCCATTGCCAATTATCAGCATGGCTAAGAGTATATAAATGCTGCTGTAAAAGCTGTGACACGGCGACCTGGTAGTGCAGCTGATGGGCGTACTTGTATTGCTTTAGCCAAGTACTCACGGGTGGCCGATACCACTGCAAAGCCACTAAGTGATCAACATAGCGCAATGGAAACAGTCGTTGAATATCGGCACGAACTAATAAGTCGGGCTCAGAGAAGGTGCTAAATGCCGCGCAACAGTGTTGACATAACTGTGCTCCCATCGGCAGAGACTGTGAACAAAGCTTGCAGTACTGCGGAAA
Organism: Pseudoalteromonas ruthenica; assembly: GCF_008808095.1. Classification (NCBI taxonomy): domain Bacteria; kingdom Pseudomonadati; phylum Pseudomonadota; class Gammaproteobacteria; order Alteromonadales; family Pseudoalteromonadaceae; genus Pseudoalteromonas; species Pseudoalteromonas ruthenica. The sequence goes on along the minus strand of NZ_CP023396.1, from coordinate 2,993,086 downwards.
TAGCCAACTGCGCAGGTGTGATAGAGCATCCATTGCATAACCTTTAAATCCCGTTATTATTGCTACATTGCGTGCTTGGGCTCTTAGCCCAGGCAATCCGTTTTAATAGTGGGTGTGGTCGTTAGAAAATGCAAAAACAATTGGTGTTACTGCACGGTTGGGGAATGAATAATAAGGTATGGGAGCTTATTCGCCCAGAACTCAACTTTTTATTTGATGGCGACGTACGTGCGTTGGACTTGCCAGGATATGGTGAGAGTCAGCAGTTACACACTTATGATTTACCGACTATGAGTGCGGTGCTTGCAGATCAACTGCAGGACAACAGCGTTATCGTGGGGTGGTCTTTAGGTGGGTTGGTAGCGCTTTACCTTGCCTATTTTTACCCGCATAAGGTCAGCAAAGTTATCCTTGTGGCATCCACTCCATTTTTTGCCCAACAAGCCGACTGGCCGGGTATAAAAGCACAGGTTCTAGAAGATTTTAGCTCGCAACTGCTGAACAACAGCGCAAAAACCATCGAACGCTTTTTGGCTATTCAAGCAATGGGTAGTGATACCGCCCGTGCCGATACAAAGCAATTAAAAGCGTTACTTAAGCAAGCACCACCGCCTCAGGCTGAGGCATTGCGCCAAGGCCTGGATATTTTACAACACCATGACTTACGCCACGAGTTTGCCCATATTAAGCAACCAGTGGGTGCTATTTTTGGTCGTTTGGATGCCTTGGTTCCCTACAAAGCTATTGCACAAATGCAGGCGTTGCGTAGCGATTTAGATATCGCCGTGCTTGATAAGGCCTCTCATGCGCCGTTCATATCTCATAAAGATGAATTTTTAGCTACTTTAAAATCAATGCTTTGACCTAAAACCAGCGAGACATAGCCGAAACACCTTTATTTCGTCTACTTTTTGCGCAATAATAACTATAAGTGTAATTGTAATGTAGGTGGGAAAGTTATGCCTGTAGGAGCTATTTTTAATGCTGGTGTAGAAGGCTTTAATCGCGCTCAACAAGATGTTGAGCAAGCGACCGCTAACATTAATCGCGCCACTATTGAGCGCCAAGACCAACAGCAAACTCAACAGGGTCGTCAACTTCAAGGTGCCAATGCTGATGAAGCGGTAACGGCTCCGGTGTCACAGGCTCCGCGCGTGGATGAGGAGCTGGTGAATCTTAAAGTAGCTGAATTCAACGCTAGAGCTAACACTGAGTCAATTCGTACTGCCGATGAAGTGTTAGGAACAATTATCGATATTCGTGCATAGACATGAACATAGTCACGCCAACGCCAACTATTAATTTTAATACCGCAAACGTTTACACCGAGAGTGTAAGGCGTGACAACCAGCTGCGCGAAGTGATCCCCGAGCCTAAGCAGCCAGCACAGAGTGCAACCGATAATAAAGCTGCATCAGACGCAGACAAGGCACGTAACCCCGGTCAGAGTAAAGACGCGCAAAGCAGCGAAAAAGAAACAGTTGCCCAGCAGAAAACGATTAACGAGCGCGATAGTGAGGGGTCTGAGGAGCAATCTAGCGAGCAGCAGCAACAGCAGCGCGAGCAGGAACAGCAACAAATCCAAGAGCTTGCAGAACGTGACCGTGAAGTTCGAACCCACGAGCAAGCCCATGCATCGGTAGGGGGTCAATATGCCGGCTCACCGAGCTACGACTATCAACGTGGTCCAGATGGCAAAAATTACGCGGTGGGTGGAGAAGTACAAATAGATGTGGGTGAAGTACCGGGCGACCCACAAGCAACCATCGAGAAGATGCAGCAGGTACGCTCAGCGGCGTTGGCGCCAGCAGAGCCCTCCGGTGCTGATCGAGCCATAGCGAATGAAGCAACGCAAAAGCTGGCCCGGGCTCAGGCTGAGTTGGCTGGGCAACAGCTCAACACCTCTGAAGAGGAGGAAACGCCAACACCGCCAGCATTCGCAACCAATGAGCCTACTCGTCGTTTTGAGCGTGACCAAGAGGTTGAATCAAGAGCCCTGCGTATTGCCGATTTTTATCAGCAAGTCAGTGCGCCGCAAGAGCGCAAGCAATCGGCTTTTATGGCGCAGGTTTAGCGCTACTTTTCCCTTTACTCGTCACCCCTATACTAAACACATTTCCTATTTCTGCCTGAAATGGTTTATTTAAAAGCAACGGCACCATCATAGCGACTGCTGATGCGTTAGTGAGGGCCAAAAAAACGCAGCGGTTGCTGCGTTTTCTATCTTAAAAAAGCTTACTTCTTAAGTTTGGCAAAGGCCTCAGCGAAAGCATTGCCCATAGCGGCGTTATTCGCTTCTTTAGGCTTGCGCGGTGCGCCTTTACCTTTGTTTGTAGCGCCTTGAGGCTTTCTCGTTTGTTTGCGCTCCGCTTTCGCCGCACCAGCAGCCGGTAGCTCATCGTTTAAGCGCATGGTGAAGCTGATGCGCTTACGCGACACATCCACTTCCATGACTTTTACTTTAACAATATCACCGGCTTTGACCACTTCGCGTGGATCGCTAATAAACTTGTCGGTTAACGCAGAAATATGAACTAAACCATCTTGATGAACGCCAACATCAACAAAGGCGCCAAAGTTGGCGACATTGGAAACGACTCCCTCAAGCACCATGCCCGGCTTTAAATCGGCTATGGTATCAACACCGGCTTTAAAGGCCGCAGTCTTAAACTCAGGGCGTGGGTCGCGGCCCGGTTTGTGTAGTTCTGCAATAATATCGGTGACCGTAGGCAGGCCAAACTTATCATCGATATATTCTTGTGGATTGACGTCCTTCAATGCTTCTGCATTGGCTATCAGGGCATCAATGGGCTTACCCGTTTTTGCGCAAATGGCCTTTACGACTGGGTAGGCTTCTGGGTGCACAGCTGAAGCGTCCAGAGCATCTTTACCACCGACAATACGCAAGAATCCGGCACTTTGTTCGAAGGCTTTAGGACCTAGGCGCTCTACTTTTTTCAGCTCAGAGCGACTCGCAAAGGCACCATGCTGATCACGGTATTGAACGATGTTCTGCGCCAAGGTTTTATTCAGTCCGGAAACTCTAGTTAATAGGGGCGCAGATGCGGTATTTACGTCAACACCCACGGCATTTACACAGTCTTCTACAACTGAAGTCAGGGTTTGCCCAAGCTGACTTTGTGATACATCGTGTTGGTATTGGCCAACACCGATGGATTTTGGTTCAATTTTTACCAGCTCTGCTAACGGGTCTTGCAAGCGGCGGGCAATAGAAACCGCGCCACGTAATGAGACATCTAAATCCGGAAACTCTTGAGCTGCAAACTCAGGCGCAGAATACACTGAAGCGCCCGCTTCACTGACCATCACTTTATTCAGTTTGAGCTCCGGTTGTGCCTTGATAAGTTCGGCGATGAGTTTATCGCTCTCGCGGCTGGCGGTACCATTACCAATGGCAATTAACTCGACTTTATGTTGACGACACAGTTGCTCAATCGTGCGTAGCGATTTATCCCATTGATTTTGTGGAGCATGTGGGAAGATGGTGGCGGTTGCTAAGACTTTGCCGGTGCTATCGACAATGGCCATTTTACACCCGGTACGCAAGCCAGGATCAAGGCCTAAAGTGACTTTCGCGCCTGCTGGCGCAGCCATTAATAAATCTTTTAGGTTCTTGGCAAACACATCTATGGCACCGGTTTCTGCAAGCTCACGCATCGCCGCTAAAAACTCATTCTCTAGATGCAGTGATAGCTTCACTTTCCATGTCCACTGCGCCACTTGGGCGAGCCAGGTACTGGCTGCTTTGCCTTCCAGCGGCAAATTGAAGTGCTCGGCTATCATCGACACACATAAAGCATGGCCATCAGCGCTCTCGGCGTCTGGGTTAATACTCAGTGCCAGTACGCCCTCGTTGCGCGCACGAAGCATGGCTAAAGCGCGATGAGAGGGAACACTCGCCACGCCTTCACTGTGTTCAAAGTAATCTTGGTATTTAGTTCCTGACTGCTCTTGGCCAGCAATAACCTTACTTTCAATATGACCATGTTGCTTAATATGTGCACGCAACTTGGCAAGCAGCTTGGCATCTTCGGCAAAGCGCTCCATCAGAATAGCGCGGGCACCATCTAATGCTGCCTTATTATCTGCGACTCCTTTATCGGCATCGACATATTCTGAAGCTTGGCTTTGTGGGTCAAGATCAGGGTTCTCGAATAAGGCATCGGCCAAGGGCGCCAGACCCGCTTCGATAGCAATTTGCCCTTTTGTGCGGCGCTTGGGCTTGTAGGGAAGGTAGAGGTCTTCAAGCTCTGTTTTAGTCGTTGCTGCGGCGATGTCGGCTTGCAGTTCGCTAGTGAGCTTATCTTGCTCTGCAATGGTTTTAGTAATGAATTGACGGCGCTCTTCGAGCTCACGCAGGTAACCTAATCGCTGCTCTAGGGTGCGTAATTGAGTATCGTCTAATCCACCAGTAACTTCTTTTCGGTAACGCGCGATAAACGGTACTGTTGCCCCTTCATCAAGCAACTTGGTTGCTGCGATCACCTGTTGCTCTTGCGCTTGCAACTCTTGCGCAAGCAAAGTTGTGAGATTGCCCATTGAAAACCTTTACACTTGTCGCCCTAATACGGGCACATTAATCATAATTGCATTGGATAATATCACAGCCAACAGTGAACAGAAGGGCAAATTTCGCCGTCCCTGGCGAGGTGTTTCACTTTACAAAACTTTGTTAATGCGGATGCTCGACGCTGGCTACAACCTCTTGAAAAGATTGTGCGACAGGAGTGATATCTAATGCGATACCTAACTTTCTGGCAATAGCACGGGCGCAGAAAACTCCAGTTACTTGCTCTTTGTCAGTCACTAATAAATAGAAACTGCCACGGTGTTCCATAGTGCTGAGTACATTACCCAAGGTGGTATTACGTGCAGCAAGCATACTGATACAGGGCAGGGTATGCAGCGAACGCATCATGTCATGAACCAGTAGCTCACTAGGGTTGATGCCCATTTGTGCGGCTTGGGTCGTGACTCGCGCGCTCTGTAATTCGACGCTAGAAGTAACGCCTAGCACGTTATTCTGTTCATCGACCACTAACAATGCGTTTGTGGGAGTAGCGCTGGCAAGTTTTCGTGCAGCGTTCAAAGGGGTGTTAGCCAAAATGCGAACAGGCGCTTGGGCTGTAAAATCTTGCAGTAATGTCATGGCATTACTGTTGGTGTTTAACGCCTCTGGTACAACTTGGGGAGCAGTAAATTGGCTCGCACTTGTTACATAATGAGTACGTAAGGTTTTAAAATCAGTCATGATCTTCTCCAAATAATTGTTAATAAAAAACAGCTTATTTAAAGAAAATGGGAGGCGCTCGTTGTTGTGGGCGTAAGTTACATAGTGCACCCTTACCTAGCTCGGTGTGAGCCGCTCTAAGTGCTAAGGATTGGTATGTATTTGCTGAAAGTGAAGCAGCGGTAAAGTCAAAATCTTTCTCGCTGTCTTTATCTTGAGCTGGGCTTGAGGTAGCTTCTAACTCGAGGGCGACACTCGGCTGATCAGTAACGCTACAAAATTGCGTGTGAGCATTGGCAACTCCCCAGCTGTTAAGCACAAGTAGGCTGAGTACCAATAATATTATGTGTTTTACACTGTATTTGTGCATCACTATACTCGCCTAAAAATACCGCTACATTTAACTATGTAATGCAGACTGTGAATTAAAACTGAACAAAAAGCAATGAAAACGAAATTAATTACACGCCGTGGATACCAGCAGTTGCAACGAGAGTTAGACCACTTATGGCGCACCGAGCGCCCAGAAGTAACGAAGAAAGTCGCTTGGGCGGCGAGCTTAGGTGATCGCTCGGAAAATGCCGATTATCAGTATAATAAAAAGCGTCTGAGGGAAATAGACAGGCGCGTGCGTTATTTGCGTAAGCGCTTAGAAGACCTTCAAGTTGTTGATTACAGCCCTCAGCAAGAAGGAAAAGTATTTTTTGGCGCCTATGTCGAAGTGGAAGATGAACAAGGCGAAGTGTTACGCTTTCAAATTGTCGGTCCAGATGAAATTTATGATAGCAAAACTGTCATCTCAATTGATGCACCAATGGCGCGAGCGTTGTTAAAAAAGCAGGTTGATGATGAGGCCTGGGTATCTACCCCTACAGGGCGCAAACTTTGGTACATCAATGACATTCACTATCGCAGTGACGATAGTTAGGCCGACAACAAATGTAACAATCTAATTGGTGTTGTACATTTCCCCTGCCCGCTATTTCGAATATAGTTAATGGAGGAAAAACAACGAAAAGAAAAATAATGGGACAGGAAACAACAAAAATCCTCGTTGTCGATGATGACATGCGCTTACGCAGCCTTTTGGAGCGCTATCTAGTTGAGCAAGGATTTATCGTACGCAGCGCCGCCAATGCCGAACAAATGGATAAGCTATTAGAACGAGAAAACTTTCATTTGATGGTTTTAGACTTAATGTTGCCCGGCGAAGATGGCCTTTCAATTTGTCGTCGTTTGCGACAAAAAGAAAATGAAATCCCTATCGTGATGTTGACCGCTAAGGGTGACGAGGTTGACCGCATTATTGGCCTCGAGTTAGGTGCTGACGATTACATTCCTAAACCGTTTAACCCACGCGAACTATTGGCTCGAGTGAAGGCCATTTTGCGTCGTCGCGCTAAAGAAGTGCCGGGTGCGCCTTCATCAGAAGAAAACTTAGTTAAGTTCGGTGATTTTGCGCTAAATCTGGCAACGCGAGAAATGACTCAAGGGGATGAGGTTATTTCACTGACCAGTGGTGAGTTCGCGGTGCTGAAAGCCCTCGTTTCACACCCACGTGAACCACTGAGCCGCGATAAGCTTATGAACTTGGCTAGGGGCCGTGATTATAGCGCTTTGGAGCGCAGTATCGATGTGCAAGTATCACGTCTAAGACGGATGATTGAAGCCGATGCCGCGAACCCTCGTTATATTCAAACAGTATGGGGACTGGGCTATGTATTTGTGCCCGACGGCAACAAGTAAATGAGCTTATTTCCCAAAAGCGCATTTGGGCAAACGGTATTTTTAGTTGGTGCTTTGCTACTTATAAACCAAGTGGTGTCCTATGTTGCGGTGAGCTTCTATGTGGTCAAGCCGACCATCGAGCAAGTGAATATCATGCTCGCAAAGCAGGTGAAAACGGTATTCATTGGTGTCGATGATGGCGTCGAAGTCAGTGATGAAGTGTCGAAACGCTTCTTAGAAGAAACAGGAATCGAGTTACTCACCCAGCGCGAGGCTTACATTAACGGGCTAGGGCAAGCTCGTGAATATTCAATGCTCTCCAACATTATGTCGGAACAGCTTAATGGCTCGGCCCGTGTGCGTATTAGCCAAACTAATCCATTGGTGTATTGGATAGAACCGCCTCAGGCTCCAGGATACTGGGTGCGGGTGCCACTATCTGGCTTCACCGAAGCCAATATTGAGTTTTTAACCTTTTACCTAACCAGTATAGGCTTTCTCAGTGTGTTGGGAGGGTGGTTATTTGCGCGGCACTTAAACCGCCCACTCAAAGCACTCCAAGAAGCGGCGATGAAGGTGAGTAAAGGCGACTTTAGCACCGTTGTTGATGAGCAAGGCTCGACTGAAATGGTTGAGGTAACGCGAGCCTTCAATCAGATGTCGCGTAGCATTGCTGCGCTAGAGCAAGATCGGCGCTTGTTAATGGCTGGGGTATCACATGACTTGCGAACGCCGTTGACCCGTATTCGCCTAGCCACTGAAATGATGTCTGATGATGAGGACTATCTGCGCGAAGGCATTATTCACGATATAGAAGATATGAACGCAATCATTGATCAGTTCATTGAATATCTACGCCACCATGACAAAGGGGATAACCAACCTGAAGATCTCAACGCTTTGGTTGAAGAGGTGGTCCATGCTGAGCAACAGCATGGCCGAGATATCACACTCACTTTGAACCCCAGCCTTCCCAATGTGCCGATAAGTTGTGTGGCAATCAAGCGTGTACTCACCAATATGATAGAGAATGCCTTGCGCTATTCTGATGACAGCATAGAGGTAAATACTCACTTTTGTGCGCGCAAGAAATACGTCTGTGTCAGTGTGTTAGACAAAGGGCCTGGCATCCCTGAATCTGAGCTGGAGAAGGTGTTCGCGCCTTTTACCCAAGGTGATCAGGCACGAGGCAGTGAAGGCAGCGGTTTAGGGCTGGCGATTATTAAGCGCATCGTTACTATGCACAATGGCAAGGTTGAGCTCAAGAACCGTGAACAGGGCGGCTTGTGTGCAACTATATACTTACCAATAAAAACGCCAGCGTAATGCTGGCGTGGGATTGAATTCTCAGCGCAATGGCTAAGTATAAACAGCAGCCCTTAGCTTTGCGGGCCGGCTTGTTTAATCGCATCAGAAACATCGTATTTAGCGAAGTTCTGATTAAAATCGTCTGCGAGTTTCTTCGCGTATTCGTTGTATTTGTCTTTATCAGCCCAGGTGTTGATAGGGTTCAGTACCTCAGTGTCGACACCAGGTACCGCCACCGGCACGTCTAGGTTTAATACATCGATATGTTGGGTCTCTACATCGGCTAAGTTGCCTGACACAATCGCATCAACTACAGCACGCGTGGTTGGGATATCAAAACGCTTACCAATACCGTAAGGACCGCCTGTCCAACCAGTGTTAACCAAGTATACTTTAGCGCCGAACTCACGCACGCGCTTCATTAATAGTTCCGCATAAACACCCGCTGGGCGAGGGAAGAATGGCGCGCCGAAACAGGTTGAGAAAGTAGATTCAATATCAGACGTTGAGCCAATTTCTGTTGAGCCTACTTTAGCGGTGTAGCCACTTAAGAAGTGGTATGCTGCAGCTTCTTCACTTAATACTGATACTGGTGGTAATACACCGCTCACATCACAAGTTAAAAACACCACGGCTTTTGGTTCGCCGGCGCGATTTTCTTCTTTGCGCTTGGCAATGTGCTCTAGTGGGTAGGCGGCACGGGTATTTTGCGTCAAGCTAGCATCGCTGTAATCAGGCTTACGGGTGTCGTCTAGTACCACGTTCTCTAAAATAGTACCAAAGCGAATAGCATCCCAAATAACCGGTTCGTTCTTTTGCGATAAGTCGATACATTTGGCGTAACAACCGCCTTCAATATTGAAGACGCTACCAGGAGCCCAACCGTGCTCATCATCGCCAATCAAGAAACGACTAGGGTCGGCAGACAGGGTGGTTTTACCCGTGCCTGAAAGGCCAAAGAACAAGGCAGTATCGCCATTCTCACCCACGTTTGCAGAGCAGTGCATAGGTAAAACACCTTTCCCTGGCAGTAAGAAGTTCTGTACTGAGAACATCGACTTCTTCATTTCACCAGCATAGTGCATACCAGCAAGTAACACTTTTCGCTCGGCAAAGTTAATGATCACAGTGCCATCACTATTAGTGCCATCGCGCTCTGGGTCGCATACGAATGAAGGTACATTCAAAATCTGCCATTGCGGTAAATTCGCAGCATTGAACTGCTTTGGCTCAATGAACATATTTTTCGCGAACACGTGGTGCCATGCAGTTTCTGTAGTAACAACAATAGGTAAATAATGCTCTGGATCGGCGCCTACTTCTAAGTGAGAGACAAAGTGATCGTTTTCAGCAACGTGGTTTTCCACACGTTCCCACAACGCATTAAATTTATCGGCATCGAATGGGCGGTTAACATTGCCCCACTGAATATCATTTTCAGTGCTTGCTTCTTTTACGATAAAGCGATCTTGAGGAGAGCGACCAGTGCGACGGCCTGTTTTAGCAACAAATGCACCGTTAGCGGCTAGAGTACCTTCGCCGCGACGAACTGCCTGCTCGATCAGTTCTGCGGTTGTAAGATCAACAAAACGAGTAGCGCTTGAAGTCATTTTTTTACCTAAAATTGTGAGAGGTTGAACGGGTTAATCTAAAGCTGTGTGAGAGTGCTTTATGGATTTTATAGTAACAGAAGGTTTGCTTGTATACGAGCGGTGAAAGCCCTAAAAATGGCGGTTTTATATGAAAAAACATGAATAATTTCAGTGATACCGGTGTCATAAAAAAGCAAAATTTCATGATACCGGTGTCATTATTTTAAACAAAAAAGCTCGAGTTTTTCGTACTCGAGCTTTTTATATGAATGAATGCTTAATTAATTGAAGATTGCTTTAATTTGCTCTTCGTTAAAGCGGTATTCACTGAGGCAATAATGGCAGTTAATAACAATTTCGCCATTCGCCTGTACGTCGGCAAGTAATTCATCTTTGCCGACATTAACGAGTGCATCAATGGTTTTCTCGCGACTACAGGTACATTTAAACTGCACTGGCTGTGGCTCGAACAGTTTAGGGTTGTCTTCATGGTACAAGCGAGTCAATACGGTGTGTGCATCTAAATTTAATAACTCGTCTTCGGTTACTGTATCGCTGAGCGTCTCTAAATGACTAAAATCAGCAGTCGCTTTGTCTTGGTTGACGGGAAGCACTTGCAGGAAAAGGCCTGCTGCACGTTCTTGACCAGGGCTTATATCCGTGGCGAACCACATCCGTGTTTTTAGTTGCTCAGATTGGGCAAAATATTGTTCCACGCATTTAGCTAAGCTGTCATGCTCTAGCGGCACAATCCCTTGATAGCGTTCGCCTTTGACTGGGGTGATAGTAATAATCATATGACCTTTACCCATCAGCGCCAGTAACCCATCTCCTTTTACTTCACCTTGCATGCGAGCGACACCGCGTAGGTTTTGCTCATGATCGCCGTTGATGGCTGCAAACTTTACTGGTCCATCACCTTGGATTTGCACATTAATATGGCCTTGAAACTTGAGTGTCGCAGTCAACAACGAAGTGGTTACGAATAGCTCGCCCAAGAGCTTTTTTACGGCGTCAGGGTAGTCGCGGTCTTTGATCACTTGCGCGAAAGCATCGCTTACTTGAACGAGCTCACCACGAACATCGTGTTGCTCAAAAATATAACGGTGTAATAAATCGTTTTGCATGAGTTTCTCTATTTGGCTTTCATCTTAATCAGTTCACGGCGCTGCTTTTTGTCCGGTTTCTGATTAGGGTGTGGCGCAAAGAAGGCATTGTTTTTACGCGCAATGGCATTTTCTTCGCGTTTTAACTTACTTTGCTCGGTTTCTTCGTAGCAGGTCAGAGCAATGGGGGCACCCACACGCTTTTCAAGTAGTTTAAGCACTTTAATATGTTTTTCATCGAAGCCTTGAGCAAGGCGAATACTCGCTCCCACTTCGACCTGACGACTAGGCTTGCAACGTTGACCGTTATAGTGGACCTTGCCCCCTTGCACCATTTCTCGTGCTATGGCGCGAGTTTTGTAGAGGCGCACGGCCCATAACCATTTGTCTAAGCGCACAGATTCGCTGTGTTCGTTCGCTGCTGACTTGCTCACTTTACCTCGGTACTATTTTCTTTAAGTTAAGGGCGAAATTTAGCACAACACAACGACCAAAAAAAGCACAGAACGCTGTCATATTGCTGTCTTGCGCGGAGGTTATACTAGGCTACATGTTTTTACATTAATGCTACATGGTGTGCTTGTTGTCACTCAGTGATAGATGTACTATGTGACGTTAACGACTACAATAATAATAGTATAGAGTTTTGGATTCAGCCCAACTACAACAATGGCTTAAGCAGCTCCCACAGAAAAAAATCGTGGCCACTATCGTGCTGGTTGCGGTGTTGTATTGTGGTTATCTAGCCGCTGGGTTGCTTTGGCTGGTATGGCCACAACCGCAAGCAAGCACGGTGATGCCACCTGTGAGCCAAGCAAACAAAGGTGCAGAGCGAGCAAATATTGCCGCCATTCGTTCAGTTAATTTGTTCGGTGATGCCGCCGCTGTCGAGCAAGCTGAACCTAAACAGGAAGTTATCAGCGACGCCCCTGAAACACGTCTAAGCATAAACCTAACCGGCGTGGTAGCAGCTACCAACGACAAAACCGCCGGGCTCGCCATTATTGAATCCCAAGGGCGCCAAGAGACCTACGGTATTGATGATGTCATCAAAGGAACACGCGCTAAACTGGCAAAAGTACTTCCTGACCGAGCTATTTTGGATGTCGGTGGGCGCTTTGAAACACTGATGCTTGACGGCTTGAGCTTCACTAAAACCGTATCTATGCCTGTGCCAGCAAGTCGGCCACAAGCTGATAGTGCTCCCAAAGCGAGTGCCGGTAAGGCGAAAACCATCAATGCCACAGCCAGTGCCGAGGCCAAGCAAGCTCTACAGCAAACACGCAAACAAATTCTTGCCGACCCTGGAAAGTTATCGGAGTATCTACGTATCACTCCGGCACGTAACCAAGGTCGTCTACAAGGGTATAAATTAAGCCCTGGAAAAGATCCGGCCCTATTTAAACAAATGGGCCTTGAAAATAATGACATCGCCATTGCTATAAATGGTTATCAGCTAACCGATATGAAACAAGCCATGGCAGCATTGCAAGAGCTGCGCAATAGCACCGACGCATCTATTACCGTGAACCGCAACGGGCAACTGTTCGATGTGCAATTTAGCCTGCAATAATCACACGTTTGGAGTAAGAACAATGGGCGCGAAATTTCGCACAAAAATAATAAAAGGGCTTGCCAAGTATGGCGCGCTACTTTTCGCCGCTGGGGTAAGTTTAAATCTATACGCAGTCGAATATGCGGCAAACTTTAAGGGCACAGATATCAACGAGTTTATCAATATCGTTGGTAAAAACCTTAACAAGACGGTGATCATTGACCCCAATGTACGTGGCAAAATTAATGTGCGTAGCTACGAGCTCATGGATGAACAGCTGTACTATCAATTCTTCCTCAACGTTCTCGAAGTACACGGCTATGCTGCTGTCGAAATGCCAAGTGGTATCATTAAAGTAGAGAAAAGCTCAGACGCGAAAAAGTCTAATGTGCCAGTCATCGGTGAAGATGACGGCATGGGCGGTGATATGCTGGTAACTCGGGTTGTGCGAGTGAAAAATGTAACCGTCCAAGAGTTGGGTCCACTGATCCGTCAGTTTAGTGACCAAAAAGATGGCGGCCATGTTACCAACTTTAACCCTTCTAACGTCATGATGCTGACCGGTCATGCCGAGTCGGTAAACCGTCTAGTGGAAATTATTCGCTTGGTTGACCAAGCCGGTGATAAACGTGTTGATATTGTGCGTCTGAAACACGCCACGGCCTCTGATGTGGTGTCTGTTGTCGATAATATTTTTAAAGACAATGGCAAAGGCAGCGTCCCCGACTTTTTGATCCCTCGGGTCGTTGCAGATGAGCGTACCAACAGTGTGATTGTCAGTGGTGAAGGGCAGGCCCGCACGCGCGCCATTGAATTAGTCAAGCGCTTAGATAACGAGCTAGAGACAACCGGAAATACCAAAGTATTCTACCTTAATTACGCTAAATCAGATGAGCTGGTTAAGGTATTACAGGGGGTTAGTAAGTCTTTAAAAGAAGAGCAGCAAGGCAATGGTAATGCTGCGCGCGCCACACGTCGCGGCAGTGATGACATCAGCATTGAAGCGCACGAAGCGTCGAACTCATTGGTGATTACAGCCCAGCCCGACATGATGCGTTCACTTGAAAAAGTGATTGAGCGATTAGATATTCGCCGTGCGCAAGTCTTGGTAGAAGCCATTATTGTTGAGGTTTCTGAAGGCGATGGTGTTAACTTTGGTTTGCAGTGGATCTCCGAACAAGGTGGCATGTTGCAGTTTAACAACGGCACCACGGTGCCCGTTGGCTCACTGGCAGTGGCAGCAGAGCAAGCTCGTGATAAAACCATTACCGACAATGTTGTTGGCTCAGAAAGTGGTGTGGTAACTCCGATTAGCCGTACCGAAGAAGGCGACCTTGGTCCTCTCGCTAGTTTACTAGGTGGAATCAATGGCTTAGCTATGGGTATCGTTAAGAATGACTGGGGCGCGATAGTCCAAGCCGTTTCTAATGACACGAATTCGAATATTTTGGCGACCCCTTCGATTACTACGATGGATAATGAAGAAGCGTCGATGATTGTCGGTCAAGAAGTACCCATTATTACCGGCTCGTCGACCGGCAGTAACAATGAAAATCCATTCCAGACTGTTGATCGTCAGGAAGTGGGTGTGAAGCTTAAAGTAACACCGCAAATAAACGATGGCTCGGCAGTGCAGCTAACCATTGAACAAGAAGTATCGAATGTCGCGGGTTCAACGGCGGTGGATATTTCCATTAACAAACGTGCCATTACCACCACAGTGCTAGCCGACGATGGTGGTATGGTTGTGCTCGGCGGTCTTATCGATGAAGATGTCCAAGAAAGTGTCTCTAAAGTACCGTTACTTGGTGATATTCCTGTGCTCGGCCACTTATTTAAATCCACCAGTACGTCAAAGCGTAAACGCAATCTTATCGTCTTTATTCGCCCCACAATTTTACGCGATATTGAGAGCATGAACCGTTTGAGCCACAGTAAATATAAATTTATCCGTGGTGAGCAGCTCAAACAAAGCGATGACGGTATCGACTTGATGCCAACCGAGCAAGTGCCATTACTCCCTGAGTGGAATGACGCGCTTGTATTGCCACCTACCTATGAAGAGTATCTGAAAGAGCAAAATAAGGCTGAGCGAGACAATGACTGAGCAAATCGCCGCCCAAAGCAGCGCCGAGGTGCCCGTCACTGACGAAGCGCTGATGGAGGTATCAGAAACCGTTGCCACAGCGCCACTGCGACTGCCATTTGCCTTTGCACGCCGCTTTCAAGTGCTATTGGTAGAGCATGATGAGACGTTACTGCTTTACCATAGCCATGATTTAGAGCCTCAGGTTATGTTGGAGGTGCGCCGCTTCGCAGGCCGAGGGTTTAGCGTAGAACGGTTGCCGGAAGACAAATTCGAACTCGTCCTTGAGGCGGCCTATCAACGCGATAGTTCGGAAACCCAGCAGCTAATGGAAGATATCGGCAATGAGGCCGATTTATTCTCTCTCGCCGAGGAGCTGCCGCAAACCGAAGACTTGCTCGCTGCTGACGATGATGCGCCGATTATCAAGCTGATTAACGCCATGTTGGGCGAGGCTATCAAAGAGGGTGCATCGGATATCCATATCGAAACCTTCGAGCAAGAGCTTGTGATTCGTTTTCGCGTCGATGGCGTGCTCAAAGAGGTGCTCAAGCCTAATCGCAAGCTAGCTTCGCTGCTCGTATCGCGTATTAAAGTTATGGCTAAACTGGATATTGCTGAAAAGCGTGTTCCTCAAGATGGTCGTATCAGCCTACGCATTGCTGGGCGCGCGGTTGACGTGCGGGTGTCAACGATGCCATCAAGCTTTGGTGAGCGGGTGGTGCTGCGTCTACTTGATAAAAACAATGCCCGCCTTGATTTACAAGACCTGGGAATGACGCGACGCAACCAAGAACTGTTTGCGGAGCTCATTCGTAAACCCCATGGCATTATTCTCGTAACCGGCCCAACAGGTTCGGGTAAAAGTACCACCCTGTATGCGGGAATGACGGCTATTAATAGCCGAGATCGCAATATCCTCACCGTTGAAGACCCTGTTGAGTACGAGATCCCCGGTATCGGCCAAACTCAGGTCAATCCGAAAGTGGATATGACGTTTGCGCGTGGTCTGCGAGCTATTTTGCGTCAAGATCCAGATGTGGTGATGGTAGGTGAAATTCGTGATTTAGAAACCGCGCAAATTGGTGTTCAGGCGTCACTGACCGGTCACTTAGTACTGTCAACTTTGCACACCAACACCGCAGCCGGGGCGATCACCCGTATGGAAGATATGGGGGTAGAACCTTTCTTACTGTCCTCGTCGCTGTTAGGAGTCTTGTCTCAACGTTTAGTGCGCACCTTGTGTAATAATTGCAAGCAGGCCCATGAAGCTGATGAAAGTGAATGCCAGCTATTGGGTGTGCCCGCTGAAAACCCACCCACTATCTATCGCGCCCAAGGCTGTGAAGAATGTAACTATAACGGTTATAAAGGGCGTACCGGTATTCATGAGTTATTAGTGGTGGACGACCATATTCGTGAGCTGATTCATAACGGCCATGGTGAGCAAATGGTTGAGAAATATGTGCGTCAGCACAGCCCAAGTATTCGCCAAGATGGCTGCTCTAGAGTTCTTGCTGGGAAAACGACTTTGGAAGAAGTGTTACGGGTTACCCGTGAGGAGCAATAGTGGCAGCATTTGAATATCGCGCGTTAGATGGGCGAGGCAAAGAAAAAAAAGGCCTTTTAGAGGCCGATACGGCAAAGCAAATACGTCAGCAATTGCGTGACAAAGGACTGATGCCTGTTGCCGTGGAATTAGCTGCTTCTCAAGAAAAGGCCAATGCTGCCAATAAAGGCTTATTAGGCAACGTATTTAAAGCGAAAATATCGACGTCAGATCTTGCCCTTATTACCCGTCAGCTTGCCACCCTTATTCAATCCGCTTTGCCAGTTGAAGCTGCGGTCATGGCCGTGGCCGAGCAATGCGAGAAGCCGCGCTTGAAGAAAATGTTGATGGCGGTACGCTCGAAAGTGGTTGAGGGGTACACCCTAGCCGATGGCCTCGCGGAGTTTCCTCACGTGTTTGATAATCTGTATCGGGCGATGGTCTCAGCAGGCGAAAAATCAGGGCATCTAGACCAGGTTTTAAACCGCTTAGCTGATTACACCGAGCAACGCCAACACATGCGCTCACAGATTACCCAGGCCATGGTATACCCTATCATTTTGGTGATTTTTGCCGTGGCCATTGTTTCTATTCTTCTTGGAACTGTGGTGCCCAAGATATTGAAAACCTTTGAAAAGTCAAAGCAAGTATTACCTTGGACCACCGAGTGGGTGATGGCTGCCAGCCACTTCGTGCAAAACTATTGGTTTGTGTGCATCGCAGTATTTGTGTTGCTCACAGTCGGTATTAAGCAAGCGCTGAAAAAGCCCAATATTCGCTTTTGGTATGACAGCAAGCTGCTGACCTTACCCGGTATCGGCAAAGTGAGTCGGGGTTTAAATACTGCGCGTTTTGCTCGTACCCTAAGCATTCTTTCTTCCAGTGCTGTGCCGCTGCTTGAGGGGATGAAAATTTCAGGTCATGTGCTTGCTAACGAGAAGATTAAAGCGGCCGTTGCCGAGGCGGCTACTCGAGTTAGTGAAGGGGCTAGCCTTCGAGCGGCGCTTGAGCAAACTAAGCTTTTCCCGCCCATGATGCTACATATGATAGCCAGTGGTGAGAAGTCAGGCGAGTTAGAGCAAATGTTAGAGCGCGCCGCCGATAACCAAGATCGTGAGTTTGAGACCATGGTCAATGTGTCACTTAAACTTTTGGAACCCGCGATGATAGCAACCATGGCTATTATCGTGTTATTTATCGTAATGGCCATATTGCAACCGATTATGGCGATGAACAAGGCCATTGGCTTATAAGCTAAGGCGCAGATGGATTTAAGCAATTAGAGGTAATGACAGTGAGAAAGCAATCTGGTTTTTCATTATTAGAAGTGATGGTAGTTCTGGTCATTATTGGCATGATCATGTCAATTGTGGCACCCAACATTATGGGGCAACAGGAAGAGGCCGCATTAGACAAAGCAAAGCTAGATATTCAACAGCTTGAAGATGCATTGAGCCTGTATAAATTAAAAAATAAAACCTACCCAACCACGGAGCAAGGTCTTGAAGCTTTGGTGACCAAAACAAGTATTGAACCGGTGCCAAAACGTTTTCCTGATGGTGGTTTCATAGAGAACTTACCAGAAGATCCATGGGGTAATCCGTATCAGCTTATTTACCCAGGAGAAGTCGGTAAGATTGACGTATTTTCAATGGGTCCGGACGGTGAAGCAGGTACTGAAGACGACATCGGTAACTGGGACGAAGAAGAGCGTTAATTTGTATGGCAGTTGCTCGTCATCGTGGCTTTAGTTTAATCGAGATTTTAGTGGTTTTAGCGATCATCGCTTTTACCGCTAACCTCGTGGTATACAGCATCGATGACTCACATGAGGATGAGCTCGAGCAACACGCCCTCGCGCTGCAGACCAGTATTAATTATGCCTCTGAGTACGCCATTTTAAATCAGCGTCAATTAGGGTTGTATATTGCTGATAATGGCTATGAGTTTTTAACCTATGCTGAGCAGGAATGGCGGCCATTGGAAGATGCCGAAGGGGTACTGAAAGGCAAGCAATTCGAACCGCCTTTTGAGTTGACCCTGAATCAAGAAGATTTGCCATGGGCGCAAGATAGCCTGCTCAATGCCGTCGACTGGCAGCAGCTTTTAGGGGTCGATGAAGAGGACTTCCTTGAGCTGGAAAAAATGAAAATCCCGCAAGTGATGATCCTTTCCTCTGGAGAGGTCAGCCCGTTTGAGCTGGCGTTGGCCGTGGATAGCCGTGAAGAAGAGCTTATGCCATACACCATAACCGGTGAGTTTATGGCTCCCGTGGCACTTGATAGAGAGCAGTGGCCATGAATCGAGGCAGAGGTTGGCGGTATCAGGGCTTTACGTTGTTGGAAGTTATGGTGGCCTTAAGTATATGCGCCATGGCTGGCATCGCGGCGATGCAAATCAGCGGCGAGCATATTAATCACTTAAGTACCATCGAAGAGCAAACCTATGCGTCTTGGGTGGCAGAAAACCAGTTAGTTGAAATTCGTGCTCAAGGTGACAAGTGGGCTGCTAAAAATAACCATAAAGGCAAAGTCGAGTTGGCTGGACAAACCTGGTATTGGCAGCAAAAAGTCACGCGCACGGCGGACAGTAGCTTTGTAAAAGTGGATATCGAGGTGTACACCGATGAGCAATACGAGCAGTTTGCTTACACCCTGTCCACCTATATCGATAAAGAGGCCAAAAGCAATGGCCGGCGCTAATGGCTGTCACAATGCGAGCGAAGGCGGTTTTACCTTAGTCGAGGTGTTGGTCGCGTTGGCTGTGATGGTGTTTATTATCGGCGCAACCCATCAGATTTTGGATGTAACCACACGCACCAAGGAAGCGTCAGAGCAAACCTTGGATGAGCTCTCACGGCTACAAAACGTATTTCGTATGTTAGAGCAAGACTTTAGCCAGATCACTAAACGCAAAGTGCGCAACGAGGCGGGTGATACGCAAGAGCAGTTCCTGATGCACGAACGCTATTTATTCGATAGCGAGTTTGATGGTATCGGCTTTGTACGCAGCGGCTGGACAAACCCCGGCTACCTATTACCGCGCAGTGAATTGCAAGCTGTGGCATATCGGGTACAAGAGGAGCGGCTAGAGCGGCTATATCGACTCTATGTCGATCAGTTAGATAGTACAGAGCCACG
Source organism: Pseudoalteromonas ruthenica (assembly GCF_008808095.1). Taxonomy (NCBI): domain Bacteria; kingdom Pseudomonadati; phylum Pseudomonadota; class Gammaproteobacteria; order Alteromonadales; family Pseudoalteromonadaceae; genus Pseudoalteromonas; species Pseudoalteromonas ruthenica. The sequence goes on along the minus strand of NZ_CP023396.1, from coordinate 2,973,771 downwards.
TGTGCAAGTGCTGTTGGAGGGGGTGCAAGAGCTCACTTTTGAATTTTATGACAGTAAAGGAGAGCAGCCATGGCAGCCACAGTGGCAACAAGAGGGATTACCCAAAGCGGTATCTATTGAGCTGACGCTAAAAGACCGGGAGCCAATTAAACGTTTGTTTTTACTTGCAGGGCAAGGCAAGGAGGCAAAAAGTGGCGAAAAGTAAACAGTCAGCTCGTGGTGCAGCGCTGGTTATCGTGTTGTTTATTGTCGCCTTGGCGACGACTATAGCGGCGCAAATGAGCATCAATTTAATGGTGCAAGTGCAAAAGTCTACGAATTTAGACGATTTCCGCCAGGCGAAATGGTATGCCTATGCAGCGGAAGCGCTGGCACAAAAAGTGTTGCGGGAAAGTATTGAAAAAGAGCCCGATAAAATGCATTTACAACAACCTTGGGCACTCGCCGCTGACACCCCTTATCCGGTGGAAAACGGCACCATTAGTGGTGCGATAAGGGACTTACAAACGTGCTTAAACTTAAATGCCTTGCGCGCTGAGCCCAGTGCTGCTGAAGGCGGCTTTGTTAAATCAAATCCTGCGCACAAGGCGCTGCTAGCCTTGCTCAAAGAAGTTGAGGAGTTGCCTGCGCAAGAGTCGGAAGAGGCCATGGCTGACAGTGTCTTTGATTGGCTTGATGAAGACAGTATTACCATGCGTTCAGGCGCGGAAGAAGATGAGTATTTGTCACGTGATGTGCCTTACTTAACCGCCAATAACTTCTTCGCCGATATTTCAGAGCTGCGTTTAGTGAAGGGCTTTAACCCCTTAGTCATGCAGAAAATAGCGCCCTATGTGTGTGTTATTCCTGATGACGAGCTGTTTTCTATTAACGTCAATACCATTACTGAAGATCAGGCGCTGTTGTTGGCAGCAATGGTCAATGGTCTCAGTGAGTCAGGTGCGCAGGCGGTGATTGCCGCTCGTCCCGACGAAGGATTCGATGAGCTCAATGAGTTCACCACAGAAGTAAAAAAGCAAGGCGGACAGGATGTGAAGGCAGATGATGAGCGTTTTGTGTTGAAAAGTGAGTACTTTCAATTACAAACCACCGCTACCTTCGTTGATTTCGAGTTTACTATGACGTCATTACTACAAGCAGATAAAAACAACGTAACTATTTTGGCGCGAAAATTTGGAGGCGTGCAGTGAGAGAGTCCTTACTGATCCACGTGGGCGAGCGCCCCGATCAGCCCATACATTGGCTGGTCTATAACCGCAGTGAAAATGAAATTATTGGCAGTGGTCAACTACATGATGCCAATGAATTAGAGCAGTTAGCAACGAAAGCACATAACCGTGAGTGCACCTTAGTGTTACCCAGCGCTCAGGTGCAATGTCACCGCGTGCAATTGCCGACTAAGTGGAGCCGCAAGCTAGAGCAAGCGCTTCCTTATATGATTGAGGAGCAGGTTGCCGTTGATGTCGACAGCTTGTTTATCGCTCACGGCCAGGCGCACAGTGATGGCGAGCAGCACTTCATTCAGGTTGCTTTGGTGAACCGTCAATGGTTGCAAAATTGGCTATCAGTATTGAGCGATGCGCAATTGCTTGTCGAGCATATTCACAGTGATGCTCTGTTATTACCGGAGCCTCAGCCACAGCGAGCTACAGCGATGGCTGTCAATGAGCATAGCTTTTTGGTGCGCTATGGAGCGTGGCATGGTGCACAGCTAGAGCCACAGTGGGCCGAAGCCTTTTTAAGTGCCGTTGGCGTACAAACCTTAGACTTGTATAGCCCGTTGCCTGGTTATCACAGTGAGCAGATAGCCACCGAAGTACATGAAGAGAAGTTTGAGTTACCTTTGGCGATGTTCGCCACCGCCTCGTCGCCAATCGATCTTCGCCAAGGCGAATTTGCTTATAAAAAGCAAAGCTATGGCTGGTTAAAAACTTGGCGCCCGGCGATGGTGGCGGCAGCGGTGACCTTGGTCTTTATGCTTGGGGTTAAAGGCGCGCAGCTTTATCACTATAGCAGCCAAGCTGAAGCAACCAAGGCTCAGGTGATCAGCACTTATGAACGTGCTTTCCCAGGCACTAAAGTGCGTCCTCATTTATTACGGAGCCAGATTAACGGTGCTTTGAAAGAAAGTGGCCAAGGGCCGAGCGCCCAATTTTTATTATTACTACAAGATTTTGCCGATGTGGTGCAACAAAGCAAACAGTTTGTGCCGCAAACATTACGCTTTGACCAACGTCGCAATGAACTGCGCGTAGGGGCTCGAGGACAAGATTTCCAAAGTTTTGGGCAGGTAAAAGCCAAACTCGAGCAGCGCGGTTTAGATGTTGAGCAAGGCTCACTCAATAACGATGGTGAAAGTGTCATCGGCGAGTTAAGAATAAGGGGAGCACAATGAGCGCACTCACTAATTATTGGCAGTCCTTAAAGCCGCAAGAGCAGCGCTTACTCTTAATTGCTGGTGCGGTATTTGTGGTGTTCTTCTTTGTCATGGTGGTGTATCGGCCGTTGAATAATGCCATTGAAGACGCCAAGCAAGACCAGTTAAAACAACAAGAGCTGCTGCAATTTGTGCAGCAAAGTGTGGTCAAGCTCAAAGCAAAAGGCGCCGTTGCCAACACCGGTGGCAAAAATGTGACGCAAATCGTCAACCGCACCCGGGGCCGATATCAAATTGCGATCAGCCGTATGCAGCCAAGCGGTGATGGCTTACGGGTAAACATTGATAGTGTGCCGTTCAACCAGTTGTTAGCTTGGCTTGACGAGTTGGTGAACAATCACGGCGTTAGCATCGCCAATATTGAACTGTCGCAAGACCAAAAGCCTGGGCATGTGCGCGTTAGCCGCATTGTATTGGAGTAACTATGTCTGTGAAGAAAGCATTCGCTCTGGGAAGCTTATTTTTACTATCTTTTATCATCTTTGCTGTGGCTTTATTTCCCGCCTCTATCGCGCTTAATTTGGCGGCTAAGCAATTGCCGCCAGGATTACAGCTAGGGCCAGCAAGCGGTACCATCTGGCAAGGACAAATAAATGGTGTGCGCTATCAAGGTCAATACCTGAGCAAAGCGCAGTGGCAAGTGAATGCCTGGGCATTACTAACAGGTAAAGCGCAAGTGGATGTCACCTTAGGGAATAAACGTAACCCTGAAGAGCTCTCTGCGGGTGGGGTGATTAATTATGGGCTGATTGAGAAGGATTTAACGGTTACTGACGCTAATGCCCGTATTCGTATAGAGCAGGCATTGGCACAAGTACAACTGCCTATTCCCACCCAAGCGCAGGGGCGGATTTTTGTTGATATTGCCCAATATCAATTGGGTCAGCCGCACTGCCAAGTTCTCGCTGGCGAAATTAGCTCACCAGATATCACCGTGAAAGGGCGTAATGGCTGGTTCAGTATTGGTGAATTAGAAGGACAGTTAGCCTGTAAAAACGGCGGTATTAGCGTGAAAGTTGATAAAGAGAATCGCCTTGGGCTGCAAGTTGATGCGGGCCTTAACGAGCGTAGTCAACTTACAGCAAGTGGTTTTGTAAAGCCGGATGCGAGTCTACCTAAGGATGTGCATGATGCTGTACAGTTCCTTGGCAACCAAACCAGTGATGGGCGTTATAGGATCAACTTCTAATGACCGACAATGTGCAGCAACAACTGCAAAAATACTTGGATGAACATGACCACGCAATGGACTTTGTACAGCTGCAAGGCTACTTGTTTGCCCTTGTGTGCGCCCCTCAGCCTATCGAGCCAGAGCAATGGTTAGTCGATGTGTTGGGCGAGCAAGCCGCGAAGAGCGATGAGAGCGTATTATTTGCGTTAATGAATGCGCAGCAACAGGTGAGCGATCAAGTTTATAGTGAGGGGTTCAACCTGCGTAAGGTTGTGCAATTGCGTCAGCCTTGGCAGCATAACTTTGCCAATGATGCACCTATACTTCTGTGGAGCCAAGGGTTTGCGATTGGTGTTAGCTATTATATTGAGCCGTTGCTAACGGCGCAGGCGGTGGATGATGACAGTCGCGAGATGTTGCTACAAGCGGTGACCGTACTGAGTTTGTTCAGTGAGCAACAAGCATTTTGCGCACAAGCGGCACAAAGTGGGCAGAGCGAGCAACAGTTTGCCGAAGTCTTGTTCGATATGATGGCCGACTTTAGCCTCGGCTTTGCTGAGCTGATTGAGCTTGTTGCGGTGCAAAGTGGCTTATTTGATGATGAGCAAGAATGGGACGGCTAGGATAGCTGTAATAGCACGTCGGTACAGCCCTTTTCGCACCGTGCGCTCGCATAGCCCGGCTCACCCAGAGCTAGGGTAACTTTTCCATGGCAGTGCTCGCAGCGCACCTCTTGACCTTTAGACAGTCGTTGTAGCAATTTTTTTTGCTGCACAAACGACTGGGTTTGCTTTTTGGTCAGTGATGAGAAATCCATAACTTAGTGGGTGCTGGCGATGACCGAGCAGCTTTGGCGCAAAGCATCACCAAACAGATATTCATTAAGCTCGCGATTTAAACAGTATTTACGCTCCCATGCGTACATGCCATTGACGGTATTCAAAGCAGAGGCTAGGTGTTGATCCTGTTTGTCTGTCAAGCGTACCTGTTGGCGAATTTGCTCTAGGGCTCGTTTGGCTTTGACTTCTTTATTCACTTTACTGGCCGCGCTCAAATCGGACATGGTCTGATTAAACAGCTTGTCGCGGGGGCCTTTTACTATCGGGTGGTCTATGGTGAAAAAAGCCAACACCAAAAAAATAATAACCAATAACTTCTTCATAACTAAACCTTGATCTAGGTAACTGCGAGCGCAGCCTTAGTTTAGTAAACTCTGTGTTTTAAAAGCAAGCAAAAGCCATCATATATGCCTGCAAAGGCATCATTTTTGTCGCTAAATTGATATACTTGCACTCTAAGCAGTTAAACTAACTGTCCCCTTCCTAAAAACGTGGCGTTGAGGAAAGACAATGGATAAAGAGCAGCGGATCAAGGTAAAAAATATCCCTACTGACGTGAAGATCGAAAAGCCCAGTGCGGCGCAAAGCGATCGATTTAATCCCCGTAACCGCATTTACGTTCGCGCTGTAACAGGCCTCCATCAATTGTTACGTCAACGTATTGGTCTGGTAGGAATGTTGGCCTTTATGTTACTTCCTTGGATTAATTACAATGGCCAGCAAGCAGTGTTATTCGATTTAATGAACCAGCACTTCACCATTTTTGGACTGACGTTTTTACCGCAAGACCTCACCATTCTCGCGTTTATTTTTATGATTGCTGCCTTTGCGCTGTTTTTGGTGACTACCTTTTACGGCCGAGTATGGTGTGGTTATACCTGCCCGCAAACCGTGTGGACGTTTATTTTTATTTGGTTCGAAGAGAAGATAGAGGGCACTGCAAACCAGCGTAAAAAGTTGGATCAGCGCCCCATGGACTTTGATAAGTTTTGGCGTAAAACAGCCAAGCATGGTAGCTGGCTGCTTTTCTCTCTCTATACCGCTATTACCTTCGTTGGCTACTTCACTCCTATTCGTGAGTTGTTGCCCGACTTTTTTACCTTTTCAGCCGGTGGTTATGCGGTATTAAGTATTGCTGTCTTTACGCTATGCACCTACGGTAATGCTGGGTGGATGCGCGAAATCATGTGTTTGCATATTTGTCCTTACTCACGTTTCCAATCAGCCATGTTTGATAAAGATACCTTCACAGTCAGTTACGATGCTAAGCGCGGTGAGAAACGTGGTCCACGTGGGCGCAAACAAGATCCAAAGGAACTGGGTTTGGGCGATTGCATCGACTGTAACTTGTGTGTGCAAGTGTGCCCGACCGGCATCGATATTCGTAACGGCCTACAGTATGAGTGTATAAACTGTGGCGCCTGTATTGATGCCTGCGATGGCGTGATGGATAAAATGAATTATCCACGCGGGCTCATCTCCTACACCACCGAGCGCAATCTTGAAGCGTCGGCAGAGAAAACTAAACCCGTTCGTGGCAAGCTGATTGGCTATTCAGTCATTCTATTTATTCTTATTGGTGCGCTGGCGGCCAATATTATGATGCGCGTGCCGATGGACTTAGACATTATCCGCGATCGTAATCAGCTGTATCGAGTCAATATGGAAGGCTTGGTAGAGAATACCTATACCTTAAAAATTCTTAATAAAGCCCAGCAGGAACAGCGTTTTAGAGTCGAAGTGCAGGGGCTGGAGCATTATCAAGTAATTGGTGAGCAGGAGTTCACCGTGCAGCCTGGGCGCTCCCATAATGTACCGTTGTCGGTGATCATTGACCCTTATGACTTACGTAAGCCAATGACCGAATTTGAGTTTGTGCTTTACCCAGTGGATAGCCCTGACACTCAGCTTAAGCAATCCAGCAACTTCTTTAAAGGGCGCTAATGTGAGCGAGTTTAGTTTTGCATCTTTGACACCTGACACCATTTTAGATGCTCTTGATTCGGTTGAGTTGTATGCCGAGTCGGGGTTATTAGCACTCAACAGCTATGAGAATCGGGTGTATCAATTTTTGGCGGAGGACAAGCGCCGCTATGTTGTAAAGTTCTATCGCCCAGAGCGTTGGAGCGATGCACAAATTTTGGAAGAGCACCGCTTCACCCAAGAATTAATGGATGCTGAGGTGCCAGTAGTGGCACCTTTGACAATCAACGGCAAAACCCTGTTTAAGCATCAAGGTTATCGTTTTACTCTGTTCCCAAGTGTGGGGGGGCGGCAGTTTGAAATGGACAATCTGGATCAGTTGGAGCAACTCGGGCGTTTAATCGGGCGGATGCATCAAACAGCTAAAGCGTCTGCTTTTGAGCAGCGACCAACGCTTGGGTGCGACGAGTATTTGCATCAAGCTAAGGTTCATTTGCAGCAAAGTAACTTGGTGAGCAAAGCCATGTCGCTGCCATTTTATACTGTACTGCAACAGGTTATTGATAAAACGGTACAACTTTATGATTGTTCGCAGAGTATTCGCTTGCATGGTGACTGTCACGCTGGCAACATTCTATGGTCTGCGGACAACACCCTGACATTCGTTGACCTTGATGACAGCCGACAAGTCCCTGCGATTCAAGATTTATGGATGATGCTCAGTGGTGACAGGCAAAATCAGTTATTGCAGCTTGATACCTTGGTTCTGGCATATGAAGAGTTTGCCGACTTCGACCATTCTCAGTTGCGATTGATTGAGCCATTGCGAGCCATGCGCATGGTGCATTATATGGGCTGGATAGCAAAACGTTGGTCAGATCCGGCGTTTGAACGGAACTTTTCTTGGTTTGCTGAAGACAAATACTGGGAACAGCAAACTCTGGCTTTAAAAGAGCAGTTGGCGGCGTTAGATGAGCCACCATTAAAACTTTTACCTTAAGCACCTGCTTTTGATGTTTAATGTATACATTGAGATGACTATGATAAAAACTTTAAAATATTCACTACTACTACTTTGCCTACCTGTTGCCGCTTGGGCAGCTGACTTTAAAGCGGGCGAGCACTATCAAGTACTTGAAGCTGAAGCGTCTGAAGCTGATAAAGTAACCGAATTTTTCTCTTTCTACTGCCCTCATTGCTTCAAGCTTGAGCCCATTGTTGGGGCGCTTGAAGAGTCACTGCCTGAAGGCGTGCCTTTAGTTAAGAGCCATGTAAACTTCTTACGTATTGATAAAGATGCGCAAAACCGCCTAACTCGGGCTTACCTCGTTGCCAAAGAAGAAGGTAAAGATGCCGAAGTAGCGCAGGCGATTTTCGATAGCATTCACCGTCAACGCGAGCCATTACAAACGCAAGAGTCTGTGGAAGCATTGCTCGCAGAGCAAGGCATTGATGCCCAACGTTTCGCTATGCTTGCTGCGAGCGAGCCTGTTGTAAATGGCGAGAAAGAAGCCGTGGATGACCAAACAACTTACTCAAAGCTAGGTGCTTTGACCGGTGTGCCAACACTCATCGTTAACGATAAGTACAAAGTGCATGTGCATAAAGTGGCATCGCAACAAGAGCTAAACGAGCTCGTAAACTATTTATTAGAAAAATAATCGGAGTACTCGATGAAGAAGTTCATTGCTTTAGCCATGATGGCATTGGCGCTGCCCATCAGTGCGATTGCGGCACAGTTTGAAGAAGGCACGCACTATGAAGTGGTTTCGGACAGAGCTAGTCGTAAGCCGGAAGTGAAAGAGTTTTTCTCTTTCTATTGCCCCGCATGTAACGCCTATGAAGGCTTGCTTATGGATGTAAAACCTAAGCTCAGCAAAGATGTTGATTTTAAGAAAAGCCACGTTAACTTCATGGGCGGCCGCAGCACCGAGAATCAAGATATGCTGTCACAAGCACTCGCGACTGCTGAAGTGCTGCCGCAAAAAGACAAGTTGATTGCAGCCATGTTCAGTCATATCCACACTAAGCGCGCTAAGTTTAACGAAGTCGCTGATGTGAAAGATATTTTTGTTGCCAACGGCGTAGATGGCGACAAGTTTGACAAGCTATTCAAAGGCTTTGCTATTCGCACCAAAGCCTCGAAGATGCAGCGCGATCAAGAATACTTTAAAGAAAAAGGGGCCCTACGCGGTGTTCCTACCTTTATTGTTAATGGTAAATATCGCCTACTACTAGGTCGTGAGTCAGGTGTTACCGACCCCGAAGATATTGCCGCACTGATTAACTTTCTTGCGAAAAAATAAGTTAAGAAAGACACAAAAAAACCGCATTTAATGATGCGGTTTTTTTATTCTGCAAATAATGTCAGCTACTTGCGAGTGAGAAATACACCGGATTCAATATGATGGGTGTAAGGGAACTGATCAAAAATCGCGAATCGCGTTACCTTATGAGTACTTGCTAGCCTATCTAAGTCGCGCTCTAATGTGTCTGGGTTACAGGAGATGTAGACAATATTGTCATACTCACTCACCAACTTACAGGTTAACTCATCCATACCTGCACGCGGCGGATCAACCAAGATGGTCTGGCAGTTATACTCTTGTAAGTCGATGTCTTTTAAGCGGCTAAAGCTACGTTCTTGACGCATAGCTTGGGTAAACTCCTCGCTACTCATACGAATAATATCGAGGTTAGTCACCTTATTAGCAGCGATATTGTATTGTGCCGATTTAACCGATGACTTCGAAATTTCTGTGGCCAATACACGATTGAAAGATCCTGCTAAGGCGACTGAGAAGTTACCATTACCGCAATAAAGCTCGAGCAAATCATTATTCAAAGGGGCGCACACATCTTGAGCCCAGCCCAGCATTAGCTCGTTCACCTTGGCATTGGGTTGGGTAAAGCTGTTTTCTACTTGCTGATAAACGTACTGCTGGCCATTTACCTGCAAGCGCTCGATAACATAGTCATTTCCTAACACTTCTTTTTGTTTGCGAGCACGGCCAATGAGTTCAACATTAAAGCGTTGTTGTAATCTTGCTTGTAATTCCTTGGCACCAGCTAGCCATTGCTCGTTGAGTGGCTTGTGGTAAAGCAGGCTCACCAACGCCTCACCGCTCAGCGTCGTGAGGTAATCGATTTGAAACAGTTTACGGCGCATCAACTCATCATCTTTGAGCTCGTTGATAAGCGCGCTCATAAGGTCATTGATTAACGGCGCACCCGGGTCAAAGTGATCAACGCGGATCTTCTCTTTGCTCACAGGGTCAAACATAATGTGGTAGAGCTCGTCCTGATCATGCCATACTCTAAACTCAGCACGTTGACGGTAATGCTTCGGCGGCGAAGCAAACACTTCAAGCTGTTGCACACCAAAGCGCGAAAACTGTGTCGTGATTCGTTGTTGTTTTTCTGTTAGCTGCGCGTCATAGGTGCTGGTATCGATATCAATTACTGGCATGCAAACCTCTCGTTATTAAGTGCGCCGCTATTGTAGGCAGTTGCCACGGTTTGTCCAGTATCGGCCATTATAAAGTGCACAAAATTTCTACAGTTTCTGTGCGTGCTGCCGATAACAGCGGTAGTAGTATATTAATTGACTCATGAATGTGTGCTGCCAAGGCTTGGCAACCACTGCAGAGGAGGGCCTTAGCTCATGAAAATTAGCGATTTAAATCATATCTTTAACCAAAGCAACCGTTCTGGTTTAAAAAATAAAGGCGATGCGCCGGCACAGCCCGCGATTAACTCTCCGAGGTTTGATAGTTACTCATCGGGTTATGGCCAAGTGGGTGCCAAGGTATTGAATGACAAATTGGCGCAAGCGTTAGGTCTCGAACAACCAAAACAGCAAAGCAAGCCGTTATTTGACTTCGAAGAGGTAGTGAAAAATGTGCTGCAGTTTGTCACTGGTGCGGTGAAAAAAGCGAAAGCCGATGGCGCCAATGACGACAAGTTACAAGAAATGCTGGCGCAAGCGCGCGAAGGCGTGCAAACAGGTATTGATGATGCCTACGGTGAGCTTGAAGATGCTGGGCTACTCAACGACGAAATTAAAACCGGCATTGAGCAGTCACAAAAAGGTATTGAGGAAGGGCTCAATGAGTTTGAGCAATCGCTTTTTGGTGAGCAAAGTATTGGTAATGGCGTAGCGGTAAGCCAAGCTCAGTATATGCAGCTACAAAATAATGCCGAGTATCGTTTTACTACCGCTGAAGGCGATGAAGTGGTCGTTAGTTTAGCGCAAAACTACCAAGCTGGTGCGGCAGCCAGTTTATTTGCCCCCGGCGAAAAGCAAGGGGCTGGCTATGCATCTGAACAGTTTGAGAAGCAGGAATTAAACTTCACGTTATCGGTTAATGGCGAATTAAATGAAGATGAGCAGCAAGCTGTAAATGATTTCATGGCACAACTGCAAGGCGTAAGTGAAGACTTCTTTAGCGGCCAATATGATGAGGCGTTCAATAAAGCCAGTGAGTTGCAGCTAGATAACCCAGAGCTAGTCGCCTTCTCTATGGATCTGACACAAACTAAAACTCGCGCTGCAATAAGAGAGTATGAGCGCACGGCTCCAGGTAAGGAAGTTGCCAAAGAGCTGCAACCTTTCAATGAGTCGCTGAAAGAGGCATACAAGCAAGCGGGTGACTTAGGGCTGCAAAATGAGTTATCGGGGTTGATGCTTTGGCTCAATCAAGATAAAGAGCAAGAGAAAGTGCAGGAGTTTATTGATTACAGCAAAGCGATGTTCTCGCAGCTGGAGCAGCTGTTAAAAGACTCACCATCGACCCCCAGCGATGACAGCGAGTAATAAACAAAAAGCACCATTTGGTGCTTTTTTAATGCCTTGGTTACATTCAGTTCATAGTACTTTAATATGATGCTCAGCAGCTATTCAGCAAACCTGTGTTTAAATTTAAAGTACAAAGTGGGGCTAAGCTTTTGTTTTTGCTTCACTGCGGTCTACACTTTGGGTGTGGAAATGAACTGTTGGCTTGGACCACGACGTAAACCACATTGATTCATGTGGCTACGATAAGAGCAAGAAATGCCAGCTAATAAAGTCAATAACAATCGAACGAGCTCAGATTTATGAAGCAGTATTAACCGCTTTTTCAATCTGGTGTGTGGCGCTCAAATGCTAAGCGCGTGCTCGATAATCGTTAACATGGGATGGATACAATGAAAATCAAATCACTCTCTGCAGCTATTGTACTGGCTTTCGCAACTCAAGGCGTTATGGCTGACGAACAAACAAACCCGCAAGAAGGCCTCCATATTGGTGTTTTTGGGGATTATTTCTGGGCCGATTGGGACCGCATCGATGGTGCGCCTGTAGGCACTGAAATTGGCGAATCTTTTGGCTCAGGTGTTGAAGTGGGTTATCGCTTTAACGAATATTGGACTGCACGCTTAGAGTTCGCTGCACTCGAGCTTGATATTGAAAATACCGACAATCACAAAACCGGCGAGCGTTATGGTGCGGACGTACTATACCACTTTAACGATACCGTTTATGGTGTGTTGGGTGCTAAGAAGTTTGATGTTTATAACGACTTCAATGCGGCAAATTTAGGTGTGGGTTTTCGCCATCACCTAACTTATAACTGGGCTGCCTATGGTGAAGCAAATTACTACGAAGGCTTGAACCAAAACCACTCAGATTTCGGCCTTAAACTTGGTCTTAGCTATCACTTTGGTGATAAGCCGCAGCCGAAAAAAGTAGAGCCGGCGCCAGAGCCTGTTGTTGCTCCAGTAGTGAAAGAAGAGCCGAAAGACAGCGATAAAGATGGTGTTATTGATGCGCGAGATAATTGCGCAAATACACCTATGACCGATGCGGTGGATGAGAACGGCTGTACTCGTTACATGGAAAAAGGCGATAAAGTGAGCTTGTTAGTGCGCTTCCCGCATGATAACTCAGACGTAAACCAGCGTTACTTTGATGATATTCAAGAAGTGGCTGACTTTATGAAAGAGTATCCAAAAACCACAGTGCTATTGGAAGGTCACGCCTCTGCAGTGGGTGATGCCGCTTACAACAAAACGCTCTCTAAAAAGCGTGCCGATCACGTAGCGAACCAGCTTATCGACGACGGCATTGCCGAGTCGCGCATCAATACGGTGGGCTTCGGTGAGGAGCGCTTGTTAAACGATGCAAATACTGCACAAGCACATGCGCAAAACCGTCGCGTTGAAGCACATATCTCTGTAACTGAACGCGTAAAAGTAAATCGCAACTAAGTATCATCTGATGAAAAAGCCCAGCGCGATGCTGGGCTTTTTTGTTGCAAATAATTATTACTCAACATTCACCACTTTATATCTTCTCTTAATTGATATTCATCAAATTTATAGTGACTATTTCCTTACTGGGCAATGGCAGCAATTTTCTTCTATCTTTAAAGCCTTTATAATTGTATTCGTGTCAAAATTTTATAAATAGCACGTAAGCGCTTTGGCGATACGCGCTGTTTTCACGTCACCAAGAGGGCAAAATTGTGCTTCAAGAATATCGTAAACATGTTGAAGAGCGTGCAGCCCAAGGTATTGTGCCTGCACCACTAGATGCTCAGCAAACAGCTGACTTAATCGAACTTATTAAGAACCCACCAGCCGGTGAAGAAGAATTCATTTTAGACTTACTTGTAAACCGTGTACCACCTGGTGTGGATGACGCGGCTTACGTAAAAGCAGGTTTCCTTGCTGCAGTTGCTAAAGGCGAAACGCAAACGCCACTTATTGATAAAGAAAAAGCAGCAGAGCTACTAGGTACTATGCTTGGCGGTTACAATATTGCGCCAATGGTAGACCTTCTTGATGACGACGCTTTAGCACCGATTGCCGTAAAGGGCTTGTCACACACTTTACTTATGTTCGACGCGTTTTATGACGTGGAAGAAAAAGCTAAAGCAGGTAATAAGTACGCGCAGCAAGTTATCGAGTCATGGGCAAATGCTGAGTGGTTTGAGAAAAAGCCAGCAGTACCAGAGAAAATCTCTGTTACCGTGTTCAAGGTAACCGGTGAGACTAACACCGATGACCTTTCTCCAGCTCCTGATGCGTGGTCACGTCCTGATATTCCATTGCATGCTTTGGCAATGCTGAAAAATGAGCGTGATGGCATTAACCCTGATAAAAACGGTGAAGTAGGTCCTATTTCACAGCTAGAAGAGCTAAAAACAAAAGGCTTACCACTTGCCTATGTAGGTGATGTTGTAGGTACTGGTTCTTCACGTAAATCAGCGACTAACTCAGTACTTTGGTTTATGGGTGAAGACATTCCTCACGTACCGAATAAGCGTGTTGGTGGTGTTTGTCTTGGCGGTAAAATTGCCCCTATTTTCTTCAACACCATGGAAGATTCGGGCGCGCTACCAATCGAGTTAAATGTTGATGACATGAATATGGGCGATCAAATCGATATTTACCCATATGAAGGTGTAGTGAAGCGTCACGGCACCGATGACGTGATCAGCACTTTTGAACTTAAATCAGACGTGATTCTTGACGAAGTGCGTGCTGGCGGTCGTATTCCACTGATTGTTGGTCGTGGCCTTACCGATAAAGCGCGTGCCTCATTGGGTATGGAACCGGAAGATATTTTCCGTAAGCCGAAGATCATCACCGACTCAGGTAAGGGCTTTACCCTAGCGCAGAAGATGGTTGGTCGCGCTTGTAACATGCCAGGTGTTCGCCCAGGCCAATACTGCGAGCCGAAGATGACTACCGTGGGTTCACAAGACACCACCGGTCCTATGACGCGTGATGAGCTTAAAGACTTAGCTTGCCTTGGTTTCTCTGCTGATTTAACCATGCAGTCTTTCTGCCACACTTCAGCCTACCCGAAACCAATCGATGTGAAAACGCACCACACGCTGCCTGATTTCATCATGAACCGTGGCGGTGTATCACTGCGCCCAGGCGATGGTGTTATTCACTCTTGGCTAAACCGTATGCTACTTCCAGATACAGTCGGTACGGGTGGTGACTCACACACCCGTTTCCCTCTGGGTATTTCATTCCCAGCGGGTTCTGGTGCGGTTGCGTTTGCAGCGGCGACTGGGGTTATGCCACTGGATATGCCTGAGTCTGTATTGGTGCGCTTTAAAGGTGAAATGCAGCCAGGTATCACGCTACGTGACCTCGTCCATGCTATTCCTTATTACGGCATCAAAGAGGGTCTGCTTACCGTTGAGAAGAAAGGTAAGATCAACGAATTCTCTGGCCGCATTCTTGAAATTGAAGGTGTTGAGCACCTTACTGTTGAGCAAGCATTCGAGCTCTCTGATGCATCAGCGGAGCGCAGTGCCGCTGGTTGTACCGTGAAGCTTAGCCGTGAATCAATCGCTGAATACCTAGAGTCAAACATTGTCATGTTGAAGTGGATGATCTCTGAAGGTTACGGCGATGTACGTACTATCGAGCGTCGTATTAAAGCGATGGAAGAGTGGCTTGCCAACCCAGAGCTAATGGAAGCGGACAAAGATGCAGACTATAAGCACGTGATTGAAATTGATCTTGCAGAGATCAAAGAGCCAATCCTGTGTGCGCCAAACGATCCAGATGATGCGCGTTTACTCTCTGACGTAACCGGTGAGAAAATCGACGAAGTATTCATCGGCTCATGTATGACTAACATCGGTCACTTCCGTGCCGCTGGTAAGCTTCTTGATAACTACGGCGGTCGTTTGCCAACTCAACTTTGGGTTGCGCCACCAACGAAAATGGACCGTGACCAGCTAACAGACGAAGGTTACTACGGTATCTTTGGCCGTGTCGGCGCTCGTATTGAAACACCAGGGTGTTCATTGTGTATGGGTAACCAAGCACGTGTTGCTGATAAAGCGACTGTGGTGTCTACCTCAACGCGTAACTTCCCGAACCGTTTAGGTACTGGTGCTAATGTATTCTTGGCTTCTGCTGAGCTTGCAGCGGTAGCGGCGATTTTGGGTAAGCTACCTACGCCTCAGGAATACCAAGAGTATGCCGAGAAGATCAATGCGACGGCGGCTGATACGTATCGCTACTTGAACTTCCATAAAATGCCTCAGTACACCAAAAAAGCGGATGAGGTCATCATCCAGCAAGCGGTGTAATGCAGCGTTAAATAAAAAAGCCCACGCAAGTGGGCTTTTTTATGCTCAAAACAAAGTTGATTAGGTGTTTATTTTTTCACTTTATAAAAATGTTAGATTATTTAACTGTTATATTTTTATGTGTGCATTTTTGATGCAAAAACACATAAACTAACTGGGTAAATAAAATCAAACCACCACCGAAAATAGCTTAAGATCCCCGCAAATTTGCATAAAAGGCAGGATCTTTATGACAACGTTAAATAATCAGAACCTTCTCCAGCTTCGTTTTATCGACCAAGCTCATATCGACGCAGTAAAGCCTTCGTTTGATAATCTTCCCGACAACCCGTATGCCGATGGTGCATTTCGTAAGCGTCGCTACTCAGTGGTTAAAATGCAGCAAGGCGAGCTTACGCTACAGCCGACTAAAGCCTTTGTTCAGGATGACTCCATCAATAACTTCCAAGGCAATATTGAGCGTACCTACGAGAATCTAGAACAGTCGCTGTTGGCCAGTGCAGGCATGAAGCGCATTGTGGAAGAGTTTCGCACCATGACCGGCATCAGTGATGACCGTGATATTGAAATTCATCAGTTCCGCATGTTGGCAATTGAAAGTGACACGCCGCCGGCACCTGAAGGCGTGCATCAAGACGGCTTTGACCATGTCTGTGTATGTGGCGTATCGCACGAAAACCTAGAAGGCGGAGAGCTGCTGGTGTATGAGCATAAAGAAGCGAAACCGTGCTTTAAAATGGAGATCAAAGACGGCATGTTTGCGCTGATTGACGATCGCCAAGTTTGGCACAACGCCACGCCGATGAATAAAATTGATGATAGCAAGCCAGGTTACTTGGACTGCTTCGTGCTGACAGCTTAAGGGACAGCCATGAACTTAACCGAATTACGCCAGCAGTTTCCGGCGCTAATGCAGCAGGTGGATGGTCAATCTCCGATCTTTTTTGATGGTCCAGGTGGAGCGCAGGTTCCGCAGTCTGTTTTAGACGCGATGAGCAGCTACCTTGGCCACTACAATGCTAATTTGGGCGGCGCGTTTTTCTCCAGTGACAAAACCGTGGCGGTGATGAGCGCAGCGCGTCAAGCAGTGGCTGATTTACTTAATAGCCCAAGCCCTGAGCAAATTGTCTTTGGCGCTAACATGACCAGCCTGACATTCAGTTTCAGCCGCGCTTTGGCTAGAGACTGGCAAGCGAGCGATGAGATCATTGTCACCAATGCTGACCATTATTCAAATGTATCATCATGGGTTCAGGCTGCTGAAGACAAGGGGGCGCGAGTGCATGCGCTACGCGTCAACGAGCAGGATTGCACCTTGGATATGGCTCATTTCGAGCAGCTTCTTAATGACAATACTAAGCTGGTGGCAGTGACCTATGCTTCCAATACCACAGGCTCTATCAATGATATTAAGCGCATTATTGAGCTTGCTCACCAGCACGGTGCGTTAGTCTATGTGGATGCCGTGCACTACGCACCACATGAGCTTATCGATGTACAAGCCTTAGACTGTGACTTCCTTGCTTGCTCAGCTTATAAGTTCTTTGGTCCGCACGTGGGCATCGTTTACGGTAAGCGCGCTCATTTAGAGCACTTTACTCCTTACAAGGTCGCGCCGGCGAAAGATGTGGTTCCGGGACGTTGGGAAACGGGCACACAAAGCTTCGAGGGGTTGGCCGGTGTCACCGCCGCAATAGAATATATCGCCAGTTTAAGTGGGCTTGATGCCAGCACGCCACGTCGTCAGCGTTTGCAAGTCGCCTTTGCCAATAGTAAAGAGCATGAAATGGCGCTCAGTCGCCACTTCTTAACGCGTTTGGCGGAGTTTCCACAGATCACTCTGTATGGCATTAGCGATGTTGAACGAGTGCAACAGCGTACACCCACCTTTGCACTGACCATTGCCGGCTTCGAACCGCGCCAAGTTTCGGAGTTTTTAGGCCAGCATCACCTCTGTGTATGGGATGGTAACTTTTATGCGCAAGGTCTGTGTGAGCAGCTCGGCGTGATGGATAAAGGCGGAGTCGTGCGTATTGGTTGCATGCACTACAACAGCATCGCCGAAATAGACCGCTTATTCGAGCTCTTGGCAACGCTTATTAACAACGAGTAATCATGCTTGTTAAAAGGCGGCGTAACAGCCGCCTTTTTTGTTAGCTACTAGGCTGTCCGTAAATTTGCTCGGCACGGTTAAACAGCACCCAGGAAGTGAGAATGTATTTGTCATTGGATATTGGCTTATTGCCTCGGTGGGTGTGGGTGAAGTAACCCGGAGCAACCACCATGGTGCCACGTTTAGGCGCTATTTTACGGTTCTGATAATAAAACTCGGTTTCTCCCCCCTCGCTGACATCATTGAGATAAAACATAAACAGCAATACCCGATGCAGCGCCTCGTTGTGGCCTTGCTGGGGGTATACTTCGCTGTGCCAATAGGGGTAGCCGCCCTTATTCACTTCATACTTTTGCGCTTGAATATTTCCCAAACGAAACAATTGCTGTAGTAAGGTGCCCATCTGCGGCTTTGCCACTTCATCAAAGTTTTCCACCGTAACATCAACTGGCTGTCCGGTTTTGGGGTGATAAACTTTAAGGCCAAAGGCGCCAATCATCATAAAAAAGTGTTCTTGCACGTAGTCCATCACGTGTCGCGCTGTTACCTGCTGGATATGTTGTAGCGCTTGAGCGTACTCGGGGTGGGCATTGAGGTATAAATCGCGGCTATCTTTTTTCGCTAAATCAATACCGCCAGAGGTGCGCCCCGGCTGGGTATGCGGGCTTTGCTCAAAAAGGTCGATAAACTGACTACAAAACTCGTCACTAAGCGCGTTATCATAAACGCCAATAAAGTCTGACATGACTCAACCTTACCTTTTGGAATTATTATGCTTATTGAGAAGGTTCAGCCCCGTTTTAGCGAAACTGATGTCCTTGGACACATTAACAATACCGTACTCCCTGTATGGTTTGAAGCCGCCCGTACCCCTATTTTTAAAATCTTTACCCCCGATCTCAATCCCCACCAATGGCGGTTAATCGTCGCTAAAGTAGAAGTGACCTTTATGGGAGAGCTATTTTACGGCCAAGAGGTCGAGGTTAAGACCATGATAGAGCGTATCGGGTCAAGCTCCTTCGTCATTAAACAACAAGCTTGGCAGCATGGTGAATGTTGCGCCGAGGGAAAAACGGTGATGGTGCGCTACAATTTCAGTGATAAGACCTCTCAGCCCCTGAGCGATGATGAGCGCACAGCGCTCAGTGAGTATTTATCAGACTGACTACGCAGGCCGACATAAGGGACTGCAGAGGCGACGGCTGATACGATGGCAATGGCCTCTTGATGGTTTTAGTTAGCGTGCCATTGCTTATGCTCCAGCGCTCGCCCCTGCGGTCGCCCCTGCAGTCGCCCCAATATTTAGTCGATGGATTGTGGTTGCTGCTGAGGGGTGGTCGCGACCACGTAATTATAAGCATTGGCACTGTCCTGCTCGTGCCACCATGACAATTGCAACTGCTTACTATGGCGCTGTACCAACGCGCTGCTCTCTCGCAATTGTTGCCAGTCAATGCTGCTCAATTGCGCCAACGCCAAAGTGCCAAAGAGCAACAGGTAAGGAAGTGCTTGCTTGGTTGTTTTGGTCATCTTTCTTTTTGCTCCAATTGCTGCTCAATACGTGCTCTCAGCGCGCGTTCTAGTGCTTTATCATCAACCTCAATCACTAAACCCTGCTTTAAGCGGCGCTGCATCTTGCGCTCAAGTGTAGCCAGCGAGCGCTGCTGTTGTGTATGCGCTGGGTTTTCAGTCACCGCCGTTGCTGTATTAAGGCTCATAAGTACTTGAGCTCCGCCGGCATGCGCCGAGCTCAACGTCAGCGCTAATAGGGGGACGGATACACTGCTGGCTTTCATCATCGTGCTCCTTAGTTGCCTTGCTGCTCGATAATGCGCTTGGCGACATCTTGGTTAATACGGCCAATAGACTCATGTAACTGCATATCAAGTTGTTGTTCTAATTTATTGTTTAATTGCGTCAAACTGGTACTTGGCAGAGTCGCTTTGGGCTGTGTATTAACTTGCGGTTCGCCAGCCTGTGTTGCTGTCGCGAGAAGAGTGCTTATTAGTAATACTGCTTGTAGTGGCTTGTTCATAATTTAATCCTCGTTATGGGTGTTGTTTGCAAAGCCGCTTGGCTGTGCCGTTTTGTTGTTATCCATATTAGGTCGAGGTTTTCGCCGCGTCGCTTATCTACATCTTACGGATTTTTCATAACTTCACATTATTTAAAATAAATATTTAAAATCATAAAGATAACCTCAATTATTATATTTAAATATAACCTTTCATAAGGTTTTGATTCACTTTTTGTTCACCTGTGTTAGCATTGCGTTGGCTTTAATCAAGGGACTTTTTTCGAGTGCAGTACAGAGTTGGACCATGGACATTACTTGAGCAGCGAGGAGTGTTGCTTAGCGGGGATATTGAGCGAGAATTAGACCCGCTGCTGATTAAGTTGATCACTTTTTTTCTCCAACGGCCGCAGCAGATTGTTACCCGTGAACAATTAATTGAGCATGTTTGGCAGCAAGGCTATGTTGATAATAATGCCATAAATCGCGCCATTTCTGAGTTGCGGAAAAAGTTAAAACACCCTGACGATCCAGCCATTTTCATAAAAACCCACTACCGCCAAGGCTATAGTTTGGTCCGTGAAGTGGCGACATTGGATAACGCTGCCAGTGCAGCTGCGCCACAAACTGCGGCGCCAGAGCTGCTTGCGCACACTCAAGTTAACACCCACGAGGACAAGCAGCCAATAACACCTACGCGCTCAAAGCCCAGTTATGCTTGGTGGAAGTATGTGGCTGCGGTGGTGTTTATCGCTGTGCTTGCTAGTGCCGCTTACACGCTGAACGGGTCTGAGTTCTTTGCATCGTCACAAACAACCGCTGTTATCGCTGAGCAAAAGCCAATGAGTCGCCACAAAGTGACCTGGAAAGTGGGCAGTGAATATGTGCCTCTTATCAACGATAGCGGACGCTTACTGGCTTACAGCAATGAAAAAGACGCATCAGGGAAAGAAGGCGCCTTTGTTCTCGATGTGATCACTCGGGACGAAGTCGCCATAACCTATAAAGATGCTGAAGTGGCCGCCCTGTCTTGGCAACATAATAGTGATACCTTGGTGATACGCGCCAGAAACGCGACTGATAGCAGTTGCCAATATTTAGCCATAGATTTCAAAAACTTCCCTGAATTAGGCGAACCTAAGCCGCTCATGAAGTGTGATCATCGTTTTGATTACAGTGGCCAATTAAGTAATGATGGTCGCTATTTTTATTTTATCCGTGGCGAACTTTACTCGCATTATATTGGGTTATTTAGGTACGATGTATACTCGGGCACGACTTCTCAGCTGATTGCGCCTATGGCGGACAAGGTCGGTCCAGGGTCCTTGTCGTTATCTCCAGATGGAAAGCACATCGCCTATTTACAGCTGGATCTCGACTTTCAGGTAGAGGTTTATGTATACAGCTTGGACACCGGTGAAATAAAACGCATGAACTCACCGCCCGCTAGTTTTTACAGAAACTCGGCATTGGATTGGTATAACAGTGAGACCTTGCTCTATGGTGATGAAAAAGGGCGGCTATTATTTATAGACATTCACAGCGCTGAAATCGCCGAGGCCTATGCCTTACCTGATGATATCAAGATGTCAGATATCAGCTATTACGACAACTCGGTGTATTACTCACCGCTTAGTCGCATAACCTATCAAGTGGTCGCTTTGGAAAGCTTTACCGAGGCGGCTCAATATCAGCAGCTTTATGCCTCCGATAGCAGTGAATATGGGTTAGTCGCTCATAGTACTGGGCACTATTTTATTTCGCTACGCTCTGGCCGTCCTCAGGTATGGCACGCCCGAGATGGACAGGTGAAGCAGATATCATTTCTAGATCACCCAGACCATGCTCTTTTGGACAACTTAAGGGTATCGCCTAGTGGTGAAAACATCGTGCTGACAGAGCAGAAAAAACCTTTCTTACTCGATGTTGAAACCGCAAAGGCAACGGCTATTAGTGAGCTTGCACACATTCCGATAATGGATTGGGCGTGGCATGAAAGTGGCCAATCGTTGTATGTGTTAAGCAAATCATCGTCACCACGGACTCTTTATCAGTTTGATTTTATCACTCGAGAGCTTAACAAGGTGCGCGAGACGGATGCCTTACAGCTAGTCACCGGTGCTAACGGCGAGGTCTTTTTGTTCAAAGATAAGACCTTAATATCATTAACGGATAATGCCCAGTACAGTGTGCCCTGTGAGCTATCAATGTCTTCTCATGTGCCTATCCATGTGCGTGATGGCTACGCCTATTCCATGGACTATACATACAACGTGTATCGTTGGGCTTTGACTGGAGAGCGGTGTGAGCAGGTGCAGCTGCCATTTGAGATACTAAGCGCGGTCCCCGATGCTGATGGGCGGATCATTATCACTCGCAAAATTAGTGAAGATAGCTCAATCAACCGCCTTATGTGGGAATAATAAGGCCTGAGTTTAAACGATTAAACTCAGGCCCGAGAGTGGGTGCTACTTGAGCATAGGTTTTAAGTATTTACCGGTATGCGAGCGCTGGCACTCGGCTACCTGTTCTGGCGTGCCAGCAACGAGAATTTCGCCCCCGCCGCTGCCTCCTTCAGGGCCTAAATCAACGATCCAGTCTGCGGTTTTGATGACATCCAGGTTATGCTCAATCACCACGATGGTATTACCATGGTCGCGCAAACGGTGTAATACCGCCAGCAGCTGCTGAATATCATGGAAGTGCAGACCAGTCGTTGGCTCATCAAGTATATATAAGGTTTTGCCGGTATCGCGCTTGGATAATTCACGGGCGAGTTTTACCCGTTGCGCCTCACCACCGGAGAGGGTGGTTGCGGCTTGGCCAAGTCGAATATACGACAAGCCGACATCCATCAGCGTTTGCAGCTTGCGTTTTATCGCGGGGATGGCATCAAAGAACTGTCGCGCATCTTCTACCGTCATCTCTAACACTTGGTGAATATTCATGCCCTTGTAAAGCACTTCCAGGGTTTCGCGGTTATAGCGTTTGCCCTGGCAGACGTCACACGGCACGTATACATCAGGTAAAAAGTGCATTTCTACTTTAATTACGCCATCGCCTTGGCATGCCTCACACCGGCCGCCTTTAACATTGAAGCTAAAGCGGCCCACTTTGTAACCCCGTGAACGCGCCTCTTGCGTGCCTGCAAACAGCTCGCGAATCGCGGTGAAAATACCGGTGTAAGTGGCGGGGTTGGAGCGTGGCGTGCGCCCGATTGGGCTTTGATCAATATCGATAACCTTGTCGAAATGATCTAAACCTTGAATATCCTTGTACGGCGCAGGTTCAACGGCGGTTGCGCCGTTAAGTTCGGTGTGCGCCACCTTAAACAAGGTATCGTTAATAAGGGTCGATTTTCCGGAACCGGAGACCCCGGTGATACAGGTCATCAAGCCAAAAGGAATACGCACATCGACGGCTTTAAGGTTATTGCCAGTGGCACCGAATAGCTCCAGCCATTTATCAGAGGCTGCATGGCGCTCTTTGGGCACGGCGATTTCTTTGCTGCCACTGAGATACTGCCCGGTTAATGAATCAGGGTTAGCCATGATTTCATCTCGGGTGCCCTCAGCAACCACATAACCACCATGTACTCCAGCGCCGGGGCCGATATCAATAACATAGTCGGCGGCGCGAATAGCATCTTCATCGTGTTCCACCACGAGAACGGTGTTGCCTAAGTCGCGCAGACGAGTCAGCGTTTGTAGCAGGCGATCGTTATCGCGTTGATGCAGGCCAATCGAGGGCTCATCAAGCACATACATCACCCCCACCAGTCCCGCTCCTATTTGGCTGGCGAGACGAATACGCTGTGCTTCCCCCCCGGAAAGGGTATCGGCGCTGCGCTCAAGAGATAGATAATTTAGACCCACATTGACGAGAAAAGACAAGCGGTCGCGAATTTCTTTGAGGATCTTATCGGCAATTTGCGCTTTTTGGCCGCTAAAATCGAGCTGCTCAAAATAGTCATAGGCTTGACCGATACTCATCAGGGTGACGGCAGGTAAGTTGGTGTCACCGATAAATACATTACGGGCCTCTTGGCGCAGTCGTGAGCCATGACAGCTCGGACAGGCTTGCGAGGTTTGGTACTTAGCCAGCTCTTCACGTACCGAGTTTGACTCGGTCTCATGGTAGCGGCGCTGCATATTGTTAAGAACGCCTTCAAACTCATGGTTGCGGGTAATTAAATCGCCACGGTCATTACGGTAGCTAAAGGCTATTTTCTCCCCTCCTGAACCTTCTAGAACCACTTTTTGTGCTTGCTCATCAAGGTCTTGGAAGGGGGTGTTAAGATCAAATTGATAGTGCTCGGCGACCGATTGCAGCATTTGGAAATAGTAGAAGCTGCGTTTATCCCAGCCTTTGATAGCGCCGCCAGCAAGGCTGAGCTCACTGTTGTGAACAACGCGGTTGGGATCAAAGTACTGGCGTACCCCTAAGCCATCACAGCTTTGACAAGCACCTGCGGGGTTGTTGAAGGAAAATAACCGTGGCTCCAGCTCGCTCATGGCATAGCCACAGGTCGGGCAAGCAAAATTGGCGGAAAACACCATCTCTTCCTGTAAGGAGTCATCCATAGCGGCAACCTGAGCAACGCCCCCTGAAAGCTCAAGGGCGGTTTCAAAGGATTCGGCTAAGCGCTGTTGCTGACCCTCTTTCACCTTAAGGCGATCGACAACCACTTCAATGGTGTGTTTTTTATGTAATTCAAGCGGCGGTGGATCGGACAAGTCACAGACCTCGCCATCAATACGGGCGCGGATATAGCCTTGGGCGGCGAGTTGCTCGAGCAGCTTTACATGCTCCCCTTTACGGTTTTTGACCACCGGGGCGAGCAACATCAACTTGCTGCCCTCAGGTAACGCCAAGACTTGATCCACCATTTGGCTAATGGTTTGCGCCGCTAAGGGTAAATTATGGGTTGGACAACGTGGCTCACCAACACGGGCAAACAGCAATCGCAGGTAGTCGTATATTTCGGTGATGGTGCCCACCGTCGAGCGCGGGTTGTGTGATGTCGACTTTTGCTCAATGGAAATGGCGGGGGAGAGGCCCTCAATATGATCGACATCGGGCTTTTCCATAAGTGATAAAAACTGTCTGGCGTATGCGGAAAGCGACTCAACATAACGGCGCTGACCCTCGGCATATAATGTATCAAAAGCGAGGGAGGATTTGCCGGAGCCTGATAAGCCAGTGATGACAATCAGCTTATCGCGAGGGATTGTGAGGTTGATGTCTTTGAGGTTGTGGGTGCGTGCACCGCGAACTTCGATATTTTCCATTCTTCGCCTTTTACCCGTGCAATTTAATAGCCCGTAAGTATCGCATATTTGTACAGGATTTAGCGATGCCTTATTGACCTAAAGAGTGAATACTGTAACAACGAAAAACTCAGTACGAAGCACAGCAGGGAAGGCGATCAGTGTAAGATTAATGCCGCTGGGCATGTCATATTGGCGCGTGGATATGCTATCATCGCCGGCCAATAAATTTAATTTGCTTTATGGCTGCTTAGTACTTCGTCATGTCCGCATCTCAACTTAATACTGTCGAAAAACGTGCAGCGGTATCGCTAGCCAGTGTCTTTGCATTTCGAATGCTTGGGCTGTTTATGCTGATGCCGGTGTTGGCTGTCTATGGACAAAGCCTCAGTGGCTTTTCTCCGTTATGGATCGGCCTCGCGATTGGCGCTTATGGCCTTACCCAAGCGTTGTTGCAAATTCCTATGGGGTGGTTATCTGACCGCATTGGTCGCAAGCGGGTGATCATCGGTGGGTTGGTATTGTTTACCTTAGGCTCGGTGGTCGCCGCGTGTGCCGAATCCATGTATACCCTGACATTAGGGCGGGCGCTACAAGGGATGGGGGCGATTGCCAGTGCACTGCTGGCGCTTGCAGCCGACCTCAGTCGTGATGAGCAGCGCCCTAAGGTGATGGCTGTGATCGGCATGTGCATCGGCATGAGCTTTGCCGTCGCCATGTTGCTAGGGCCCATGGTTGCCGCGAGCTTCGGTGTTTCCGGGATTTTCTGGCTGACTGCTGCGCTGGCGGTGTTAGGCATGGCCATTGTTACTTGGATGGTGCCTACGGCGGTTAATCGTGCGCCCAAGGGCGAAACCAGTGTTACCCTTGCTGATGTGGGTAAGTTAGTGCGTCACCCAGACTTAGCTCGCTTAGATTTAGGGGTGCTGTTTTTGCACCTGTCACTGACGACCGTATTCGTGTCACTACCGACGCAACTGATTGCCGATGGGCTTGAAGCCGCCAAACACTGGCAATTATATATCCCCGTATTTGTGCTTTCTTTTGTGCTTATGGTGCCGATGATGATCGTCGCCGTTGCCAAGCAAAAAGAAAAACCCTTGTTTTTAGTCGCTATCGTGATGCTCATTGTGAGTATGCTTGGGCTGGTTGCCGGTGCGCATTCAGTGTATGTCATCGCGGCATGTATGATGCTGTACTTCGTGGCTTTTAACTTTCTAGAAGCCACTATGCCGGCCTTGGTATCGCGACTGTCTCCGGCGAATCAAAAAGGCTCAGCGATGGGCGTTTTTTCCTCATCGCAATTCTTGGGCGCGTTTTTAGGAGGCATTTTAGGCGGTTATGTGGCCCAAACCGGCAGCCCTGAGATGGTGTTTGCGGCGGCTGCTGTGGTTGGGGTAATATGGCTTGTCATAGCCGCGAAAATGCGAGTGCCGCCGCGTAGCAAAATTATTAGTTTGCTTAGTGCTGTTGATTCAGAGCAGGATGCACAGCAGTTGGCGGGTCGTTTAGTGGCATTACCTGGGGTGTTAGAGGCCACGGTGGTGTGTGATGAAAATCGCAGCTATCTTAAAGTAGACGACAAAAAATTTGATTTAGAGGCGGCGCAAAGACTCGTCGCCGCAGTGTAATTTATAGGAGTAAAAATCCATGGCGCGCGGTGTTAATAAAGTAATTTTGGTGGGTAATCTGGGTCAAGATCCAGAAGTTCGCTATATGCCAAACGGCAATGGCGTAGCAAATATCAGCATTGCTACCACAGATAGCTGGAAAGATAAAAATACTGGGCAAATGCAAGAGCGCACAGAATGGCATCGCGTGGTGCTATTTGGCAAGCTGGCAGAAGTGGCGGGTGAATATCTGCGCAAGGGCTCACAGGTTTATATTGAAGGTCGCCTACAGACCCGTAAATGGACCGACCAAAGCGGTCAAGATAAATACACCACTGAGATTGTTGTCGATATGGGCGGGCAAATGCAAATGCTTGGTGGTCGTGGCGATAACCAGGGTGCTGCCTCAGGCGGTTATCAAGGTGCTCAGCAACAAGGCGGTTTTGGTGGCAATAACCAAGCACAAAGTAACCCACAGCAGGGAGCTCCTCAACAAGGGGCTGCGCAGCAAGGTGGTTACGGGCAGCAACAAAGCAATAATTATGGCCAGCAACAAGGCAACCAAGGTATGCAGCAAGGCAATCAACAGCAAGGTGGCTTTGGCTCTCAGCAGAATCATCAGAGCAATCAGCATGGTGGCGGCCAGCAAGGTGGTGGCTTTGCCCCTAAACCACAAAATGCTCCCCAGGGTGGTGCTTCAAACCCTATGGAACCCCCCATTGATTTTGACGACGATATCCCGTTCTAACAACTAAAAAGTTGTGCGAAAAGCTTATTGATATCTCGCTATTTTATTCCACAAGCCCCATTCTATGGGGCTTTTTTATGGGTTCTTGCTTGAGCTTCCCCCTTTCATGGACAACACTTTAGGCATGAGAATGATTATTCGTCGGCCTGTATTTTGTCTTTATTTCGTCCATACCGTACATGGATCACTGTTGGTTTAGCGGCTATTACACTCGCTATATTGTGTAATGCTGTACTTGCGTATGCCTTGCATATGCAGCGCCAAGCCGATATCCATCAGCTATCACATCAGCTAGATCGGGTTACTGATGTAGATGATGCGTTATTAACGACCTTACTCGAACCTTATGGCTTTTTCCTTGAGCCTCCTCAGCATGCTTATGTTGACCCTGTGTCTGTGGTTATCTCCACCGGGAATGAACATCAGGAGATATTTGGCTCGCCATTGTGGTTGTCGAAAAGTCACTGGTTTATCATCGGTAATGCGCTGCTGGCGTACATGTGTTGGCAGGTGGTCAACCTTCTTAGGCGAAAGCGTGTATCGCAAAAGAGCAAAGTACCATCGTTAGAAAAAACAGAACAAGCACCGATGAGTGCGAGTATTTTAGGCTTAAATCACTTGTATCAG
Source organism: Pseudoalteromonas ruthenica (assembly GCF_008808095.1). NCBI lineage: Bacteria > Pseudomonadati > Pseudomonadota > Gammaproteobacteria > Alteromonadales > Pseudoalteromonadaceae > Pseudoalteromonas > Pseudoalteromonas ruthenica. The sequence goes on along the minus strand of NZ_CP023396.1, from coordinate 2,945,915 downwards.
AGTGTGTTCGCAATCGCTCATTGCACTAAACTGAGTGTTGCTGCAAGCGGGGTCGCGAGTTTGCTCGAGGCTTTGTTACAAGAAAGCTTAAGCTACCAGCAACAGCTGTCGGTGAAGGTGCTTAACACCGGCAGCTTTGCTATTACCATCCATGATATTCATTATCAACACCTCGATAAGCGACTAGAGGCACTCAGTGACACCATTTTACAAAGTTGCCGAGCTTTACTCCCTGAATTGCGGGCTGCAGAGGTCAAGGTGGGCATTTGTAACTACCGAAGCGGTGCTGACCAAGCCATTGTGTATCAATTAACGCAATCGGCGTTGGCATTGGCAAAGCAAAGTAAAGACAAACATTGCTACCGTATCCCCTTTAGCCATAACCACTCTATGTTGTTGGCAGCGAAGTCATGCTCGCTGAGTGAAAGTGTACAAAAAGATCACTTTATTTGCTTTTTCCAGCCCGTATTTGATTTGCATAGCGAGCAAATACTGCATCACGAAACCTTGCTACGTGTTCGCCACCAGCAGTTGGGCCTGATTTCACCAGAGTACCTCGAAGAGCCGCAAACACGTAAAGCAGAAAGCAGTGTGGATAGCGCCGTTTTAGCACGATTGGATAAAATGCTTGCCACCGAGGTGCAACAAGGTGATGTCAGCATCAACTTGCAACAATCAAGCTGGTTCGATGGTGAATTTTGGCAACGTCTTAAGCTCTTTCTCGAGCAACATCGCAATGTTCTTATCGAATGTAAGGCCGAACTCTTAGAGCAGCATCAATATATCGTGCGTAGGCGGGTGCGCCGAACTAAGGCATGCCAACGCGGAATTATTATTGACCAATTACGAACATGGCCGAATGTGGATCTCGATAAATTGGCGGTGCCTGTACAAGCGATAAAACTGGCACCCGAACTTATTGCCCACATTGAAGTGGATAAAAATGTGCAAAAGCGTGTGTTGGCTTACGTTGCAAAGGCCCAACAGCACAGTATTCCAATAATTGCTGTAGGCGTTGAAAGGCAACAACAAGTTTTGGTGTTACAGCAGCTCGGGGTTAGGGCTGCACAAGGTGCATACTTCTCTGGTGCACTGCAACTGTCAACCTTCAAGTCGCTTTGAGTAGGCCGCGATAACGCAAGCCATTGAGCCCTTGCAAGCCCCCGGTATGTACGGCAATGATGCGACTGCCGGAAGGAAAATACCCTTGTGCAATCAGTTGCCACAGGGCGTACATCATTTTCCCCGTGTAAATAGGCTCCAGTGGCACTTGATAGGTGGCTCTGAAATCTTGGCAAAAGCGCCATTGTTTGTCACTAAAGCGGCCATAACCGCCATCATGAAAGTGCTGCATTAATTGCCAGTCACAGTGGTGTGTAGAAGTTAGTTGGCTTATTTCATGATTCAGGTAATCTGCATTTTTGAGCACGGCAATACCAAGTACTTTTCGCTGCGTATGGCCTGCGCATAACCCTGCTAAGGTACCGCCACTTCCTGTAGCGCACACTAGATAATCGTGTTCTGGTAAAGTTTGGGCTAGCTCCGCTACACCGCGTAGCGCCGCGTGGTTGGTTCCGCCTTCAGGGAGAATGTAGACATTACCAAAGCGTTGCTTAAGCTCATTGAGGTAATCTTTTTGCTGGCGCAAGCGGTAGTCTTTACGCGTTACCGCCACTAACTTCATACCGCAGGCGTGGGCAAAGCGCAGTGTGGGGTTGTGCATATCAAGTTCAGGGCCGCGCACGATGCCAATGGTGCTTAGACCAAATAGTTTTCCAGCGGCGGCCGTTGCATATAAATGATTGGAGAAAGGACCGCCAAAAGTGAGCAACTGCCTACATTCAGAAGCCTGAAAAGCCGCTAAGTTGTACTTTAATTTTCGCCATTTATTACCCTGAATCAGAGGGTGATACAAATCGTCGCGTTTGATGCTTAGTTGCACGTTGTGATGCCGCAGCAGCGGATGGTGAATTTGCTGCATTGGCGACTCTTTGATGGATGTAATGATTGAGCTCATAGTTTTGCCCTAGTTTTCCCCCTAATTAACTTGCTAAATTCCGCAAATTATTGATACTTTGTATATTCTTATAGGTGATACTGCAGACTATATGGCATCTAAACTCTTAGCCCGTGTTCCTTGGCTAAATACAAAGAAAAAGTCCGAAGCAATAGTGGGCGTTGCCTTGTACGCAGACGTGTTACGCGCGGTGCAGTTAAAGCAAAAAAAGCAACAATGGTTTGTCAGTGACACCGAAGAGCTGCCGCTCAACGATTCAGCTAACTATTCGAAAGCATTACTTAAATTGCTACGCAAGATCTCCTCTGACGCTTGCGACTTGTACGTGGTGTTACCACAATCCTATTATCAGATAGTACAGGCCGAGAAGCCAGAGCTGAGCGAGCAAGAAATCACTCAGTCACTGCCGTGGACATTAAAGGACTTGGTGAGCATAAGCGCCGAGAATATCATTGCTGATTATATCGATTACCCGATTCAAAGCACCGGTCAAAAGGCCAAGATTAATGTGTTTGCCACCGATAAGCAGCAATTGCGGCCGCTGGTCTCTGAGCTCGATAAGCTCAATGACTGCCACCTTCAGCAGCTATCGGTGAAAGAAACCACCCTCGCGGCGATGACCGCCAAAGATAACTATGCCCGCTTGGTGGTGTATCAGGAGCCTGGAGATGAACCCAGTGTGTTAATCATTCGCGATCAACAATTGCTGCTTAATCGCAGGCTACGAGGGTTCAGCGCGTTACAGCAACAGCCCGATGAAACCACTTTGTCGCACTTAAGTGATTCGTTAGGGCTTGAGATTCAGCGCTCCATGGACTTTTATGAGAGCCAGCTCAAACAGCCACCAATAAAGGAAATTCTTATTCAAGGCATCGATGATGCTCAGGCGGTTATCTCGCGTTTGCAAGCGTTTCAAACCACCCCTATCGTGGAGTTTAAACCGGTTATGGATTTGGCTGATGTGATTGACCCTAAATTCCATATGGCTTTGGCAGGCGCCTATTTTCCGATGTTGGAGCAGGCATGAAAAGCAGCATAAATTTTTACCAAGAAAGCTTGCAGTCGCGTCATGATCCGCTGCCGCTGGCTCTAGTCGTAAAAATATTCATCGCTGCATTTGTCGTGTTGGCTGTGGTTATCGCACTGCAAGTATGGCGTAACAATCATCAGCAACAGCAGCTGCAGGAGCTTACACAGCAACATAGCCACCTAAAAGCTGACGTGGCAGAGCTTAACAAGCAATTAGCGCAGCGGCGCGATACCAAGAACTTGCAGCAGCAACTAGAACAGCAACAGCGCGCAGAGCAGCATCGCCTTAGTTTACTCGCATATTTACAAGGGAAGGGCAGCGGTGCGCCGCTTACTTACAGCGCCTTGATGAATGATTTGGCGCGCTATCACAACCCACAAGTGTGGCTGACAGAAATTAATATTAGTCAGCGTCATGTGCAGTTACAGGGCAAAACGGCGGTACCCAGTGAAATAGCTCCGTGGCTTAAACAATTAAGAAATTCCAACTACTTTTTAGGTAAAGAGTTTTCGGTTTTGGAGTTCGATCAAAGTAATGAGCTAAGACAGTTTAATGTGTCTACTCGAATTGATGGGGAGCAGCCATGAAGCGTTGGCAACATATAAGTAACCAGTTTAGCCAGCTGCAACAGCGGGAAAAGATGCTGGTGCTGACAGTGGGGCTGTTCTGTATTCTGTACTTAGGTGGGTGGTTTATAAGCATGCCATTGATGGAAAATCACGACCAAGCAGCCACACAAATTGCCGGTTACCAAAGTGAGAATGCATCACTGCGCACACAGCGACAGGCACTCACTCAAGCTTTGGCTATTGATTATAAAGCTAATCTCAAGTTGCAGCTTCAAGAGCTGCACCAGCGTAACCGCGATTTAGACCAACAATTACAACAGCTCAGTGATGGTTTTGTGTCCGGCGACCGTATGCCTGATGTTCTCGGCGATTTGCTAGCTCAGCAACAAGGGGTGCAGTTACTGGGTTTTAAAGTGATGGGTGTGGAAGCGGTGCAAACAGGCGAGCAAAGTGAGCCATCGTCACCACAACTACAGTTTTATCAGCACAATATGCAGATGACCTTGCAAGGTAATTACTTTGCTTTGCGAGATTATATGGCACGAATTGAGCAAGCAGCCACTCGGGTACTCATCACAGGCTTCCATTATCAGGTGCAGGAGCATCCGAGAGCGCAACTCACCTTGAACTTAGCAACGGTAAGTAACAATGAAACATTTATTAGCCTGTAGCCTGTTCATGGTCGCAAGTGTGCCAATAGCGGCACAAGTTTTACAAGACCCAACACGCCCCGCCGTGCAGGCACAGACCTCACGTAGTACTGAGTCGGTACAGCAGCAATGGGTATTGGAGTCGGTAGTGAGTAAAAAAGGTCAACATAAGGCCATTATTTCTGGGCAGTTATACGCTCAGGGGGATAAGTTAGCCGATTACACTGTCACCAATATTAGCGCCCATGCTGTGCTCCTTGTTCAAGGTGCAAAGCAATTGAAGTTAGAGTTATATAGCAATGAAATTAAACAATAAGTTATTAGTCCACTGGTTTATAGTTGGTACCTCTTCGTTGCTGGTTAGCGCCTGTGCGACTTTCGGCACCGGAGAACGAGTGCAACCTCATATTGCCAAGGAACTAGAACCCGCAAAACAGTCGCAGGTTAGTGAGGCGCCGCAACCCCCGAAAGATTTTGAGCAAGAATTGCTGAGCTCGGTATCAGCACACACTAAGGTGCAGCCCAACACGGCTATTGAGCGCTTCGATGTGGTCGCCAATGAAGTTGCACTGCGGCCATTTTTCAACGCCCTGGTAGACGATACCCCCTTCAGTGTCGCTATTCACCCTGAGGTGTCCGGCGCTATTAGTTTGAACCTTAAGCAGGTCAGTATGGATGAAGTGCTTAAGATCATCACCCGCATGTATCCACTTGATGTGTTTCTTGAAGGCCAGGTGGTGCAAGTCTTACCAGCAAAAATGCGCACCGAGTCTATAGCGGTAAACTATCTGATGATGCGTCGTTTTGGTGTATCGAATGTTAGCGTCATCTCTGGCGGCGTGAGCGATTACGATCAGAATAACAACGGCAACAGTGGCAACGGAAATAACAACTTTAGTGGCAATAACGGCGGTAATAACAACGCCATTAATAACAATAATGGCAACAACAGTGGCTCTGGTAATATTCAACAGCTTAATGGCTCTAATATTCAAACCAGTAGCGAGAGTGATTTTTGGGCCGACTTGAAAGAGGCGTTGCAGTCACTCGTGGGCACACATGGTGGTCGTTATGTCATTGTTAGTCCACAAGCAAGCTTGGTAACAGTGCATGCTCTACCGAGTGAAATTGCTGCCATGAAAGAGTTCTTGCGCCACAGTGAGGAAAGCTTGCAGCGGCAAGTGATTTTAGAGGCGCGCATCATCGAGGTGACACTCAAAGATGAATATCAGCAGGGAGTCAATTGGTCTGAAATAGCGGCAAATATTGGCAGTACATCACTGTCATTCTCCTCGACAGCAGCGCAGCTCGGTAATCAAATTTCTGCGGAATTAGGGGGGGGCTGCTAGTTTGGTCTTCTCTAATCCTGATTTTGCTGGGGTGATCAATCTATTGCAAACCCAAGGTGATGTGCAAATGCTCTCAAACCCTCGGGTGACTGCAACTAACAACCAAAAAGCAGTGATTAAAGTAGGGGAAGATGAATACTTTGTAACCGATGTGTCTAGCAGCGAAGACATCGGCAATGTCACCCAACAAAATAACAATGACATTGAGCTTACGCCGTTTTTCTCTGGCATAGCCTTGGATGTAACGCCTCAAATAGACAAATATGGCTCGGTTATTTTGCACGTACACCCGTCAGTGACGCAAACCGAGGAGCAAACCAAGTCAATTAAATTAGGGAGCGAAAGTATCGAGCTGCCTTTGGCCCAAAGCAATATTCGTGAGTCTGATACAGTAATCAGGGCATCGAGCGGTGAAATCGTGGTTATCGGAGGCCTAATGCAAACCATTACTTCCGACGAGGTTTCGAAAACGCCGGTGTTAGGCGATATTCCTCTCGTTGGTAATCTGTTTAAAAGTATTCGTAAGAAGCAGAATAAAAAAGAGTTGGTCATCTTACTGCGCCCGACCGTGGTTATGCCAGACACGTGGAAGAAACAACAACAACGCTCACGTAAATTGTTAGAGACCTGGTACCGCAATTAATGTATCTCAGCTTTTTTAACCTAACGGAAATGCCGTTTTCGCTCACCCCGAACACGCAGTTCTACTGTGCTCTTGAGCCTCATAACGAAGCGCTGAAAGTGCTGCTCAGTGCTCTGAGTATGTCCGAAGGATTTATAAAAGTTACCGGGGAAGTAGGTACAGGCAAAACGCTGATTTGTCGGAAGTTGATAAACCACCTTGAGGATAATTATGTGGTTGTCTATTTGCCCAACCCTTATTTGACCCCCGATGAACTGCGATGGGCGGTGGCGGCTGAGTTGGGGCTGGAACTTGCGCCCGAACAAGATCAACAAACATTGAGCCAATCCATAGAGAAGCGCCTGTTAACCCTGAGTCAAGAAGGGAAAAAGGTGGTTATGATTGTTGATGAGGCACAATGTTTTAGTTGGGAAGCGCTGGAGGCGTTGCGGTTATTAACCAACTTAGAAACGGAGCAAAAAAAACTGCTCCAAGTAGTCCTCTTTGGACAACCAGAACTAGATACTAAGCTGGCCAATCCGCAAGTAAGGCAATTGCGCCAACGTATCGGTTTTTCCTATCAGCTGAGGCCGATGACAGCTGCGGAGGTGGACTACTACATTAATCACCGCCTTCGCCGCGCAGGCGCGCAGTCACCCCTCTTTTCACCGCGTCTGAACCACCATATAGCACGGGCTTGTCGCGGTATTCCTCGGTTAGTAAATACGGTATGCCACAAAGCGCTGCTATTGGCTTATGGGGAAGGACAAACAGCACTCAATAAGCGCTATATTCGCGCGGCAATTGCCGATACCGAGGATTGCTACGCACCAACATCTATGCGGCGCTGGTGGTTATTTGCAGTGCTCAGTGCGACAGTGTTAGGCGTGGCGGCTATTTGGTTGTGGAGACAAGTGTTGTGAGTCTACTAAACAAGGCCCTCAAAGACATTGAGCAGCGTGATGGCGAACATGAACTGGCGTTAGAGCCGACCGTAAAACTGCCGCAGGCGCGGCCTTGGCGAAATGTCATCACCATTGTTGCGGTGTTAGTGAGCGCCATGGTCGTCATCGCCCTTGCTTATTTACTGATCCCCGCAGCTCCTATAAGCACAAGTGACAGCGTTGAAGAAGCGACAGTCGCTGATCCCTCGCACCAGGCAAAAGCGCCAACGCTCGTTATCGAAGAGACAGCATCGCAGCCAAAGCAAACGACCAGTATGGCTTTAACGGCACCTAAAGATGATAACAGTCAGCCTGTGTCAGCCATCAATGCCGAGCTCAATAGTCCACAGCATGCCGACGTGGTAGAGAACGAGCAAACTGAGCCCCGGACATCATCACAGCAGCTACCTAGCAGCACCAAGCCGGTCGAGGCAGCACAAGCTATGGTGGCCTCTATCACTGAGGGTGAGCCAAGTGATAAGCCAGTAGCAACGCAGCCAAAAGCACCTCAAGTTGAGCCACCAACGAGAGCGGTTAACGCCTCGCAGCCAGTGGCGTCATCCAGTGATACCGCTGTGAAGGTCGTCAAGGCGCTAAGTGTTCAGCAGCGCGCGCAGCGCTGGTTTGAGCAAGGACAACAGTCGCTGCGCTTTGCAATGACGAACGAGGCTATAAAGCAGTTTGAACAAGCCGTTATTCTTGTACCCGAACATGAACAAGCCCGGTCATCACTCGCTGCGACCTTATATGGACAACAGCGCTTAGAAGAAGCATACAGTGTGCTTATTAATGGCTTAAAAGTGGCGCCAGAAACCCTTTCATGGCGTGTCATGATTGCCAAAATGGCCATTGAACAACAGCAATATCAGCGCGTGCTTGAGGTGTTAGGAGATGGCCAGGATGCGCGCGCAACGCAACTGGGTAATAACGACTATTGGATTTTAAAAGGATCGGCAGCGCGCCAGCTAAAGCAGCACGATATTGCCAAGGTATGCTTTACTGAATTAGTAAGGCGTCAACCCCATGTAGCTAAATGGTGGTTGGCGTTGGCCACATCAGAAGACGCACTAGGCCAATACCATAGCGCTCGAGGGCATTATGCTACCGCCTTACAATTAGGTGGCTTATCAGGGCCGTCACAACAATACGCTCTAGCTCGCTATGATAGTTTACAGGACACGCCATGATTAGACCTCGCTTAAAAATGCGCTTAGGGGACCTCTTAGTCCACGAGCAAATAATTACCGAAGAACAGCTTGAGCAAGCGCTGGCGGCGCAAAAAAGCTCAGGGCGGAAACTTGGCGCCACCCTAGTTGATTTAGGCGTGATTGCCGAGCCACAGTTACTGCGCTTTTTGGCTCAGCAACTGAATGTTCCCTTTTTAGATATTTCGCAACGTCGCATCGCGCCAGAAACCGCCACCCTCTTACCTGAGGTTTATGCGCGCCGTTACCGTGCGCTAGTTATTGAGGATAACGGCGACAGCGTGTTATTGGGTATGAGTGACCCTGCTGATTTAAGTGGCCTCGACCAGTTAGGGCCTATTCTGGGTTCGAAGCGCATTGACCTTGCGGTGGTGCAAGAGTCACAAATGTTAGAGGCGTTCGATACCGTATACCGACGCACCCAAGATATTGCTAACTTTGCTGAACAACTTGATGAGGAATATCAAGAAGGGGAAGAGTTCGAACTCAACGCACTTGATGACAGTACCTCAGATGCAACGGTTGTTAAGCTACTGCAATCCATTTTTGAGGATGCGGTACAGGTTCGAGCTTCGGATATCCATATTGAGCCCGATGAAAAGATGCTACGCATTCGTCAGCGGGTGGATGGTGTGTTGCAAGAGAATATCTTAGATCACGTCAAGATTGCCTCAGCCTTAGTGCTACGCCTTAAGTTAATGTCTGGCTTGGATATATCAGAAAAGCGCATTCCCCAAGACGGGCGCTTTAATATCAAAGTAAAAGGCCACAGCATAGATGTGCGGCTCTCGACCATGCCGGTGCAAAATGGTGAATCGGTGGTGATGCGTCTGCTGGATCAATCCGCCGGGCTGCTCACCTTAGATCAAACCGGTATGCCAGCACCTTTGCTACGTAAGTTACGGGAAACGCTGAAGCGTCCGCACGGCATGATCCTTGTTACTGGCCCCACCGGCTCGGGTAAAACGACGACCCTGTATGGGGCCTTGAGCGAACTTAATCAGGCTCAGAATAAAATAATCACTGTGGAAGATCCTGTTGAATACCGTATCAGCCGTATAAATCAGGTCCAGGTGAACAGTAAAATAGGCTTGAGCTTTGCGAATGTGTTACGTACAACCTTGCGCCAAGACCCTGATATAATCATGGTCGGCGAGATGCGAGACCAAGAAACCGTGGAAATAGGGCTGCGAGGTGCACTAACGGGACACTTGGTATTGAGTACTTTGCACACCAATGATGCCATCACCAGCGCCATGCGTCTTATCGATATGGGTGCGCCACCTTATCTGGTTGCCAGCTCCTTACGAGCGATTATCGCTCAGCGCTTAGTGCGCCGTATTTGTCAAAACTGTCAGCAACCCTATGAAGCCGACGAGCAAGAACGTGCCTGGGTACGTTATTTACAGCCTCACCTAGCGGATGCGCAATTCTACCAAGGGCGAGGCTGCAACAGCTGCAATCACACCGGTTATAAAGGCCGTATCGGGGTGTTTGAGCTACTAGAAATGAACGAAGATATGATGGATGCGCTGCGCCAAAGTGATACCCAAGCCTTTGCACAAGCAGCGAAGAATAACCCAGATTTCTCACCTTTATCACATATGGCAATGGACTACGCTCAGCAAGGGATCACCACTTTGGATGAAGTATTCAAAGTAGCTGAATATGTACCTGAGGTGGTAAACAACTAGTGGCGCATTTTCGTTATCAGGCCAAAGATAGCCAGGGCAAACTAATTAAAGGCGTGGTTGAGGCTAATAGCGCACAAGCGGCTGCGGATCAGTTATTGGCGCGTCAAAGTGTGCCCATTAAGATAGATGAAACTCAGGTGGTAAAAAGCGCCGATAACAAACCGCTTATAGCCTGGCTTCAGCCCAAGGTCGGCCTTGATGAGATGATTATCTTTTCACGGCAAATGTATTCACTGCTCAAAGCGGGGATCCCGATTATCCGCGCTATTAACGGCCTGGCTGAAACCACCACAAATCCGCGTTTTCGCGAGGTATTAAAAGAAATTACTACTCAGCTTGAGCAGGGGCGCAATTTATCCGCTGCTATGGCGAGCCACAAGGAGGTTTTTCATCGTTTAATGATCTCTATCGTGGTGGTGGGTGAAAACACCGGTAAGCTTGAGGATGCCTTTTTACAGTTGGCTGAATATTTTGAACGCGAGCAAGAAACGCGAAAACGAATAAAAGCGGCATTGCGCTACCCTACGTTTGTGATCATCGCCCTCATCGCGGCCATGTTTATCTTAAATATTTTTGTGATCCCTGTGTTCGCGCAAATGTTCTCTAAATTCGATGCTGAGTTGCCGCTGATGACGCGCATTCTCATTGGCACGTCTAATTTCTTTGTTCATTACTGGTGGTTGTTGCTAGCACTGATGGCGGCAAGCTATTACGGGATACGGCGTTACTTAGGTACCGAGCTAGGGCGATTGAAATGGGATCGCGTGAAATTACGTTTACCCATTATTGGCAGTATCATTGAACGCTCTTTGTTATCTCGATACAGCCGCAGTTTTGCCATGGTGTTACGTTCTGGGGTACCAATGACCACCGGGTTATCCCTTACGGCTGATGCCGTTGATAATGCCCATATGCATCAGCGTATTGTCGAGATGCGACGCGGCATAGAAAAAGGCGACAGCCTGTTGCGGGTTTCACGACAGAGTGAGCTCTTCTCGCAATTGGTGTTACAAATGGTTGCAGTCGGAGAGGAAACCGGTCGCGTTGATGAACTGTTGCAAGAAAGTGCCGACTACTATGAACGCGAAGTGGATTTTGATTTAAAGAGCCTGACCGCGAAGATAGAGCCCATTTTAATTGCTTTGGTGGCGGTAATGGTGCTAATACTGGCATTGGGTATTTTTACTCCTATGTGGAACCTGATGTCTGCGATTAAAGGGGGCTAAAGTGCGTAATCAGCAGCAGGTGAGCCGGCGTTTGAGCCGGGTTTATCAACTGCTTATTAGCGGGTTGCTGATTTGTGTGTTTATTGGCTTTTTTATTTACTATATCAGCCAGTTATTTAATACTGTCAACGACGTGAATTTGCATAAAGCAGTGGCGGAGTTCCACCACAGTGCCGTTGCTATTCATGGTAAGTGGCTAGCCCATAAACAAGATACCATTACCTTAGAGCAGGTGAGCACGCAAATGCAGGTGGTGGGTCAACAACAGTTTGTGGTTAATCGCTTTGGCTGGCCGACAGGTCTTGAGGGCGATGGGGCTCCCTGTCAGGGCTTATTTGCCCGCATGCAAGGGCAGGGCAACCTAGCTGGGGTCAGTGTTAAGCCGATATGGGCAGGGCAAGCCTTAGTCGGGTGTGAGTTTCTTTTTAATGAGCGAGCCTGGTTTCGCTTTGATGTACACACGGGTCAGGTGGCTGTTACACTCAAATAAACAAAATATAATGATTTTTGAGTAATTTAGCCTTTGGTCTAGAATGAATTTAGGTACTTAACTCTGTTGGAGTAGGCAATGAAACGCAAACAACAAAGTGGCTTTACACTCATAGAGCTTATTATAGTAGTCATTATTTTAGGGCTTTTGGCTGCAACCGCATTGCCGCGCTTTATCGATGTGACCGATGATGCTCGCGAAGCATCGGTTGAAGGCGTGGCTGGTGGATTTGCAGCGGCGATAGGATTAGTGCGCTCACAATGGGAAGTTGACGGTCGCTTAGTCGATAATGGTGGCGCTGATATTACCACAGTGGTGTACGACCAAGTAACCTTAGGTGTTGATGGCGATATTGGCTACCCCACCAACGATGGCGGCTCCGATACCACTGTTGGCGCTATGGCGCGCCAAGATTGCAAAGATGTGTTTGATCTTATTTTACAATCAGCCCCTATTAATACTATTGACCCAAATCAGGCCGCGCAAAGCCGTTATTACGTACAATTTAACGCGGGCAATTCGCAGTGTATTTATTATCTTTCAGATTCGCTCGATACCACCAATGTCGCGAATCTGCCTGACGACTCTGTGCCGGACGGTACAGCCACTGATGGTTTTTCTTACTTTCCCGCAACGGGGCAGGTAACCGTATTTTAAGTTTGCTATAACGAGGTACAGACGATGAAAGCAACAAAACAACAAGGTTTCACTTTAATCGAATTGATTATTGTGATTGTTATTCTAGGGATTCTTGCAGTCACAGCAGCGCCACGCTTTTTAAACTTGCAGGGTGATGCCAATGCGGCAACGGTACAAGGTGTTAGAGGCGCGATGAACTCTGCCAAAGATATCGTGTACGGAAAGGCTATTATTGAAGGTATTCAGGGCGATGCAGGTGATGGCACCATAGGGGTTGACTTAGGCACTGATGGAACCGTTGATGTAACGACTTCCTTTGGCTATCCACAAGCCGCAGCTACTGGTATTGCCGCAGCGATGGATATTGATTTAACCAATGACTTTGCAAGCAATGTCATTGCCGCTACAGGCGGGACACCCGCTATCTTTGTGGTAAGAGCTACAGGTAGTGCAGCACCGACTGCGGTAGTGGCAGGCAATGGCACCGGCGGTGAAGCTAATGATGGCTGTTATGTGGCCTATACCGAAGCAGCCGATGCTAATACACTTCCAGTGATCACATTAAACCTTGACGACTGTCAGTAAGCAATGAACAACCGTGGTTTTACGCTCGTTGAGCTCATAATCACGATTATCCTTATTGGGGTATTGGCGGTGACTGCCATACCCCGATTTCTTGGCTCCAATAATGAAGATGCCTACACTTTAAGAGACCGCACGCTGGCGATGATCCGCAGTATCCAGTTGCAGGCGATGCACAATCTTAATAGTGATAATTGCGTTAAAATTACCACCACGTTAATCGCGCCCCCCGCTAATCAAAATTGCGCAAATACCATTTCTACAGCCTATGACGACTACCTCGTTGTTGATAGCACCGGCACTGATATCACTTTTACCACCACCGATAACAACGGTGGCAGCTTTAGTTCCTTGTCTTTTAACCATCTAGGGCAACCAGATATTAATTGCGCCAATACCTGCCGTGTACAAGTGGGGAATCAAGCTGTGTGTATTAGCGGCGAAGGGGCTGTATATGGCTGCTAAGCGCCCGCGAGCGAGAGGCTTTACGCTAGTCGAATTGATTCTTGGCATTGTGATTTTTGCCATCGCGATGGTCATTGTATTCACCTTGATTGCTCCGCAAGCAAGGCAAAGCGCTGAACCGCTGGTGCAAGTAAAAGCAGCCAAGCTCGGGCAGTCATTGATGAATGAAATTCTGGGTAAAGCCTATGACGAAAACAGCGATCGTAGTCCGCCCTTTCAGCGCTGCGATGAAAAACCAGTTGGTTGTAGCACCACCATGGGCCCAGAGGAGGGCAGTCGTGATCTGTATGATGATGTTGACGACTACAATGGGTTAAGTATTACTGATGTCGGCGGCACTTATTCTGGGTTTGCGGCCTCAGTGTTGGTCGCGATTGACGGTGATTACGACCAATCCAGCAATGATAACATTGAACAGGCAAAGCGCATCGAGGTAACCATCACCGCCCCCAATGGTGAGCGCTACCGCTTTGATGCCTATCGAGGCAATTATTGATGCGTGGATTTAGTCGCAATCAGGGCTTTACCTTAATAGAGCTGATCATAGTGATTGTTATCCTAGGGATACTTGCAGTCGGGGTGACCCAGTTTATTCGCTTTGCTATGCAAATTTACAGTGAGGGTAATCAACGTTCAGGGCTGGTGGCGCAATCGCGATTTGTCATTTTGCGATTAGAAAAAGAGTTACGTAATAGTGTTCCTAACTCCATCGCGGTGGATGGCACAAACGGATGTTTAAGCTTTTACCCCATCAAGAGCAGTGGCTCTTATCTGGGGGAGATAGACCAAGCTCCTTTGCCAGTGGTTGACTTTGACGGCAGTGCTGTTGAAAACGTTGATAAGATTGTTATTTTTCCCACTAGTGTGAATGATATTGAAAATAACGCGTTGACTATTACTGATATTGACGATCAGGGTAATAACGACAATATTTATGATTGGCAGCTTAGCGCCCAGCCACAGCGCAGTTCACCCGGTAAGCGCTTTTATGTGATTGGTCCTAAAGTTGAGCTATGCGCCGAAGTGGTCGATGGCCGGGCATCTTTGGTGCGCAAGCAAAATGCAGCGACCAACCTATTGGCTGTGGGAGTCAGTGACTGGCAACCACGCTATGAACCGGGCACATTGGAGCGTAATGCCTTGGTTACCCTTGATTTAACTTTTAGTTCTGAGCGAGGTGAACAGCTTAGGCTAACGCATGAGGTACATATTCCTAATGTTCCCTAGCAGCTCTTTTCGTCAGCAGCGTGGCTCAATGTTGGTTGTAGCGGTCGTAGTGGCGGTGCTGCTATTGGCGCTTGGCCTCGCGCTCTCTCGCGTGATTAACGCGGGTATCAATCAAAACGCCCTAGAATATTATGGGGCGCGCAGTTACATGGCTGCGCAAAGTGGCATAGAGCGCAGCCTGCAACGGTTGATTACTGACAGCACCCCCAGTTGTGCGCTCATAGCTGGGGCGAATTATAGCTTTGCTAGCCGTGCCTTAGAGAATTGCACCGTGGCAATAAACTGTGCCAGTGAAGAAGGTGTTCCTGAGCCGACAGTGGCCAGTGGCGCAGTTAATTTTTATCAAATAACCAGTGCTGCGCAATGTAGCACTGGCAGTATTGATGTACAGCGCAGTATCGCTGTGGAAGTGAGGCTAGAAGGGTGAAGCTAGGCACAAAGATAATGTTTTCTGCGTACATATTTAGCATGTGGATGCTGCTATGTGTCGTCGTGTCACCATATGCTTACGGACAAACTGTTGCTTTTTGGTCGATGAATGAAGCCCAGTGGACGGGTGTGAGCGATGAAGTTCGCGATATAAGTGGTAACGGCTTTCACGGTACGGCAATAAACGGGGCGAGCACAACTGAGGCAATCGCTTGTCGTGGCGGTTGGTTTCGTGGTGAAGGCTACTTAGGGCCGCCAAATAGTCAGTATTATCCGGCACAATACTATGTTTCAGTGGCTGATTCGGCGCCTCTCTCACCACTACTGCGTGCAAACCGCGCATTTGCCCTTAGTGGCTGGTTTCGTATTGATGACCTAGCAGCAACAGGCACAATTATTCACAAAGGTGAGGGAGGTAATTCACAGGAGTACCGTTTGCACACTAAGGATGGGCGGGTGACGTTTACACTCTGGGATCGCTATGGAAGCCCAGAGCAATATACCTCCGATGCTCTCTTAAGCGAGGGAAATTGGTATTTTTTTGTGGCCCAAGCCTATGTACTTCGCAATGCTCAAACGCAAATGTCGTTACAATTGTTCAATGAAGCCGGAGATACGGTTGCTGGCTCTCGACGCTTATATATTGATTACACTAATAAGAATACAGCGGGAAACTTATACCTAGGAGCAACCAATTGGGGCAACTTGACCAACTATTTTGATGGTGTGTTAGATAATATTCAGGTTCATGATGATACCTTAAGTGAAACTGATATTGCCCAGCTAATGGCAGATAGAGGACCATGCCTAACGTTGCTAGCAAATTACCCGCTTGATCTGTGTACTGATTTAGACTCGGGCATACTGGAAGATTTAACTAGCAACTACCCAGCGAATGGGTATTTGCTTAGCGCTGAGCCTGGGCAGGTTAATAATGGTGCGGGTTTAAACCGCAGTGGCAATGATTATATCGCCTTACCAGCGGCCCTTCTCAATGGCCGAAATGACTTTTCTTTATCCCTGTGGGCGCAAGTTGACGATACTGGGCGCTTTAATGAGTTGCTCTCTGCCAGTAATAGCCAAACTGACACCGAATTTGAGTTATATGTGCGCCCAGGGGGCGAGGTACGAGTTGGCTTTAAAGGGCAATATTATGCCTTCTCTAATCCCACGCCTTTAATTACCAGCGGCACATGGAACCACATTGCTTTGACGCGCTCGGGGCGTGATCTCTGTTTATATATTAATGGGGTTAGCTTTGGTTGCCGTCAGGCTGCTTCGGGTAGTCTTAACGTGCTGCGCACGGCATTGGGAGTATGGTGGCGAAGTAATGGCTCATTTGCCGACGAGCTCAATGGTGTGCTGGATGAAGTGCTTGTCTATGAAGGGGCGCTATCCACTGAGCAAATAACCACTATCTACACCAACCAGCTTGCAGGGCTGACCAAAAATGGCAATGTGCGTCCAGACACCTGCTTAAGTTGTATCAACGATGACTTCAGTGGCGCATCGCTCAGTGAGCAATGGATCCCGTTTCGTAGTCGCGGTAACTTTACCCCACAACCGGTGAATGGTCGCCTACGCCTTACCGAAGCGCGTACCAACCAGGCCACTTCGGTGAATTTTCAGCGCTTGTTTCCGGCAGAGAATAACTTAGTTCAGGTTGAGTTTGATTACTTTGCTTATGGTGGCAGTGGCGCCGATGGTGCTGCGTTGGTTTTCTCTGATGCTGCTGTCACTCCGCAGCCAGGCTCTTTCGGTGGCCCTCTTGGCTATGGCTATAAACCTGGGGTGCCTGGCTTTGCTGGCGGCTGGCTAGGGATTGGCTTAGATGAATACGGTAACTTTTCTAACGAAGGTGGACAGGGTTCCATCGGTCGGCGGCGACAATCAGTTGTGGTGCGCGGCTCTGGCGATGGTCAATCGGGATACCGCTATTTACGCGGCACCTGTAACAATGGCACCACAAACACCAACGGCGATTGTTTATCACCGGGAGTGGATGAGGCAACCTCCTCGCAACCCCATCGTTATCGCATTACTATCGACTCGAGAATCGCTAATCAGAGCATTGTAAAAGTAGAGCGTAATACAGGTAGCGGTTTTGAAGTGCTCATTGATAGCTTTAATGCGCTAGATAGCGGTTTTGGTCAGGCGCCGGTACCGGAAAACTTTTTATTATCTTTTACCGGCTCGACGGGCGGCTCTACTAATATCCATGAGCTCGATAACATCGAAATTTGTGCATTGCGCTCTGAGCCTGTTGGTGTCACCGTCGATCATTTTCGCTTATCGCATCCGCAGCAAGCCGTGCGCTGTTATAGTGCCGACATACAGGTGCAGGCCTGTGCCGATGAAGACTGTACAGCGTTAGTTGAGCAAGATGTTGAAGTACAAATGAGTAGCACCGCTGGGACATTTGTCGGTGGTAACCCGTTTACATTGACGAATGGCGTTGGCGCGACGAAGTTACAGCTACCACAAGGAGGCAGTGCGCAAATTGGTGTGGCAAGCTCCACACCGCCAGCTAAACCATTTAGCCAAGATCGCTGCTTTATTGGCGGTACATTATCGAATTGCACCATCGACTTCGTCGATGCAGGACTGGCATTTTTTGCCAGTGACGGCGTGTCTGCACCGCCAACCCTACGTGCAGGAGAATCTAATAACCTGATATTAAAAGCGGTTGCCGCCAATGCCGTAACCGGAGCTTGTGAAGCACGGGTGGCAGGCGAACAGCAGGTGCAGTTAGGCCTTTCTTGTGAAAACCCGGGGGTATGCCAAAGTGGCCAGCAAGCTCAAATCAACGGCACAGCCATTGGCCTCAACAACCAAGGGCAACAAGCGAATAAACAGAGCGTCGCGCTAACCTTTAATAACCAGGGGGCGGCGCCGTTAGAGTTCAACTACAGCGATGTAGGTCAGCTGCAATTACATGGGGCAATGACCGTAGCGGCCACCCCCACCGAGCCAGAATTCACCCTGCAGGGTAGTAGCGCCGCTTTTGTGAGCCAACCTTACCAGCTGGAGGTCATAGCGGTAGCTGCCAGTGATGGCCGCATAAATCCAGCAACTCAAGGCTCAGGGGCTGGGTTTGTGGCCGCAGGCGAGGCGTTCCAAGTGCAAGTGGCAAGCGTGAATAAGCAGGGAAATGTGACCCCCAACTTTGGTTTAGAGTCACCTTCGCAGCGCGCTCAAGTGACCTTATTCGACCGTGTCTATCCACAGCCTGGATTTGGTGATGGCAGCCTATTAAGCTCTGGGTCGTTCGCACTGACGAATACCTCAGGTGTACAACAAAGCCAACAAGTGATGTGGGATGAAGCAGGAAGTATTCGCTTAGACGCAGCCCCGGTGAATGATCAGTATTTAGCGACCTCATACTTAGGTGAGCAAGTGGCCAGTGCCGTGATTGGTCGTTTTTACCCCGAGCATTTTGCCATGAACTCCTCACAGCTACTTGATAGCTGCACTGACTTTACCTATATGGATCAGCCGCAGATTAGTCTGAGTTGGCAGGCACACGCTTTAAGCGCCACCGGCAGAGTATTGCAAAACTATGGTGAACATTACCAAGGCCGCGCTGAGTTTAATTACGTAGCACGCAGTTTAGAGCCTCAGCAGGCAAGTTTGGCGTCGCGTTTTCATGCTGCTTTAGGTACATGGCAGCAAGGAGTCTACAGTGTAAATGTCAGCAATGGCATGTTTGCGCGCTTGGCAAATGCGCAGCCTGATGGCCCCTTTAATCGATTGCAGCTAGGGGCTGAAATCTCCAGCGAAATTGACAATCGTCCATGGCGCAGCGCCGATATGGTAGGAGACTCGGTGGCCAGCTGCAGTAACTGTACCGCTAAAGCCTTTAGCGGTTTGTTGGATATGCGCTACGGTAGATTGCGCTTAGAAAACAACTTTGGCAGTGAGTTCGAACCACTGTTGGTGCCAATGCAAGCTCAGTACTGGCAAGGGCAGCGTTGGGCGGTGAATGGCAAAGATCATTGCAGTGCGTATACGCATAACGATTTAATCGACAGCAGTGGTGAGCTAAGTACAACGGGTAGTGGAGCGTTGGTCTCGGGTGATTACGTGGTTGACCAAGGGATTTTTGCCGACTCTGAGGAAAACCCTGGTACCTATCCGGTGAGCTACCCTGCGCCTGATTGGCTGCTCTGGGATTGGAGCGGTGATAGTGCGGCTGATGAAAACCCCAGTGCGACACTCAAGTTTGGTACTTTCCGTGGTAATGACCGTATTATTTATTGGCGCGAGCAGCTCAACTAACTGACCTTTTTTAGGTAATGTGCTGGTTTTTATTCATTTTCTAGTAGAAATGGTTTTTTAGACTACCCTTAACAAAACAAGATGATGCTTATTTGTTAGGAAGGAAACCATGCGACTAGCTCTGTCATCACTACTACTATGCGCCCTTGCAGTATTCAGTATGGCGACTAACGCACAAGATACCTCAAAAGTAGCGGAAATCGCCGCGCAGCTCAGTCAGAATCAACAGCAATTCGAGCGCGATCAGCTGCAGATAAAAGCACACCAAGATGAGCTTACTTTATTGCACACTCAGTTGCAGCGTATGCAAGCGCAGGTCAAGCAGGCTGAACGTCAACAACAGCTCGCCAAGCAGGCGTTAGATGAGGGATATCAGGCTTTTCTGAAAGACCCAAACACGCCTTTGAATAGCTTACAAAAAGACTATCAACAGGCCACTCAAACTCTGCATGATAAGCAATCGCAAATTCACGCTCAACAAGCGGCAATCAATGGTCAGCGTGAAAGTATTAGCGCACTGAATACTGCTGTGGCGCAAAACCGAAAAAGTAAACTGGCATTGCAGTAATCGCTTGACCAAGCTCGCGTTGAACGTTTACGCACCGAATTTGCCCGCAAAGGAACCTTGGAAGTGGTGCATACTATCAACTGCCAGCGTGATGAAACCTTAGGGCAATGCGAGCGCCGTGGGCAGCAACAAGGGCTTAGCAAAGCGACCTCTCGCTTTTTAGATCAAGTGTACAACAATTTATCCGAGTACCGTTTAGTGAGTGCCAAGCGTGATTTGGCCAACGCTCGGGTCAAAGTGGTATCCAGCCATGTAGTTGACAGCGCCTTTAGCGGCCAAGGTAATTTTAATGTCAATTTGAGTGTGGCCATGGCTGGCGAAATTGATAATTCGCAATTGTGTTCGTTGCTCGAAGTTGACCCAGGTTATTGCCAAAGTCGCACAATCACCGTGAACCGATTACAAAATCACAACATCAATAATAAGGTGAGTCAGGGGCAGTTAAGTGAGCAAAGCGATAATACCGGCTCGGCAATCGAGGTTGGTCGCATAGCCGCTTTAGGAGACTTCCAAGAACACGCTAAAGACGCTAATCCGGTAACGTTAACGGTACGCTCTAACGTTGTTGATGACACCGTATTTATCAATGGTGAACCATACGGGCAAACTAAATTGGATGTCACATTGCCACTGGGTGAGTATCAAGTGGAAGTGCGCAAGCCGGGGTACAAAAGTTACCAAGTAAAGGTGGTGCTCGAAAAGCCCCAAGTGGTGTATGCTCAACTCAGCAAAAGCGCTGTAAAATTAGCCAGTAAATAAGCGTTATTGTGGCCGTTTGTTAAACAGTTTTGCCCTTGGCGCTGTTTTTTCGTGCTAGCGCAAGCTTTATGTTGCCGCGAGGGGGATGCATTGGTAAAGTGTCTCAAGCTTTCAGATAATAAGAATTTTTCAAAGGTCAACCAGTTCCATGTTTAAGAAACTCCGTGGTCTCTTCTCCAACGATCTTTCGATCGATTTGGGTACTGCCAATACCCTAATTTATGTAAAAGAAGAAGGTATCGTGCTTAACGAGCCTTCGGTTGTAGCTATTCGACAAGAACGTGCTGGTGGACCAAAGAGTGTGGCCTCGGTAGGTACAGAAGCAAAGCAAATGCTGGGCCGTACGCCAGGCAATATAAAAGCGATTCGGCCGATGAAGGACGGCGTAATTGCTGATTTCTATGTTACCGAAAAAATGCTGCAGCACTTCATTAAGCAAGTCCATAACAACAATTTCTTACGCCCGAGTCCGCGCGTGTTGATTTGTGTTCCTTGTGGAGCAACTCAAGTTGAGAAGCGTGCTATTCGTGAGTCAGCAATGGGTGCGGGAGCTCGCGAAGTGTACCTTATCGAAGAGCCTATGGCGGCCGCAATTGGTGCCGGCTTACCCGTGTCTGAAGCAACGGGTTCAATGGTTGTTGATATTGGTGGCGGTACGACTGAAGTGGCCATCATTTCACTTAACGGAGTCGTATACTCTTCTTCTGTACGTATTGGTGGTGATAAGTTCGATGAAGCCATTATTAACTATGTACGCCGTAACTTCGGTAGCTTGATTGGTGAAGCCACGGCTGAGCAAATTAAACATGAAATCGGCTCGGCATTTAAAACCGATGATGCAAAAGAAATTGAGGTCCGTGGTCGTAACCTAGCTGAAGGGGTGCCGCGCTCGTTCACTCTAAACTCACATGAAATTTTAGAGGCGCTGCAAGAGCCACTTATGGGTATTGTTAGCGCAGTCATGGTCGCTCTAGAGCAATCTCCTCCCGAGTTAGCCTCTGATATCTCTGCTCACGGTATGGTATTAACCGGTGGTGGAGCACTATTAAAAGATTTGGACCGCTTGTTAATGGAAGAAACGGGTATCCCCGTCGTGGTTGCTGATGACCCATTAACTTGTGTTGCTCGAGGCGGCGGTAAAGCCTTAGAAATGATAGACATGCACGGCGGTGATGTATTTAGCTACGACTAATGAAGCTATTATTTGGTCGTACTGTCTCAATGCAACTGCGGTTGACCATCGCAGTTGTGCTGAGTGTTATCTTGATTGTTGGCGATCGCTACACCAGCGGTGGTACTGCTGTTCGTACTTCGCTTAATACGCTAGTTAGCCCTTTACTTTATCTAGCAAACCTTCCTTATGAGCTGATTTCCACCAGTGCCAAAAACCTCACCTCTCGAGAGCAATTACTGCGAGAGAACCAAGCGCTGAAGACTAAGCAACTATTGCAAAGTGAACAGCTGCAGCAATTTGAATTCTTAGCTCGTGAGAATGACAAGTTACGAGCGTTATTGGGTTCGGACCCGAGGCAACAGAATAACAAGCTAGTTGCGCAAGTGCTGTCGGTGCACTCTAACCCCTATAGCCACCAAGTGGTTATCAATAAGGGCACCTCCGACGGTCTAAAAGAAGGCCTGGCGGTAATTGATGAGCTCGGCGTGGTGGGGCAAGTGGTGCAGGTGGGCGCGAATACCAGTCGTGTCTTGTTGATCACAGACACAACTCATGCCACCCCCGTGCGCGTATTACGCAACGATGTGCGAACTGTGGTTGAAGGCATTGGTAAAATTACCCGAGTTAAACTCTCGCATGTGCCCCACAGTTTAGATATTCGTATTGGCGATGTGCTGTTAAGTTCAGGTTTAGGGGAGCGCTTTCCAGAGGGTTACCCGGTAGCGGTAGTTACGGAAATTAACCGTGATGAAGGACGACCGTTCGCGCAGATTTATGCGGAGCCCGTAGCGCAACTTGATCGCATTCGTTTGTTAGTGGTCTTGAACAGTGCAGCGGCGACGCCTGAGGTAAATAATGATTAATCGTCAATTTTGGCTCATTATCGTTACCATCTTTTTTGCATTGGTGCTGGCGCTGATGCCATTGCCTATCTCTTTTGAACCCTTTCGCCCTGACTGGGTGTTATTGGTACTTATGTATTGGTCCCTTGCGGTCCCTCATCGTCTTAATATTGGCAGTGCATGGTTAACAGGGCTCGTAATAGACCTCGCAACGGGTTCACCTCTGGGGGTGCATTCGTTGACTTATGCCATTACTATTTACATTACTGCGAGTAATTACCAAAAGCTGCGTAATTTCTCTATTTGGCAACAAGGGTTGCTTGTGGCGGTGTTTTTGGCTCTGCATCATTTATTGCAATTCTGGCTGCACTACTTCTTGCTTGAAGTCTATTTTGCACCGCAATTTTTATGGCCGGCAGCGACCGGTGCTATTTGTTGGCCATGGCTATTTTTATTATTACGTAAATATCGCCGCCATTTTCGGATCCGTTAGTTATGTCTGCTATATATCTTGCTTCGCAATCGCCGCGTCGGCGTGAGCTATTGCAGCAATTGGGCATTGAATTTGAGCAATTTGCTGTTGATGCCGATGAAACTCCACTCGCACAGGAAACACCAAGACAGTTGGTAGAACGTCTCGCACGCTTAAAGGCTGAATCAGCCGTGGCTATGGGCTATACCGGCCGCCCTGTTTTAGGTAGCGATACGGTGGTGGTATACGACCACCAAGCTTTAGGTAAACCTAAAGACTATGACGATTTTGTCGCTACTATGAACAAACTCAGTGGCCGCACGCATCAAGTGATGACAGCAGTCGCTTTGGCAAATGAGACTAAAACCAGCTCCTTAGTCGTCACCACTGACGTACAGTTTAAAACCTTGACCGCGTCAGAAATCGAGGCGTATTGGCTCACCGGTGAGCCACTCGATAAAGCCGGCGGCTACGGAATTCAAGGACGCGCTGGTGCCTTTGTCACCCACCTCAGCGGTAGCTATTTCGCCGTGATGGGGTTACCTTTGTATGAAACACAGAAACTAATAGCTGAATTTTAGCCATGAGCTCAGAATTACTTATTAATGTAACGCCCAGTGAAAGCCGTGTAGCACTGATTGAAAACGGCGTATTGCAAGAGGTGCAGGTTGAGCGCATAGGCAACCTAGGCATCGTCGGCAATATTTATTTAGGCAAAGTAAGCCGGGTATTACCGGGTATGCAGGCCGCTTTTGTTGATATTGGCCTAGAGAAGGCAGCGTTTCTACATGCCTCAGACATCGTCAATAGTGCGTCTTTTGAAGAAGGGGTGGACGACCAGCATATCAAAAAAGTGCAGGATATACGTGAATTGGTGCGCCAAGGTCAGCACATTATGGTGCAGGTGGTCAAAGATCCCATCGGCACTAAAGGAGCGCGCTTAACCACGGATATTACGATTCCATCACGTTATTTGGTGTTTATGCCAGATGCCACTCATGTAGGGGTTAGTCAGCGTATAGAAGGCGACGAAGAGCGTCAGCGCTTGAAGGATATTGTTGCCCAGTACAACGACGAAAACGGCGGCTTTATAGTTCGTACCGCAGCGGAAGGAGCCAGCGAGCATGAGCTTAAACATGATGCAGAATTTCTTAAAAAGCTGTGGTTGAAAATAGTCGACAGGCGGAAGAAAACCCGTAAAGAAAACATCCTCCACGAGGATTTAAAGCTTGCTTTTCGTACTTTGCGTGACTACGTAGGCGAAGACATGGAACGCATTCGTGTGGATTCAAAGCTTACCTATCAAGAGCTGACAACCTTTACAGAAGAATTCGTACCACACCTTGCGAAGGTATTAGAGTACTACCCGGGCGAGCGGCCTATTTTTGATTTATTCGATGTCGAGAACGAAATACAAAAAGCACTGCATCGTAAAGTAGAGCTCAAATCCGGCGGCTATTTGATCATCGATCAAACCGAAGCCATGACCACGGTGGATGTTAATACCGGCGCCTTTGTTGGCCACCGTAATCTAGAAGAGACAATTTTTAATACCAATATTGAAGCCACCAGTGCCATCGCCCGGCAACTAAGACTGCGTAATTTAGGCGGTATTATCATTATCGACTTTATCGATATGGTGTCTGAAGAACATAAACGCCGAGTATTGCACTCTTTGGAACAAGCGTTGTCCAAAGACAGAGCGAAAGCGAATATTAACAGCCTTTCTGCACTCGGGCTTGTGGAAATGACGCGCAAGCGCACCCGGGAGAGTTTAGAGCATATTCTCTGTGGGGTGTGTCCGTCTTGTGCAGGTCGTGGCTCGTTGAAAACGGTCGAGACCGTGTGTTACGAGATTCTGCGAGAAATTGTTCGAGTTAATCGAGCCTATGATGCAGATAAATTTATGGTGTATGCTTCTGCAGCGGTTAGCGAAGCGCTAATTAATGATGAATATCATAACCTTGCAGAGCTAGAGCTCTTTATTGGTAAACAGGTCATGATTCAAACAGAAAACCTATATAGCCAAGAGCAGTTCGATGTGGTGATGATGTAGTGAACGCCAAGTCGGTTTGCTTTTTTTGTTTGCGGAAAATTTGGCAAATCAGCGCAGTTACCCTAGTGTTGCTTGCTGTGCTGGTGTCGCTGGTCAAATACAGCTTACCTTATGCCAATGATTATCGTGCTGAGGTCGAGCAGTTCCTTGGTGAGCAGTTAAATGCCGATATCTCCATTGGCTCATTAAGTGCGAGCTGGCAGGGTAATGGCCCAGCGCTTGTCATAAACCAAGTAGGGTTTGCCGACAATGCTAAGGCCCCTATTAGCGTCAGCATTGAACAAACCCGGTTGCATATTAATTTATGGCAATCATTGCTGGATAGGCAGCTGCACTCCAATTACTTTGTACTGCAAGGGTTTGACGCTGAAATCGACGCTCGCGCCCTACTTAGCAGTGAGTCAAAAACCAGCAGCTCGCAGCAGCAAGCCTTAATCGAAAGCCTGTTTTTGGGTGAGCAAGGGCATTTTGCTATCGAAGATAGCGAACTTAACATCATTAGCCTCGATAACCGCCATCACCGTATTTTTTTAGAAAACTTGGTGTGGCAAAACCGTGCTAAAGACCATTTTGCCGAAGGTCAGGTGAGCCTCCCGGGCATCGAGCAAAATACTCTTGAAGCTCGCCTTAAACTCTCCGGCGCGCGCTTAAATAATATTTATGGCGATTTATATCTGCAGGCACAGAGTTTGAACATCTCTGGTTGGTTACAAGAGTTTGTTCGCCCGGAATTAAGCCAATTACAATCGAATCTCAATTTTGAATCTTGGCTGCACTTTGCTGAAGGTCGCCTAACCGATGTGCAATTGGCGATGCAACCGAGCCAACTCAATTGGCAATACCAGCAACAACCTCAATACCTCGAGTTGCAACAGGGTATGGTGCGTATTCATCCTCAAGCAAAAGGCTGGCGAGTGCGTACATCTGGGCTGCAGTTTAGCGATGAACAATACCAGTGGGCACCGATTATTTTTGATGCACTCATCAGCGAACAGCAACAAGTGTGGGTGCAAGACTTAGATATTTCCATGTTCTCCACCTTTGCACGGTTAGGAAAATCGCAGTTATTACAAGAGCTGCTGACGGTGCAACCGCAAGGGTTTATCAACGAGGGCTATTTTCACTGGCAAGGCGATAAGCAATGGCGAGTATGGTTTGAAGCTGAACACTTAGGGTGGTCGGGGTTTCATGGTATTCCTGGTGCGCAAGACCTCAGTGCCAGCGCGCATATTAACAACCGTAAAGGTTTACTTAGTATTGCTGGTAGCGACAACCACCTATTGACCGGCAAGACGTTTAGCGAGCCGCTCGCTTATCAACAACTTGCCGCAGAAGTCGCATTCTTTAATGATGGCGAGCATTGGTCCATCGAAAGTGATGAAGTCACTTTAAGCAATGATGATTTAGACTTAGTTGCCGAATTTGCGCTGACTCTTGATTCGCAGCCAGATATGAACCTATACGCAGAAATCAGTGGCGGCAGTGCAGCCAATGCCGGGCGGTACTTCCCTGAACCTTATATGCATAAAAACCTGATTGACTACCTCAATGGGGCAATAAAAAGTGGCGATATGCATTTTGCCCAGGTGTTGTTACAGGGACCGCTCGATCAGTTTCCCTTTACCGAACAGCAGGGACGGTTCGCGGTCAATGCCCAAATAGAAGATACGGAGTTCGCTTTTGCCCCTGACTGGCCGACGATAAAAAATGCCGCTGTTGACTTAGCGTTTAACAATCAGCGCATGGATATTTATAGCCGCAGTGGCGAGTTACTCAATTTAGCGCTGGGTGACAGCGTCCATGTGTATTTGCAGGACTTGCTCAATGCTGACACTTTAGCCATTGATATTACAGCTAATATTGCAGCGCCTAAGCTGCAGCCTTTTTTTGCGCAAACACCATTAGCTGAGCCGCTTGCCACCGTCTTTGATGTGATACAGGCACAAGACCGCCTAGATGGCGAGCTGCAGCTGCTTATCGACCTCAAAGACAGTGGAGTGCGTGCTTCAGGCGAGGTGTTATTCGCTGGCAATGCCGTTCACCTAGCGCAGCCCGGTATCGACTTAAGTGAACTGCGTGGCAGGTTGTCGTTTGTAAACGATCGTATTGAGATAAATGAAGCCCAGGCCTATTGGCAAGGGATGCCGCTCACTGTGAGCTTGCTGGGTGAAAACCAAGGCGAAAACTATCACGCTGACCTTAACATTGGTTTGCAAGCTGATGTGGCGCAGTTACAAAAGCGACTGAATGGCTTGTTAGATGCGCAGTTGAGTGGTACCACTGCGCTCAATGCGCAGTTGGCTCTAAACTTTGATAACCAAGGGTTTAGTTACGAGGCGCATGTGCAAAGTGATATGCTCGGGGTAACCAGCACTCTGCCGACGCCGTATAACAAAGCCGCAGACGAAGCGTGGCCGCTTAATGCCTTAATTCAGGGGGATGACATTTCTAACCTGATCATGGTCGAGTTAGACGAGCAATTATACTTTAACGGCATTCTCAACAACGGCGAGCAGCAAATGAGTAATGCTCACCTTATTGTCGGCAAGCAAAATTTAGGGCTTAACAAGCAAGGGTTTGAGGTGAGCGTTAATCTCCCAGAAGCCGATATCCTCGCTTGGCAGCCTGTACTTAATAACATTATTGATGTGGCTGCACGCAGCAGTGGCGAGCCTTCGGTAATGCCAGCGTTAACCAAGGTGGTGGGGCAAGTACGCACAGCTTATGTTGATGTGGTGCCCTTTAATGAGCTGGAATTTACGTTAATTAATCAACCCGCAGCAATGGATTTAAAATTGCTCGCCAAAGAGCTGCGAGCCCGAGTAGACATTCCTACCGGTAGCCAAGCACAGCGCCGCGATATTCGCGCCCATGCTGACTATCTACGCGTGAACATCCCCACTAATGATAGTGGCGGTGATGATGTTACACACAGCAGCGAAACGGATTTAAATTGGTTAACGCAGCTACCGAGTGTAGCGTTTACCTGCGGTGATTGTCGCATTAACCATTATCAACTTGATCAGGTCGAGCTTCATTTTGCGGGTGCTGGCGAGCAACTGACTATTAGTGAGTTGGTGGTCGATAAACGCGAACATGTGCTGCGTGCCGATGGCTATTGGCGTGATGGGCAAACTCATGTCAAAGGCCAATTTAATAGTGATGATATTGGTTCGCTGTTTGATGAGTTTGATATCACTTCAACGGTTCAAGACTCTGAAGCAAATATGGATTTTGCGCTGCATTGGCAGGCAGCCCCATACGATATTGATATCGCCAGCTTGGGCGGTGAAATTAGTTGGCAACTCGGTGAAGGGCACCTAAGTGAAATTAGCGATGGCGGAGCGCGGGTCTTCTCGTTACTGAGCCTGGACTCTCTGGTACGCAAGCTCAAGCTGGATTTTCGCGATGTGTTTGCGAAAGGTTTTTTCTACAACAGTATGCAAGGCAGTATGCAGTTGGCCCAAGGGATTGCTTACACTAAAGATACGAAAATGGATGGCGTGCCTGCTGATCTTACTATTAAGGGTTATGCGGATTTAAATACGCAAACCATTAACTATGATTTAGCCGTGGCACCACAGGTTACTTCTAGCTTACCCGTGATTGTTGCTTGGATGGTCAACCCAGTAACAGGGTTAGCGGCACTGGCCTTGGATAAGGTCATCCACTCAGCGCGAGTTATTTCTGAGATTAAATTTAAGGTCAGTGGGGCAATGGATAACCCTGAGGTGGTTGAACTCGACCGTAGCAGCCGAGAAGTCACCTTGCCGCAAGCTGCGCAAAATCAACCACCGGCATCGCAACCCGAACAACCACTAGGGAAACCATTACTATGATGTTGTATGCGTTACAGTTTTGCGCCCAGCAAGACAGTGAGGATAACTTTCAGCGTGTGCAGCAGTTTTTAGCTCAGTTACAGCCACAGCGGCCTTGCTTAGTGTGTTTTCCGGAAAGCTGGTTATGCTTTGCAAAAAGCAGTGAGCAGGTATTGGCTGTGGCCGAAAAACACTTATATTGGCGCCAGCGTTTAGCTGCGCTGTGTAAGCGTTACGGTATATGGCTTGCGGCAGGGACTCTGCCGGTCGCCACCTCAGAAGGGCGTTACCTCGCGGCATCTTTTGTCTTTGATGACCAAGGCCAAGAGCGAGCGCAATACAACAAAATTCACCTGTTTGATGTGACCGTAGCGGATGGCACTGGCACTTATCACGAGTCCAAACATACCGAAGCCGGTGAGCAGGTGGTGGTACTCGACTCGCCCTTTGGATGGCTAGGGTTAAGTGTGTGCTATGATATGCGCTTTAGCGAACTCTATCGTCAGCAAGTGCAACTGGGGGCTGATATACTGCTTGTTCCTAGTGCTTTTACAGTACCCACCGGTCGAGCGCATTGGCATACCTTGTTGCGTGCACGAGCGATAGAAAGTCAATGTTATGTGGTCGCTGCCGGGCTGTACGGTCGTAATAATAGTGACTGCGCTCACAACAATGGTCGTGAGACCTATGGCCATAGCCTAATTGTTTCGCCATGGGGTGAAGTGCAAGCTGAGCTGAGCCATGGCGAGGGCTGGATAGCCCAGCCAATAAACAGCGAAGAATTAAATCAACGCCGTGAGTCCATGCCCATGCATGCTCACCGCCAAGCGAGAAAAGTAAGTTTATGAGTCAAGTTGAGCACAACCTTTTAACGCAAAGCCGATTGGACCGCGATGATCTCGCCAACGCCTTGCAATATATCCATCAGCATAAGGTGGACTATGCGGACTTATACTTCCAATCGAGCTACAACGAGTCGTGGGTGTTAGAGGACGGTTTAGTCAAAGAAGGGAGCTATAACATCGAGCGCGGCGTCGGTGTGCGCGCGATCAGTGGCGAGAAAACCGGTTTTTCCTATTCTGATGCTATTAATCTCGAAGCGATTAATAATGCCGCGATGGCCGCACGCAGTATCGCTGATGCGGATCAACATGGTCAGGTTAAAATATTCAGTGAGCAAGATGTGAAACGTCAATTTGCGCCGCTGCAACCGATTCAGAGCATGAGCGATGACGATAAGGTGGCGCTTCTGCGTGAAGTTGAAGAGTATATCCGTCAATTGGCACCTGAAGCTGAGCAGGTAGTAAGCTCGATGTCCGCCGTCTATGAAGAAGTGCTCGTGGCGGCGAGTGATGGTACCTTTGCAACCGATATTCGCCCGCTAGTGAGATTGAACTGCTCAGTGCTGTTGAAAAAGGGTGATCGTCGCGAGCGTGGGGGTGCCGGTGGCGGAGCCAGACTCGATTTTAACTATTTCAAAGAATTAGTCGACGGTAAGCCGCGTTGGATGCACTACGCTGAAGACGCTGTACGTATGGCTAAGGTCAACTTAGAAGCTATTGACGCTCCAGCGGGAACCATGCCTGTGGTGCTGGGTGCAGGTTGGCCTGGCGTGTTGCTGCATGAGGCTGTAGGTCATGGCCTTGAAGGCGACTTTAATCGCAAAGGCGCTTCTGCGTTTAGTGGCAAAATTGGTCAGCAGGTGGCGTCAGAGCTATGTACTGTGGTTGATGATGGCACCATGGCGAATCGTCGTGGGTCATTAAATATCGATGATGAAGGCACTCCGGGTGGTTACAACGTACTTATTGAGCAGGGTATCCTAAAGGGCTATATGCAAGATAAGCACAACGCTAAATTGATGGGAGTAGCGCCTACTGGAAACGGCCGTCGCGAATCTTATGCACACTTGCCTATGCCACGTATGACTAATACCTATATGCTCGGTGGCGAGCATAGTCAAGAAGAGATCATCGGCTCAGTAGACAAAGGCATTTACGCGCCAAACTTTGGCGGTGGCCAAGTGGATATCACCTCTGGCAAATTTGTGTTCTCAGCCTCGGAAGCCTACTTAATTGAAAATGGCAAAATCACCACACCTATCAAAGGTGCCACGCTGATTGGTAATGGCCCAGAGGTAATGAAGCAAATATCTATGGTAGGCAATGATCTCGCGCTAGATAAAGGCGTGGGTATTTGTGGTAAGGATGGACAGAGTGTCCCGGTAGGAGTGGGGCAGCCCTCTTTGAAAATCGACCAACTCACCGTCGGTGGTACCGCTTAAACATCCCCAAAAGAAAAACAGCGCAAGAGCGCTGTTTTTTCTAACTTAAAGCTGGTAACCGAGACTCTGCTAGAGCATTAACTCTTTGAGGATTTGAAATAGCTCTTTGTGAGACTTTCCGGGTTTCTCTTGCTTTACCTCTTTGCCTGCTTGGCGAATAATTTGTCGCATGCGCTGGCGGTCAAGCTGCGGATATTGCTCAAGCAGAGGATTTAAGCGGCTATCACCTTCAGCGATTAGCTCATCTCGAGTTTGCTCTATTTGGTTTATCACCACATCTTTTTGATTGTTCTTATTGGTGATAATGGCCATAGCTTGATGAATGTCTTCGACATTATCGGTGCCGCGCAAGGTTTTGGCGATGTAATTGAGATGGCGACGATAGGCGTCTTTTTTCTCTTTCAGGCGGTCGGCTAAGTTCATCGCCTCCACAAGCTCGTTACTCAATGGTAGTTTTTCACGTGCTTTTTTTGAGAGGTTGGCGATTTCTACACCCAGCTCATGAAACTCCATGGCATCGCGTTTTAGCTCGCTTTTGGAAACGTAAATAATCTCTTCTTCAGGTTGTTTGCTCTTAGCCATAACATGCTCGATTAATGCTCTTTGCAGCCATTATATCACTAAAATGCGCAGATGCTTTGTGGTACGCTTAGATCAATATTCACCAACTGTGAAAGCCATTATGCAAGAAAATGAATCGGCAGCGATTTATAGCCAAATCGATGAAGTCAAAGAGGCCGTAAGCGAGGTGCTTGCCCAAGCTAAGAAGCTCGGTGCAACGGCTGCGGAAGCCGCTATGTCACGTACTTCTGGACTCTCTGTAGGCACTCGTCTCGGTGAGGTAGAAACCATCGAGTTTAACCAAGACGGTGGTTTGGGTGTGAGCATTTATGTAGGTAATAAAAAAGGCTCAGCATCAACCACAGATTTAAGCCCCAGTGCGCTGCGTTCGGTGGTGGAAAAAGCCATTGAAATCGCCAAGTACACTTCAGAAGACCCATGTAATGGCCTTGCTGATGCTGAGTTATTAGAGCAAAGCCCGCCGGATTTAGACTTGTACCACCCGTGGCAGGTGACCCCAGAGCAGGGCATTGAAATTTGCCAAGAGGCAGAGCAGGCGGCGTTGAACCTTGATGAACGCATCGTCAACTCTGATGGTGCCAGCTTTAGTAGCCACCAAGGGCTGCGTGTGTACGGTAACAGTCACGGTATGTTGGCAGGCTACCCCCGCACTCGCCATAGCATCAGCACTATGGTCATTGGCCAACAAGGTGAGCAGATGCAGCGCGATGCTGCCTATACCGTATCGCGTGAGCAAGCAGGCTTAAAAGCGGCGAAAGACGTCGGCCTGGAAGCGGCGCAAGAAACGCTTGCACGGCTTAATAGCCAAAAACTAGGAACCATGAAGGTGCCGGTGATCTTTCGCGCCGATGTGGCTAATTCCCTGTTTGGGCATTTAGTGTCGGCCATTGGCGGCGGTGCGCTTTATCGTAAGTCGAGCTTCTTGCTCGATAGCCTTAATACCCAAGTTTTCAGTGATATTGTTAATATTAGTGAGCGTCCGCATCTAGCCAAAGGCTTTGCTTCTTCACCCTTTGATGCGGAGGGCGTTAAAACGCAAGATCGTGAGATTATTCACGGTGGTGAACTGCAGACCTATTTATTAGCCAGTTATGCCGCTCGCAAAATGGGTATGACCGCCACAGGCCACGCCGGCGGTATTCATAACTGGTTGGTACAGCAAACCCATGATGATTTGCACGCTT
Source organism: Pseudoalteromonas ruthenica (assembly GCF_008808095.1). Taxonomy (NCBI): domain Bacteria; kingdom Pseudomonadati; phylum Pseudomonadota; class Gammaproteobacteria; order Alteromonadales; family Pseudoalteromonadaceae; genus Pseudoalteromonas; species Pseudoalteromonas ruthenica. Next base: position 2,912,760 of record NZ_CP023396.1, on the reverse strand, counting down.
TGCTTAAACAAATGGGTAAAGGGCTGCTAGTGACCGAGTTGATGGGTCAAGGCGTCAATACTGTCACCGGCGATTACTCGCGCGGGGCGGCCGGGTTTTGGGTTGAAAATGGTGAGATCCAATATCCTGTTAGTGAGATTACCATTGCTGGCAACCTTAGCTCGATGTTTAAAGGCGTTGCTGGCATTGGCGGTGATGTCGACCCTCGCGGCGGGGTGTTAACCGGTTCGGTGTTAATAGAACAAATGCAAGTTGCGGGGCAGTAGCTCAAGTAACACGATAAAGCCTAGAGCCCCTCTCTAGGCTTTTTTAAATAAATGCTAAAAAAGTGCTTTACCTCAACTTAAGTTGAGGAAATACCTTAGTCCCTGAAATAATAAATCATCTTCGGGAGAACGTTATGTATTTAGAGCATGTAAACCTAGTCGTGAATGACATCAACCAAGCCCTCAACTTTTATCGTGCCGCTTTTCCACATTGGCGGGTGCGCAGTCAAGGCGAGGGGTTATGGTCGGGGAAGCCGCGTACTTGGGTGCATTTTGGCGATGATTACCACTACCTTGCTTTTAGTGACAATGGCATTGGTGACAACCGTGATCTCAGCGGCCATCAAGTTGGTTTAGCACACTTTGCTTATGTCACAGAAGATCTTGATGGCGTCATTCAACGACTCCAAGACGCGGGCTTCGAAGTTGATAAAGTGGGCCCTGAAAATCCTTATCGTCGCAACGTGTATTTTAAAGACCCAGCAGGTTTTGAAGTGGAGTTTGTTGAATACGGATCGGATATTCCAGCACAGAGAAATAACGACCTATAGACTTAAATGCTGCTAAAAGTTGCAAAATAAACACTAAATGAACGTAAATCTCTTGATTGTTCGCTTTTCGGAAATTTTTTCACTGAGGTGTGTAACTTAGGTAAGGTTGTACCTAAATGCTTGCTGAACAAACTCCTTATGTTATTGATTTTACTTATAAAACAAAGTTGGCAAGGGATTCGCAACACTTAAAGCGTCACAAGCAATAGTAAGGAGACGACATTATGAAAACGTTCACTAAGACAATCGTAGCTGCAGCTGTACTTGGTTCTACTGCCTTCACTGCCCAAGCAAATGATTGGCAGAACGAGAGTAAAGATGCATGGATTGATGGTAAAGCTGAAACTGTGCTGCTACTGAATGGCAACCTGAACAACTTTGACATCAACACTGATGTGAAAAATGGCAAGGTTATGCTCACAGGTAAAGTAGACAGCGAGGTCGATAAAGAGTTGGCCGAAGAGCTGGTAGTTAGCCTAGATGGTGTAAACGATGTAGAAAACCAGCTAACGGTTATGAACAACGAAGAAGGTATGAGCCACAATGATGATGCAGGAGATACTGGCAGCGATTTAACCGACGCTAAGATCTCGACGGTAATCACTACTCGTCTACTGTTTGATTCAGAAGTCGCTGGCACTGACATTGATGTTGATACCGACCAAGGTGTCGTTACGCTTAAAGGCAATGTTGATAGCGAAGCCGAGCGTGACCTTGCGATTAAAATCGCTGAAAACACAGAAGATGTTCGTGAAGTAAACGATGAACTGCGAGTAATGGCTGAATAATTAGTTGTAAGTTCTCGGTAGAAGGCCCAGCGTTGCTGGGCTTTCCTTTATCTACAAGCAGGCTTAATTAGCGGAGCAATCATGGACATTATTAGAATCATTTTCTCAATTCTTATTCCCCCACTAGGTGTATTTTTGCAGGTGGGCTTAGGAATGCACTTTTGGCTTAATATTTTACTAACCCTATTGGGCTACTTCCCTGGCCTTATTCACGCTATCTACATTATTGGGCGGCGTTAAATAAGGAACCAAGTCGCGGTTCCAAGGAATGCGAAGATACCTACGATGTCGGTAACTGTGGTCAGCACTACATTACCGGCGAGCGCCGGGTCGATATTCATTCTCTTCAGAATTAAGGGAATAACCGCACCAGCAATACCCGCAGCGAGGAGGTTCATAAACATCGCAAAGGCGATCACTAAACCGATTGTTAAATCCCATTTCCAAAGCGCGATGGCGCTACCGATAAGCAAAGCCCACAGCACCCCATTCAAGGCACCGATGGCGAGCTCTTTGGTCAGTATAAATTTCTGGTTGGTGGCGTTAATATGGCCAAGTGCGAGGCCTCGAATAACCAAGGTCAGCGTTTGCGAGCCGGCCACGCCCCCCATTGACGGCACAATACCATTGAGCACGGCTAAAAATGGCAAGATACCCAAGGTGGTTTCGAAAAAGCTCGCCACAAATGCGGCCAGCATCGCGGTCAATAAATTTACTCCAAGCCAAACGGAGCGCCGCTGAGTACTTTTAAATACCGGTGCAAAGGTATCTTCTTCATCATCTAGACCGGCTAAGCTCAGTAAACTGTGTTCAGCGTCTTCACGGATAACATCGACGATATCATCAATGGTAATACGCCCAAGTAAGTGCGCCTGATCGTCGACCACAGGGGCCGAAATCCAGTTGTGGCGCTCGAACAGCTGCGCCACTTCAGACTCATCCATGGTGATTGGAATAGATTCACACTCTTCATCCATGATGTCGCGCACGATGGCATCTGGCATGGTGGTTAGCAAAGAGCTCAATGGCATTGAGCCTAAAAAGCAGTTATTTTTATCGACTACGTAGAGCTCATCAGTGCCTTCAGGTAACTCGCCTTTGAGGCGTAAGTAGCGCAGCACCACATCAACAGAGACATCGGGACGGATAGTCACTGTATCGGTATTCATCAGCGCCCCAGCTGAGCGCTCTTGGTAAGACAGAGCCGTAGTTGCACGGTCTCTATCTTGGATATCCATTGCCTCAATAACGTCTTTATAAACGGGCTCTGGTAAGCTTCGTAATACTTCCCCTAAGTCATCATCGTCCATGTCCTCTGTCGCTGCGGCGATATGCTCAGGCTCCATGCGTGAGATAATGCTCAGGCGTACATCTTCAGAGAGCTCTTCAAGTACATCACCTTGGACATCAGGGTCGACGAGCGCCCATAGTTTAGAACGTGTCTTATGGGGCGATGATTCTAATAATAATGCGGTATCACAGGGCGCAGTTTTGGCGAGAAGCCTGCGTACATGAACAAACTGGCCGCTATTAAGAGCTTCGGTGACTTCTTGAAGTTGTTGCAGCGGGTAATCTTGTTCATAGGCTTCTGGCATAGGCATCCCTTAAATACAAAAAATGGGGTGGGAAATAGCGTGCAAGCAAGCGCTTACAAGCCGTTGATTAGTTTAACCTAACTAAATCAATGATAGCAAAAGTAAATGCCTAAGGGTTATTCTTGTTCGTGGAACTTTTCTGCAATGAGCGCCCCGATAGCTGCCAACGCGGCGTCGGCATCAGGGCCTTCACACTGCACGCGCACTTCCTTACCTTTGCCGCTCTCAAGGAGCAGTAAAGCCAAGACACTGTCGGCCTGTGCGCTCTTATCACCTTGATATAACATTATTTCGGCATCAAAATTCATCGCCAGTTGCGCCAATTGTGAGGCTGCACGAGCATGTAGGCCTAACTTGTTTTGAATAATAAAAGTACCTTCAACCATCACTATTTTTCCTGCTCTCGATGGCGAATTTTCACGTTCGGATAAGTATCTAAAAAGCGCTCTCCCAAAGTTTGGGCAAGGTACACTGAGCGGTGTTGACCCCCAGTGCAGCCAATAGCAATGGTTAAATAACTACGGTTATTACGCTCTAGGTGGGGTAACCAAGTTTGAACAAAAGTTTGGATCTGCCAAGTGAACTTTTGCACGATTGAGTGACTGGCTAGATAATCTTGAACGGGTTGGTCTAACCCTGTGAGCGCCTTTAGTTCAGGTTCCCAATGGGGATTGGGGAGAAACCGCACATCAAACACATAATCAGCATTTTTTGGAATGCCATGTTTAAACCCAAAAGACTCAAAAGTGATCAGTAATTGCTTGTCTTTTTTACCCAGCACTTTTTCACGGATCATCTCCGCCAACTGGTGAACACTGAGCTCAGTTGTATCAATAATAAAGTCGGCGTGGGAGATGAGTACATCAAGAAGCTGCTTCTCTTCACGAATAGCGACATCCAACGTCATATTTTGCATGGATAAGGGGTGTAGTCGACGAGTTTCAGAGAAACGCTTAATCAACGTTTGTTCGTCACTATCAAGGTAAAACAGCGAAGGCTTAGCAAACTCAGGCAGGTAAGCGAGAATGTCGTTAAATTCATGCTGTTCTTTGGGCAAATTGCGCACGTCTATACTGACGGCAATTTTGTCATAATTTGCTGAAACACTGCGCACCAAGGAGGGGAGTAAAATAACTGGGATGTTATCTACGCAATAGTACCCAAGGTCTTCGAGCACCCGTAACGCGACTGATTTTCCAGAACCCGAGCGACCACTGACAATGATAAGTTCCATCCGACAACTCCTTGTTTTACCCCAAGACGCACATTTAAACCACACCATGAATTAATACGGCGCGCATTAGTCGGCGATCAATTGATAAAGCTCTTGATCGCTGCTGGCTGAGCGCAGTTGTTTACACAGTTGTTTGTCTTTTAGTTTATCAGCAATTGTCGCTAAGGTCTTCAGGTGTTGTTCAGTCTCATTAGCCGGCACTAAAAGTGCGACAAAGATATCCACCGGACGGTTATCAATGGCATCAAAGTTAATGGCTTCGCGATTGGTTACAACAATGGCAATCGTACTGTCGATACCATCGAGACGGCCATGTGGAATAGCAACGCCTTTGCCGATGCCAGTACTGCCCAGCTTTTCGCGGGTTAGTAAAGCATCAAGTACCGATTGCTCGCTGAGGTGAGGACTGTGCTGATGAGCCACCTGAGAGAGGTACTCCAGCATTCTTTTTTTGCTATTAAAAAGGACCGCAGCTTTGCTGCAGTCCTTGGTAAAGAGTGAATCTAGGTTCATGTTAGTGACGAGATAATTTCTCTTTATGTTTAATCACTTGACGGTCGAGCTTATCAATTAAGCCGTCGATCGCCGCATACATATCCTGGTGCTCTGCGGTTGCGAACAGTTCACCACCGTTAACGTGAAGAGTAGCTTCTGCTTTTTGTGTTAGTTTTTCAATATCAAGAATGACATGCACATTATTTATATGGTCAAAGTGACGCTCTAATTTTGCAAATTTGCTATTCACATAGTTGCGAAGAGAATCAGTGATTTCTACGTGACGACCGGTAAGATTTAATTGCATAAGCATTTTCCTTCTTGTCTAACGTCTATATCAAACTTTTACGCTGATTTGACGGTGGAATGGCTAGCGATTCACGATATTTAGCAATCGTGCGCCGAGCCACTTTAATTCCTTGCTCGGCTAGTACGTCGGCAATCTTGCTATCACTCAACGGTTTAGCAGGATTCTCCGCAGCTACTAGCTTTTTGATCAATGCTCGAATCGCTGTAGACGAGCATTCACCTCCGTTTTCGGTTGTAACATGGCTGGAGAAAAAGTACTTCAGCTCAAAAATACCCCGTGGTGTATGCATATACTTTTGGGTGGTCACACGGGAAATCGTTGACTCATGCATTTCCACCATTTCGGCAACGTCATTAAGCACCATTGGCTTCATTGCCTCTTCACCATGTTCAAAGAATGCCTGTTGTTGTTGAACAATGCAATTAGTTACTTTAAGTAGCGTATCATTGCGTTGTTCCAAGCTCTTTATAAACCATTTCGCTTCTTGTAAATGCGAGCGAATAAATTGACTATCACTTTGTGACTTACAGCTTCGCGACATTGATGCATAGTGATCGTTAACGCGGATCTTAGGCATACTATCTGGGTTTAATTCAACCACCCAGCGGCCTTTAACTTTCTTCACCGATACATCTGGAATCACATACTCTGACTGCTCTCGCACAATCGTGGCTGCAGGAGTCGGATTTAAACTGTGTATCAGTGTCATCACCTCTTTTAACTGCGCTTCTTTAAGCTTAGTCTTTTTCATCAAGGTGCGATAGTCACGACTACCAAGCAAATCAATATAGTTACAAACTACCTCTTTGGTCTCTTCAAGCCAAGGGGTTTGTGGGTCAAATTGCTTGAGCTGGATCAACAAGCACTCTTGTAAAGAACGCGCACCAATTCCTACTGGATCAAAGAGTTGGATACGCTTAAGAACGGCTTCAATTTCATCGAGCTCGATACCATCGTCTTGTTCATCATGATTCAAGCTTTCCAGCAGATCTTCACAACTGACTGTTAAAATGCCGTTGTCATTGATGGCTTCAATAATGGCTGTGGCGATGGCCTCGTCGGTGGCACTAAAAGGTGTTAATTGCAGCTGCCACATTAAATAATCGTGTAACGACTCGGTGGTTTCGCCTTGGTAGATAGACTCATCTTCTGGCATAGGCCCAGAGGAGGCAACGGGAGCCGCACTAATATACTCATCCCAAGACACATCCATGGGCAAGTCTTCACTGATGGACTCGTTGTTCATGGCATCAGCACTTTCAACTTCATCCTTACTGGCGCTGGCCGTCTCGGCGGTATCGTTATTTTGGTTGTCGGACGTCGACTCTTTTTGCTCTTGGTTGTCGTTATTGTCGGCGTAATTGTCTTCTTCAACTTCAAGTAATGGGTTGGCGTCCAACGCCTCTTGAATTTCTTGTTGGAGATCCAAAGTACTGAGCTGCAACAGGCGAATCGCTTGCTGCAATTGTGGGGTCATTGTTAATTGCTGGCCTAGGCGCAGCTGTAATGATTGCCTCATGTATCTCTAACAATCCTTTAATCGTTATAATCTAAACTGCTCACCCAAATAGACGTCGCGAACCGTTTGATCGGCAAGAACTTGCTCTGGAGTACCAGAAGCAATGAGCTCGCCATGGGAAACAATGTATGCGGTTTCACATACGTCTAGGGTCTCTCGCACGTTGTGGTCGGTGATTAATACACCAATGCCACGATTGCGCAGATGCTCTATGATTTTCTTTATATCTAACACTGAAATAGGGTCGACACCAGCAAAAGGTTCATCCAACAAGATAAACTTGGGGTTTGCCGCCAATGCTCGCGCTATTTCTACCCGGCGACGTTCGCCACCAGATAACGCCATTCCTTGTGAGTCTCGAATGTGCTGTATATTAAACTCATCAAGTAGGCCCTCAAGCTCGCTTTCACGCTCTGCTTTGCTTAAGCCCTTGCGGGTTTCCAGGATGGCCATCAAATTTTGAAACACTGTCAGCTTTCGAAAAATAGATGATTCTTGCGGTAAATAACCAATACCTAAGCGCGCACGAGAGTGCATCGGCATCAAGGTGATATCCTCATCATCAATACTGATGGTGCCTTTATCACTGGGTACCAAGCCAACTATCATGTAAAAAGTAGTTGTCTTACCGGCTCCATTAGGGCCGAGCAAGCCGACGATACTACCTGCTTGTACTTCTAAGCCCACACTTTTGACGACCTCCCGGCCTTTATAGCTTTTCGCTAATTTTTGTGCTTTAAGAGTCGCCATTATTGCTCTTTCTCCGGCGTATCGTCACTTTGTGGTGTTAATGTTGTGCGCACTCGTGTGCTGGAGTTTTCATCCTTTTCGGCGGTGATCAGCTGTTTGGCAATATCATAGCTTATGGTTTCGGCAACGATATGCTGGTCGGCCATGGCAATCTTAGCATCACCTTGAATTTTAAGGGTCTCAGAGGCGACGTCATAACGAATTTCCAGCGCCTGTGCAGAAATCTCAGTGCCATCTTCCATCACTTCGGTGTACACAGCTGGTGAGCCGGTGGCTACGAGCAATTGCTTGTTATCACCCAATTCTGGACGACGGTGAGCCTCAAGGCGGTCAGCTTTTATTTCCCGTTTGCCGTGAACAATATGCACGTTCTTATCAAAAATAGTGATATTTTCTTTGATCAGTGCTTGTTGTTTGTCGGCATCAATTAACACTTCCTTGGCGGTGATTTGCTCAGCAGTAGCGCTGGCAGAGCATAAGCCAATTGCGATGGATGTAATTAATGCACTGATTTTATTGGTCATAATATATTGTTCGCGTATGTTCTGTTAATTCAACTATCTCTGTATTGAGGTCTGCTTTCAAGCCTTGCCCGGTGATCTTCATATTCGGGCCACTTAATACTACAGTCTGCTCGGACTCCATGCGCTGGCTATCTATATCAACTTGAATGGCCTCAGCGCTGACCTTCTCAATCATCGCCCCTTCTTTTAAGTTGGTGGCGGTGACGTTATTTTCCAAGATCAAAATGTTGTTGTTGTATAAAGTCGCTTCATCGGCGTTTACCTGCCAATTTTCTGTTTCACCATATAAGGTAAATACCGGCTTGGTGAAATGCGTAAACCCGAGCTCTTGATACAGCTCCATTTCCTCAGCATAAACGGTGTGGCTTAACTCACCCTGATCGTTATAACTAGTCTGACTTAGCCCAGTTGCGATATAGTCGGGTGTGGCAATATGGTCTTGCTGAGCGACACCATCATCTGTCGACTTCATAAAATAAGGGTACCAAAGCCACGCCATCGCGACGATAAATAGCAGTGATATGAGCGCTCTCGCTGCGTTCATGTGCTACTTCCCTGTGTTCCCAGGCTATGTCCTTGGGCCAGCATCAGCAAATCTGTGAGCTCACGCACAGCACCAAAACCGCCCGGTAGCAAGGTACTGTAATGGGCTATTCGCTTAACCAGTGGGTGAGCGTCGTTAACCGCTACGGCGAACCCGACTTGCTCCATCACCGGTAAATCAGGGCCATCATCACCAATGTAGGCTATTTGCTCATCGCTTAGGTTTAATGTGCGTTTTAACTGTGCATAGGCTTCGAGCTTATTCTCTTTACCTTGATAAATGTGGGGGACACCCAGGCTTTGCATTCGCGTTTGTACTATCTGTGATTGTCGCCCGGTGATAACAGCAACTTCAACACCCGCATTGAGCAACGCTTTAATGCCGAACCCGTCTTTGGTATTAAAGGCCTTTAATTCCTCGCCTTGATTGCCTAAATAAATACGGCCATCTGAAAACACGCCATCAATATCGCAAATTAACAATCGAGTGCGCTGTGCACGTTGCCATGCGCCTTCGTCTATGGCTTGGTATAATTCTGAAAACAACACTAAATCACCCCCGCGCGCAATAAGTCTTGCGTATTCAGCGCGCCAATGGGACGTTGCTCGTGATCGGTCACAATGAGTCCATTAATGCGTTTTTGCTCCATAATTTTCAGTGCTTCCGCCGCCAGCATATGAGCATCGGCTGTGGTGCAGTTTGGAGTCATTACCTCAATCAGCGCGGTGTTGTGAATATCCACTCGCTGCTCCAATACACGGCGTAAATCGCCATCGGTAAATAACCCTACCAGTCGCTCATTATCATCGACAACAGCAGTCATTCCTAAGCCTTTGCTTGAGATTTCTAACAAGGCTTCTTTAATGCTTTGTGATTGGTGACTGCGTGGCACGTCATCGCCGCTATGCATAACATCATTCAAGGTCAGTAATAAACGTTTACCTAAGCTACCGCCGGGGTGGGAGAGGGCAAAGTCATCGGCGGTAAAGCCTTTGGCTTCTAATAAAGCAACAGCGAGTGCATCGCCCATTGCCAAGGTTGCGGTCGTGCTTGCGGTGGGGGCTAAACCCAGTGGGCAAGCTTCTTGCGATACTTTAATGCAAATATGGGCATCAGCTAAGGTCGCCATACTTGATTGAGGATTGCCGGTCATGGCAATCATGGGCGCGCCAATACGTTTAATTACTGGAATAATGCTCACAATTTCGTGCGTTTCGCCAGAGTTAGAAATGAGCATAACGATGTCATTTTCAGTGATCATGCCTAAATCACCATGGCTGGCCTCACCTGGGTGCACGAAAAAAGCTGGAGTGCCGGTACTTGCTAGGGTCGCGGCAATTTTATTGCCAACATGTCCTGATTTACCCATGCCAATAACGATGACTCGGCCGCTACAAGCCATGATCATCTCGCACGCTTGAATAAATTGTGCGTCTAAATACTGATGTAACTCCTGCAAAGCGGTTTGTTCTATTTCTAAAACCCGTTGTGCGGTGGCAATAAAGCTTTGGCTCATACTATTACTCTAGGCTAACTGACTAAAAATATATCCTTGGTAGGCAAAAAATGCGACTAGTAAAAAGCCGCCCTCGATTCTGTTGATACGCCGCGCGCCACGAAAGTTCAAACTCATGGCAATAAGTACTACCGTTGCCGCAATCATAATTAATGCATCACGGTTAGCAGCGGAGGGGTCGATAACCGATGGGTTTAAAATACCGGCGATGGATAGAACAGCGAGAATATTAAATAGATTCGAGCCGACAATGTTGCCCAGTGCTAAGTCGTCTTCATTTTTCAGCACCCCAGCCACACAAGCAGCGAGTTCCGGTAAACTAGTGCCAATGGCGATGATGGTAAGCCCAATGACTAAATCAGAAAGGCCAAAATACTGGGCTATATCCACTGCTGAGTCGACAATAAAATGCGAACTGATGGGCAGCATCGCCATCCCGATAATTAACCAAATCAGTGCGGACTTGGTGCTCACCCCACTGGGTATTTCATCACAGACTTCACTCACCAAGGGATCGTCATCATTACTTTTTTGATTGCGTGAAATAACAATCAAAAAAACGATAAAGGTGACAAAACCGCCCGCCAATAACCACCCCTCGAGCTGAGAGAAATAATTATCGGTAAACATATACCATGCAATCAGTGACACCACGAGCACAATGGGCATTTCGCGCTTTAGTGTAATGGAGGACACTGAAAGTGGGCGTAGCAAAGCGGTAATACCTAACACCAAGAGAATATTGGTAATGTTTGAACCAACAGCGTTGCCGACAGCGGTATCGGTTTTATCTGCCAGTGCCGCAGAAGCTGATACCATCATCTCTGGTGCCGACGACCCCATTGCGACCACAGTCAAACCGATGATTAGGGCTGGCACCCCTAAGTTGCGTGCCAGCGCAGCTGCGCCATAAACGAAACGATCCGCACTCCATGCTAGGGCGACAAAACCAGCGACTAGAATGGCGAAAGAGGTGAGCATGATTAGTGAGCCATTGATGTAAGTGAAACCTTGGCGCAGATAGTAACAAACTGGGCTGTGTTTGTGTAAGAAAACCGTGTGTTTAGGTGTTCCACTGAGCAGGAATTTGAACGGGCTTACAAAAATTTACAGAATCTTTTTTCCCTCAGCGTAAAAAAACTTTAAAATACGAGGCCTAATGATAGAAATGAGCGGGAGAGCGACTTGTCGCAACCAATAGTAGAAATCAAGGATGTTACCTTCTCGCGCGGAGAGCGTGTTATCTATCAAAATATGGACTTTACCATTCCGAAAGGGAAGATCACTGCTGTTATGGGCCCAAGTGGTATAGGTAAAACCACTTTGCTCAGGCTGATTGGTGGGCAATTAAAGCCCGATTCGGGCGATATTTTATTTCAAGGCAATAGCATTCCAAGCATGTCACGTTCGGCGCTTTATCAAGCGCGAACAAAAATGAGCATGTTGTTTCAAAGTGGTGCGCTGTTTACCGATATGTCGGTGTATGACAATATCGCCTTTCCTCTTAGAGAGCACACTGAACTCAGTGAGGAGTTAATTCGCTTGGTGGTGTTAATGAAACTACAAGCGGTTGGCTTACGTGGCGCAAAAGATTTAATGCCTGCTGAGTTGTCCGGGGGGATGGCACGCCGCGCTGCTTTGGCTCGCGCGATAGCCCTAGACCCTGAGTTTATCATGTATGATGAGCCTTTCGCCGGACAAGACCCCATCTCAATGGGCGTGTTAGTGCGGCTAATTAAATCACTCAACGAAGTGTTGGGGTTGTCTTCTTTGATTGTTACCCACGATGTACAAGAGGTGTTGAGTATCGCCGACCACGTGATTATTCTCGCCGACAAAGGGGTGATTGGCAGTGGCAGCCCAGCTCAAATGCGCGAACATGAATCGCCCTTAGTGCAGCAGTTTCTGCAAGGGCTGTCCGATGGGCCAGTGCCTTTTCACTTTGATGCTGAGCCTTATGAACAGGAGTTGTTGTCATGATGCAGTCGCTGCTTAATTTGTGGCAACGCCTTGGACATAAAAGTCTAAGCCGTTTCGCGTCGATGGGGCGCGCTACACAGATGTTGCTGGGTGCCTTAATTAGTGTTCCTAATGTGCGCAAAGGCACGCCCTTATTAATTCGACAGCTGTATATGGTGGGTTTTCAGTCACTGATTATTATTTTGGTGTCAGGGCTGTTTATTGGCATGGTCTTAGCTCTGCAAGGCTATACCGTATTAGTTGATTACGGCGCAGAAGATAGCTTGGGGCCCCTGGTTGCTTTGAGCCTATTACGCGAACTAGGGCCGGTGGTGACGGCGCTGTTATTTGCTGGTCGCGCTGGTAGTGCGTTAACCGCCGAAATTGGTTTAATGAAAGCCACCGAGCAGTTAACGAGTTTAGAAATGATGGCTGTAGACCCGCTAAAGCGCGTCATTTCACCACGCTTTTGGGCCGGCATGATTAGTATGCCGCTGCTTGCGCTGATCTTCTCTGCTATTGCCATCATCGGCGCACATTTAGTGGGCGTAGATTGGCTTGGTGTAGATAGAGGCAGCTTCTGGTCTATTATGCAAGCGCAAGTGTCGTTCGAAAAAGACGTTCTCAACGGCCTGATTAAAAGCTTTGTCTTCGCCTTGTTGGTAACCTGGATAGCCCTATACAAAGGCTATGACTGTATCCCGACCTCTGAGGGGATCAGTAAAGCGACCACAGAAACCGTTGTGCATTCATCATTAGCCGTTCTTGGCTTCGATTTTATTTTGACCGCCGTAATGTTTGGCGGCTAAAGGATTAACACCATGAATTCGAGAAAAATTGAAATTTTAGTCGGCTTCTTTGTCACTCTTGGTGTGGCGGCGCTGGCAATTCTGGCTTTAAAGGTCGCCAATGCGGGATTAGCTGGTAGTAATGGCACTTATTCATTGCAGGCTAAGTTTGAAAATATAGGATCGTTGAAAACACGCGCTCCGATTAAAGTCGGTGGCGTTGTGGTTGGCCGTGTTGAGGGCATCCAAGTGCACCCCAGTGAATTTGTTCCTGTGGTTGAAATGGCCATCGACAACCAATATGAGTGTAAGTTTTCCGATGCCACATCGGTATCGATATTAACCTCGGGCATACTCGGCGAGCAGTATTTGGGTATTTCCCCGGTCATAGCGAGTGACTCGGCACAGCAAAGTTGTTTAGGCAATGAAGTGGCGCAGGCACAAAGCGAGGATGAGCTTTCGATAGATGCCGTATTTGGCGTACAAACGAAAGCGCTCAAGGATGGCGATATGATCACTGACACCAAATCAGCCTTGGTTTTAGAAGAGCTTATCGGCCAGTTTTTATTTAATCAAAGTAGCGAGTAATGATTATGCGTAAGCTGTTCATTGTTTTAACTGCCGTACTCTTGGCCGCCACTTCTAGCTTACAGGCACAAGAGGTGGATTTAAGTGAACCTTATAAAATGGTGCGTCAGGTTGCTGATAACACCTTTAAACGTGTTGAGCGCGATCAACAGAAAATTCAAGCCGATAAAGAATACCTAAAGGTTATTGTCGAAGAAGAGCTGTTGCCCTATATCGACTATAAGTATGCGTCTTATCGTATGCTCGCAAGCTATATTCAAAAAGCGCGCAGTATCGAAGACCCCGAAGAGAAAAAGCAGGCGATAGCCCATATAAAGCGCTTTATTGATGTCTTCAAAAACTACTTGGTAACCACCTATGCTGGGGTGTTTACGCAGTACACGAACCAAAAGGTTGAGTTTGCTGCGCCTCGCGATGTTGGTGATGCGAATGTGGTTGTGGTAAAGACCACCATTAAGGACCCAGGCAAACCAGACATTGATATTGGCTTCAAAGTGCGTAAGGATAACGACAACCAATGGCGTGCTTATGACATGATCGCCGAAGGCATCAGTTTGCTTGATGCCAAGCAAAGCGAAATACACGGTATTTTGCGCCAAGAAGGTATTGAGCACGTGATTGATTTACTAGATAAGAAAAGCCAGTTACCTGTGCAATTTCGAGGTGATGGTGTCGATGAGTAAGCTGTCGCTGCAACAAATAAAGCCACAGCACTTTGCCATTGCCGGTGAGCTAACTCGCTACAGCGTTGCCGATAAACGCTTAAGTGAGCAGCTTGTGCAAGGCCAAGAGCAAGTGGAAATCGATTTGAGCGAAGTGACGCGAGTCGATACTGCAGGCTTAGCGTGGCTTATTCAGGCATCGTCGCAACTGCAACGCCAAGGGCGCCAGTTACAACTAAACCATATACCTGAGCAGTTGCATAAACTTATGCAGTTGGGACAGGTCGAAAGTATTTTTGAGTGAGAGTGATGCAAAGCAGTCAAGTAGAAGCTTTATTAAAACAAGAGCTAGGTCTTGAAGAGATAATCGTAAAAGTAGAAGGGACCCATTACCAAGTAATTGCCGTGGGTGACTGCTTCGATGGGCTCACACCAGTGAAAAAGCAACAGCTTGTTTATAAACCACTGATGGAAAAAATCTCAGACGGCACCATTCATGCGGTTTCTATTCGCGCTTTTACGCCAGAGCAATGGCAACGCGAACGTAAGTTTATCCTTCCGCAGTAATTAGGAATCAGCATGGACCATTTTATTATTCAAGGCGGCACACCGCTCAGCGGTGAGCTCACCATTTCTGGTGCTAAAAATGCAGCATTGCCAATTTTATTCGCAGCGCTGCTGGCTGATTCACAAAGCACGTTTAGCAATGTTCCTAAGCTGCGGGATATCAATACCACCGAAGCGCTGTTGAAAGAATTAGGCGCAGGAGTTCGTTGGCAAGACGAGCAATTACTGATCGATGGTGGTTCTGTCGATAAGGTACTGGCTCCTTACGACTTAGTAAAACAAATGCGCGCATCGGTGTTGGCCTTAGGCCCCTTACTTGCGCGCTTTGGCAAAGCTCAAGTTTCTCTGCCCGGTGGCTGTGCCATTGGGGCACGACCTGTGGATATTCATATTCAAGGTATGCGCCGTATGGGAGCAACCATTGAGGTTGAAAATGGGTACATTAACGCCCATGTCGAAGGTCGGCTGCAAGGTGCGGAAATCTTTATGGATACCGTCAGTGTGGGCGCCACCGAAAACCTGTTGATGGCGGCAACCTTAGCACAAGGTAAGACGGTACTCGAAAACGCGGCGCGTGAGCCGGAGATTAGCGATTTAGCCAAGTACTTGAATAACATGGGCGCTAAAATCAGCGGAGCAGGGACCAGTCGCATCGAAGTGCAAGGCGTAGAGCGTTTGCAAGGGTGTGAGCATGCGATTTTACCGGATCGTATAGAAACCGGAACATTCCTAGTTGCAGCGGCCATGGCAAAAGGCGATGTGTTATGCAAAAACACAGATTATCATAGCCTTGAGCCAGTTATTGAAAAACTGCGCGAGGCGAATGCACTTGTTGAAGTGACCGACAACAGCATCTACCTAGATATGCGTGGTCGTGAGCTCAAAGCTGTGAATATTAAAACCGCACCTCACCCAGGGTTTCCTACGGATATGCAAGCGCAGTTTACGGCGCTAAATGTGGTTGCTAATGGCAGCGCCACAATTACCGAAACTATTTTTGAAAACCGGTTTATGCATGTACCTGAACTTCAGCGCATGGGAGCTAATATTCGCCTTGAAGGGAATACCGCAATTTGTGGCGACAGTCCTAAATTGACTGGCGCACGGGTTATGGCGACAGATTTGCGGGCCTCTGCAAGTTTGATCTTAACCGGAATCATTGCCAGTGGTGAAACCCGTGTTGACCGCATTTATCATGTTGATCGTGGTTATGAGCATATTGAAGACAAACTCAGCGCGCTTGGTGCCAATATTAAACGTGTGAGTGAGTAGTCTCGCTATTAACTTGGTAATAGAAAAAGGCCGCTGATAGCGGCCTTTTTAGATGGGAATGTGGGTGTGTTCGATTATAACCGGGTTTCTAGTTCAGCGACGGTGACCGTCAAGGTGTGCGGCTCACCATCACGGTAGAGTTCCACCTCAAGTTCAGTCCCCGGTTCGGTATTGGCAATGCGCTCCAGAGTCTGTTGGATATTACTCACCGAATGCCCGCCCATGCTGACGACAATATCGCCTTCTTTGATACCAGCTCGCCACGCCGGACCGAGTGGATCCATTTTATTAATACGCATACCGGCGATGGCCATATGGTTATTAGTGACTTCCCGACCTTGCTGATCGACAGCGGTTACATCCATGCCCATGTAGCCACGCACAACTCGACCATAGCGAATAAGCTTATCCATAACATCCTTAGCGAGAGAGTAGGGAACAGCAAAGAAGATCCCTTGAATATCGAGGTTCGCTCGGGTTTTAAACTGTGCTGAGGTAATGCCAACCAAGTCGCCATGAGAATTCACTAAGGCTCCGCCTGAGTTACCGACATTTATTGCAGCATCCATTTGTAGCAGGCTACTGTGGGAGCTGTCGGTTACTCGTTGCTTTCCGGTGGCACTAATAATCCCCTGAGTAATGGTTTGCCCTAAGTTAAGAGGGTTACCAATAGCCAGGACCACATCGCCAACCTGAGGTTTGAAGTCGTTATCAACCGGGATAGCTGGTAGATTCTCTCCCGCGACTTTCAATAATGCCAAATCAGTAACGGTATCGAACCCTACTAACTGCACCTCACTAAAACGGCGTCCGTCAGCAAGAATGACCTCGACTAAATCAGCATTATTAATGACATGGTAGTTAGTCAAAATGTAGCCGTCTGGACTCATTAGTACGCCTGAGCCGAGTTCAGATACGGTGTTCTGTCTTTGCATGTAACGTGGCTGAGTCGAGATGCGCTCAGAATACACTGTGACCACTGCGGGCGCGGCGCGGCGTACCGCTTTAGCGTAGCTCATATGGGAGCCAGTAAAGTCATCAGCGGAGAGAATGGGGAGCAAAGCATCACGCAAAGACGGAGTGGCGAGCACAATAATAAAGGCGATACCCAGACCACTTAATAGCGGCAGCAAGGCGAACTTAATCTTTTTCAGCACGAGATAATAATTATTATTTATTTATAAGCTTAGGCAATGATGGCACATAAACGACAACAGCGGCAAGGGCGCCGCTGTTGAATGTTGTTAAAGCACAGCAGGGGTTACTGAATAGGCGCGAAGAAGGTGCTATTGCCACGGCGTACTACCAGCACAATATTACCTTGAATATCTTTGATTAGATTAGCAAGCTCACGCACGGTTTCTACCCGCTCACGGTTGACCTGAGTAATAATGTCTCCCTCTTCCAAGCCCAGTCGGGCAGCAACGGAACGGGGGTCTACCGAATTGATAATAACCCCTTTGATACCGTTACGTTTGCCGGACTCAAGCTCTGCACCGGCTAAGGCGCGATGAATTTCGGCGGCTTCCTCTGTAACATTGTCGGCTGCGGCTAAGGTCACGTCTAACTCGATTTCTTCATCATCACGGAAAATACCGATTTCCACTTCCTTGCCCTCACCTAGGGTAGCAATTTTGCCGGCTAATTCAGCAAAGCTCTTAATGTCGTCACCGTTGACACTGATGATAACATCGCCAGCTTTGATGCCTGCTTTCTCGGCAGCCGAGTCTTCAACGACGCGCTCAACCATTGCACCTTGTTTAACATCGAGATCCAAGGCTTCGGCATAGCCTGCATCTAATGTGCGCCCAGCAACACCCAATGAACCACGGCGCACTTGTCCGTACTCAACAATCTGGTCGACTAAGTTTTTCATCATATTAGAGGGGATGGCAAAGCCGATACCAACGTTACCACCGGAAGCACCTAAAATAGCAGTGTTAATACCGATTAGTTCACCTTTGAGGTTAACTAGCGCTCCCCCAGAGTTACCTTGGTTGATAGCCGCATCGGTCTGAATAAAGTCTTCATAGCCTTCGATATTAAGCCCACTACGCCCTAGAGCACTGACGATACCTGAGGTGACTGTGTGGCTTAAACCAAATGGGTTACCGATAGCGACAGAAAAGTCACCGACACGGAGCTTATCAGAGTCAGCGAGTTTGACTTCAGTAAGGTCTTCGCCATCAACTTGT
This sequence comes from Pseudoalteromonas ruthenica, assembly GCF_008808095.1. Taxonomy (NCBI): domain Bacteria; kingdom Pseudomonadati; phylum Pseudomonadota; class Gammaproteobacteria; order Alteromonadales; family Pseudoalteromonadaceae; genus Pseudoalteromonas; species Pseudoalteromonas ruthenica. The sequence continues at coordinate 2,894,637 of NZ_CP023396.1, read as the reverse complement.
AACAGCGCGATATCTGATTCTTTATCAGCGCCCACGAGCGTCGCTTCGAATTCACGACCATCCTCTAAGGTCACCACCATTTCCTCGGCATCGGCGATAACATGGTTATTCGTCACTACATAGCCTTCATCGGCGTCGATGATGACACCGGAGCCTAGGCCACTAAATGGACGCTTTTGTGAACGAGGTTGAGGACGCCCAAAGAAGAAGTCAAATGGGTCGACACGGCGACGCACTTCTTTTGAGCCGGATACACGAATACTCACTACGCCAGGAGTGACGCGCTCGAGCATAGGTGCAAGCGTTGGTAACTGCTGTCCATCTACTGCGACGGGCAGCTTGGCATGAGAGATACTAGGTTGAGCAAGTAAAGTGGCCGATAAAATAGCGGCACTGATGATTGATAACTTCATTTTCATAGTCTGGGCAAACTCCACAATACAGGGGCTGCTATGCAGCCCGATACCTATAAAGCTATTTCCTATACAGACTATGGGGTCGTTAATTTAGTTCCTCAAGAGATAAATAACTGCCTATTTATCAGGCAGGTTGCTTATCGTTAGACTTTTGCTCACCACTAAATAACCCTGATTCGCCGCTGGCATAATCGGTTGGCTGACTGTCGTGCACGCTGCGAGTGGGTTGGCGCTCGGGGCGCTGATTTAAAGACGCATGCAGTTGCTCAGTGGTTTCTTTTGAGAAAAAAGGCTGGCTTAAATCAACATCTTGTTTTGCAGTTAATAAGTGATCGCTTTGCTGTACATGGTTAACTAACTGTTCGTAGTTTTCCTTGAGCTTAGCGATTAATTTATTGGTGTTATCTAAATGATCAGCGACATCCTGACGGTAACGCTCAAGGTCATTTTGCGCTTGTTGCGCTTGCTCTTCTAATTCGCCCTGCTTGAAGCGGCGTTTAGTCATCCAGCTGCCAACAAAAAAGCTGCATGCAGCAACAATAATTACGATACCTAGCCAAGTAGTGGTATACATAAATTTCCCCTTTTGAAAACTTTACTGAGTCAAATATACGCTTTGTTGTCAGCCGTGTTAAGATAGCGCGAAAATTAATCCCTAGTATTGCTCCTATCACCATGACACCTTGGCAAAAATATCAACAAGATTTACAGCGCGATGACTTCCTCCATGATGAAGCACAAGAAAACGCGGTGCGTCACCTGCAACGCCTGTATGATGACATTGTTGCTCAGCCTGAAAAGCCGCGCGGTTTTTTCTCTAAGCTGTTTGCCAAGGATAGCACGAAGGCCATTAAAGGGCTTTACTTTTGGGGCGGGGTAGGGCGTGGTAAGACCTATCTGGTCGATACCTTTTACGAGGCTCTGCCGACTGAGCGTAAAATGCGGGTGCATTTTCACCGCTTTATGCACCGTGTGCATCAGGAACTAAAACAATTACAAGATGTTAAAAACCCGCTGTTGGTGGTGGCCGATAAACTCAAAGCCGAAACCGACATCATCTGCTTTGATGAGTTTTTTGTTCAGGATATCACTGACGCCATGCTATTAGGTGGCCTGATGGAAGCGCTGTTTGCGAGAGGGATTGTATTAGTTGCGACGTCTAATATTGTGCCTGATGAGCTGTATAAAAATGGCTTGCAGCGGGCACGTTTCCTGCCCGCAATTGAGCTGGTAAAGGCTAATACTGAGATAGTGAATGTCGATTCCGGCGTTGATTATCGCTTGCGCACCTTAGAGCAAGCGGAAATTTTTCACAGTCCGCTTGATGAGCAAGCGGATCAAAACCTATTTGCTTATTTCGAGCAACTATCCCCCGAGCCGGGCAGAGCAAACGAGGCCATTGAAATCGAAGGGCGGATGATTCAAACACGCATGGTCAGTGACTGCATTGTGATGTTTGATTTTGCCGAACTGTGTGAAAGTGCGCGCTCGCAAGTGGATTATATGGAAATCTCCCGCCTTTATAACACCGTGCTACTCGCCAATGTGAAACAAATGGGGCAACACAATGATGACGCTGCGCGCCGTTTTATTGCGTTAGTCGATGAATTTTATGAGCGTAATGTGACGCTGATTATCTCCGCACAAGCGCCCATTGAAGCGCTTTATACCCAAGGGAACTTAAACTTTGAGTTCAAACGCTGTGTCAGCCGATTGCAAGAGATGCAATCACGCGAATATCTAGAGCGCCCTCATTTAGCTTAGTCGGTTCGTTTTTACAGCTCCTATCACTGCATAAAAAATCAGCGCGGCGGTAGCCAAGGGATTTTCAAACTGCTATACTCCCGCGCCTGCCACGTTGCGTTCTATCACTGTATTTAGCTTAGCCACTATTTACAGTATCAAGTCTTAAACTCGAAGGGGTTAAAGCATTAGTAGAGCGGCAGTTAATAAACTGCCTGTGGTTTTAAAATTGAAAACATTGGATTTTTAGAATGAAAACGTTTGTTGCTAAACCAGAATCAGTAAAACGTGACTGGTACGTAGTTGACGCCGAAGGTAAAACTTTAGGTCGCATCGCTACTGAAATCGCTCGTCGTCTTCGCGGTAAGCATAAAGCAGAGTACACTCCACACGTTGACACTGGTGACTACATCATCGTAATCAACGCTGACAAAGTTACTGTAACTGGTAACAAAGCTCAGAACAAAATGTACTATGCGCACACTGGTTACCCAGGTGGCCTGAAGTCTACTAACTTTGAGAAACTTCAAGCTAGCAAGCCTGAGATGATCATTGAAAAAGCGGTTAAAGGCATGTTGCCACGTGGTCCTCTAGGCCGTGCAATGTTCCGTAAGCTTAAAGTTTACGCAGGTACTGAGCACAATCACGCTGCACAGCAGCCTCAGGTTCTAGACATTTAAGGAGCACAGTCATGGCAAATCAATACTACGGTACAGGTCGTCGTAAAAGTTCAAGTGCTCGCGTATTCCTACGCCCAGGCACTGGCAACATCGTAATTAATCAACGTTCTATCGAAGAATACTTCAGTCGTGAAACGTCTCGCATGGTTGTTCGTCAGCCATTAGAGCTTGTTGAAATGACTGAAAAGTTTGACCTATACATCACTGTTGAAGGTGGTGGTTCTACTGGTCAAGCTGGTGCAATCCGTCACGGTATTACCCGTGCGCTTATGGAGTTCGACGAGTCACTTCGTTCAGACCTTCGTAAAGCTGGCTTTGTTACTCGCGATGCTCGTAAAGTTGAGCGTAAGAAAGTGGGTCTTAAGAAAGCACGTAAGAACACTCAATTCTCGAAGCGTTAATTTTTTACGTATCCAGAATTTCAAAACCCGGCTTTGCTTTGGCAAACCGGGTTTTTTACTTTAGGCAATGATAAAGTGCCATCTCCCCCGTTACTGCCTTAAAGTTTGATATTTTTCTATTATTTCCCTCATTTAATGCCCATCGCGCCACTATTTTTGATAAAATTTTGCTACAATTGCGTGGCAAATAAACCGATGAAGTGATTTTTAATACTTTGCTGAACCGATATTGATCTTTGTCACCGTCACCAGCAAGTAACCGCGATATGATCGTTCACGCTGATCTATGCCGTAAAAAGTTGCATGGCAATAATGGCGGTGTTTATTGGCGGTGAGACAATGAATAACCTTGTTTTAATCAAGGCTTTTATTTATGATCGCTTCTATTTTGTAACTTCAAAAATTAACCTGCTGTAACTGATGTTCTCAATATAGCAAGTGTTGAGAATCATAGTGGAGATAAGTGGATGAGCAATGCGCCTGTAGACAACAGCCGACGCCGCTTTTTAACCATAGCTACCTCTGTTGTAGGTGGTGTTGGTGCGGTTGGAGCTGCTGTTCCTTTTATCGCGTCTTGGAACCCAAGTGAGAGAGCTAAATCTGCGGGTGCTCCCGTAGAAGTTGATATCTCGAAGATTGAGCCAGGACAACTAATCCGTGTTGAGTGGCGAGGCAAACCTGTATGGGTTATCTCGCGTACGCCTGACATGTTAAAACAACTTAAAGAGCACGAAGATCAGCTGCGTGATCCTCAATCTGAGGAACCACAACAGCCTGAATTTGCTAAGAACCCAATGCGTTCTCGCAAAGACGATATCTTTGTCGCTGTGGGTATCTGTACTCACTTAGGTTGCTCTCCTAGCTTCTTACAAGGTGGCTTTGGCGAGAAAGTGGAAGGTACTGATGATGGTTTCTTCTGTCCATGTCACGGTTCTAAGTTTGATATGGCAGGTCGAGTATTCCAATCGGTTCCCGCTCCACTGAACCTTGAGATCCCTCCTTATTACTTCATTGATGACACCACGATTTTGGTCGGTGGTGAAAAAGGCGAAGGGGCAGCATAATGTTTGGTAATATTATCAATTGGATTGATGAACGTATTCCCATGACTCGCGTCTGGAATATGCACATCGCACAATATCCAGCACCGAAAAACTTTAACTTCTGGTACTTCTTTGGCTCATTGGCCATGCTCGTGCTAGTAAACCAAATCGTCACGGGCATTTGGTTGACCATGAACTTTGTACCTTCTGCTGAAGGTGCTTTTGCTTCCGTTGAATATATCATGCGTGATGTTGAATACGGCTGGCTACTGCGTTATCTCCACTCTACAGGGGCATCTGCCTTCTTCGTGGTGGTTTATTTGCACATGTTCCGTGGCATGATCTACGGTTCATATCAAAAACCGCGTGAGCTATTGTGGTTGTTTGGTATGTTTATCTTCCTAGCATTAATGGCTGAAGCCTTCATGGGCTACCTATTACCATGGGGTCAGATGTCATTCTGGGGTGCTCAGGTTATTATCTCACTGTTTGGTGCGATTCCGGTTATTGGTGATGATCTAACACTGTGGATCCGTGGTGACTATGTTATCTCTGGTGCCACTTTGAACCGTTTCTTTGCATTGCACGTTATCGCGCTGCCATTAGTGCTCGTTATTCTCGTGTTCTTACACATTGTTGCGCTGCACGAAGTGGGCTCTAACAACCCTGATGGTATCGATATTAAGCGTAAAAAAGGCACTGTTGCGGAAGAAGACAAAGCGAAATTTAAATTCCACGAGTACTACACCGATAAGAAAGATATTGTCGATGCAATACCGTTCCACCCTTACTACACAGTGAAAGACATTGTTGGTGTGGTTGGCTTCTTGATTATTTTCTCTTACATCGTGTTCTTTACGCCAGAGATGGGCGGCTTCTTCTTGGAAGCACCAAACTTTGAAGCAGCGAACCCGCTGAAAACGCCTGAGCATATTTTCCCGGTATGGTACTTCACACCGTTCTACGCAATCCTGCGTGCAATTCCAGATAAACTACTGGGTGTTGTGGCTATGGGCGCGTCTATTGTGGTGTTAGCTTTACTACCTTGGATTGACCGTGGTCGCGTACGCTCTATTCGCTATCGTTGTGGTTTCCACAAATTGAATATTGCGCAGTTCGTTGTGACCTTTGTTATCCTTGGTTGGGTTGGTGCAACACCGCAAACTGATTTCAAAACAATTCTGTCGCAGATTTGTACGGTGACCTATTTCATGTTCTTTGTGTTACTGTTCTTTTACAGTAAAAACGAGAAAACCAAGCCATTGCCAGAGAGGTTGACGAAATGATGAAGAAACTAGTTATCGGTTTATTCGCATTGCTGCCTACTTTGTCAATGGCAGCAGGTCCTTCGATGCCGCTGCAAGACGCGAACATTGACCTAAAGGACCAGGCATCATTACAGCGTGGTGCCAAGTTGTTCATGAACTACTGCTTAGGTTGTCACCAAATGCAGTATCAGCGCTACCAGCGTACTTTCCGCGATATCGGTATTCCTACTGAAATCGGCGAAGAGACGCTTATTTTTGATGGTTCAAAAGTAGGTAGCCATATTAAAAATGCGATGGGTGAAGAAGATGCAGCGAAATGGTTTGGTGCGGCTCCGCCGGATTTAACCTTAATCGCACGTGTTAAGTCACCTGACTACATCTATACGTACTTAAAGTCGTTTTATAAAGATGAGTCGCGTCCTTTTGGTGTGAATAATGTAGTGTTCCCATCAGTAGGTATGCCGCATGTGTTGCAAGAGTTGCAAGGTCTACCAACGCCAATTTACGAAGAAGTTGAGCAAAATGGTAAAACAGTACAAAAAGTAGTGGGTACTGAGACTGATGGGACCGGGGAAATGAGTGTCGATGAATACGACCAAGCAGCCCGCGACCTAGCAAACTTCATGGCGTATGTAGGTGAGCCTTCGCGCTTAGATTCAGAGGCGCTGGGTATTAAGGTCATCGGCTTTTTGGTGATTCTGTTTATCCTCGCTTTCTTTTTGAAGAAAGAATACTGGCGAGATGTTCATTAATTAGAATATTCAACCAGTTAACTCAATAGGGGCAATATGCCCCTATTGCCGTTTAAAGTCATTGCTCAAATTTTGGGCCATGACGCAAAAGTATTTTGTACTTTGTGATTTTTTGATGGAGGTAGGCATGGCCGTTGCTGCCAATAAACGCCCTGTAATGACGCTGTTTTCCGGTGCTAATTGTATGTACAGCCACCAAGTTCGTATTGTCTTGGCGGAAAAAGGAGTTAGCGTGGATATCCACTTGGCGGAGAAGGATAACTTGCCAGAAGCGTTACACGAGATTAACCCATATGGCACTGTACCCACTCTGATTGATCGTGAACTTGGTTTATACCAAGCGAACATCATTATGGAATATCTGGATGAGCGTTTTCCACATCCTCCATTAATGCCTGTTTACCCAGTCATGCGTGGCCGTAGTCGCTTGATGATGCACCGTATCGAAACAGACTGGTACTCACTGGCAGCGAAAATTTATGCCGGTGGCAGTGATGCTGAACAAGCGCGTAAAGAATTGACCGAAGCATTACTTGCTGTGGCTCCTATCTTTAACGAAGCGCCTTATTTTATGAGCGAAGAGTTTAGTCTTGTTGATTGTTACCTAGCGCCACTATTGTGGCGTTTACCTGAACTAGGCATTAGCTTAGAAGGTGCTGGTAGCAAAGAGCTAAAAGAATACATGATTCGTTTGTTTGAGCGTGAGTCATTCCAAGCATCACTAACCGAAGCCGAACGTGAGATTCGTCTATAATGACGCCTAACAGACCTTATCTGCTACGCGCCTTTTACGATTGGATTGTTGACAACCAGTGCACACCGCACTTGGTTGTTAACGCCGATTTTCCCAACGTGCAAGTGCCTACTCAGTTTGTTCAAGATGGACAAATTGTGTTGAATATAAGCCCAAGCGCGGTTACTCAGTTCTCAATGGACAACGCTCTGCTGACATTTAATGCTCGATTCGGCGGTCAGCCGATGCAGGTCTATGTGCCAATGGGCGCTGTGTTAGCGATATATGCACGGGAAAACGGTGAAGGGACGGTGTTTACTCAGGATGAAACCTACGAAGAGCAAGAACGCTCAGGTGTAACGCCTTCACAGCCACAGTCTGAAGAGTTGCCTGAACCGCAGCCTGGACTGGAGGCCATTGACAATCCAAACCCACAAGCTAGCCGTGAAACCAGTCAGGAAGACAAGAGTAAGGGCAAAAAAGGCAGTCACTTAAAAGTGATCAAATAGCCTAGCTACATCTTTGGCTAAAACAGCTCACTCTCGGTGAAGGTCATCTACACTACTTCCCGAGGGCTGTTTCCGTGACCGACCGCCTACTGTAATTATTTACTGTATTATGCTTGAAAACAGGCATAAATTACTGAGATAATCTCCCCCTTGATTTTGGGGCCAGTCGCGAGGCGGGGTTTTTAATTCAAATTTTAGAGTTCGTTTGTACTAAAAAATATGGCTGAGAAACGTAATATATTTCTAGTAGGCCCAATGGGGGCCGGCAAGAGCACAATTGGTCGTCACATCGCAGATCAACTACACCTTGAGTTTTATGACTCAGATAACGAAATTGAGCGCCGCACTGGTGCAGATATTGCGTGGGTGTTCGATATTGAGGGCGAAGAAGGTTTTCGTCGTCGCGAAGAGACTGTGATCACTGATTTAACCGAGCTTCAAGGTATTGTACTTGCAACGGGTGGTGGCTCTGTAGTCAGTAAAGAAGTACGCAACAAACTGTCTGCACGTGGTATCGTAGTGTACCTAGAAACCCCAATCGAAAAGCAAGTGGCTCGCACCCAGCGCGACAAACGTCGTCCGCTACTGCAAACTAAAGAAGATCCACAAGACGTGTTAGAGCGTCTAGCTGAGGAGCGTAACCCGCTCTATCAAGAAGTGGCTGACTTCACGGTTCGCACCGACGAGCAAAGCGCTAAAGTGGTCGCTAACCAAATCATTGAGAAGCTTGATTTCTAAATAAACCAGGGAGAATTGCGCATGCTGGAACTTAATGTTGAACTAGGTGAGCGCAGTTACCCCATTTTCATTGGTGATAATTTACTGCGTGATTCTGAGCGCCTAGGGTCATTCTTAGGTCAAAATCGACCAGTTATTGTCACCAATGAAACCATCGCCCCGCTGTATCTAGATATCCTCATAAATACCTTGCATGAACACCAACCATTAGTGTTCGTGATGCCTGATGGTGAGCAATTTAAAACGCTGCAATGGTTCGAGCGCTTAAATGCGTTTTTGCTTGAGCATAATTGTGGACGTGACACTTGCCTGTTAGCGCTAGGCGGAGGTGTCATTGGCGACCTTACCGGTTTCGTTGCAGCGTGTTATCAGCGCGGCATCGACTTTATACAAATTCCAACGACTCTGTTATCGCAAGTTGACTCGTCTGTCGGCGGCAAAACAGCCGTCAATCATCCCCTTGGGAAAAATATGATTGGCGCTTTTTACCAGCCGCAAGCGGTATTTATTGATAATCGTGTGCTCAACACTTTGCCGAGCAAGGAATTTGCTGCAGGAATGGCGGAAGTGGTCAAATATGGGCTAATTTATGACGCCGATTTATTTGCACAACTAGAACAGCACAGTGATGAAATCAAGGCACAGCACCCGCAGTTGTTACCGCAAGTTATCCATCGTTGCTGTGAAATTAAAGCACAAATTGTTGCCCAAGATGAGAAAGAAGCGGGCCTGCGTGCTCTGCTCAATCTCGGTCATACCTTTGGCCATGCTATCGAAGCACACATGGGCTATGGCCAGTGGTTACATGGTGAGGCCGTAGCCGCCGGGATGGTATTAGCCGCGAAGTTAGCCGTGATGCGTGGTTGGCTTAGTGAACAAGAATTAACGCGCATTGTGACTTTATTAGCGAATTATGATTTACCAACCAGCGCGCCAGAGCAAATGAGCTGCCAAGACTTTATCGCGCATATGAGAAAAGATAAAAAGAATAAGGCGGGCCGCATACGCTTTATCCTTCCTACGGCTTTTGGTCGCTGTGAACTTATCGATGATGTATCAGAGGCCGAGTTAGATACTTTGTTTTCACGCTAATGCAATCGCAAATACTTCCCTCGCGAGCAGCCTTAGCCAAGCGCATCGCGCTGCAATTTAGCTATGGGCAAAACCTTATTCATTTGGTTGCCGCTCCAGGATTCGGTAAGAGCTATCTTTTAGAGCACTTTGTAACCGACCACTACGAACCCTTTAATAAGGCCTATATTGAGGTTGGCGCTAAGACGCGGGATGAAGACGTGGTGACTCACCTGTTGGAGCATAGCTTTTCTTATCCTTTGGTGGATGTAAACGAGCCCCTCAGTGATAACTTCTACCGTTTAGTAAAAGAGCAGGGGGAGCGACAGTTACTTTGGGTTATAGATAACGCCAAACAGCTATCGCAGGAACTGATCATTGAGTTAGAAAAGCTTGCGAAAACAGCGCCAGGCGTTCTGTATATTCTCTGTGCATCTTCTCGCGCAGAACTATTTGAAAACGCCGTAGATATTCATCTAGAACCGCTATCCGACTCGGAAAGCATACGTCTCATGCAAAGCTTTTATAAGACCTTACCACCGGCAGAAGACCCCATTTTTGCTGAATTCGTGCGTCAATGCCACGGCAATCCAGCATTATTGTTACAGTGGCACCAAGAACAGCAGATGCCAAAAAACACGGCAAAGCCAACCCGGCGATGGTGGCTCGTGCCGACCATGATTGTTGTTATTTTGATTGTTATTGGCTTGGTTTATCAACGTGATGAACTAACGGTCATGCTGCCACAAAGCGAGAATGCGCCGGTGGTTGCTAACGATGCGGTCTTTGCAAAGCAGCAACAACCCTCGCAGGGCGCACATGAGGGCAACATGCAGCAGCCTGAGCAAGCGAGTGACCACAATCTCATCACTGAAAAGCTAGAAAATGATACTCAAGCTGTGGTTGCAGCACTGCAACAGCCAGCCACGCAGGCGGCTACAGAGCAGGCACAGCCAGTAGAGGAAGCAGAGCCTGAACAGCGACAGAGCGTACCGACCAATAGCCACATGCTGCCATATGATCATCACTGGTATAACCGCCAAGATGATAATTTATGGTTATGGCAACTAACTGTGATGTCTAACGAGCAGCAGGTGGAGGCGTATATTGCCCGCCATAATCTCGAGAAAAAAGTACGTCATTATCAACGCGCTGATAAAGGATGGCATATTCTGACTTGGGCACAGCCTGCTAGTCGAAGCGCAATTGATGCACAGCTTACAGAAATTGCAGAGCTACTGCCTAGTTTAGAGCCCTACGCAAAGCAAATCAGTAAGATAAAAGCAGAGATAGACTCGCAACCTAACCCTGAGTTGCGGTAGAATCTTGCGTTAACATCGCCCGCCGCGATGCTGTGATATTTAATTCATAACCGATGAGCAAGTGATTTAATGCAAAAGAAAACCCGTGCTTTCCTGAAGTGGGCGGGCGGCAAATATAGTTTGGTAGATGATATTGCCAAGCGCTTAGATACCGCACAGGCGCTGACGGGCAATCGCGCTACGACACTGGTCGAGCCCTTTGTCGGCGCAGGTTCGGTGTTTCTTAATACGCACTTTGATCATTATGTGCTCAATGATATCAACGCTGATCTTATTAACCTTTACCGTGAATTAACCCACGCCCCTGATGAGTTTATCAGTGACGCTCGTAAGTTATTCAGTGCGGTCAATAATGATGCTGATATTTACTATGGTTTGCGCAAACAGTTTAATGCCAGTCGCGATGCCTACGAGCGTGCCATATTATTTTTGTATATGAATCGTCATGGTTACAATGGCCTGTGTCGCTACAACCTAAAAGGCATTTTTAACGTCCCATTTGGCAAATACAAAAAGCCCTATTTTCCAGAGAAGGAAATGTACTTCTTTGCTGAAAAGGCGCAGCGAGCGACATTTACTTGTTTGAGCTATAAAGATGTTTTTGCCCAGTTGCCAAAAAATGCAGTGGTGTACTGCGATCCCCCTTATGTGCCATTAAGTAAAACCGCATCGTTCACCTCTTATGCAAAAGGTGGTTTTAATCTTGATGATCAGGCTAACCTTGCCAATTTAGCGGAGCAAGCAGCGGGAGTAAGTAATACTTCGGTGTTGATCTCTAACCATGATACCCTTTGGACGCGCAAAATATATGAGCAAGCGAGTATTGATGTGCTGAATGTAAAGCGCACAATTAGCCCCAAGGGACATGCTCGCAATAAGGTAAGTGAGTTGATGGCGATGTATTTATCTGGCCGGCAATACCAATTGAACCAAACCAAGCACGCCTAAAATAAACGCGATAAATAATACGATAGCGATAGCAATAAGCACCTTTGGATTATGGTGCTTAAAGTCATGCTCACGCTTGGCATTACTTTGAACCCCAAAAAATGCGGCGATGACGCTTTGCAGTTGCGACCACATAAGTAGAGTCGTGACTTAGTAAGATTTGCTTGAGAATTGGCGAGACTTGTTGTCGTCGCGGGTCAATAGTTCGAGTAAATCGAGGTAGTGAAATTGTGCGCTGCGGCTGTCGCCAGTTAACCATGCGAACCAAGACTGTTGGGCTTGGTGGTTACAGGCTTGCTTCATATCGATGTCGTAGGTAGAGGCGGAGCCATTACATTGGCATTGTTCTAACGCCACTTGTTGCGCTTGTACTGAGCTGTTTATGCTGAAGGCAGCGACTGTAACACCCAATGCAGCGGCTGCTACAAGCAGTGTACGAGTTTTAAGGCCAAACATATCCATCTCCAGTCCATTAGTATTAACCAGAGCTTACTCAATATTGATTAAAAAAACAACTGAATATTAACTGAAAAACAAAACTTTTTCTTTAAAAATAAGGGTCTTATGTTTAATTAATGTTAATTTTTGTTTTTAAATTATTGTTTCTTTTCACTTATCTGTGCAGCAAAGTTCGCAAACTTAATTTACTAAGCTGACACGCTCGTCTGTTTTCCGTTAAAGTAACGGCTAAGTTCAAAGGAGCCGTAATATGAAAGATTACCTGATAGCGCCGTCTATTTTAGCAGCCGACTTTGCTCGCCTCGGTGATGAAGTAGAACGCGTATTGGCGGGTGGAGCCGATGTGATTCATTTCGATGTAATGGATAACCATTATGTTCCCAACCTTACTTTTGGCCCTATGGTGTGCAAAGCGATACGGGACTTTGGTATTAGTGCACCGATTGATGTGCACCTAATGGTTAAGCCTGTTGATAGTTTAATTCCGCAGTTTGCACAAGCCGGTGCCAGTATTATTACTTTCCACCCCGAAGCCAGTGAGCACATTGATAGAAGCTTAGCGCTAATCAAAGAGCAGGGGTGTAAAGCCGGGCTGGTCCTCAATCCTGCAACACCTTTGCATATTTTAGAGCATGTGATGGATAAACTGGACGTTATTCTTCTGATGTCGGTGAATCCAGGTTTTGGTGGCCAAAGCTTTATTCCCCATACACTAGAAAAGCTGCGCCAGACCCGTGCATTGATTGACGCCAGCGGCCGTGATATTCGCTTAGAGGTGGATGGTGGCATAAAAGTAGATAACATTGCTGAAGTTGCAGCAGCCGGCGCCGATATGTTTGTGGCTGGTTCGGCGATTTTCAACCAACCCGATTATAAAGCGGTGATTACGCAAATGCGCGACCAATTGGCAAAGGTGCAGGCGTGAAGTATCAAGCGCTGCTATTTGACTTAGACGGCACCTTAGTGGATAGCGCTGAGGATATGTATATTGCTAGCAACTTGATGCTAACTGATTTAGCACGGCCCATCGTCTCGCAAACTATGGTGCGTCAGTTTGTAGGTAATGGTATTGAGATGCTAGTGAAACGACTCCTGAGCGGTGACATGGCGGTGAATCCTTATCTAAGCGCCGCAGATATAGAGCGAGCGACCTCGCTGTTTTTCAGCCATTATGAAGCGGTAGTCGCTGAGCATAGCGCGCTCTATCCCCATGTAGAAACGGTACTTGCAGCATTTGCACATATTCCCAAAGCTGTGGTGACTAATAAAGCGCGTCGCTTTACCTTGCCGCTGTTAGAGAAAATGGCCATTGCCCGCCATTTCGATGTTGTTGTATGTGGCGATGACGGCGACAAGAAACCGGCCCCGGCACCGCTTTTGAGTGCGAGCGAACAATTAGCCGTTGCACCTAAGGACTGCCTTATGATCGGAGACTCCAAGTCTGACCTATTGGCTGCGCAGGCAGCCGCAATGGATTGCCTTGCACTTACCTATGGCTACCATCAAGGCGAAGATTTAAGGCAATACAATCCACAGTACCTCTGTGACCAATTCTTAGATATAATCACGACCATTAATTGATCAGTAATAAAGGAACATCATGAGTAAACCCGTAGTGTTAAGTGGCATTCAGCCAACCGGTGGTATGACAATAGGCAATTACGTTGGCGCCATTAACCAGTGGCTTAGCTTGCAAGAGCATCATGAAAGTTACTTTATGCTTGTTGATTTGCACGCCATCACCATTCGCCAAGAGCCAGAGGTGTTAAAATCGCGAGTATTAGATGGCATTGCTCTGTACACCGCATGCGGTATCGACCCACAGAAGTCAGCGTTATTCGTGCAATCGCAAGTGCCAGAGCATGCCCAATTGGCATGGGTGCTAAATTGCTACGCACAAATGGGTGAGCTTAACCGCATGACCCAATTTAAAGATAAATCATCCAAGCATGCTAACAATGTCAATGTTGGCTTGTTTTCTTACCCGGTATTACAAGCGGCTGATATTCTTTTATATCAGGCTGACCAAGTGCCTGTTGGCGAAGACCAAAAGCAACACTTAGAGTTAACCCGTGATATCGCGACCCGCTTTAACAACCTATATGGTGAGGTCTTTAAAATTCCTGAGCCATATATCCCAGAATTTGGGGCTCGGGTAATGAGCTTGCAAGATCCACTGAAAAAGATGTCAAAGTCGGATGATAACCCTAATGGTTACATCATGTTGTTGGATGAACCCAAGAAAATAGAGAAGAAGCTGAAAAAAGCGGTGACCGATTCCGATGAACAGGCGCGTATCTATTTCGATCGTGAAGAAAAGCCCGGGGTGTCTAACTTGTTGACCTTACTGTCAGTGGCGACCAAGCGTAGCATTGATGAGTTAGTCCCTGAATATGAAGATAAAATGTATGGGCATTTGAAGAAAGATACTGCTGAAGCGGTGGTTGGTATGATTGAGCCAATCCAACAGCGCTTCAAGGAGATCCGTGAAGATCAGCCTCTGCTTGAAAAAATCATGAAAGAGGGGGCCGAGAAGGCCAGTGCTAAAGCCGCCCCCACTTTGAAAGCGGTGTATGACGCATTAGGGTTTATCCCACGCCCATAGATGGCTTGCCAGTGTAAATGACCACAAAAGCCAAGCGCGAAAGCTTGGCTTTTTAATGGAAGATTCCATGTTATTGATGATAGATAATTACGACTCCTTCACCTTTAACCTGGTGCAGTATTTCCAGCGCCTTGACCAAGAAGTGCTGGTAAAGCGCAATGATGAACTCACGTTAGCTGATATCCGTGCGTTAAACCCAGCACATATCGTGCTTTCACCGGGCCCTTGTAGTCCCAATGAGGCGGGGGTATGTGTGGATGTGGTGCGTCGCTTTGCCGGACATATTCCTATTTTAGGAGTTTGCTTGGGGCATCAAAGTATCGCCCAAGCTATGGGGGCGCAGGTGGTGCGTGCCAAGCAAGTTATGCATGGAAAAACGTCAACCATCTATACTAAGCAACAAGGCGTATTTGCGGGGTTGCCGCAGCATTTCGAAGTATGTCGTTACCACTCTTTAGTGGTGGCCCCAGCGTCTCTGCCAGAATCCTTAGAAATCACGGCGTGGACACAAGATGAGCACGAAAACATGGATGAAATCATGGGTTTGGTTCATACTTCTAAGGCATTGGAGGGCATTCAATTTCATCCTGAGGCCATTCTAACTGAACATGGGCTCACGATGTTGCAGCACTTCATTCACAGGTACTAGGGCTTATAAGCGTTAGCAGCCTCAACGCAGCAAAAATATAGAAGCGGTATAACTTAGTAATTATGGTGACTAAAACAGAGCAAATTCGCCAACGTGTGGATGCCCTAGAACAGCGTTTTAATGACTTGCTGTTAGGGCATAGCTTTGCGCAGCAACAAATAGGTTTTATTAAAACCTTTGATATTCAATATGGTAAACCTCTTAAGCAGCGGACCTTATTGGAGGTCGAGCAGGCGGCGCACAGTCAACGGCAAAAACAAAGCTCAGAAAAGCTGCAGTTCACCGCCAAAGTCAGTACCAAATTACACGCGATCATTGAGAATGCAATCAATGAGCAGCTCCACAATGCTGATAACCTATATTCCGAAGTGTTGGGTATCCAAGATGCGGTCCCCACTATTTTAGATATCCTAGGCGCAAAAGCGGCGAGCGTTGGCCGCTTAGAGCCGCTCGTTAATGATTTGAGTTGGCTCGGGCGAGAACTCGTTACCTTAGTGAACTTACCTCAGTATCGCCAAGAGCGAGCCAATCGTGGTGTGAAGATTGACACCCCCGCGTTGGCGATTCGCTATTTGGGTTTAGATAACCTCCGCCTAACCATTCCTACTTACGCTATGCGCCATTGGTTGCCACACAGCACTGAGCCTTTTAGTTTATTGAAGCGTAAGTTACGCGAATCAGCAATGAGTCGAGCGATAGCGGCGTATGAGCTGGCTCAACTACAGGGTCTTAATCCATACAGTGCGTATATCGCTGCGTTGTTCTTGGATTTAGGCCGGGTCGCGCTAACACGACTTTATTTACGTTTGTTCCAACAGATTTGGCAACGTAAGGTGACGATGGCACGAGATGAAGGCAACAAACGCCTCCATGATGCGCTCATTGCTATCGAGCCTGATCCACTGTATTTACGTAACCTTTTCGTTGAGCGCTCGTTGGAGATCACCCGCTCATTGGTCGAGAAAATGGGCTTTCGCTATATTGGCCTTAACGCACTGCTGGATGATTTTGCTTTGGTCGAAGCCAGCGAGCAGTCTGGCTTGGCGCAGGTTTTGGTGCATGCTAGCTGCTACAGTCAATATTTGATGCTGCACGAGCATCAACTTATTGAAGATGACGAGCGCACCCTGTGGTTCAACTATGTGGGTCTGCAAAGTGACCATGTCCAACACCTAGAAAAGACCAATTTGCACAATTTAGCACTGCAAATTGACGGCTAACTGAAAATTTTTTGTAAATTTTTTTGCGTATATTCATTCATTATTCACTCCTTGGGCTCTTTCGGTGCTGCGCATAAGCTATAGTTCAATTTCCTAAAAGAATACCAAGATAGTTATTCACTGATTATGAAAAACTATCCTCAAAGCCTTTGTTTTCAAGGGCTGCATGAAAGCTTTGCATGAGACTTTAAGGTCTTTTTCTGAAATAATGGGATATCAACTAGTGTACTGCGCTACTTAAAAGTAGGCCGTATTTATCGCTTTTCGTGTCCCGCCTGTCGGCGTGCTTTAGATGCGACACAAAAGTAATACTCAGTGAGGAAATGAAATGACAGTTAATCGCGCTTTATTCGACGAGGTAATGGTACCCAATTACAACCCTTCAGCGGTTATCCCTGTACGCGGCGAAGGCTCGCGGGTGTGGGACCAGCAAGGCAAAGAGTTTATCGACTTCGCTGGTGGTATTGCGGTTAACTGTTTGGGCCATTGTCACCCTGCCTTAGTCAACGCATTGAAAGAGCAAGGTGAAAAAATTTGGCACCTGTCGAACATCTGGACCAATGAACCAGCCTTGCGTTTAGCAAAGAAAATGACCGACAACACCTTTGCTGACAAAGTGTATTTTGCTAACTCTGGCGCTGAAGCCAATGAAGCCGCACTAAAGCTGGCACGTCGCTGGGCAATCGATGTGCACGGTGAGCACAAATCGAAAATTATCTCCTTCAACAAAGGTTTCCATGGGCGCACCTTCTTTACCGTGACCGTAGGCGGTCAGGCTGCGTATTCTGACGGCTTTGGCCCGAAACCGGGTGACGTCGTTCACTGCGACTATAACGACCTGGAAAGCTTCAAAGCGCTGATTGACGATAATACCTGTGCGGTGATGATGGAGCCGTTGCAAGGTGAAGGCGGTATTATCGCGCCGGAGCAAGCATTTGTTGAGGGTGTGCGTGAACTGTGTGACCAGCACAATGCTTTACTTATTTTTGATGAAGTACAAACAGGTGTAGGTCGTACCGGCGAGCTTTACGCTTACCAAGGTCTTGGTGTGACGCCAGACATTCTAAGCTCAGCAAAAGCGCTCGGTGGTGGTTTTCCTATCGGCGCAATGTTAACCACGGCAGAGATTGCACAGCACCTTAAGCCGGGTACACATGGCTCTACCTATGGTGGTAACCCACTTGCTTGTGCGGTAGCCGAAGCGGCATTTGATACAGTAAACGATGCCACGGTACTGGCCGGTGTTAAAGAAAAAGAAGCGTTATTCAAATCGCTACTTAACGACATCAATGCTAAATACGACGTATTTTCTGAAATTCGTGGTAAGGGCTTGCTGTTAGGTGCAGTTGTTAACGATAAATTCAAAGGTCGTGCACGCGAATTCTTAGTTGCGAGTATGGAGCAGGGGTTGATGTCGCTTGTTGCGGGTGCCGATGTAGTACGCTTCACTCCGTCTTTAGTGATCCCTGAAGCCGATATCCGTGAAGGCATGGCGCGCTTTGAAAAAGCGGTAGCAAGCCTAGTCTAACCTGCCTGGGGCTGCAAAGCCCCATCCTGTAGTAAGTAAATTGCTGGAGTTCCACTTTGCCTTCTCGGTGAGGTTGCGGGCTCCTTTGGTATTTAACCTTTAGGGAGTAAGCGAGTCGATGATGATTCTTCGCCCAATCCAACAAGATGATTATCAGGATTTATTGATCATGGCCGAAGAGTCGGGCCATGGTTTTACATCCTTGCCGTTAAATGAAGAGTTGCTGCAGAATAAAATCGCACGCTCCGTACAGTCATTCGCGAAGCCGACTGAAAAGGCTGGAGACGAGGGCTATTTATTCGTATTGGAAGACAGTGAAACCGGTGAAATTGCGGGAACCTGTGGCATTGAAGCTGCAGTGGGCCTAGACGATGCATTTTACCACTACCATCTCAGCAAAGTGATTCATTCTTCACGCACTTTGGGAGTGTATAAAGCCGTTGATATTCTTACTTTATGTAATGACTATACCGGTGCAACAGAGCTGTGTACGCTGTTCTTGAAGGAAAAATACCGACAAAAATACAACGGCAAACTATTATCGAAGTCACGTATGCTGTTTATTAATCAGCACCGACAACGTTTTGCCGATACCGTTATTGCAGAAATGCGCGGCGTGTCTGATGAAAATGGCGATAGCCCATTTTGGCAGTGGTTAGAAGAGCACTTTTTCTCAATGGATTTTCCGACGGCTGATTACCTCACCGGCATTGGCCAGAAAGTATTCATCGCTGAGTTGATGCCAAAATATCCGATTTACGTCAACTTATTGAGTAAAGAAGCACAACAGGTGGTAGGGGAAGTGCACAGCAATACTCGCCCTGCCATTGAGTTGTTAAAAAGTGAAGGTTTCACTTTTAATGGTTATGTCGATATTTTCGATGCCGGACCGACGGTTGAAGCGAAAGTTGATAACATTCGTACTATTGCAAACAGCTCGTTACGTGAAGTGGTTATTGCAGATAACCCAGGTGAGCAAGCGGTATTAGTAGCGAACCAAGGCCTGCAAGACTATCGTGCTGTGGTTATTGAATGCGAATACAACGACGGCGAACAACATATCACACTAAGCCAAGCAACGGCGGATGCTTTAAAGATTAAAGCAGGCGAGCGCGTTAGCGTGGCAGCATTATAAGGAGCAAGCAATGTCTCATTTAGCTCAATTCATTAATGGTCAATGGACAGCAGGTGAAGGCCAGGCCTTCAATTCCATTAATCCAGCGAACAACGACGTGATTTGGCAAGCAAACAGTGCCACACCTCAGCAAGTTGATGCAGCGGTAAAGGCAGCGCGAGAAGCGTTTATTCCTTGGACAGATAAAACCATAGAGCAGCGCTTAGAGGTGGTTAAAGCCTTCGTTGAGCAACTTAAAGAAAACAGCGAAGCGCTGGCACTGATCATTGCTCAAGAAACCGGAAAACCATTGTGGGAAACGCGCACAGAAGCCGCCGCGATGATTGGCAAAGCAGGCATCTCAGAGCGTGCTTATCATGAGCGCACTGGCACAGTAGAAAACCCAATGCCAGTAGGTAAGGCTGTTATTCGCCACCGTGCACATGGCGTGGTTGCTGTATTTGGCCCATATAACTTCCCGGGTCACCTACCAAATGGGCATATCATCCCAGCGCTGTTAGCGGGTAACACGGTGATCTTTAAACCGTCAGAGCTGACCCCAGCAGTGGCGGAATTCACCTTAAAGTTATGGCAGCAAGCTGGATTACCACAAGGGGTGATTAACCTCGTTCAGGGTGAAGTTGAAACGGGTAAAGCCTTAGCTTCTCACCCAGGTATCGACGGTCTATTCTTCACTGGTTCATCGCGCACAGGTCACGTGTTACATGAGCAGTTCGCAGGTCAGCCAGGTAAAATCTTAGCGTTAGAAATGGGTGGTAATAACCCTCTCATTGTTAAGGATGTAAGCGATGAAAAAGCAGCAGTACATGATATTTTGCAATCAGCCTATATCTCTGCTGGACAGCGTTGTACGTGTGCCCGTAAGTTATTCTTGCCTGCGGGTGAGCAAGGCGATGCGATTCTTGCTCAGTTAATTACGGCGACTAAGAACATTAAAGTGGACGTCTATGACGCACCAGAACAGCCGTTCATGGGGTCCATGATTTCTGAAGCAGCGGCAAAGGGCCTGGTTGCGGCGCAGCAACAACTGGTTGAGCTCGGTGCAGAAGTGTTAGTAGAGCTTAAACATACAGCGGGCACGGGCTTTGTGACTCCTGGAATCTTGGAATGTAGCAATGTTAGTGAGTTCCCTGATGACGAGCATTTCGGACCACTTTTGAAAGTATTCCGTTACACGGAGTTTGATGACGCCATTAACAAAGCAAATGATACAGCTTATGGTTTATCTGCTGGCCTGTTAAGCGACAGTGAGCAAGACTATGAATACTTCTTGCGTCGCATTCGTGCCGGTATTGTTAACTGGAACCGCCCAATTACGGGCGCATCGAGCGCAGCACCTTTCGGTGGTATTGGTGCTTCAGGCAATCACCGTGCAAGTGCTTACTATGCAGCAGATTACTGTGCCTACCCAGTTGCTTCTGTGGAACTTGAGAAAGTAACGCTTCCTGAAAAGTTGAGCCCGGGACTGAGCCTCGACTAATAGCGACTTTATCTGGGTCATAAAAAAGCAGCTTCGGCTGCTTTTTTTAGTGCTAAGCAAGCACTTCAAAGTGGCTATAAAAGCATCGTAAGTCCTAGCTTTTCGGCTAAGTTTCTGCTTAAATCTAGAAAGATTTATAAGAAGTTAATGGTGTTTAATGGTTCTCGACAGACAAGGCTATGATGATCTCATCATGTACCTCACGCAAAACCTCTCGTTGTTTGAGAAGTCCGGTGAGGTCGCTCCTGATGCGCCGACGGTCATGGAGCTTATAGAAGATGTGATCGCCGAGCATGTAATGCTCATCTGTCAGCAGCACACCGAGCTCGATACCGAGCAGCGCAGTCAAATCGTACGTGAAGTCGACGGCATTGTGTACGACCTTCAAGAAGTTCTCAGTAGTGTCACTAATCAACCTGTAACCAAAGAGCAGCGCGAGTTTATTGACGAGTTTGCCGGGTTGATTAAAAATTTATTTGATAACGCCGTCGCTCGCGTATCGGCCTAAGCCGTCGCTTTTGCATACCAAGGGCAAGCATCGTTTAAACTTTGCATTGCCGGTAGCCTCATTTACAATCGCTGTAAACTTATTACCAATAAGAGGTTTACATGCAAGCGAAAGTAAAATGGGTAGAGGGTGATACCTTCATAGGCACATCTGACTCTGGCCACAATGTAGTATTCGATACTGGCAGTGATAGCCATGCCCCTTCACCGATGGAAATGGTTCTTATGTCAGCTGGAGCTTGTTCTTCGGTCGATGTGGTGAGCATTCTAAAGAAAGCTCGACAGCAAGTGAGTGACGTACAAGTTCAGCTCAGTGCCGAGCGCGCGCCATCAGCCCCAAAAGTGTTCACTAAGCTTAACCTACATTTTATTGTAAGTGGCAAAGAGGTCAGTGAGAAGCATGTTGAGCGCGCTGTTTCACTGTCTGCGGAAAAGTATTGCTCGGTGGCATTGATGCTGGAAAAATCAGTGCAACTCACGCATAGTTTTGAAGTACAAGAAATCGCTTAAAAAGTGCTTTTTCAAGGGGCCAAATTGGGCTAAAATCCGCGCTCTTTTATGGCCCCGATGCGGCTTTTAGCGACTAGGTTTTAAGGTTGGTTTATAGTGAACAAACCCTTCGATAAAATTAAACTTCATGGTTTCAATAACTTAACCAAAAGTTTAAGCTTCAGCATATACGATATCTGCTATGCCAAAACAGAGCAGCAGCGTAAAGAGTACATTGAGTACATTGACGAGCAATACAGTGCTGACCGCCTCACTGATATTTTAGGTGAAGTCGTAGACATAATCGGCGCCAATATTCTTAACGTGGCGCGTCAGGATTATGACCCACAGGGCGCGAGTGTGACTATCTTGGTTTCTGAAGAGCCAGTGCATGAACAAAGCTTTGATAGCGAGGAAACACCAGGCCCGTTACCGGACTCTGTCGTGGCGCACTTGGATAAAAGCCATATATGTGTACACACTTATCCGGAAGCTCATCCTCATGATGGGATTTGCACTTTTAGGGCCGATATTGAAGTATCGACCTGTGGCGTGATCTCGCCATTAAAAGCGCTCAACTTCTTGATCCATTCGTTAGAATCCGATGTTGTGACCATAGACTATCGCGTCCGAGGCTTTACTCGCGACGTTAATGGTGTGAAGCATTATATCGACCATGCCATTAATTCTATCCAAAATTACATGACAGAGGATACCAAAGAGCTCTATCAGATGATGGATGTGAATGTGTATCAAGAAAACTTGTTTCACACCAAAATGATGCTTAAAGAGACAGACCTGAATACCTATTTATTCGGCGTTACCACCGATGAGTTAGAGCAACAAGAGACTGAAGAAATCCGCACGCGTCTTAACCGTGAGATTCAAGAAATCTTTTACGGTCGTAACCTGCCTGACGCGTAGCGATAACTCAGATAGGCAAATCCACCGGCGCTAAATGTTCAAGGGCCCGCTTTTTCACTAGCAGGTCCTTGATCAGGGGCGTTAACAGTAACTCCATGGCCAAGCCCATTTTGCCACCAGGAACGACCAGCGTGTTCATACGTGACATAAAGCTTCCTTCAATCATTTGCAGAAAATAAGGAAAGTCGACATCGTCTATGCCGCGAAAACGGATCACCACAAAACTCTCATCTAAAGATGGAATATCTTTAGCGCTAAAGGGGTTAGAGGTATCTACCGTTGGTACTCGCTGAAAATTGATATGGGTGCGGGAAAACTGCGGGGTGATGTGGTTAATGTAATCATCCATGCTGCGAATAATCGACCCCATAACCGCTTCGCGAGAATGACCGCGCTCCGATGTGTCTCGGATCAGCTTTTGGATCCACTCTAAGTTAATGATTGGCACCATGCCAATGAGTAAATCCACATGCTTGGCAACGTCGTAGTCTTCATCAGCAACCCCACCGTGCAAGCCTTCGTAGAACATCAGATCTGTGCCTTGCTCAAGTTCTTGCCAAGGGGTGAATGTGCCTGGTAACTGATTATAGGGAACGGCTTCGTCAAAGGTGTGAAGGTAGCGACGGACCTTACCATTACCGGTCTCGCCGTAATTGGCAAACAGCGACTCTAGCGCCTCAAAGTCATTGGCCTCACGACCAAAGTAGCTAATATGGCGTCCTTGTTGCTCCGCTTCACGAATCTTCTTGTCCATTTCTGGGCGGGTATAGCGATGAAAGCTATCACCCTCAATAAACGCGGCATTTATGTCTAGTGCACGGAAAATGTGCTTGATTGCATTGGTTGTTGTGGTTGTGCCTGCGCCTGAAGAGCCAGTAATTGCCACAATAGGGTGTTTCGCCGACATAAGATTAACCGTTTGTTAATTAGAATACCCTTTATAAAGGTGCAGTGCAGTGAAATCAAGCCTAGTTACTTGCGAGACGGTGAATTCACGTTAGTATAGGGAGATTGCCAATAACAATAAAAAATTATGCGTAAATTCAAAAATCTACTGCTTGGTAGTGCCGCTCTTATCGTCACTGCCTCGGCGCCAGCTTGGGCGTTAGATAGCCAAGTATTGCTTTTGCGGGAACATTCGCAAGGTATTGATGTTTCCGCCATCAGTGATAAAGCAGGGTACAGCAATCAACCTTGGCTTACCGCCAAGGGGGTGTATTACACCCAAGCGGTGACTCAAGCACAGCAATCACAAACAGATATCTTCTTTTATGACTTTGCCACCAACAACCGAGTGAACGTTACACAAAGCAAAAACAGTAGTGAGTATTCACCAACGATGATGCTTGATGGCGATGCAATCTCTGCCGTGGTAGTCGAACCGAATGCAGCACAAAAGTTATGGCGTTTTCCGTTAGATGGCACGGCGCCGCAGCGAATTTTCGACAACGGCATGACCATAGGTTATCACGCTTGGGGGCCGCAAGGCGTGATGGTTTTTGCCTTAGGCGAGCCACATAGCATTCATTATTTGCCTCTTAAAGACCCCAAAAAGGGCAAGCACATCGTTGATAACCCTGGTCGCACACTGAGCTATAACTCGGCACTGCGGGTTTACACTTATACCTTTGAGGAACAAGGGCAGAGTTGGTTCGCCACCTATGCAGTTGATGATGATGTATCGAGCAAAGCCTTTCGCCTACCACAAGGTGTCCAAGATTACACCTGGTTTGACGCGCAGACGGTGATTTATGCAAATCAAAATCGATTATATAAGAAACAGTTGGGTAATGCTCAGCCAGCGCAGCTATGGCACGACTTAAGCGCCCATTGCCAAGGTACCATTACACGCGTGAGCTACCTAGCTACAGAGAAGACCTTGGCATGGGTATGTAATGCCAAAGCTAAAGAGAGCTAATGGCGATTGCAAAAGCGTTGCCAGTGGGTGTGGGCATTCACTACGCGCACCCCTCGGACTATCTTTTGCAATAAGCGCATATCGGCGAATTCTCGTTGTGGGTATTCCTTGAGGCCGAGCAGATAACAAAACCCAGCTTTACTGCCTAACTGCATGGCACTAATACGGACCTGCTGCTCGAAGTTTAAACGTAAACTACTCAAAGCGGTTTTATGGCCGTGCTGATCCACGGTGGGCAGAGCACATTTTTGTAGGTAGCCAGCGCGCTCTCCCTCGCCGGAAAACCAAATCCGTGCCTTTTCACTGTAACGACCAGATTTTGCAGGTAAATCAAACAGTAAGCGCTGATGTCCATGAACTGTCAACCATTGCACATATTCATGTAACCCACAGGAGAATAAGTGTGGATGGATGGGGATCTTACGTGCTTTGATTTTGCCATGAGTATGCACATGCAAGTAAGCGGTGCCAGTGCCTAAATACACATCTTCCAAAGTGAGGCTGCCAAGTTCATCACTAAAGCCGCCGGTATAATAGGCCAGCAGAGGCAGCCAGAAATGCCAATGCTTGGCTTGCTCGCGTGGTTGTTTTTCGTCGCCGTACACATACCCTGAAAACAGGGTGTGTAATTCCATAGCAGAAAATGGCCGCCGTCCTAGATGGGTTTTCACAGCTTAGTCGGTCAGTGCATTCACTAATGATTGGGCACTTAACTCACTGCAAGCACCTTCAGCCCAATTAACACCTACCCACACGCCATCATCATGCAAAGCGGGAGCTAATTCATCAAAATACTCACTAAGCGATATATCAATGGCTGTGTAGTCTTGCCACTCATTTACGCATTGTTGCTGTGCCAGCGCTTCGCTGTGCCACAGTAGCAGCACATCTTTGTTATCATCGTATGCCGAGGTCACACTGGCTACACCGCCGTCTGGGGCGCTCAATAGCCATAATGTTTGCTGTTCACGGACCTGCTCACAAAAGCTATCAAGTTGTGATTCTATTTCTATATCGTTGCTATTATTCATTATTCGGCCTTTCTTGGATCGGTTTGTTGGGCCAGTTGTTCACGGCTGTACTGTTGCCAAAACGCATGTAATTGCGAATAAACGCTGAAATCGGTGAGTTGACGAAATGCCAACCAATCTAACAGGCAAAATAGGCTGGTTAGTACATAAGCATGCTTTATTTTACCACTGCTAAGTAATTCTTCTAACATCCCTAAGCATTGGCTAATGCGCTGATGTTGGAGGTTAAAAAATAACGTATCTTGTGTGGTGTCAAACCCTGAACGCTGGCATAAAAGCAGCTCAACACCGGAATCATTAGCCGCGTTGATAGTTGTTAGTTGGTTACGCTCATCCCAATGTAATGGTTTGAGCTGATGGGCTTGGCTTAAGTATTCAAAAATTACAGTGGAGTCATAGATACTCTGCTGCCCGTCGACCAATACTGGAATTTTCGCTACCGGTGTGTGTTGTAATAGCAGTTTTCGCCCTGCAGGGGAGAAAATATCTATATGTTGGTAAGGAACATCAAGTGTGTGCTGGGCGCACCAAATACGCAGGCGGCGTACGTAGGGGGAGGTATCAGAGCCATACAATTGCATTGTAAAACCTGCCTTGTGAGCAACAATCTCAATAACTGAGCTCCAAAATAGCAGGCTTTACAAGCAATGCAATAGAAATTTGGCGAGCTTAATCGCTACGGCTAGTCACTTCGAGTAAATGATAACCAAACTGCGTTTGTACTGGACCTTGTACTTGGTTTAACGGGGCTGAAAACACCACTTTATCAAACTCTGGAACCATCATGCCTGGGCCAAACTCTCCAAGCGCTCCGCCGTCTTGTGAGCTCGGACACATGGAGTGTTGTTTTGCCAGTTCTGCGAAATCTTCTCCCTGTTCAATCTTATCTTTTAAATCTAGGCACAGGGCCTCGTTATCCACCAATATATGACGCGCACTTGCCAAAGCCATAAGTTACTCCATTTGTTAATATCATGATTCTGTTAGGCCCTTCGCCGTGGGTGAGCCGGACCTTTTTTACTGCCATTAAGTTTAGACAAACATAATGATTTGTCATTATAGCGCTTGCTCAACAGCTTGGGTAAGCGTTTCTGACATTGGTTTTGTGCGGCTGTTAAAGCGTTGCACCTGCTGTCTATCCTTTGACACTAAGTGCTTGTAAAAATTCCAATTTGGAGAGCTGGTTTGCTCGTTCAAAAATTGAAATACCGGATGAGCATCGTCGCCCCTCACCGGCGTGGGTGCGAGCATAGTGAAGGTCACACCATAATTGATGTAGCACACTTCAGCAGTGTCTTTTTCGTCATCTTCCTCTTGGAAAAAATCGTCAGATGGAAACCCTAACACCACCAAGCCTTGATCTTTGTACTTTTGATGCAGCTGCTCAAGCTCTTTGAACTGCGGTGTAAAACCACAGTTGCTGGCCGTATTAACAATAAGCAAAGGCTTATCTTTAAATTGGCAAAGATTAATGCTTTGCTCTGAGCGTAGCTTACGCACTTCAACATCGGTGAAATCGCCACATTCGCTGGCTTCGACTGTAGAGCTAAGCAGCAATAACGCAGCGCTTAGGGTGCTGAGAGTGAATCGGATCATGACCGTCGCCTTTTCATTGTTTGTCTCGCAGAGTACGATACTATCAATGTAAATGATCATTTTTAGCAACCATTATTTATGTTTGAAACCGCTGAATTAAGTGATTTACCTCGTATCGTAGATATTTACAACCAGACTATCGCCAGTCGCATGGTGACCGCAGACACTGAGCCGGTCACTGTTGAAGAGCGTCGCTCGTGGTTTCTAGGTCATACGCCTGAGCGGCCCATTTTCGTTTACAAACAAGGTGAGCGAGTTGTGGGTTGGTTGAGTTTCAAATCTTTTTATGGCCGTCCCGCTTACGACGGCACCGTAGAGGTTGCCATTTATTTATGTGAATCGGTAAGAGGACAGGGGTTGGGGCGAAAAGCGCTTAACTTCGTTGAAACTCATGCCCATACACTGGCAATTGAGAACCTCTTAGCTTTTATATTTAGTCATAATAAACCCAGTATCGGGCTTTTTACCTCGGCGGGGTTTTCGGTGTGGGGGCAACTGCCAGATGTAGCGAGAATGGATGGTCAATTATACAGCTTGACCATCCTTGGTAAGTCGCTAGTCGCGTAGTTTTGCAAACGCTGTGCCCATGCGCGTGGTGGCCTCGGGAACTTGATCGTCAAGAAAGTCAGCCTGATTAGCTCCCCACGCTAGAATGACAGTGGAGCCAAGCTTGAAGCGCCCCATTTCCTCACCTTTTTTCAGCTTCACTGCGCGGTTTCCTTCGCTTGGGTAATCCCAGCTGAATACGTCTTTACCTGCTGGTGGCGTGACTGTCCCAGCCCACACAGTTTCGATGCTGGCAACAATGGTGGCACCTACCAGTACCATCGCCAGCGGGCCAATGTCTGTATCAAATATCGCCACTACGCGCTCGTTGCGAGCAAATAAGTTGGGCACGTTTTGCGCCGTTAATGGATTTACAGAGAATAAATCGCCAGGTACATAGATCATCCGTTTTAACGTGCCGTCTACTGGCATGTGAATACGGTGGTAATCTTTCGGTGCGAGGTAAATAGTAGCGAACTTCCCGCCTAAAAAGGGCTCGGCATCGGCTTGGTTGCCGCCAAGTAACGTCTGCACACTATAATGATGGCCTTTGGCTTGCAGTAATTGACCCTCATTAATATCACCAAGTTGGCTAATGGCCCCATCAACTGGGTGAGCGATAATATTGTCATCTTCGCAAAGCGGACGGATACCGGCTTTGAGCGGGCGAGTGAAAAACTCGTTAAAGCTTTGGTAGTGACTTGGGTCCTCGTGCTGCGCTTCGCTCATATCAATTTTATATTGCTTGATAAAAAGCTTAATGAGTGAGGTGGTAAGCTTACCCGCCTTTGCTGCGGCTAATTTTCCAACTAAGCGTGATACGCCGTGTTTTGGTAGCGCATATTGAAAAGCGATTTTTACTTTGTCTAAATTCACTGTGTAGATTCCACTGTAATTTGTTAAATGGTAACGAAACCAAAGAGTAAAGGCCAGTTACCGGCCTTTGAGTGCTACACTCGTGGATTACGAGCGCCAGCACGGCCATCGGCCATTGATTCTATTATGCGGTGATAGTTCTCAAAGCGAAAATCGGCAATTTCGCCTTGTTCTACAGCCTCTCGCAGTAGACAGCCCGGATCATCTAAATGTTTACAATCACGGAACTTACAGCCGCCCAAATATTGACGAAATTCTTTAAAGCACCAAGCGACGCGCTCGGGCTCTAAATGCCATAGGCCAAATTCGCGGATCCCTGGGGAATCGATTAAGTTGCCGCCACTGGGGAGGTGATGTAAACGAGACACGGTTGTGGTGTGTTGACCTAACCCGCTATTACTCGATACGGTCTTGGTAAGGATATCGGCATCAGGCAACAAGGCATTGACTAAGCTTGATTTGCCAACCCCGCTTTGGCCAACAAAGATGCTGTTGTTATCCGCCAACATTGCCTTTAGTGTATCCATGCCTTCACCGCTTTCGCTACTGACCATCATCACCTGATAGCCTAAATGAGCGTACTCAGCGAGATAATCGGCAAATAGCTCACGGTCTTCATCGTCGAGTAAGTCCACTTTATTCAAAAGCAGCACAGGGGGAATACCCATGTCCTCACACGCGACGATATAACGGTCGATTATTTGTGTGCTAAATTCCGGCACCACCGCAGAGACCATCAGAATTTGATCGACATTGGCAGCCACCACTTTGACACCATCGTAAAAATCAGGGCGGGTTAGTTGCGAATGTCGCTCTTCAACTAACTCAACTACTCCGGCGATATCGCCTTCACTGACTTTTGCGCGGCGGAACATCACTTTGTCACCACAGACCAAGCTGGATATCGTGCGGCGAATATTACAGCGTAATACTTCGGCATCTGCTGTTTCCACATCGGCATGCTGACCGAAGCGGCTGACAACGAGAGCCGGTTCAGCCGTGCCTAAATTCTGGCTATCAAGTTCCAGCTCAGCTACTTTGCTGGCATCGGACTTTACCCGCTGTAAGCGTTTCTGGTGATTAGCGCGTATACGTCGCGCTTGCCCTTTCGACAATTTCTGTTTTTTGGCCACGGAATCTCTTTCGTTCATGCCCATCTTGGCACTGTCCTATTTGGAGTAAATAAGGACGGTGTAAAAAAGGCTTTAGGTCTGCGTATGAAGCTAATATGATATAACTAATCGCAGCAAACCGAAAGAGAAGCAGGGCGCACGACTATGGCTGTAAGCAAAACAAACCTGGTCTGGTTAGACTTGGAAATGACCGGCTTGAATCCCGATCACGACCGCATTATGGAAATTGCCACCATTGTTACCGACAGCGAGTTAAACATCCTCGCCCAGGGCCCAGTGATTGCTATTCACCAAAGCGACGAGTTACTCAACAATATGGACGCGTGGTGTACTAACCAGCATGGTAAATCGGGACTGACTAAACGCTGCCAACAAAGCGAGGTTAGTGAGCATCAAGCCATGGTTGAAACATTGGCGTTTTTAGAGCAGTGGGTCCCTGCAGGCGCATCGCCTTTATGTGGGAACTCCATTGGTCAAGACCGTCGCTTTCTAGTGCGTTACATGCCTGAGCTCGATAATTTCTTCCATTACCGCAACATCGATGTCAGTACCATTAAAGAGTTGGCTCGACGTTGGCAGCCTGAGGTATTAGATAAAGTTGAGAAAAAGGGCTCGCACTTAGCATTGGACGATATCAAAGACTCAATTATGGAATTGCAGGTTTATCGTACAGAAGTGTTCAAAATTTAAAAAAACCGCAAAAAAGGGCTTGCAAAGACAAGGTATTCTTGTAAAATCCTGCCCCGCTTAAGACGAACACCCCCGCATTAGTCGGTGTGCTTAAATTAAGCGCTATGTAGCAGTCTCGCTGTTACATATGAAGCGGCACTAGCTCAGCTGGTAGAGCGCAACCTTGCCAAGGTTGAGGTCACGAGTTCGAACCTCGTGTGCCGCTCCAAACTTTTACTGTTGTTGCTAACAGTTTGCAGCCCAAGCTCAGCTGCACAATCCAGAGCAAACAATGAAGCGGCACTAGCTCAGCTGGTAGAGCGCAACCTTGCCAAGGTTGAGGTCACGAGTTCGAACCTCGTGTGCCGCTCCAAACTTTTACTGTTGTTACTAACAGTTTGCAGCCCAAGCTCAGCTGTGCAACCCCGAGCAAACAATGAAGCGGCACTAGCTCAGCTGGTAGAGCGCAACCTTGCCAAGGTTGAGGTCACGAGTTCGAACCTCGTGTGCCGCTCCAATTCACTGAACACACTCAAAACTCAGTTTTTATTCCCACATGTATCGCGTATAAAGCACGCAGCCAAGCTGGCATTGTTGATGTATTAAAGATCTCCCCCGCAGTGGCTATGGCTGCATGTATTTTGGTGCTCTTTTGTGCTGATCCTCGTGATGGCGGTTTCCTATTCTGGCTGGCTCGACTAAGCTTTATCTCAGGTTCGTTCAAAAGGTAAAGAAGTAATGCGAAATCAGTCCCTTGCTAAAAAACTCTTACTTGCTAGTTGTGGTGCCTTATTGGTCACTGTGTTGCTGCTTATTGGTATTTTATGGTGGCAATTGGAGCAAAGTAATAGCGCCGTTTCCAGTGAATCCAGAGTGCTTGTGCGCCAAGAGGTTGAGGATAAGCTGTTGGCTAAGGCCGGCTTAGATGGTGAGAAAATCCTCGGTTTTATCAATGAAGCCTATCGAATTCCTTATACCCTAGCTGGGATCCTTGGACGCACCAAAAATCAGCCTTTGGAGCGAAGTGCGGTAGAGCAAATAGACCGGGCGGTATTGGCTCAAAATGAACTGGTATCATCCATTTACACGCAGTTTGAAGACAACGCTTATGATGGTCTAGACAATCAATTTACCAGCGGCCACCAGCATTCCGTACCCGGACATGGCTCCTTAGAGATTTACATGATCCGTAATGAAGACGGCTCTATTGAACAGCAAGTGGTGGAAGATGCGAGCGAAAAGCACGTCGATACCATCAATGATATGGGGCTGCGCGAGGCCGAATGGTATCTGTGTGCGAAAGATACACTCAAACCTTGTTTAATGGAGCCCTATCTTTATGAGATTTCGCCAGGGTATTCCGAGATGATGACCTCGCTGACCGCTCCCATCGTTCACCAAGGGCGTTTTTTAGGTGTGGCCGGGGTTGATTTAAACCTACCTATTTTTCAGAAAATCACTGAGCAGCTCTCGGCGAACCTCTATCAAGGCCAAAGCAAGGTGTCGCTCATCAGCTCAATGGGCTTGGTGGTGGGTAGTAGCCATTACACCGAGCAGTTAGGAAAACCATTTGCTGAGGTGGTGGATAAACCACTTATGGCGGCAATAAAGAGCAGTACAGCAAGCGTTGAGCTGGTGGATGACGCATTCGTTGTTAATTACCCACTGGATGTAAAACTAGCCGACTCTACTTGGCGTTTGGTTGTTGAAGTACCTGAGTCACTGGCCATGGCGGGCGCTCAAGAGTTACAGCAAAACTTGGAAGATAATGCTGATGCGCTGAAGTCAGTACTTATTATCGTTGCCATTGTGGTACTTGCAGGCGCTGCGACCATGATGTACTGGCTGACCCGAACCATTGTAGGCCCTATTGATGCCATTCGTATGCGTATGGAAAACTTGGCCAGCGCTGAGGGAGATTTAACACAGTCGCTGAATGTTGATACGCACGCCGAACTTATCGCTTTGGGGAGCGGTTTTAATGCCTTTATCGACAAATTACGTACTCTTATCTCTCAGCTTAAGCAACTCTCATCACAAACCATGGAGCAGGCCGACAGTGCCTCGCAAGTGGCCACACAAACCCAAGAAAATGTAGAGAAACAGTTTGCTGAAATTGAGAGTGTAGTGACGGCAATGAACGAAATGAGCTCCACGGCGTTGGAAGTGGCCCGCGCCTCAGAGCAATCAGCACAGCAAACGGAAGAAATTAATAAATTAGTGCAAGCCAGCGAGCACAGTTTGTCGCAAGCTGTTGACCAAGTACAAACCATGTCTACGGAGATCAATGATGCCAATGTGGCGGTGGGTAAGGTCGCTTCACGCAGTAATGACATTAACCAGATACTCGATGTGATCCGCACCATTGCCGAGCAAACGAATCTGCTTGCACTGAATGCTGCTATCGAAGCGGCTCGAGCAGGTGAACAAGGACGAGGCTTTGCTGTGGTGGCTGACGAAGTTCGTGCACTGGCGTCGAAAACACGTGCTTCCACAGACGACATCAGTGAGCTTATTACCCGCTTGCAGCAAGAAGTGGGCAGTGCATCAACCATTATAGAGCAGGGTGTGTCACGCGCCGATACCGCTGTATCGCAAACGTCATCTGCCTTTGATGCGCTTCATGAAGTAGTAGAAAAAGTGAATGAAATTACCAATCAAGTGACTCACATAGCCACAGCTGCTGAGGAGCAAAGCTCGGTCACTGAAGAAATCAATCGTAATTTAACGCTCATTTCCGATGCTGCCTCGCACTTGGCCGACTTGGCCCAGC
Organism: Pseudoalteromonas ruthenica; assembly: GCF_008808095.1. Lineage (NCBI taxonomy): Bacteria > Pseudomonadati > Pseudomonadota > Gammaproteobacteria > Alteromonadales > Pseudoalteromonadaceae > Pseudoalteromonas > Pseudoalteromonas ruthenica. Next base: position 2,861,475 of record NZ_CP023396.1, on the reverse strand, counting down.
AAACAGGGTCTGGGTCGAAAGAGCTCATTGCCTTGGTTGAAGAGCAAGATTCGCAACTGAGTCGTTTGAAAACTTAAGCGTTTCCTCTTTAGGTTCAATGGTTTAAGTTGAATATAAAGTTGCCAACTAGGCAAAAGTACGTCTACGTTTAAACTAGAGTAGAGGGCTTGGTGAAAGCATGGTGAAGCGACGGATATTGATCATAGATGCAACAACAGTGCTTGCTATGCGCATTAAAGTACTGCTAGAGCTGCTCGATTGTGAGGTCGAGCTGCTGCACTTTGCTAATTTAGAAGTCATTGAGCCCAATGACTATGATATGTATATCCTTGCCCATGGCATTCCTATGGCGCTTGCTTGTGAGCTCAAACAAACCCTCAGCGGCTGTAATGTCGCGTTATTGGCGCCTAAGGCTGAACAAGGTGAAGTATTTGCAAGCTTCGCCGAGCTCAATAAGCTGTTTATACAAGCTCAAGTTATTTATCCTTTCTATGAAAACAAAGAAATCAGTGCGCTATTAGAAAGCATTTTAGAGATTGACGGACCGCAGTCGATAGCCTTGCCACAAGTGCTTCATGTTAGTCCACAAGATAGCCAAGCACATATCCAGCAGTGGCTGACAGGCGCGCACATTAGCGTACTCGGTGCTCACTCTCTTACTCAGGCGTTGGAAATTGTCAACGGAACACATATCGATATTTTGCTCTGTCATTACCAAGTGCAAGGGGATAGCGGCAGTGATGTGTATTTACAGGTTAAAAGGATACAATCACATTGCCGTTGTATCTTGCTTATAAACCAAGGAGATAAAGCAAATTTACTGGAGGTGATCCGCAGCGGTGTGGATGATGTCATTGAGCTGCCAGCGGATCAAAGTATTGTCCTTAAATCGGTGCATAAGGCATGGCAGACAGAGCTCCTCAAACGTAACAACGCGCAGCTACTTGAGCGGTTACAAGACACCGTTGATGCGCTCATTGAAAAAGACAGTTTGTTACGCGTAGTATTCAAAAACACCCCTGATGCAGTCATTTTGTTTGCCCGTAATGGCAGCCTGATTGACGCCAATGATGCAGCGGCGAAGTTACTTAACCTAAATCAAACCGAGCTCGCAAAGCATACCCTGTTTCAATTTTTGAGCCCAAGCTCAGAGCAAACTTTACTGCAAACTATGCGTTCGACATCAAGCTTAAATCAGCATAGCTGTGAGCTTGAAGTGCAAACCTCGAAGCGCGGGCTGATCCCTATGGTCGGCTCTTTCAGTGAAATTGACTATCATGGTGCGATTGCCTACGCCGTAATCTTTAAAAATGTAACTAACCTAAAAGAGCGCCAAGTATTACTTGAAGAGGCGCGAGATGAGCTCGAAATCCGCGTCAAGGAACGCACTCGGGAGCTGGAGTTAGCTAAGGACCAGGCGGAAGCCGCAAACCGCAGTAAATCAGAGTTCCTGGCCAATATGTCCCACGAACTGCGCACCCCGATGCACTCTATACTCAGCTTTTCGCGATTTGGGCTCGACAAGTTGAGCAATGGTGAAACGCCCATTGATAAGTTAAGCAAGTATCTCAACCGTATTCATACCAGCGGCGAGCGCTTGCTGTCATTACTTAATAACTTACTTGATTTGTCGAAATTAGACGTTGGCAAATTTCCTTTTTGCCCGAGCCGAGCTGACGTTTGTAAGTTGATTGAATCGAGCATTACCGATGTGTCTGGCACGGCGATGGAAAAACACATCAACATAAAACTCCATGATAACGGTGTGAATAGTCACATTGACTGCGATGGTGCGCAAATAACTCAAGTAATAACTAATCTATTAGGAAATGCGCTTAAATTTAGCACCGAAGGAAGTGAAATAGACATTTACTTACATGAGGATGGTGACAACTTGGGAATTCAAGTGGTTGATCATGGTGTAGGTATCCCAGAAAACGAGCTAGAACATGTCTTTGATAAATTCTCCCAAAGTAGCCAAACCAATCGAGGGGCCGGGGGAACAGGTTTAGGATTGGCGATATGCCGAGAGTTTGTGGCGCTGCATCATGGCCGCATTCATGCTAAGCAAAATCCTAAAGGAGGCACTATTATAGAAATAAGCTTGCCAAAAGTTCAGCAAGCACAAGAAACTCAGGCGCCGCCGCATAAGCCGGTAGAATAACAAGCTTGAATAAGGGAAGGTCAATACGATGACAGTGCAACGGGTATTAGCAGTAGATGACGAAGAATATAATCTAGAAATCATTGAAGAAATTCTCGATGATCAGGGGTTTGAGCTGAAAATGGTCGACAGTGGGCCAGCCTGCCTTGCGGTGGTGGGGGAGTTTAAGCCAGATATTATTTTGCTTGATGTCAGCATGCCAGATATGAACGGCTATGATGTCTGTCGCCAACTTAAAGCGAACCCAGAAACCGAAGATATTGTGGTCATGTTTGTATCTGCGCGAGGCACGGTAGAAGAGCGCATGGAGGGTTACGCTGTAGGCGCAGAAGACTACATTGTTAAACCTTTCAGTCACGATGAACTCAAATCAAAGTTGATGAAGCTCAAAGGGTATCTTGACGAGCAAGAAGACTTACAAAAGCAAGTTGACGATGCCACATCAACGGCTTTTAACGCTATGGCTAATAGCAGCGAAATGGGCGAAATCGTCAACTTTGTTGAGCGTATTGGGCAAATTTGGGAGCCCCAAGAGTTAGGCAAAGAGCTTCTCAGCTGTTTAAACCGTTTTGGCTTACAAAGTAATGCTGAGTTGCGATTGGATGACGGCGTACAGCACTTTTCATTAAGTGGAGGGTGCTCCCCCATTGTCGTTGAGCTTTTCGATATGTTAAAAACCCGGGGGCGCTTACACGAGTTCTCGCAGCGGTTGTTGGTTAACTATGAGAAAGTGAGCTTACTGATCCTGAATATGCCAGAGAAAGAACCCGAGAAGCATGGTCGCATTCGCGATCATGTGTGCTTTTTAGTCAGTGTAACCGAGCAGCAACTCACCGCCATTATGACCAAACAAGCGCTGCAAAAGCGCCAAGCGCAGTTGGGGGAGGCGGTATCGCGTATTGAAGCACAATTCCGTGAGCTCATCAGTGCGGTAAATCAAACGCGCAGCGATAATGAAAAAGTATTTCGCGCGTTACAAGAGGAGCTTGAGGAGCGTATTCCCACTATGGGCTTAGACGATGACCAAGAAGCCTTTATCTATCAAAAGGTAGACGACACCATCCAGCGCTCGGTGGCCCGAGAGGAGTCGGTGGAGAACTTGCAGGCGGCATTTTCTCGCATTGAGCAAGATCTCGCTAAATTGCTCAACTAACGTGGTAAAAAGAGAGCGCTCTGAGATTACTCTGCGTCTCTGGGAAGCCCTTTTTGTACGGCGCGGATCAATCGCTGAGTTTTCTTTGTATGTGCCGTGACTGTCACGCTCAGTGCCTCACGCTTTTGTTGTTGCTGCGCGAGTGCCCAATGAATATGCTCTGCAACCAAGTCACTAGCCCCGTTTAACCTGGCCATTAACGCCTCAACAATAGCGCTATCGTAGGGCGCGTTACCCAAGGCAATGGCAATATTACGAAGCCAGCGTTGGTGGCCAATACGGCGGATGGGGCTGCCTTCGGTATTAGTTAAAAACGTCTCTTCATCCCAGCTAAATAGCGTCAATAGTGGTTGATCTTTAAGCGGGGCGCGGGCATGGAAGTCAGACTCTGCGGTGATCTCGCCATAACGGTTCCACGGGCAAATTAACTGGCAGTCGTCACAGCCATAAATACGATTGCCCATCGCTGTTCGGTATTGCTCAGGAATAGCGCCTTTAAGCTCAATGGTTAAATAGGAAATACATTTTCGCGCATCAATCACATAGGGTTCAACGATAGCCCCTGTGGGGCACATGGTCATGCACGCGACGCAACTGCCGCACTCTCCTTGGGTGGCTTGTCGGATGTCAGGGTTATCAACTGGCAGTGGAATATCCACAAACAGCTCCCCGAGGAAAAACCATGACCCCGCTTGTTTGTCTATTAATAAGCTATGCTTTCCGGTAAAGCCTAAGCCAGCCTTAGCCGCAAGCTGGCGCTCGAGCACCGGCGCGGAGTCAACAAAAGGGCGAAACCCCAAACCTTCAGCAACTTGCGCAATACGCTGGCCGAGCTTTTTTATACGGTTACGCATCAGCTTGTGATAATCGCGGCCCAGAGCATAACGGCTGATATAGGCTAACTGAGGATTTTTCAGGGTGCGGGCAAAGCCCGCGTCCGGGGGTAAATAGTGCATCTTTAACGCAATGACACGCTGGGTACCCGGTACCAGTTCGTCTGGCCGGGACCGCTTGGTGCCATGCTCGGCCATAAAGTTCATTTCGCCATGATAGCCAAGCTCAAGCCAACGTTGTAATTGTGCTTCATGAGCACTGAGATCTATGTCACAAATAGCCGCATCGGCAAAGCCAAGCTCGCTCGCCCATTGCTTAATTTGCTGTGCTAGTTCAGGATAATTAACGGTGTTATTCGGCAAAAGTGAAAACCATGGATAGTCATTACAGTACTAATTTACCACAGCTGGTATTTACTCCCCAACAATTGCAGCAATATGAAGGTGCCGCTGCCAAGCACAGCGGAGTGAGTATGCAGGAGCTAATGCACCGAGCGGGTAGCACCGTGGCTCATTGGATACAACAACACTACGACGAAAAAAATCGCGTTATTGTGCTTAGTGGAGGCGGTAACAACGCCGGTGATGGCTTTGTGGTCGCCACTGAATTACGTCAACAAGGGTACGATGTTAAGGTATGGCCGTTGGTCGCTGTGCATACTCTTAAGGGAGGTGCCGCAACCATGTATGAGCGCTTTAAACAAAGCGGTGGGGAGTGTGTTCAAGACGTAAGTCTACATCATTATCATATAGTGGTGGATGCTATCTTTGGCATTGGCCTTAATCGTGCTTTGCCGGAACCTATTGCTGATGTATTAGCAAAAGTAAATGCCGCTAAGGTGATGCGTATCGCCATTGACGTCCCCAGCGGGGTCGATGCCCACAGTGCGCAGGTACATAATAATGCCTTTAATGCCCACCATACACTGACGTTTATTGCCCTAAAGCAGGGTCTATTGAGCGGTCGTGCTAAAACCCAATGTGGTCACTTATGGTTTGCGCCATTGGCAATAGAGCAGGCTTTTTACCGCCAATGTAGTGCAGTGGCTTGCTTGAATGATCATGCATCGATGATGCGCAAGCGGCCAGTTCGAGACCAAGGCAGTCACAAGAATAATGCCGGTCATGTCTTAGTTGTCGCGGGGGGGCTAGGAATGGCGGGCGCAGCGCGATTAGCCAGTGAAGCGGCACTACGAACAGGGGCCGGTTTGGTGAGTGTGGCTACCCATCCAGATAATGTGCAAACCATAAGCCAAGGTTGCTATGAGCTTATGGTTCACGGGGTAACAACTGCTCAGCAACTCACAGCACTATTGGAAAAAGCCAACGTCGTCGTTATTGGGCCTGGATTAGGGCAATGTCAGTGGGCGCAACAGATGCTCAGCACGGTTCTTAGCTATGAACACAAACGATTAAAAGTGCTGGATGCGGATGCATTAAACCTATTGGCACAGCATCCACAGCGACTCACTGATTGTGTTTTGACGCCGCACCCCAAAGAGGCTGCGCGATTATTGCAAAGCTCCGTTACTGAGGTGGAAGCCAATCGCTTTGCCAAGGTGCAGGAGTTAGCGCGTTCATACCAAGCAACAGTGCTGTTGAAAGGTCCGGGTACACTCATTTGTAGCGCTGATAAATTAACAATTAACAGCAGTGGCAGTAACGCACTAGCGAGTGGCGGCATGGGTGATGTATTATCTGGTATAATTGGCGCGTTGCTAGCGCAGGGCGTTAGTCCACATGACAGTGCCTGTGTGGGATCTTATGTGCACGGCTTAGCGGCACAGCAAGCAAGCAGTGAGGGCAGCAAAGGGTTGCTCGCCAGTGATTTATTTCCAGTAATACGAGCTTTAATAGGGTAAGCAATAATGACCATGCGGTTTGACCAATATTTGGCGGATGAGCAAGCAACCGTCGCATTAGGGGCGCAACTAGCCCCACTTATCGCTGACGGTGCGGTGATCTATATGTACGGTGACTTAGGGGCGGGGAAAACCACGCTCACGCGTGGAATCGTGCAAGGGCTGGGTCATAAAGGTAAGGTTAAGAGTCCAACTTATACCTTAGTTGAACCTTATGAGCTAGCGCAGGTCAAAGTATATCATTTTGATTTATATCGATTAGCTGACCCAGAAGAGCTCGAATTCATGGGCATTCGGGATTATTTCGATAACCGCGCGGTGTGTATTTTGGAGTGGCCTAGTAAAGGTGAGGGGGTAATTCCTCGCGCTGATTTAGAAATCACGCTAGAGTATACAGGGGAAGCGCGTGAGATCAGTATCGACGCAAAATCTGAGCGTGGCGCTGATGTAGTAACAAAGTTAAAAGGCAATGCTTAAAATAATCATAACCGCAAGCAAGGCAACCTTGTGCGCCATGTTGCTCGTATGGGCAACAGTGGCGGCAGCTCAAAACACCATAGAAAACGTGCGTGTATGGCCATCACCCGATAGCACGCGGGTGGTGTTTGATATGCAAGAAAAGCCAGATTTCAGCTATTTCATGCTGAAGAATCCATTACGCCTCGTCGTTGATATCAATAATACTGCGCACCGTAAAGACTACCCAGCAATTGAAAAGAAGCACCAAATTGTTGATAAAATCCGTCCTAGCACGCCGAAAAAGTCGGGTTCTACTCGAGTGGTGTTTGAGTTACTCAAAGCCACTAAGCCGGTCATTTTTTCTTTGGCTCCTACCGGGCCGTATAAAGACCGATTAGTCATTGACCTTTACGATAAAAGTGACGGTCAACAAGCCCAAAACATACCAAAAAATAGAGTATTAGAAACCAACCGTGACATTGTTATCGCGATCGATGCGGGTCACGGCGGTGAAGACCCCGGCTCTATTGGCCCAAGCGGCACCTATGAGAAAGACATCACTTTGCAAGTAGCTAAACGCTTAGAGCGATTGATTAATGCCGAACGGGGCATGCAAGCCTATATGGTGCGCAGCGGAGATTATTACGTCAAACTCAATAACCGCAGCACCAAAGCGCGCAAACGCAAAGCTGACTTTTTAGTGTCAATTCACGCTGATGCCTTTACCAGCCCACAGCCGCGAGGAGCGTCGGTGTGGGTGTTGTCTCTGCGTCGGGCTAATTCAGAAATAGGTAAATGGATTGAGGATAGGGAAAAACACTCTGAATTACTTGGGGGGGCTGCGGATGCCATTCGCGACACGGCCAGCGAAAAGTATTTAGCGCAGACGCTACTCGACATGTCCATGGATCACTCCATGAAAACCGGCTTTAAAGTGGCTGAAGAGGCCATCAAAGAATTACGTAAAGTGGCGAAAATGCATAAACGCTATCCGCAAGCGGCGAGTTTAGCAGTACTGAAATCGCCAGATATTCCCTCTATCTTGGTGGAAACGGGGTTTATATCCAACCCTCAAGAAGAGCGGTTGCTGAAAACGGCGGCGCACCAGGAAAAACTAGCTAAGGCGGTGTTCAGATCAATTCGTGGTTATTACCGTAATAACCCCCCTGATGACTCGCTATTTGCAACGATTAAGGCACAAAACCCAACACGACATAAGATTCGTCGCGGTGAGTCGTTAAGTGTCGTGGCGAGTCGTTATGGCGTCTCTGTCGGGGCTATTAAACGCGTCAATAAGCTAAAAACAGACACAGTCTACATTGGCCAAGTGTTAACCATTCCTAATACCTAACGAGCGTATATGAGTATAGCGATATTACCGGCGCGATTAGCTAACCAAATCGCTGCTGGTGAAGTAGTTGAGCGTCCCGCTTCTGTCGTGAAAGAGTTGGTTGAAAACAGCTTAGATGCGGGAGCGACACGTATTCGCGTTGATATTGAACGCGGCGGCCATAAACTGATCCGCATTACCGACAATGGTTCGGGTATAGTCAAAGATGAGCTCACCCTCGCGCTTTCACGCCATGCTACCAGTAAATTAAAAACACTGGATGATTTAGAATGTATTAACTCCTTAGGCTTTCGTGGCGAGGCACTCGCCTCCATAAGCTCGGTATCGCGACTAACGTTAAAGTCCAAGCCTGCCCAGCAAAATGAAGCTTGGCAAGCCTTTGCAGAGGGACGCGATATGGCCGTGCAGGTGCAGCCAACAGCGCATCCTGATGGCACCACCATTGAAGTTAAAGACTTATTTTTTAATACCCCCGCACGGCGCAAATTCTTACGAACCGAAAAAACTGAGTTCAACCATATTGATGAGCTGCTAAAGCGCATTGCCTTAAGCCGCTTCGATATTGCCATTACCTTAACCCACAACGCTAAAGTAGTGCGCCAATATCGACCAGTGTCGGCGGACGACGCGGGTGCAGTAAAGCGTATTGCTCAGGTCGCAGGCAAAGGCTTTGCCAGCCAGGGAATGCATTTACAAAGTGGTGACCAAGGGCTCTATTTGCATGGCTGGATTATGCCTCAGCACACGCAAACAGAGCCGCAGTATACCTATGTTAATGGCCGCATGATGCGCGACAAATTGATTTTACACGCTATTCGTCAAGCCTTTGAAGAACATACCCAACAAGCGCAAGTGCCGGCATTTGTACTTTACCTAGAAGTCGACCCCCGCCAGGTTGATGTTAACGTGCATCCGGCCAAGCATGAGGTGCGTTTTCATCAGGCGCGATTAGTCCATGACTTTATTTTACAGGCGGTGCAACAGCTGGTGGCCAGTGAGCAAACGCTAATACCGCAACCCTCGATACCACCAGCAACCGCTGCTCACAGTGACAGTCCTGCTTACCCCAAATCGCAATTGCGTCCTAGTCCTGATAATCAGCAATCGGGGCAGTTTATGGGAACGGCCAGTCGCCCTGGTTCAAGCTATCGAGATTCAGCGCCAGCGAGCACGCGAGCGCACCCTGTTGATGCCCAACGTATTGCTCAAGCGAATCAGTTTTATCAAGGGATCAGTGAAGTACAGGCTCATGAGTTTAATCATGTAGCTGAGTCAGCCCCTGCGGAGCATGTAGCCGCAGAGAGTGTGTCACTCCTGCCCTTAACGGATGGCCACTGTGCAGTGAGTGTGCAAGGGCAGTTACACCTTAGCCACTGGCGTCAGGTGTTACCGCTGGCTTGGCAGCAGCAACTCGAAGCTGAAGCGCAGCTAAGTAGTCGCGCATTGTTGTTACCTGTGCGTGTGGCCTTGCAAGATAAGGAGTTGGCGTGTTTGCAAGGACTGTAATCCTGGCTCTCGGTGTTAGGGTTCGATATCCAGCTTGAAAAACAATTTGCCATGGTAAAGCGCCTACCCAGCAGCTTATATGCCAGCGATGCCAAGCGAGTGATTGAGCAGATACTCAGCGCGCAGTTGACGGCTGAGAGTTCACAGCAGGATTTTCTCACGTGGCTTGCGGCATCTACGCCGAGCAATTATTTCAATGGTAATGACTTTGCAACTTGGCAGACACAGTTACAGAATACTCCAGAAATTGTTCAGCAATTACAGCAAAAAGCCGTTAAAATAGAGCTATCCCAATACGTCAGTCAATTAAGTGTTTAAGCCTTGTGAGTTCATTGCCCGTTATCTGTTTAATGGGGCCTACCGCCTCAGGAAAAACCGCCTTAGCCATTGATTTATGCCAACACTTCGATACCGAAGTGATCAGCGTCGATTCCGCCTTGGTGTATAAAGGAATGGACATCGGCACCGCCAAACCTGATGCACAAGAGCGTGCGTTGGCACCCCATCGACTTATTGACATTGTTGACCCGGCACAGAGCTACTCCATGGCTGACTTTCGCCGCGACGCTCTAGCGCACATCGAACAGCTACATAATCAAGGCAAAGTACCCTTGTTAGTCGGTGGTACTATGATGTATTTCAAAGGCTTACTTAAAGGGCTGTCGCCACTACCTGAAGCTGATGCAGACATTCGAGCTGCCCTCGAAGCCGAAGCAAAAGAGCATGGATGGCCGGCGTTACATCAGCAGTTACAGCAGGTGGACCCGCAGGCGGCAGCGAAAATTAACGCCAATGATTCACAGCGAATTAATCGCGCCTTAGAGGTATACCGTATCAGTGGCAAGAGTATGACTGAACTGCAGCAAACGAAGGCACAATCCTTAGGGTTTCCAGTTCATCAATTTGCTATTGCGCCAAGCGATCGTCGCGTTTTGCACCAGCGTATAGAGAAAAGATTCCAAATAATGCTCGAGCAGGGGTTTGAAAACGAAGTTTTGTCCCTATATAACAGGAAGGATTTGCACCCGGATCTGCCTTCTATTCGTTGCGTAGGGTATAGACAAATGTGGGATTACATCGCGGGTGAAATTGATTATGATGAAATGGTTTTTCGTGGAGTAGCTGCTACGCGTCAGTTGGCGAAAAGGCAGTTAACCTGGCTTCGAGGTTGGCAGAACCTAACGTGGCTTGAAAGCGGGGACCAAGAAAACTTGCAACGTATAGTAAGTTCGCTAAGCTAGTATTATTGGGACGTTTTTTTCTTTAGAGTCAGTCCTGAACTAGATACATAATAACACCTAAAACGAAGGAAAATAACAATGGCAAAAGGCCAATCGTTACAAGACCCATTTTTGAATGCGCTACGTCGTGAGCGTATTCCTGTTTCAATTTTTTTAGTCAACGGCATAAAACTGCAAGGCAAGATTCAGTCTTTCGACCAATTTGTCATTTTGTTAGAGAACACTGTAAATCAAATGGTGTATAAGCACGCGATTTCCACTGTTGTGCCAGCCCGAGCAGTGAATTTTCATGGTGCGCAAGGACTCGACGCACCGGAGTCAGAAGAAGGGAATTATTAAATCAGTAGGAGCATAATGCTTGTTTGACCGTTATGAAGCCGGCGAACAGGCAGTCTTAGTTCACATCGAATTTCCCCATGAAGGCGATAGAGAAGATCTTCATGAGTTGGAAATGTTGGTATCTTCTGCAGGTGTTAGCAGTCTGGCGGTTGTGCAAGGCAGTCGCCAGGCACCACACCCGAAGCTTTTCGTCGGCACGGGGAAGGCAGAAGAGATAGCTGAGATTGTCAAATCCCACAACGCAGATGTCATTATATTCAACCACGAATTAAGCCCATCACAAGAGCGCAACTTGGAAAAGTTGTGTCAATGTCGTGTGCTCGACAGAACTGCCCTTATCCTTGATATTTTTGCTCAGCGCGCCCGTACCCACGAGGGTAAATTACAAGTTGAATTGGCGCAGCTACGGCATATCTCCACCCGTTTAATACGTGGTTGGACGCACTTAGAAAGACAAAAGGGCGGTATTGGCTTACGCGGCCCTGGTGAGACGCAACTCGAGACCGATAGACGGCTGTTACGAGGGCGCATTAAAAGTATTTTAAAGCGTTTAGATAAGGTCGCTAAGCAGCGCGAGCAGGGTCGTCGTGCACGTAACCGCAACGAAATCCCGAGTGTCTCTCTGGTTGGCTACACTAACGCTGGGAAATCAACGCTATTCAACCGCATTACCGAGTCTGAGGTATATGCTGCAGATCAATTGTTCGCGACCTTAGACCCAACACTTAGAAAGCTTGAAGTGCCAGACATCGGTAGTGTTATTTTGGCCGATACCGTAGGTTTTATTCGCCACTTACCGCATGACTTAGTCGCGGCATTTAAAGCGACGCTGACCGAGACCCGTGAAGCCGATTTACAGCTCCATGTAATCGATGCGGCAGACTCGCGTCGTAAAGAGAATATAGAGCAGGTGCAAGAAGTACTAGAAGAGATTGAGGCGAACGAAATACCGCAGCTACTCATCTACAATAAGATTGACCAGCTTGAAGACGTTGAGGCGCGCATTGACCGCGATGATGAAGGCAAACCGATGCGAGTTTGGCTATCGGCGCAGCAAGGTCAAGGAATGGAGCTACTGAAGCAGGCTATTAGTGAGTTGCTCGCGAAGCAAATGCTTAATGCCGACTTGCGTGTGCCTCCCTCACAAGGGCGGCTGCGCGGCGCGTTATACAATCTCAATAGCATTAGCTCAGAGGACTTCGATGAGCAAGGAAACTGGCTGCTTAGCGTTAACGTACCAATGAGTGAATGGAATAAGTTGAAAAAGGAAATTGGTGAACAAATTGATGGCTACCTTACGTAGTGCATGAAAATGCGCTAAAGTAGCGACAACCATGATTTTCTTGCGTCAACTTGGGGGCATAAATCTGTCGACTAAGTATGACAACAACGGTAATGCTGCGATAGCATTACCCCTAGCAACAAACATTGATAACTATGGAGTATGGCTATGGCCTGGAACGAGCCGGGTAACAATGGCAACGACAAAGATCCTTGGAACAATAAAGGTGGTCGTGACCAAGGACCGCCAGATTTAGACGAAGTACTGAAAAAGTACAGCGATAAGTTTGGTGGCTTGTTTGGTGGTAAAAAAGGGGGCGGTAACAATAAAAACGGCGGTTTAGGCGGCGTTGGATTGCTTATCGTGCTTGTAATTGCTGCGATCATCTGGGGCCTAAGTGGCTTCTACACCGTTAAAGAAGCCGAGCGAGGTGTGGTGCTACAATTTGGTAAGTTTGACCGTATTGCGCAGCCAGGTTTACGCTGGAAAGCGACCTTTATCGAGCGTGTTATCCCTGTTGATATTGAAGCAGTGCGTTCGTTGTCTGCTTCCGGCTTTATGCTCACCGAAGATGAAAACGTTGTGAGCGTTGAGTTTGAAGTGCAGTACCGTGTGGTTGACCCTTATCTTTACAAGTACAGTGTAACTGACGCTGATCACAGCCTGCAGCAGGCGTTGGACAGTGCTCTACGTTATGTTGTGGGCCACTCGCAAATGGACCAGGTACTCACTACAGGTCGTGAAATTGTGCGTCAAAACACCTGGGATGAGCTTAACGACATTATCGAACCATATAACCTTGGCCTGATAGTGACCGACGTGAACTTTAAAGACTCACGCCCACCTGCTGAAGTAAAAGATGCGTTCGATGATGCTATCGCTGCGCAAGAGGATGAAGAGCGCTTTATCCGCGAAGCTGAGGCGTATGCCCGTGAAATTGAGCCACGTGCCCGTGGTCAAGTAACGCGTATGACCCAAGAAGCTGAAGGTTACCGTGAACGCGTTACCCTGGAAGCACAAGGTGAGGTGGCTCGTTTTGAAAAGCTATTGCCTGAGTATGCAGCAGCGAAAGATGTGACCCGACAACGCTTGTATCTAGAGACTATGGAGCAAGTACTAGGCAGCAGCACGAAGGTGCTTGTTGATGTCGAAGGTGGCAACAACATGATGTATCTACCGCTGGACAAACTGCTAGATAAGCATCAGTCAGGGCAAAAAATCACCTTGCCTAGCGCTAATAGCATTCAAGACTTACGCAACAAGTTAGGTGCCAATGCATCGCGTAACAGCCAAGTAAATTCTGGCAATGATCGTTTCTCTAAAGACCGCTTTAACGGAGGAAGATAGCAGTGAGAAATTTTAGTATAATCCTCATTATTGCTGCAGTAGTACTTTCGTTTTCTTCGGTGTTTGTAGTACCAGAGGGGCAGCGCGCTATTGTGTTGTTATTCTCTAAAGTACAAAAAGACGATACCGACAACGCTGTGGTGTATGAGCCAGGCTTGCACTTTAAGGTGCCTTTCGTGGCGCAAGTGCGTAAGCTCGATGCGCGTATTCAAACCCTAGACGGAACTCCGGATCGCTTCGTAACCAGTGAGAAAAAAGATCTCATCGTTGATTCTTACGTGAAGTGGCGAGTACAAAACTTCAGTGATTTTTACCTACGTACCCGTGGCGATAAAAATTACGCTGAAACGTTACTAAAGCAAAAAGTAAACAATGGCCTTCGTACCAACTTCGGTGCGCGTACGATCAAAGAAATTGTTTCTGGTGAGCGTAGTGAGTTAATGGAAGAAGCCTTGGTTCAAGCCTCTGAAAGTGCGCGCGAGCTCGGAATTGAAGTCCTCGACGTACGGGTTAAACAAATCAACCTACCAGACGAGGTGAGTAATTCTATTTACCAACGTATGCGTGCTGAACGTACCGCTGTAGCGAAAGAGCACCGCTCTGAAGGTCAAGAGAAAGCGGAAGAAATCCGTGCTTCAGTGGACCGTCGGGTGACGGTTATGCTCGCCGATGCTGAGCGTAATGCGCGTTCTGTACGTGGTCAGGGTGATGCACAGGCGGCAAAAATCTACGCCAACGCTTATAACAAAGACCCTGAGTTTTTTGGTTTCTTGCGTAGCTTAGATGCATACAAGAAAACCTTTAAAAACAAGCAAGACGTGATGGTGATTGAGCCTGATGGTGAATTCTTCAAGTACATGAAGAACGCAGAACCACAGTAATCTCGTCATAGTCATTAATAGCCCCGAGTGCCATCGCCTCGGGGCTTTTTTGTCACTGAGAGAGTCTAATGAGCTGGCAATTGTTAGTAAGCGCCTTTGCGCTTATGCTTATTTTTGAAGGGCTAGGCCCAGCACTGTTTCCAAAAAAGTGGCGTGCATACATGGCGCAGCTAGCGAGCAGTGATGAACGCACCTTGAAAGTGGTGGGTATCATCTTAATCCTTACTGGCGCGCTTGTGTTCCACCTTATTAACCTCGTCTAGCTTGCTGAGCTAGCAATGAATTTTCTATTAGCGGAAAAAATAACCAAAACGGGGTGATCTGCCCCCGGCTTTTCTGATAAAATCTGCGCCTAATTTTTTCTAAGTGAATTTGCAATGGGTAAAAACGTCGTTGTACTAGGCACCCAGTGGGGTGACGAGGGGAAAGGAAAGGTCGTAGACCTCCTTACAGATAAAGCATCTTTAGTGGTCCGTTATCAAGGTGGGCACAATGCTGGTCACACTTTGGTGATTGATGGCGAGAAAACAGTTCTACACCTGATCCCGTCGGGTGTGCTACGTGACAACGTAAAATGTGTTATCGGTAATGGCGTAGTTCTGGCCCCCGACGCATTGATGAAAGAAATTACCATGCTTGAAGAGCGTGGCGTACCGGTGCGCGAGCGTCTGCTTATCTCTGAAGCGTGTCCGCTTATTCTGCCGTATCACGTTGAGCTTGATATGGCACGTGAAAAGGCGCGTGGCGCTAAAGCCATTGGTACCACAGGCCGTGGTATTGGTCCTGCGTATGAAGACAAGGTTGCACGCCGTGGTCTTCGTGTTGGTGACTTGTTCAACCCTGAGCAGTTTGCCAATAAGTTGCGCGAAATTCTTGAGTACCACAACTTCACTTTAGAAAACTACTACAAAGTTGAGCCAGTCGATTTCCAAAAGACGTTTGATGATGCCATGGCTGTGGCGGATATTCTTAAATCGATGGTTGTTGATGTGACTGAGCTATTGGATCAGACTCGTGAAAAAGGCGACAACATCCTGTTCGAAGGTGCACAAGGCACATTGCTGGATATCGACCACGGTACATACCCATATGTTACTTCATCTAACACCACCGCCGGTGGGGTGGCGACAGGAGCTGGTTTTGGCCCGCTGAATCTAGATTATGTGTTGGGTATTGTTAAAGCTTACACTACGCGTGTGGGTTCAGGTCCATTCCCAACAGAGCTTTATGATGGCGTTGATAAGCAAGACCCAGTGGGTAAACACCTTGGCGAAAAAGGCCACGAGTTTGGTGCTACGACCGGCCGTTTGCGCCGTACAGGTTGGTTTGATGCTGTGGCTATGCGCCGTGCGGTACAAATCAATAGCATCTCAGGCTTTTGTATGACCAAACTGGACGTACTTGATGGCCTAGAAACTATTAAGATTTGTACTGGTTATCAGCTTGAAGACGGCACTGTTACTAACGTTACACCGCTTGCTGCTGAAGGCTACGAAAAAGTAACGCCAGTGTATGAAGAAATGCCAGGCTGGAGCGATAACACCTTCGGTGTTACTCGTGTTGAAGACTTGCCTAAAGCGGCAATCGACTATATCAAGCGTGTTGAAGAAATCACCGGTGTTCCGGTTGATATTATTTCAACCGGCCCAGATCGTGTTGAAACCATGATTGTGCGCAACCCATTTGCTGAATAAGCGTAGGGTGTGAAAAAAAGCTGCTGCGGCAGCTTTTTTTGTGCCTGCATATACCAATTTTGGCACTAGTTTTGCTATAAATTGATGAGAGAGTTGATTCGTCAAAGGAGCGTCATGCGCCATTTGTTAACCATGTTATTACTGACCAGTGTGCTAAGCACCACAGCTCATGCGGCAGAGCCGTTAGAGGCCGTACAGCTGTATACACAGGATGAGTTGGTTAAATTAATACGTAAAAACGCCCATTTAAAGCGGGTGCAGGATGATGATTGCCAACTTGTGCAAGATATTGCCGCGCGCGCGAGTAAAATGAAGTTGCCCAGTTATCAGTTCCTCTACGGTGATATGCTCGCTTACAATGTGTGCGTTGAACGAGATGTGGACTTAGGTGTTTACTACATGCGCCAAGCCGCTGAGCAAGGCTTAGCAGAGGCGTTAGAGCAGCTGGGACGCTACTATGATATTGGCCGCTTAGTTCAGGCCGATAAAGCCATGGCTATCGTGTATTTGCGTGAAGCCGCTGCACAAGGCAACCTGCCAGCGCAAATGCGTTTGGTAAAGCTGTTTAATCAGGGCTACGGCAGTCCACGCGACTATGAAGATGCTTATCGCTGGCTGTTTCATACCCAAGTTGCAGATCGCAACCTACACAAGAAAATTGGTGCGCAGTTAAGTAAATTGGCGCAAAAAATGCCCGATAGCGTGGTTGCACGGGCACGATTACCGGTTGATCAATAAAGTTTAACAGTATTTACCTGTTGCCTTTTCCCGATATGGGTTAAAATAACACCATAAGTCACCGTATAAGTTATTGAATGACCAAACAGGATCCATACCTCGATAGAGAACAGCAAAAATACGAAAACCCCGTCCCCAGCCGCGAGTTCATCCTCGACCACATTAAAAAACGCGCTAAGCCTGCTAATTTCAGCCAACTTTGTTCCGAGCTGGATGTATATGACAGTGAGCGTCAAATTGCCTTTAAGCGCCGCCTGCGCGCCATGGAGCGTGAAGGGCAGCTGCATTTCAATAAGCACAAATGTTACGTTATTCCCGATGATAGTGGCTTAGTCAAAGGTAAGGTCATTGGCCACCGTGACGGCTTTGGTTTTTTGCAAGTCGAAGGTGAACCTAAAGACTGGTTTATTGCTCGCCACCAAATGAACACCGTGTTACATGGCGATGTGGTGTTAGCTAAAGCGGGCTCACGTGGCCAAGGTGGCAAGGTTGAAGCACGCATTGTGAAAGTACTTGAAGGCGAGCGTGCGCCAATCATTGGCCGTTACTTTGTTGAGCATGGTATGGCTGTGGTTGTGCCAGAAGACCCACGCATTACGCAAGATATCATTATTGTCCCTGGGGCAGAAAAAGGTGCGCGCCACAACCAAATGGTGCAAATTGAGATCACCCAAAGCCCAAGCCGCCACATGAATGCGGTAGGCAAGGTCACAGAGGTGCTCGGTGAGCATTTAGCACCGGGTATGGAAATTGAGGTAGCACTGCGAAATCATGAAATCCCTCATCAGTGGCCACAAGAAGTTGAGGAGCAGGTGGCTCCTTTAGGCGAGCAGGTGGCAGAGCAAGACAAACAAGGGCGCGTTGACCTGCGTCATTTGCCCTTGGTCACCATTGATGGCGAAGATGCCCGAGATTTTGATGACGCTGTATTTTGTGAGCGCAAAAAGTCCGGTGGTTGGCGCCTATGGGTGGCGATTGCTGATGTCTCCCATTATGTGCAAAAAGGCTCCCCTTTAGATCAAGAAGCGATTAATCGCGGTAACTCAGTGTATTTCCCTGAGCAAGTTATTCCCATGCTCCCTAAGGTGCTATCCAATGGCTTGTGCTCACTGAATCCGAAGGTCGACCGCCTGTGTATGGTTGCGGAAATGACCGTCTCCGCAGCCGGTAAGCTCTCAGGCTATCGTTTTTATCAAGCATTGATGAACTCGCACGCGCGCCTTACCTACACCAAGGTGCACGCAATTTTAGAAGGCGATGAAAAATTGCGTGAAGAGTACGCGCCCCTAGTGGGTCATCTGCAAGACTTGCAGCAGATGTATGTGGCGCTAAAAGCAGCGCGTCAAGAGCGTGGTGCCATCGAATTTGAAACCCTAGAAACACGGTTTGTGTTTAACGCGCAGCGCAAAATTGAGTCTATAGTACCCGTTGTGCGTAACGACGCCCATAAGCTTATCGAAGAGTGCATGATTTTAGCGAACGTGTCAGCGGCGCGGTTACTAGAAAAGCACGAGGCCAGTGCCTTGTATCGTGTGCATGATGAACCGGACAGTGAGAAGCTTGGACACTTTCGCCAGTTCCTTGGTGAACTCGGCATAGAGAACCCCTTTGGGGATTCTCCCGAGCCAGCGGAGATTACCGCTGCCATCGACAAATTAGCCGATCGCCCTGAGTTGGGGCTGATTCAAACGATGTTGCTGCGAGCGATGAAGCAAGCCGTTTATCAGCCTGACAACATTGGTCACTTTGGTTTGGCACTGCCCGCTTATGCGCACTTTACCTCACCAATCCGCCGTTATCCCGACCTGGTCGTGCATCGCGCTATCAAGGCCATACTCAAAGCGCAAGGGCAGCAAACCAGTGGTGAGTATGAATACAACGATGATGAAGCAGATCAACTCGGTGAGCAGTGTTCAATGACCGAGCGCCGCGCTGATGATGCGACTCGTGAAGTCGCTGATTGGTTGAAGTGCGAGTATATGCAGGATCATGTTGGCATGCACTTTGGCGGGGTTATTTCGTCGGTCACTAATTTTGGCTTGTTTGTACGCTTAGATGATCTGCAAATAGACGGTCTGGTTCATATTGCTAACCTGGGTGATGAATTTTTCCACTTCGATGGCGCTAAACATTGCCTTGTCGGTGAGCACAGTCGTACTGTGTATCGCATGGGTGATAAAATATCGGTGCAAGTGGCCTCGGTGTCTTTAGAAGAGCGCCGTATCAATCTTGCCCTGGCGCAACAAGAGCCCGATCGTTATGCTCGGCGCAAGGCGAAAAAGCCTTCGGTGCGCGATAAGCTTAAAGCGGGCGATATTCCAGGAAAAGGTAATAAGCCAACACCCAGTGGTAAGAAAAGTGGCGGTAAAAAGAAAGCCTCTAAAGACAAAAAAGCAACAGCTGGCAAAAATGTAAAGGCCAGTAAAAGCAAGAAAAAGTCACGAGCAGGTAAAAATGCTCGTAAGAAAACGAAAAAGTAGAGAGTCCCAGTGAGTAACGAATTAATCTTTGGTTTTCATAGTGTCGAAGCCATCCTCAGCCGCGAGCCCGAGCGCTTCATTGAACTGTATGCTTTAAAAGGGCGCGATGATAAGCGTCTAAATGCGTTGATCAATCAGGCTCGGCAATTCGGTATTTCGGTGCAGTTTATGCAGCGTAAAGCGCTGGATGACAAAGCCCGAGGCGAACAGCATCAAGGCATTATTGCTCGAGTTCGCCAAGGTAAACAATATAACGAGCGTGACTTAGACGCCATTATTAGCCGAGAGCAAACGCCCTTCTTGTTGGTCTTAGATGGCATCACTGATCCTCACAATTTGGGGGCCTGCCTGCGTAGTGCGGACGCTGCCGGTGTGCACGCGGTTATCGTGCCTAAGGATAAGTCGGCGAAGTTAAATGCGACGGTACGAAAGGTCGCTTGTGGTGCTGCTGAAGTGGTGCCGTTAGTGCAAGTGACTAACCTCGCACGGACCTTGCGTGAAATTAAAGATGCTGGGGTGTGGGTTGTCGGCACGGCAGGAGAGACCGATACCACATTGTTTGATGCCAACCTCACCGGCCCTATCGCCATGGTTATGGGGGCTGAGGGCGATGGTATGCGCCGTTTAACGCGTGAGCACTGTGATGTGCTGGTGAAAATCCCTATGGTGGGCACGGTATCTAGCCTAAATGTCTCGGTCGCGACTGGCATTAGCTTGTTTGAAGTACTCAGACAGCGAAGCGCATAACGCCTGTTAGGCATGCACCCCCTTGATATTGTAAGGTGTGTGTCTGGCTCCGTATTCTATGTCATTACCTCGCATCAATCAGGCGTAATTTACTGGTATTCGCCTTCTTTTA
The DNA here is from genome assembly GCF_008808095.1 of Pseudoalteromonas ruthenica. Classification (NCBI taxonomy): domain Bacteria; kingdom Pseudomonadati; phylum Pseudomonadota; class Gammaproteobacteria; order Alteromonadales; family Pseudoalteromonadaceae; genus Pseudoalteromonas; species Pseudoalteromonas ruthenica. Next base: position 2,841,286 of record NZ_CP023396.1, on the reverse strand, counting down.
AGTTGCTTAATTTGCCAACAATGCGTAGAATACGCGCTCATTTCGGCCATTTAACATTAATTCCTTGCCTTAAACCGACCGGCCGAAACGGTGGAAGGCTATATTAACCGTAAGGAATACCCATGCGTCATTACGAAATCGTATTCATGGTTCATCCAGATCAAAGTGAACAAGTTCCTGGTATGATCGAGCGTTATACTGGTTCTATCACTGAAGCTGGCGGTAAGATTCACCGTCTAGAAGACTGGGGCCGTCGCCAACTGGCTTACCCAATCGAAAAGCTTCACAAAGCACACTATGTTCTAATGAACGTTGAAGCACCTACTGAAGTAATCAACGAGCTTGAAACTTCTTTCCGCTACAACGATGCAGTGCTTCGTAACCTAGTTATGCGCACTAAAGATGCAGTAACTGAAGCTTCTCCTCTTGCAAAAGAAGAGAAAAAAGAAGCTGCTGAAGCTTAATCGTTCTGCGTGGTTGTAATGGCTGAAACGCCTAGTGAGCAAGCGCTCAATCTAGTCGAATTAGGTGGCACTGTTTGTAAGGCCCCTAAGTTCAGTCAAAGCCCGGCCGGTGTACCCCACTGTATTTTCGTGCTAGAGCACCGTTCAATACAGGTTGAAGCGCAACTAAACCGTCAAAGTTATGTGCGTATTCAGGTGGTAGCAAGTGGTTCGGAGCATCAATCAGCAACACAATATTTGCAAGTTGAGCAGTCAGTGCGAGTACGGGGGTTTTTAAACCGCCACCAAGGCCGAAACGGCCTCAGTCAACTGGTACTGCATGCTCAGCAAATTGAAAGAATTAATTGAGGAAAATACTCATGGCACGTTACTTCAGACGTCGTAAGTTCTGCCGCTTCAAAGCGGAAGGCGTAAAACAAATCGATTATAAAGATCTAGCTACTCTTAAAAACTATGTTACCGAAAGTGGCAAAATCGTACCTAGCCGTATCACAGGTACTAGCGCTAAGTATCAGCGTCAGCTAGCAACTGCTATCAAGCGTGCTCGCTACCTAGCCCTTCTTCCATACACTGACTTACACAAGTAAGCAGCGGATTAACAGTTTTTAAAAGGTGTAGAGACATGCAAGTTATTCTACTAGACAAGATCGCAAACCTAGGTGGCCTAGGTGACCAGGTTTCTGTTAAATCTGGTTTCGCACGTAACTTCCTGTTCCCGAAAGGTAAGGCAGTTCCTGCAACTAAAGCTAACATCGAAACTTTCGAAGCACGTCGTGCTGAGCTTGAAGCGAAAATCGCTGAAGAGCTAGCTGCTGCTACAGCTCGCGCTGAGAAACTTGAAGCACTTGCAGAAGTGACGCTAGTTTCTAAAGCTGGTGACGAAGGTAAACTATTTGGTTCAATCGGTACTCGTGACATCGCTGATGCGATCTCTGCAACGGGCATCGAAGTAGCTAAATCAGAAGTTCGCCTACCTAACGGTACTATCCGTGAAACAGGTGAATTCGACGTAGCAATCCAGGTTCACGCAGAAGTGATGGCTTCTATCAAAGTGATCGTTATTGCTGAAGCTTAATCGTCGATTAGCTTTATAAAGACCGCGCTTAGGCGCGGTTTTTTTATGCCTGTCTGATGTTGGCATTGCTCGTTTCTTGCAGAGCTTGTCATCCTCAAGCGGCGACAGTGAAGCTGTTCTTTCTTATACCCGCCTGCAGTCCTATTCGTTGTTTCAAGCGCATTCCACAAAAAGTCTTGATAGACAGCGTGAATCAAAAAGGTTGACTTTTGTAGGTCAGGTTTCAACCTGACAAAGCGCTTTATATTAGGAGGTGATGCTCTGCGTCGAGCAAATGCTTACAGGTAGATCTTGTCGTATGTTTTCGTTACCCAGGCTAATACTATCCTCATACCTATACCTTAGATAAGGGAAAAAACCTACAACTTAGATGTTATTTTTATTCGTTTATAAGTCATTAACGAAATTGCTGTTACTTTTGCATTAAATTAAAGAATAACTTATGCACAAATGTGGAGTAATAAAATTGACTTTGACAGCGTTGTCATTATATCTTAACCCAGTCTTAATAAAATTCTAGGCAAAACAATGCGCTTACAAGGAATGCTTCAACGCGGTTTTACCCTGATAGAAATGATGATAGTGGTCGCTATTATCGGTATTTTGTATGCAGTGGCGATGCCAGCCTACAGCGAGTATATGGAAAAAGGACGCCGTGCGGATATGCAGCAAAATATGCTGCAAGTTGTTGCCGTGCTTGAACGTACATATTCTCGTATGGGCGGATACCCTAGTAACTTTACCCTCCCCACATCTGATTATTACACCTTGCGGTATGCCCCGCAGCCAACTATCTCTAGTAGCGGCGGCGCACATTATGATGCTAAAAAGTTCACCTTGCGGGCTATTCCCAAAGCGGCACAGAGTGGCGACGAGTGTGGCACCCTGAGTATCAACGAAGTCGGTCAGCAACGCGCCAGCGGTGGTGATGACGACGATTGTTGGGGGAATTAACCCAATGCATCAAGGACGATATTCAGCCCTAGGCTTTACTTTAGTTGAGTTAATGGTGGTGGTAGCAATCATCGCTATCGCCGCTATTATCGCCACGCCGTCGTATATACAGTTCATAAAGCAAGACCGCATTGTCAATCACGCGAACCAACTTCATAGTGTGTTTAAGTTCGCTCGCAGCGAAGCTGTTAAGCGTGAGCGAGCTATTAATTTGCGCGCTTCAGCCGAACAGTGGCAAGTGGTAGCCAATCCAGGTGAAGCAAATGAAGCCGTGCTAAGAGCTTTTACCAAGCAACATAGCTCGCTAACGATTGCGCTGCCTAACCGCATTGTTGCCATCACTGGTGAGCTTAACAACGCCACTAATATATTGATCACTGACAATGATGCCAGTACCACGGACTATCGCTTATGCGTACTACGCAGCGGCCAAAGCTGGCTAGCTGAGGAAGGTGAAGCATGCGTGTAAAAGCAATCCAGTCTGGCTTTTCGTTATTAGAAATTATGGTGTCGGTGGCGATTGCAGCCATTGCCTTGTTGGGGCTGGGCAGCGCACAACTCAAGTCATTGCAGTATGCGACGAGCAGCTTCAACTACACCATGGCCATTGTACAGGCCAACAATGCTGCAGAGCGCATCTGGCCAAATTTATGCGCGCTCAAGCATGGCGGTGGTTTTAACGGCAACTTCAAAAACACCACCTTAGCACCGCAAATCGATGACTACAGCATTACCTTTCCCGCTAATTTTAACGACGATTTAGCCATTGAAGTGCAGTGGCCAGATAGTCGCCTTGATGATGGCCTGCAATCTAAGTTGCGCATTTTTGCTCAATATCCAACGCTCTCGGCTGCGGAGTGTGGCTTATGAAACGCGCTCATTTAGGTTTTACTTTAGTTGAGCTAATGGTTGCTTTAGCCGTAGGTAGCTTTTTAATCGCTGGCATTGGGCTTTCTTACGCCACTATCAAAGGCACTGTAAGTGCGACTAAAGAGCTAGAAAATGCACAAGAGGTGGTTCGTTTCACTTCTCAGGTGCTCACTCGCAGCCTTAAACAAACCCCATTTGCGCCTGTGGTCAGTGCTGATGGCAGTACGCTGCGGGTTCAGCAACAGGCGGGCGTTTTATCGTGTTTGGGCACCACGCCTAGCGCTGATTATATTGAGCAATACCGCTTGGTTGATGGGCGTATACAGTGTGATATGGGCGCTGGCGGCGAAGACATCTTGACCGGTGTGACGGCGCTCAGTTTTAGCTATGATGCGACCACCAAGCTCACCACCATTAATGTTACTCCTCAGGGATTGCCGCAGCAGTTTGGAGGCCAAGTACAAATCGATATTGCAGCGTCGCGATTAATTTTAAGTGAACTATACGGAGCAAGTTCATGAAGCAACAGCAGGGCTTCACTCTAGTCAGTGTGATGTTATTAACCGTGGTCGCTAGCGTGGTGGTATTTACTTCACTAAAAGACAGCATCGTGCAAGAGCGCCTCAGTGGCAACTTTCAGAAGAAAGTTAATGCGCGGATGATGTCTGAACGAGCCGTTTTTGCTCAGGCTGAGAAAGTACAGCAGCAACTGCATGCAAACCCTGATGCTGATATTGACGAGCTCGTAGCGCAAACTGAGCAAGCACACAGTGGTTCCATTCATAAGGGAGACCTAAAGTATCGCGCACAGCTAAATAAAAATGGGGCGGGTGAGCTGGAAATCGCTGCGTTAGGAGAGCGTTATGCTGGTGAAGCAGAGGCTAATTTAGTGGCCAGATACGCTGTTACCAGTAACGGTGGCTATGCGCCTTTTAACACCGCCATAGTTGGCTGTGATGGAGTCTTAAATTCAGCGGGTGGGAACATAGATAGCTATGATTCGCAGCAGCTTGATGGCCAGTACGATCGCGACAACGCCTCAACCCAGGCGCATGTGAAAACGATTTCACCTAATGCGGATATCGTTGTCAGTGGTGGTTCTTCCACGTGGGGTGATGTCCGTGCAACAGGAAACATCAACATTACCGGAGCAGGATTTATATCCGGGACTGTTCATGCCAATGGCGATATTGATGTCAGTGGCGGTAGCTCAGGAGATTATACGATACCGCCTGGTTTTCCTGTGAAAACGCGAATTGGCGGTGATATTTTGGCAAAAGGCAGTGTTACTTATCAGGGGCGCCATATATTAGGGGTGGTAAGAGCCGAGCAAGATGTTCATTTTACTCCCTCATTTGCTGTTAGAAATATCAACAATAATGGGTTAGCCGTTCTGTATGGTGGTAACAATACCACGGAAGAAAATAATAAAGACTCTATCGCCGGCACTAATTATAAAGGTGCGCCTTATCACCAAACTGTTACCGTTCCCGCTGTTCCTGCCAGTAACAGCGAGGATCCTAACCACGACCCTAAAGACCCAGACACCAACTGTGATCCTTACTCGTTGCCCTCTGAGTTAGCAAAGCTGCAGCAAAAGTTGCCTCGTCAGGGACTCAATGTGACAGGATGGGGTAATCATGCACAGTTCGACGACGAACAAGGCCGTGATAGTTTTGGTTCTATCTACATGCCAACCTCAACTTCTATATTGGGGCGGCAATACGGATCGGTATACTTTCTAGATGATCTGATTATTAATGGAGCTGAATTGACGATTGCAAAGGGAGATGTCGTTTTTTACATTAATGGCGATTTCAAGCTTACAACCAATGGTAATAGCGCACTAAATATCAATGAAGGTGCAAGTTTGACGTTATTTGTTCAAGGTAAAAGTCAAATTCAGCAACCCGTTAACGTGCTCAAGAAAACACTTAATAGCAACAAGCTACCGCCTTTCAGTCTGTATTCTGGGTATCAAGATAACTCCGCAGCAACCCAATGCGGGGGCGACTTTGGTGTTGAGCTATCGGGCACGGGACAAATGTACGGAACTATTTATGCACCCTATAGCAATGTAAAGTTTGGTGCCAGTGGTGAGCTGTACGGGGCCATTCGGGGGAAAAGGGTCAGTGTATGTGGTGATGGTGATATTCATTACGACACCGCGCTGAAAAAGTCACAAGGTGGAAATTTAGGTGGTCAGCGCCGAGTGATATTCCTTGGCTGGCAGTATAAAACCCCGGAGGAGCTATCACCTTAGCGAGTTTAACTATCCCTACTACCAATCTAGCCCCTATAAAGGGGCTTTTTAGTGCATTGCATCTATACACGAGGTAAAAGTCAGTATTTGCATCTAAGGCCAACAACTGCAAGGTAGCTCGGCTAAGTCGCAATGCTCACCTTTGCCGGCACAGCTGGCTGCGTCACATGCTGCGGATGGGTCGCAGCAGTCATGGCGGTTTTCTTTCTTTTTGCGTTTGTTGCTTTCTTCTTGAGCGTTGAGTTGCAGTGTGGCGTGGGCCAATTTACAGGCATGCAATCGTGCTTTGATATTGGCGTAACCACGAAAAAAGCCGTGTTGCTCTACTATGGCAAGGACGGCGTTAGAGCAAGATGCACCTTTATGTAAGCACGCATGGGCACAACGAAATCCTTTGTAAGGGGAGACAAAGCGTTGGTATAGGCGTATCACTATGATTGCTATGTTATTCAAATGTAGGCCTTTATAAGTTTTCCCGTTGAGCGTTTGCCATAAATTAATCCTGAGAGGGCTTTTTAAAGCGCATCGACAAGGCCATAGCCGTGCCGGTGACAATACCCATGCCGATAGCGCCAGGTAGTCCCATCGCCACTAAAATCGGTATGAATAGCAGGCGATGCACGAACACCAAAGGCACCACGGCAATAGCCAAAGCAACATAGTTCATGCGAACCTCGAAGTGCGCGCCGCAGTGCGGGCATGTTTTGGTTTTCCCCCAAGAGTTTGCTGCTTTAGAGAAAAAGCTAATGGACTTAAGGCAAGACGGGCATTTAAAAAACTGCTCATTATCTGAGTGCTCAGTGTTAGCTTGTTTAGCGGCAGTATGTTGTGCGCGTTTGATTTGTAGCTCTTGCTTAATCGCTTGCACTCTTTGCGGGTAGGCCTCGCTGTCCACGTGCCTTAATGCGTCTTCAAGTTCGTCTATTGAATAGCTTGCATAGTTGGGCTGTATTTCGTCTATCATCCTTGAATCTCCGTTATTGCTGCGTATTCCTTGCACCACAAGATTATCCTATACGCCCTAAAAATCCAATGTCCTTACACTTTCAGTGAACGCAAAAAAATAAATAAAAAAATTTAAAACCCATTTAAACCCTTTGTACTTTAGTGCGCGTCTAATACAGTAACAAAGCGAATAACAACAACAGGATATATCGCATGCAGGGTCATGCCGCAGAGGCAAGGGCAACCGCACCACCGCCGCCAAACGAGGCAGAACTGATACAACAGGTGAAAAAGGGCAATCAGCAGGCCTTTGCACAGCTGTATCAGCAGCATATTAAGCGAGTCTATGCCTTGTGTTTGCGTTTGGCGGCTGACACCACTCAGGCGGAGGATGTGAGCCAAGAGGTGTTTGTGCAGTTGTGGCAAAAAATACACAGCTTTGATGGCAAAGCGCAATTTAGTACTTGGTTGCATCGCGTAACCAGCAATATTGCCATTAGCCATTTACGCAAACAAAAAAACTGGCTGCAACGCGTCGTGAGCAGTGAAGAGCAGGGCATGGAGCATGAACAAGTGGCTCAATGCCAAGAGCTTAACGGCCTTGATAAACTCATAGTGCGGCTACCTGAACGGGCACGACAAGTTTTTGTTCTGCACGCAGTAGAGGGCTATCGCCATGAAGAGATAGCCAAGATTATGAATATGGCGGTGGGGTCTTCAAAGTCACAATACCATCGCGCCCGAGGGCTGTTAAAGGAGTGGTACGAGCATGAGTAAACCTGATTTTGAGCAGTTTCTAAACCAGCAACTGCAACAACAGCAAAAAGAGATCAGCCCGGAGCGCGATCTTTGGCCCGGTATTGAGCAGGGGATTAATGCGCACACGCATACAGCCGATAAAAGCTGGTTTAAACCAGCTTTGGGTAGTGCCGCCGCTGCCATTTTAGTCGCCGTAATCGGGCTCAATTTACCAAGCCAACAAGGCTCGCAACCGAGTAACCAATTCGCGGTGATAAGCGATGTATTCGAGCAACAAAAGCAGAGTCTACTGGTGCAGTATCAAGCACAACCGGCGCTGACCGATAATTGGCAACAGCAATTACAAGAGCTCGAGCAAGCGGAGCAAGCAATCAAAACCGCGCTTGAAGAACAACCTAACAACCGCGCTTTGCTTAATATGCTCGCGCAGGTTTATCAACAACAACTGAATTTAATTAACAACGTACACCAGCCCAAGCAGGGCGCAGTATTACAGCGTATTTAGGAGCATAACAATGAAAGCAATTATTTATACATTAGCGCTAGCCCCGGTTTTGGCCTTCGCTGGCGAAAAAATTGATGAGCAACTCGACGTGCCAAAGGATGGCCGTATTTATATCGATAACCAACGTGGCGAAGTCATTATCAAAGGTTGGGATAAAAACACTTTTAAAGTGACCGGCGAGCTGGATGACAAAGCCGAGGGCTATACCCTTGAGAACCGTGGTCAGCGTACTGATTTTATTGTTGATATGCCCAAACGCTACAATCAAGGTTGGGGGCATAATAATGACAATGACGAGGGGTCTAAGTTAACCATATACATGCCCCATGCCAGTGCCTTAGTGATGGAAGGGGTGAGCGTTGATGTTATGGTCAGTGAACTGCACAATGATACCCGTGTGGAAACGGTGAATGGCGATATTGACGCCAAGCAGTTACAGGGCAAGCTCAATTTAGAGACCGTAAATGGCGATATTGACGGCGTAAACCTAGCTGGAGAGATCCGTTATCAAACCGTCAATGGTGATATCAACGACCTTGATTCACAAGGGCAATTACAAATGACCTTAGTCAATGGCGACGTGGAATCGAGCACCCGCGCTGAAGATATCCGCTTTGAAAACGTCAACGGTGATCTACAGCTCAATGCCCAAGCCCTAGGTAGCTTAAAAATTAATACCGTCAATGGCGAGCTTGAGGTCCGTGTGGCGAAGCTTCATGCCGACGGGCAAATCCGCGCCGAGAGCGTCAGTGGTGATTTAGATCTCTACCTACCCAGCGATCTGTCAGCACGGTTTGATTTAGAAGCCCATGCTGGCGGCGATATTCGCAACGAACTGAGCGATGATAAAGCCGTGGAAGCCAAGTATGGTACGGGTGAAAGCCTGCACTTCACACTAGGCCAAGGCGAAGCCGAAGTGCAAGTAACCACCATTAGTGGCAACACCCACCTACGTAAAAACTAACCCAACCTCGGCGAGCCCTTAGGGCTCGCTATTTTTCTTGTTTACCAGTCAGCAAAAAAGCGAAGCAGTTGTTGCACTGCGATGCCAAGCCGATAAAATAAAGCCATTCACCCCGCCTTTTGAGTATGTATGGCAAAAATAGACAAACAGGTTGATAGCCTAAAAGTTCCTCCCCACTCCATTGAAGCCGAGCAATCCGTGCTTGGTGGGTTAATGCTCGATAACGAGGCCTTTGACCGTGTTGCTGAGTTGGTCGTGGCTCAGGACTTTTATACGCGTACCCACAGACTGATTTTTGAGGCTATGGAGCGCTTGGTTGAAGACAGCCAGCCTATCGATCTAATCACTATTTCCGAGTCGTTAGAGAAAAACAATCAACTCGACAGTGTGGGTGGCTTTGCTTACCTCGGTGAAATAGCTAAAAACACTCCCAGTGCCGCTAACATTAGCGCTTATGCTGCTATTGTGCGTGAGCGGGCGGTGATCCGCGAAATGATTGGTGTTGCCAATGAAATTGCCGAAGCCGGGTTTAACCCCGAAGGGCGCGGCAGCCATGATTTGCTCGACTTTGCAGAAAGCAAAGTATTCAAAATTGCTGAACAGCGCACTAAAAGCACTGAAGGGCCGCAAAATATCCACACTATCCTAGAAAAGACCGTGGATAAAATTGAAGAGCTTTACCAGTCGCCACAAGACGGGGTTACGGGAGTCAGTACCGGTTACTCTGACCTTGATCAGATGACTGCGGGTTTGCAGCCTTCGGACTTAGTCATTGTTGCAGCGCGCCCATCCATGGGTAAAACCACGTTTGCCATGAACTTGGCCGAACATGCGGCGATGACCCAAGATAAGCCGGTGCTTATTTACTCGTTGGAGATGCCCTCAGAGCAAATCATGATGCGTATGCTCGCCTCGCTCGGGCGCATAAACCAAACCAAGGTGAGAACGGGCCAGCTGGACGACGAGGATTGGGCACGCTTGTCTTCAACCATGGGCTTGTTGATTGAAAAAGGCAAAATGTACATTGATGATGCCTCGGGCCTAACTCCTACCGATGTGCGCTCACGCGCGCGGCGAATTGCTCGCGACCACGGTGGCATTAGCATGATCATGGTCGACTACCTGCAATTAATGCGGGTACCAAGCTTATCGGACAACCGAACCTTAGAAATTGCCGAAATATCGCGCTCCTTAAAAGCACTGGCGAAGGAACTCGAGTGTCCTGTTGTGGCGCTTTCGCAGTTGAACCGGACACTTGAACAACGTGCTGATAAGCGCCCAGTTAACTCGGATTTACGTGAATCGGGGTCAATTGAGCAGGACGCTGACTTAATCATGTTTATCTACCGTGATGAGGTGTACAACGAAGACAGTCCAGATAAAGGTACTGCAGAGATTATCCTTGGTAAGCAGCGGAATGGTCCTATTGGTAAGGTCAGGTTAACCTTCCAAGGGCAATACTCACGCTTTGATAATTACGCTGGCCCGGCGATGGACGACGAGTATTAACCACTATGGCGTTGGCAACCGCAACCATTGATTTTTGTGCCCTGCGCGCTAATTTAGCGCGCGTTAAAAGCCTTGCCCCTGATAGCCAAGTAATGGCCGTGCTTAAAGCTAATGCCTATGGCCATGGCTTAGTGCCTATTGCGCAACAGCTCGCCGATGCCGATGCCTTTGCCGTTGCTCGCATTGAAGAGGCTCTGGCCTTGCGCACCGGTGGCATTACTAAGCCCATCGTGCTGCTGGAAGGTTTTTTTAAAGCCAGCGATATCGAAATTATGTTGGCTAATAACTTCCAAACAGTGGTGCATGACGAATATCAGCTTGAAGCCCTAGAGCAAGCCCAGTTAGCAGGGGCCATTAAAGTATGGTTAAAAGTAGACACCGGCATGCATCGTTTGGGCATAAACCCAGATAGCATCAATACCTTCTATCGCCGCTTAAAAGATTGCCCATATGTGCAAGATGAAGTAAATCTAATGACTCACTTTGCTTGTGCAGATGACAATCAGGATGCCTACAATGAGACCCAGCTGCAGTTATTTCAAACCTTAGTAGCCGATAAACTTGAGCCGCTGTGTTTGGCGAATTCTGCCGCCATCATTAATTATCCGCAAAGTCACGGTGATTGGGTACGCCCGGGGTTGATGATGTACGGTGTTTCGCCCGTGAAAAATACTTTTTCTGCGCAACTTCAGCTGACCCCCGTGATGACCCTAAGTAGCGAAGTGATTGCCGTGCGTCCGGTACGCCAGGGCGAGCCGGTGGGGTATGGCGGACATTGGCGAGCCGACAAAGATACCTACCTGGCGGTGGTGGCCATTGGCTATGGAGACGGCTATCCGCGTCATGCTCAAAACGGCACGCCTGTGCTTATAAACGCGCAGCGTTACCCGTTGGTTGGGCGCGTGTCTATGGATATGATCACCGTTGATATTGGCCCAGACCCCAGCGCTGTTGCAGTAGGTGATGAAGCCATTATGTGGGGACGCGAGTTAGCCATTGAAGAAATTGCCGCCTGCGCCGACACCATCGCTTATGAACTTCTATGCAATATTACCCCGCGCGTTAGTTATCAATATATCGCATCAAGCTGATACTATTCCCACAATTGTTAAGCAGCTGTTTATTTTTGTTCGAAAAAAGCAGAGAATAAGCCACTCATCCCTTATAATAATAATTAGGTACAAAAGGCGCTTGGAGCGATTATGGCTTACCTTATCGAAGCGGATACGGACAATGTGATCTATTTGCACGCCCACCATAGCTTTGGGCGTTTTCAGTACAGTGTAGACACGCTGATCAGCGATCCTAGCGTGTCGAAAATTCATACCATCATTGAATGGCAGGGGAATGAATGGCAGGTTCGTGACCTCAGCCGTAACGGCACTTGGCTTAATAGCAAACGCTTAGATAAAGATCACAGCCAAACGCTTAAGCTTCATGATGTGATTGCTCTGCCAGGAAATGATGGCAAGCAATTCAAAGTTGCGAATTTAGATAAGCCGCAAGACTTATTGATCGTCCTTGATGAATACGCCAAGCCTACTTCGGAGTTTATTTGCTTAGCAAATTACAACCTTATCCCTGAAGAGTCCCCAGAAATAGCCGTATTTAACCAACGTGAGAGTGGTTTTTGGTGCTTTGAGCACCTGGATGGGCCGATGCTTGATCACACTATTTTAATAGAGAACGATCAGTTCAATGATAGCCAGCGAAGCTATCAATTGCATTTAAGCCATTTGGAAGAAGCCACAGCGCTGCGCGATGTGAGCAATACCCAGTTAGCCGACTTAAACTTTATTTTTCACCTTACCCTAGATGAAGAGTCTGCAGAGCTTACGGTCAGAGGCCCAGGTGAGGAAATTGATTTGCACGAGCGTTGCCATCATTATCTAACGTTAAATTTGGCCCGTTACAAGGCTCAAGATGCCGCCAACGGCGTACATGAGCTCAGTCAAGGTTGGGTCGAAACTGAAGTAATAGCCCGCGATTTGGGTATCGATTCTCGCTATCTAAATATTCAAATTCACCGCGCCCGTAAGCAATTTAGCGATGCCCTTGCGCATATAGAGGATGCCGATAGTATCATCGAGCGTAAACTACGTAAGGTGCGTTTTAGCGCCAGTAATTTCGAAATCTATAAAGGCCACCAACTCGAAGAGTCGGTTAAACGCGCATCCTCCAACTAGGTAAACTCTATGCGCACGCTTGCTCATTATGAATTGAATAGAGTGGTGTACCAGGGCGGCATGGGCACCATCTACGAAGCTTTTGATACTAAACTAGAACGTACCGTGGCACTTAAGGTGCTTAATACTAGCGGTGACAGTGAGTTAGACGAAGACGCCCTTAGTGAAGCGCGCTTTCTGGCACGCTTAAATCACCCCAATATTATTCAAGTATTTGACTGTGGCCAAAGCGATGGCCAGCAGTACTTAGTGATGGAGTTTTGTCGGGGTAAAAACCTGCTGCAATACCAGAAGCAGCATGTGTTAACGCTTGAACAAAAGCTGGCTATGCTGGTGGATATTGCCAAGGGTTTAGAGCATGCGCATCGCAATAGCATTATTCACCGTGACTTGAAACCGAGCAATATCTTGATCAGTGAAGCTGGGCAAGTCAAAGTGGCTGACTTTGGTATCGCTGGCTTCGTGGGCGGTAACAGCCATGTTAGTCAAAGCGCAGGCACTAAGGGCTATATGTCGCCTGAGCAGTTGCAAGGGCAAGCACTCAGCCACCACAGCGATTGGTTCTCGTTTGCCGTTGTTGCAATTGAATTACTGACAGGCGAGCACCCCTTTGCTGGACAAGGTGGCCAAGATATCAGCGCGGCAATATTGCAAGGACACCACTTAGATCTCAGCACCACGCAATTACCGCAGCAGTTGCAAGCACTATTAGGCCAAGCGCTTAGCGTAAAACCTGCGGCGCGCTTAAATCTGCGCCGAGGCCCTTTTAGCAAACAGCTTGAGCAGTTACTGCAACAACGAGTTCAAGCCGCTATTTTAGAGCAGCAAACAGAACCGGTTACACCATCAAATACCACGCAGAAAAGCGCACCATTAAGAGCAAAGAAGTTGCGCTGGCGTTACCTTGTGATGGCCTTTGTCTGTGCGGCAGTGTTGGTGGGAGGCTACTTGCTACGGCCTTATCTGTTACACCAGCCTGTGGTCGCGATTCTACCCACTCAGATCTATAACCTACCTGATGAATTTAAGCATTATGAAAGCGCTTTGAAAGGCTCGGTACAAAGTGCTATGTGGCAGCAGTTGCTCCAGCAAGACCAGCAAATAGTTAGCCGTGCAGAAATGAATATGTTGGCGCTAGGCCGAGATAGTGATCAATTTAGAGACCCTAAAAGCTACTTTCAGATGCTGGCCGACTACACCGGCGCCGATACCCTGATTAGCAGCTCGTTGGATTGTCAGCAACGCCACTGTAGCGTTGAAATAAGTACACTACGTGCTCCCAACTGGCAAGTGCAGGAGAGTATGCAGTGGCAGACAGATATTGCAGGCACAACTAATTTACATGACGTGGCGAAATACAATACTGCACGCCTTATTTCCCCGGGCATTGATAGTGAACAGTATCGCTCGCTATCGACAATGAAAAGTAACAGCCCATTATTTGAGATGTATACGTTGTTTTATGTCGACAACGTAGCAACGCCGGAGATGTTTGAGAAAAGTCTGGCGACGGTCAAAGAGAGTGCAACCAGTGTCGAGGGTTATAACCTTCTACGTGAAATTGCGCTGCAGCTGTATCACTCAACCCATGAAAAAACTTATCTTAAGCAGGCAATTTCAGCAATCCATAATGCCCCAGGTGAATTTAAAAAGTTGTCCAGCTACTACAAAAGCCTAGTGCTGCTCAATATAGAGCTGGGGCAAATAGAAGAGGCCAAGCATGCTTTGGGTATGTTAACCAAAGTGAGTCATGACCAAGCTGCTATTTTGAATTTGGAGGCTTCAATTCTGCTTGCTGAGGGTGAAGATAAACAGGCCAGAGATAAGTTAGAAGTAGCGTTGAGCTTGAGACCCAATTTGCGGTTACAAAGAAAGCTTGCGCTCGTTTTGTATTGGCTGGGTGATTTTCAGTCAGCGAAAAACTTGCTCGCTGATTTAGTTGAAAAAGTCCCTAGTGATAGAAGAACTCACCAGTACCTAGCTGATATTGCTTTAATTGAAGGTGACTTCATCTCTGCGATAGAAAGCTACAGCAAAACACTCAATGAGAATAGTGACAGCATTGATTTATCAAACCTCTCTATCGCCTACATGATGGTGCAGAACTACCCTATGGCAGAAAAGTTTGCCAAGCAAGCGCTTTTGAGCTCCCCAAAAAACACCGGGATGATGCTCAATATGGCAGACATAAATATGCTCAACGGTAAGCTTGTGGAGTCAAAAGAGCTGTATCAGCGCTTATTACAGCTAAATAACGGGCGTGAATCAGCCTTGGCGTGGTCTGAAAATGCGCAGGCCTATGCTCAATTGGGTGACAACGAGCAAGCTATTAAATCACTGAAGCATAGTTTCAAGTTGGCAGAGGATAAGTCAGAGTTAAGTTATACAGCGGCATTAGTGCATGCTCTGGGCGGAGACTTTAACTCCAGCCTTTACTATGTGGAAGAGGCTTTAAAAAGTGGTTACCACCAAAACTGGTTTTTACAGCCTTGGTTTAAACCACTTTGCGATTTTGAAAAGTTTAGAGCGATGGTCAGCTCCCACTCTCAGCTCTGTGTGAACTGAGTTAATTAATCTTCATCTGGACGGCGAAACTATCACGCGAGGGTCTTGCGACATATAGTATTTACCGTTCGCGGTGTTCTTCGCAGTAAAGCGGAAACCGATACTCAATGGCTCAGCAGTACTCGAAGGGGCAACCTCAATAACTTGATCAAGAGGGCTGTCGTCTGCTTTACCGTAACAAAACGTGGTATCTACTTGATGAACCTTGAGAGTCAGCTGCTTCTTATCGGCACTGATAGACGAGTCGACATTGTAGTTACAGTTGCTGTAGTTTTTTATGTATTCCACACCGTTGCCAAAAAACTCCCAATCATTGTCACTGATGGTGACAACTAACTCAGCATGTTGAGTCGGTTGTAAATCTGCATGAGCTGGGTTGTTAGTGAATAGAATAGGGTAGTCTTGGCCGTTGATATTTTGCTTACTGCCATTAACTACAACATATGTTTGCCAAGGCTCGTTAACGCTTGGGATCAGCTCTAGCTGCTCTTGGACCGAAACATTACCAGGCTCACATGGGACTTGGATTTCAGGGGCTTGTTCAGACATGATCATTTCCTTATTAAGACAATGGACCGTTTTTGATTACTTTATCTGGGAATGGCTATAACTATAGCGCGTAAGTGAGGAAAGTATAGTTTTTGTAATCGCTTGTAAGGCAACAACTTATTGAGGCAATGAAAGGCGCATGCTGCATAGGGTTCAAGGCGTTATCGTTCTTAAGTACAGAGTAATTTTTACTTTCGAGCGCTGTTACAGCGACGCAGACACCTAGTCGAAATTATGGGCTCAGGATGAAGAGCTATTACAGGGGGAGTTTTGGCGTTTTTCTTCGCCGCACAGTGACAGGTCCACACCGCTTTATGTCATGCCAACCTTGGATAAAGTCTGCGCACAGCGCATATCAGTGTAGATAGCGTGAAAAATAAGCTATCCAGAGGTTATTAGCTGTCCCTGCAAGGTGGCAACAATACGACGAGAACCACCTTGGTCGCGGTGCTCACCCAGGTAAATACCTTGCCATGTGCCTAGCTGCAGCTGGCCATGACTGATTGGCAAGGTGAGTTCACACCCTAAAGTACTGGCTTTAATGTGCGCGGGCATATCGTCATCACCTTCGTAGGTATGGCTATAAAAAGGTTGGCGCTCGGGAGCGGCCCAGTTAAAGTGCGCTTCCATATCTTGGCGCACAGTGGGATCGGCGTTTTCGTTAATGCTCAAACTTGCAGAGGTGTGTTGCAGCATTAAATGCAGCAGGCCGACCTGATAATCTTGAATTTGCGGCAGCGCGCGCAGAATTTCCTCATCAATTAGATGAAAGCCCCGGCGCTTTGCGCTTAAAGTAATGCTGTGTTGTTGCCAACTCATAAGGTGTCGAAGCTGATCTCGATGTGGGCATTGCCATCACCTGAGGTGAAAGGCATGATAATTGTGGTTCCTTCGCATTTGTGGGTAATGGTGTGGCCAGTGCCTGAAACCACTGCTGGAGTCGCCATATCAAAGTCATAACCTTTTTCACCCAGTAAGTTTTTGGCGCCACCAGTAACCATGTTGGTGATTTCGCCAACCATGTCGGTCACTTCTTCATTAATGGCACTGGGGCGCTCGCCTAGCATACGTTCCATGATGGTAAGCGCTAGGCTTTCATCGAAAGTGATAGAGAGTGAGCCCTTTGTTTGAGGGCCGACCATACCGATTAACCCTGACACATCGCCTGCCGCGACCTCGTCCTTTTTAACGCGAGGTTTACCCGGTTTTAGTTCAGTTTGTGCCATCGTGGCCAACACATTGACCAAAGAAGAAAGAAAAGGGTTAATAAACTCGACGTTCATTGTCCATACCTTTGTTCGCAGAAGGTGAATTTTGCTGTTCTTGCAGCACGTGTTTTACCCTAGCAAGTTGTTACTAAGATTGACAGCGTTTACAAATGCCATGCGCTTCAATAGTTTGCGAGCTTACACTAAAGCCGCTTTGTGAGGCGAGCTCACTTAACTCATGCGACAGCACGCTCGAGTGCAGCTCGTCTACATGACCGCATTGATCGCAGATAAGCAACTGCACCGGATGAATTGAATCAAAATGGTGGCACAACATAAACGCGTTGGTGCTTTCTATTTTATGAATAAAGCCTTGTTCAGCTAAAAAGTCCAGTGCGCGATAAACCGTCGCAGGTTTTGCGCTGGTTTCTGTCACTTTTAATTGCTCTAATAAGTCATACGCACCAACACCGCTTTTAGTGCTGGCAAGTAAACGGAATACTTTTTCACGGATGGGAGTAAAGCGGGCGCCTTTGCTGTCGCACATTCTTTTAGCTTTACTGACAAGCGCATCTACATTCATAGCTAACCTTCGTTCATCTTAACGCCACCTATACTAGCATACTATGACGCATAAAAATTACTATCTCTGTCTGCATGAGAGCGGTATCATTTTGTTTTAATTTTCAGGAGCAAGTGTGCACGAATTACTGGCCACCTTTATTTTCTTTTTCGCGGTAATTGACCCCATAGGCACAGTGCCGGTATTTATTGCCGTGACGCGAGGTGAAGATGCTGCATTTAAGCGCAAAGTGGCTTACAAAGCGGTGCTGGTATCGGCGCTAGTGCTGCTGCTGTTTGTCGTTGTCGGTGAGTTGCTACTCAACGCTATTAGTATTCCGCTTGCGGCGTTTCAGATTGCCGGTGGCATTGTACTGCTGCTGTTTGCGCTGACCATGATTTTTGGTGAAGGCAAACCCGAGTCGGAAATTAAAAGTGTGCGCGACTCCACAGAAACCGCCATATTTCCTCTAGCCATCCCATCAATAGCCAGCCCAGGGGCTATGCTAGGGGCGGTGCTGATGACTCGTAATAATGAATATACTTGGGTCGAGCAGGCCATTACCTCATCAATGATGCTTAGCGTCTTAGGCGTGGTGTTATTGTTACTTTTGCTGGCGCGCTACGTACATAACCTCATTGGTGATGGCGGTGCAAGCATTATCTCCAGAGTCATGGGGCTGATCCTGAGCTCCGTGGCGGTGACAAATATTCTCGGTGGCATTAAAGACTACTTCGCGCTGTAACTCGCGGCCGCTGCCAAAACTAAGCTACTTATTGGCTGAGTGTGGCAACGCGAACGCCTAAGCCCATTAATATGACACCTAAGGTTTTTTCGATAAGCCGTTGATAACGTTGTAGGGCGTGTACAAATGCAAAGTGGCTAAAAAACATGGCTACCAACACAAACCACAGCAAGTGTGCCAAAGAAATAATAAGCCCATACACAAGCTGGATGGCAACGGGCGTATCGGCGCTCACCAGCTGAGTAAATATACTTAAAAAGAACAACGTGGTTTTGGGGTTTAGGGCATTAGTTATAAAACCTTGACGCAGAGCCGAGCAGGCGGATAACGCTTTGCTGGGCGCTGCCTTGGGCGCTAGCTCCAAGGCGATATGGTGCTTTGCTCGCAGGCTTTGATAGCCAAGGTAAATTAAGTACGCTGCGCCGATGTATTTTATCACCGTGAATAGCACCACCGATTGGGCAATGAGCAGCGCCACGCCGGCTATGGAATAAGCAACGTGAATCCAAATCGCTAACCCCACGCCCAGCGCCGAATAAAAACCGGCACGACGTCCATATACTAGGCTATTGCGGGTGATCATGACAAAGTCGGCGCCGGGGCTAATTGCCATGATCGTTGCTAGCGTAGCGATGGACAATAACTGGGGTAAATAGGCTGACAGCTCCATAGATTATTCCGTTTACCGGGTTAGACCTGACACTGTATCTCGAATTACGCCTGTTTGCATGGCTAACATCGCTCATGCTGAATACTGAGTTGCACTTGCTTGAGGGAGCGCGCATAATTCGCGCTTTCAGGGGCAAGCATATCGGTGACAGCAAGATTAGAGCCGGATGCATACACAGTTATGACGTTGTTATGAGTATTTTCGCGTTAATGCTATTGGCTTTAGCTATGTCGACCGATGCGTTTGCAGCATCGATCAGTAAGGGCGCTTACCTACGCCATCCACGCCTGCTCAGTGCCATAAAAATGGGGCTGATATTTGGTATTATCGAGGGCACCACACCACTTATCGGTTGGCTGATTGGCAATGCTGGAGCCCACTACATCGAAGAATTTGATCACTGGGTGGCGTTTATCTTGTTATTGCTACTTGGTACGCACATGATTGTGGAAAGTGTGAAAGAGGATGACGACACTCAAAGCGAAGCAGCACAAAAGTCTTCTATTGCCAAAGTGATACTGACTGCTATAGGCACCAGCTTGGACGCACTGACTGTAGGGGTGAGCCTAGCTTTTGTTGCGGTCAATATTTACCTTGCAGCGCTGATGATAGGCTTAGCCACAGCACTGATGGTAACTATGGGCAGTTTACTTGGGCATCGTTTAGCAACGGTGATCGGCAAACGAGCAGAAACCCTAGGCGGTGTTGTGCTGGTCGTGATTGGCTCGTGGATTCTATATTCACATTTGAGTACAGTGGCTTAAATAATCAGCAGTTGTTTTTGTTTTGTGAACTAAATGTTGCCTTTAATGGCGGATGAGCTACTCTAAACCAAAGTTTCTTGGGTAGTTGTACTGGGAATTATTTTGCACTGTTTTAATCTTCGCTCATCAGCATTAGTGCTTATTTCGGCGCTCTGCGCGATGTTGTCTTTTGTTGCTTATGGCCAGTACACCTTTGCCGTCGTAGGCAAAACCAAGAACGACAGCTTTTATGAACAATCCTTCAAAGGTTGCCAAGACTTTGCCCAGCGCCAAGCCGATTTGCGCTGTATTTATGATGGCGCTTATGACTACCAAGACGCTCGTACCCAAGCACTGGTAGTGCAAGATTTAGTTGCTCAAGGTGTGGACGGTATATTGGTGTCTACCACCGACTCGCAGCACTTGGTCAATAGAGCGCTAAAAAAGGCTCAGGAGCAAGGGATTGCGGTGATCACTTTTGACTCAGACTTGGCACCACAACATCAAACTTACCGTTTAGCCTATGTGGGCACTAACAACTTTGATTTTGGCGTGGCACTTGGTGAGGCGGCAAAGCAGTTTAAACGAGAGCACCCACAAACCTTGTGTATTCAATCGGGACATCACACTACGCCGAACTTAAACAAGCGCATCGACGGCGTACGTTATGCCTTGTCAGGGAGTACCAAACGTTTGAACGGTGAGAATGGTTGGCTGGAGCATCCCCGTTGTCCGCTTTTCACTGCTGGGCGTCGCGATGATGCCCTCAAGCAATTACGCACCATTATCAGTTACCCGCAGCCGACAATCTTTGTTGCCGTCGCTGGCTTTGCACAGTTTAATCCTGATTATCAACAGGTGATGACAGAGTTTAAACAGCAGCTAGCTAAGAAGCAGCGAGTGATTATCTCTGCCGATACTGAAACACTGCAATTGCAAGCGTTAGCGAGCGGCCTTGGCACCATGAATATCGGTCAAAATCCTTATGAAATGGGCCGTAAGGGCGCACAGCTACTTTATGATGCAGTAAAGCACCAACACCTTCCTGAACAAGAGCAATATTACTTACCTTTTCATTACTGCACCCCTGATAACGCGCAGAGCTGCGCGAAAAACCATTAATACTCAAAGGTAAAATCAGTGAACCTCTTTAGGTGCAGGTTGCTGTGAAAGTCGGTATTGGCCTAGATAATACCAATCAGGGTGTGATTGACGTATAATTGCGCGCCCACAACTCGGCGCAAAGAGCCCGTTGGTTTTCTTGGTAATGCAGGCACAGGTTTATGAACGAAGCGACAACACAGACTCAACTCACCCCTTCTTGGCAACAATCGACTTTTCGTCGCTTCAGTGTCGCGCCAATGCTGGATTGGACTGCTTAGTCTTTACTTTATAGGCTTTATGAATTCAAGGGTGACTATAGGAGGCCTGATAAAATTTGAGGGTGACTGTGTTTGGCCCTCTTCACTGAATATACTTCCTATGATCGCTGTGCTTTTTAGATTTCTGAGTTTGTACTGGGAAGCGAATTAATCACTTCGTTATTGCTTACTAAAACTTGTTTGTATTGATAATATTTGCTGAGGAAGGTAGACAACTCGCTTCTTGATTGGGTCGTACCCCGCGCAGTTATTTGTTCCGCAGTATAAGAAGACAAGGTCGTTTTCATAATCTTCAGACTTCATGGTTGCCGCAGATTGGTCATGTACTTTATCCAAAATCTTATGAGCCATATCTGCTCCTTTACTTTCATGGCCCATCAGAACTAAGGAAACTCCAATAAAGGTTAGAAGTACACCAAGTGAAGTCATTACCCGGGCCTCATATTTTTTATGATATGTTTCAGTTTTCTTATTAGTAATGCCGAGTTTTTTTTAACTTTACTAAAGAAGACTGTGAGCCTAGTGCAAGAACCTACCAGGTCTTTTAGTTCTTGCCACAAAAAGTGCAAAACGGTAAGGCAAAAGATGCCCAGCGTAAGCCACAAAAAATTACTTAGGCTAAGGATTAAGCCAGAATATATAGTTTGGTGAAAGCTTCTTTCCAAAAGGTCACTATCCAAACCTAGAGTATTTAAATAGCCGTGGTTGAAAGCAGTACTTGCACAATAAAGGTAGGCTGTAATGGCAGCCGCTACGCCTGCACTGTCCAGTAATTTCATAAGATTTCCCTATACTTGTTCCAGATCCATAACTCCTAATTCTACAATCTTTGGAAGTTCTTTCTATATCAACTTTATATCTAGTTGCCTTGAACTATTCCGAAAGTGAGGTTAACTTAAGGCTCATAAATACTTTAAGTACAGATTTTGATTTAAAAACTCAAGGACGATGAGATGCAAGGACAGCAGGAAGAGTACATAACTGTTCAAGAACTTGAACAGGACCTCACCAGTGCCACCGGCAACCCAGCATTAGCCAAAGCACAAGCGCAGCAATACGCCATTTTTTATCGTGGTGAAGTTATTGACGCAATGCGTTACCGCAAGGGCCTTATAAGCAAAGAAGAGCTTATTTACAGTAAGCATATTCGCTGGGAACACAATAAGTCACACAGTAAGCGTCTGAGCGATAACATGATTGCAGCAGGGCGTGGCCCAAGAGAAGAAAATACAGCTGCGCACCACATTGTATCTTGGAATGATATACGAGCTGCTAAATCAAGACTTCGCTTAGCTGCTTTTGGGATAGATATTGATCATGAAGCCAACGGTGTTTTTTTACCCCGGTTTGCTAAGCATAAGCCCATGGAATCTATGCCTAATGCTGAAGCGCATTCGAAGATCCATACAAACGAATACTATTTAAACGTCGAAGCTTTGCTTGTTGAGACCATAGGCGAGGGCTTGGGGCGACAAGGTATTATCGATTTACTGCGTGATATTGGTGATGAGCTACAGAGTGGGGATTTCCCTATAAATGAAGAACTATCAACTATGCTGCCGAGGTAATTAGACAGTGAGTGATTTTAACAAAGTATATGCAGTGGGTGTAAACGCCGGAGAGTACCAGCTGCTTCAAGAGACGATGTTTGAGCAATCAGTTCAAATGACAGAAAACGACCTATATACCTTTGACGGCAAGCCTAAAGGAGATGCTTGGCGCCCGGTTAGTGTTGATTGGTTGGTCGTCGAAGGAGAGACACCAGAAAAGAGACCTGATATAGCAGGTTGGGGTGCAATGGCGTTTGCTATACCTGAAAGGCTAAAGAGTGCGTTCGAGGAAGGGCTCGGGGAATGTGTAGAGCTCTTACCGTTAGAGCTGAATGGTGAGACTTGGTATGCCCTTAATATTTTGGGTGTACAAGATGTTATTGATCCTGAAAAGACTGAGTACAACATGAAAAACGGACGCGTGAACCGTGTTAGGCGTTTCAAAAAGTTAGTCTTAGACAAGGAGAAGATTGTATGTGGTACTTTATTTAAGGCGAAAGGAAGCGGCATTTTTACATTTTGTACAGATGAGAAAGGAGGGTTGCACGAGCTATACCATCGATTGAATCTTGAGGGTTTGGAATTCAGAGAGGTTAACCTAAGTTAGGACTGAACCAACTAACTTACTTATATTAGCAGTGTTCTTGATATGAGCGCGATATAAAGTGTTATATTAACTATTAATAATGCAACCCCATGATAATATTTAGATATTTTATCTTTCATCTCTTTGCGGTTCCTTTTTTAGGGTCTTGTTAACTCTAGCTTTTCTTTCAAATTCGGAGTAAAACCCTTAAAGTTTGTATGGGGTTACTCTAGAACCCACAAATACAAAAATCAGGTAATGGAAATTAACATGGAAAAAGTGAAATTAGTCTTATTAGGCTTTGTTTATTCTTTAGTGCTCTGCACATTTAATGCTCAAGCTTCAAATAAAGTAACAATTGCTATAGGTGATATTGAATATCGGGCGATGGACTCTAGTGAAAATAAGCGATACTCAGCATATGGAAGGGGTACCCGCGAAGATACTAGGGCTTTTGGTGATATGTTAACTACGGCCCTTGTTAAAACACGCAAGTTTAATGTTATCGAACGGGATAAAGTTGAGGAGTTGCTTAAAGAGCAAGGAATGTCAATAAACGGTATTGCTAAAGGTGGCTATGAGGGTAAAAGCTTTAATTTGCAGGGTGTTGACTATATCTTAACAGGTTCTATCACTGAGTATGGTGAAGTAGCTAAAGGGACTAGTATCGGTGGTTTTTCAACGTCTAGTAGGAAAGCATCCATGGCAGTAGATATCAGAGTTTTAAAAGTCGCGGACGGGACTGTTGGAATAGCTGAAACAGTGAGAGCTGAAAGAGACGGAGGTAGCTCCCTATCTGTGGATGGTTTTATACAGGGTGATAACGATAGCTCAGGCGCTCTGTTAGGTGAAGTAATGAGAGAGACTTCAACTAACGTAACCAACCTAATAGTATCAACTTTCTATCCTATTAAAGTAATTGCAAAAACAGGCGGAGACACCATCATCCTGAATTATGGAAATGGTTATTTGAAAAAGGGGGATGTGCTAAACGTTTTCTCCCAAGGAGAGGCATTTACTGATCCAGATACAGGTGAGGTGCTAGGGGCTGAAGAAGAGCTAGTTGGTAAAATCGAAGTCAGCAGTCCTCAAACGAAATTTTCGAAAGCAAAAATTATCTCAGGCCAACAGTTTGAAAAAGGTATGATAGCTAGAATAGTTAAAAATGAGACTACAAAACAGAAAAAAGAGACTAAAAAGTTGTCTCTATTCTAGTGAAGCTTGAAGCCCGTGATTACGGGCTTTTTCGTATCTGTGTAACTATAAATGAATTATAAAGACTTACCTGTAAAAACAACTTTGCCAACGATGGTGCAATTGCCATTGATAGGCATGAGTGGATCAGGCCAGTTGGGGTTGAGTGCTTTTAAGAACTTTTGGCCGCCCTCAATAATTAACTGTTTGAATGTGGCTTGGTTCTCGTCATCAAGCCGAGCGACAACATAGGAGCCATGTTCTGGTCTCGCTTCAGGATCAACAAATATTAAATCACCATCCAAGAACTTCGGTTCCATACTGATTCCTTGCACCTTCAATACAAATGACTTCTCAGAGCAGTTCACCGGACACATAAAATGCTCAGCTTCTAGCGGATTCACCTCTTGAATATCTGACCAAGCGCCAGCTTGAACCCAACTGATGAGTGGTAGCTGCTTCTTTACTGTAGGACCAGCAGTAAAACTATCACTAGTGCCCACGCCAAAACGGAGGTATTCGGGAGTAGTCTGAAGAGCTCTTGCTAAAGCTTCTATATTCCGAGGGTTTTTAGTGTGCCCGACTTCTATTTTTTGAATTGAGTTTTGTGCTACACCAACCAGCTCGGCTAACTGGTACTGAGTCAAACTTAAGCCTTTCCTTAGCTCTCTGACCCTATGTGCAATATCCATATCATCTCCAAAAGTTGTTCCTGAAAACAGGGAAAGTGGTTTTTTATAAACAACATTTGTGTTGTTGGACGATTATCACCACTTTAAGTGGTTATCGTCAAATATATATTTTTGGTCTTTCTTGAAATCAAAACAACAAAAAGTGTTTACAAACAACTTAAAGCGATCTTATTATATAAAAAAGTGGTTTTGACTTGGAGGAATGATGTCAGCCATTGAGAAAGCCGTTGATGCTCTACTAGGGCAAACAGCAACTGCTAAAGCTTTAGGCGGGGGTGTAACACAAACTCAAGTATGGAATTGGGTTCATCGTCACCAACAGGCTCCAGCTAAGTATATAAAACGCATTTCCGAGCTTACGCATGGAAGCGTGACAGTAGATGAGTTACTTGCCGACCACGAAAAAGGCAGAAAAGGAGAAAAGCATGGGTAAGCACCAGCCCCGGACAGGCGATATGAATATGACTTTTGCTTTGCTGGCCTGTTTTAACAGCCCCACGGTACCGCTGCGAGAAATTTGCAAAGAGTATTTGGGTATTGAGCCTAAAACAGCAGAGCAAAAAGCGAAAGCCGCTGCGTTGCCATTTCCCACTTTTAAATTACGAGATTCAGAACGTGCACCAACAATGGTGAACGTGACTGACTTAGGTGCCTATTTGCAGTCGCGTTACGACCAAGCTCGTGACGAGTGGCAGCACGTTAATGATTAAACAATAAGGAAGCCAAGATGGATTTAGCCGATGTGGCAACGACCGAACAAGAGCGCGAGTTATCTCGCGCTTTAACTTACCGCAAGCCAGAGCCGCCCAAGCAAAGCACGGGTCGATGCTGGAATTGCAAAGAGCCAGCCGAGCAAGGGCGCCGCTGGTGTGACAAACGATGTATGACTGAATGGGAGCAACTTCATGACCGCAACCGCTAAGCAGATAACACAAAACCCGGTGCCGAGCCTTGAGGCGATAGAGGGGAGCCATACACCACAAGGATTGCGCGAGATCCGCGCCATGTTAGGTGATGAGCGCCACACGCCGAAGCATGTGTATACCCAAGTACTGAGCGAACGTGAGCGTACCATTTTATGCTTTGCGGCTGGCTTAAAGCGCACCGATATTGATAAGCCATTTAGCCAGCTGAGTTACGAGCAGCGTGATGCATTGCGCAAAGCAGTATTAGAGCTCGATGAAATTGTAAAAGCGTTCACTTCAGCCAATGCCATGGCACCGGCCAAGTTCTACCAGGGAGCAAAGCGGACTGTGACCAGCGGCCACTTTGACCCAGCCAACCAACTGCCAAAGCAGCACTAGGAGCCCTCATGAGTTCAACGAATCGCGGCGCCGTGCGCAATAAAGATGATTATTACGTGACACCACATTGGCTAATTGAGCAGTTCCTCGATGCTATCAAAGGCACAGATTTAGAAAACCGTCTTATGACGGACGATGTACTCGATCCCTCTTGTGGCGGTTGCTCATTGTATGAGCCGAGTTACCCGGCAGTGCTCGCACAGCGTTTTAACGGTATTAACTTAACCACAGCCGATATACGCATCGACGCTAGAACACCGTTTACGGGCTTGAATTTTCTTGAGTCACGCGGGGTAGGTGATTACGGCGTGGTGATAACTAATCCGCCTTTTAATATCTCCATCGACTTTGTGAACAAAGCATTAGAACACGTTTGCCCGGATGGCTATGTGGTCATGCTTCAACGCCTTAACTGGTTGGGCACAAAAGACCGCAAATCATTTTGGGATAAAGCACCACTGCAAAGTGTGTATGTGCATAGCAAGCGCCCCTCATTCTTTCCCGATAAAAAAGGGAAAACCGACTCTATCGAATACGCCCACTTTGTATTTAAAAAAAGCAGCAAAGGCATGACGCCGAACCCTGCCACTATTCACGTTATTTAAGGATTAATAATGAACTCGCTTACAACAAAAATCGCTAACGAAGTAATTAACACAGCTAATGAGGCCATTCGCTTTTTTAACAGTAGAGCCACTACAGGCATGCTGATTTATTGCGAAGATACGTTCACCAACTTGCTGCGTATAACTGAAATACTGGCTGCAGAGCAACCAGAAGGTGAGGGCGCAGAGCTACATAATGTGCTGCAACAACGTTTAGATGCGGTGCTCAAAGGTCATGAGCCTGAATTAATCGAACACAGCGCACTGTAAAGTATGCTAGCGAATCAGCCCGTTGATTTGGCGCAGCTGCGTCTATCATCAATGGCACGCGGAATTGTTGCGGCCATTGATGATGTAGATAATTTTAATTATGTGGCACGCAAGCTTGCAGTGATCCCCACGCCTTTACAAGGGCGCATGGCACGCCGCTACATTGACCGCTACAACCAGAAAAAACAGGGTTCGATTTATCGTGCTAATCGCTGGTTAAGCCGCACGATTGCAAGATTGCAGCCTCGTTTTGAAGTGCTATTCAGGATTACTCAAAGTATGCCTTTGCCTTGGCATATTTTGAGTAGTGTTGAAAAAACCAAAGAATATGGCACTGACGCTGCACGCGAGTGCATGCAAATAGCCATTGATATCAGCGACGAAAATCAGCACCTCGATTATGCAGAGATTGCGACGCTGATACATGAAAAGCTTTCCAAATTCTCCTTGGAGCGAGGGGTGAAAGCCCCCTTTTATTCTGAAAAAGGCGATAAGGTGCCCATTGAGCACATCGAAATCGCCTTGCTGAAAATGCAGTGTGAAAAATGGTGGGCGCGTAAGCTCAAATCCGTTCGCCGCCAGTATATTGAACTACTAGAAATTGCCACCGGTCAGGTAGGCAAAGACCTTTACCACTGCCCTAAATCGAAGAAGAGCAAGCGCCGTGGCGTCAGCCCGTATGCCAGTAAAACGGCGCAGCGGGAGTACAGCGCATCACAAGAAAGTGGCCGACAGTTCCTCGAAATGATGGAACTAGAAGGCAGCGATGGAAGTGTTATAAACCTAATGGATGCAGTGAAAAGCGGCATGGCTAACACAGACAACCGCCGCAATGAGCTAATGCTGCGTATTCGTGAAACTGAAGAACTAGCCGAAGAGATAGGCTATCAAGGTGTGTTTTCGACCATAACAACACCTAGCCGCTTTCATGCAAATTCACCTAAGTACCAAGGAACCACACCGAAGGATGCCAATGCCTATTTAAATAAAGTGTGGTCTCGAGTAAGGGCTAAACTAGGCCGCCTTGGTATCAACTATTTTGGTGTGCGTGTGGCGGAGCCCCATGCTGATGCAACCCCGCATTGGCACATGCTCTTGTTTATTCCTAAAGATAAAGTGCAGTGGGTCAACGCCATTATGCGCAAGTACTTTATTGCTGAAGACCGTGAAGAACTCATAGAGCGTTACGCTCGCAAGAAAGAGCTTTTTACTGCTTATAAGAAGCAACGCCAGGCGTGGGGATTTAAAAAGAGCCAAGGCATCAAGGCTAAAGAACCTCAGAAGTTTCACCGCACTTTTTCACCGCGCTTCGAGGCAATCTTAATTGATAAGAAAAAGGGCAGTGCCGCTAGCTATATCGCCAAGTACATCGCCAAAAACATCGATGGTTATCAAATATCTGATCATGAGGATGATGAGACCGGCGAGCTTATAAAGAAGCAAGTTAATCCAGTGCAGGCCTGGGCCAGTACTTGGAATATTCGCCAGTTCCAATTTCAGGGCTCACCGTCGGTGACAGTATGGCGAGAGCTGCGCCGAAAGCGTGAAGCCGTTGATGATCCGCAAATAGAAGAGGTGCGTGCGGCGGCCGACTCGGGCAGCTGGAAAGACTATGTGAAATTGCAAGGTGGCATGTGTATTGGCCGCAACGCGCGGTTTAAACCTTTCTACGAACACACTCCCTTTGGTAACGCCTATGGCGAGCTAGTTAGCCGCATTAAAGGTGTGCTCAATACCTTGAGCGAGTCAGTGCTAATGACGCGTCTTGTGGAATGGACCAGACAACTCAAAGGAACAGCAGAGAAAAACCAGCTTAAAGACAACGCCCTCGTCGGCTCCGCCGACCTATCTTGGACTAGTGGGAATAACTGTACGCCAATAGCGGCGGGGGATAGCACCCAGTTTGCGTTTAACGACTTTGGTTTTGATAAAGATCAGGTGAAAGATCATGAAAAGGATCTGAAAGCGGGTAGGCAGATCGCTATTGATGGATTTATTTACCGAATACGAGACGGCCAATTACAAGTATTGGATGAACAGCGTGCATTAAATGAACGCAAACGCTTAGACATTGAGTACCACGCACACATCTTTGCCCAACAAGATAGCGAGGCTTTGCCTGAAGAAAGCATGATTGACCCTATCGCTGTGCTTGATGATATGACAGAGGAAGAACGCCAAGCGCTGAGCGAGGGCGGCAGTGTGGTCCACTATGGCCGCGTCTACTTTATGGAAGCAGAGGAATTGAAATCCTTTGCTCAGACCAACCTAGAGCGTGCTACACCAGCACGCCCAATCAAAGTAACAGATACACATTGGCAGCGCGCGCGAGAACTGGTGAACCTAGCTTATGCGCACGCAAATAACGCTGGCCGCAAT
This sequence comes from Pseudoalteromonas ruthenica, assembly GCF_008808095.1. Classification (NCBI taxonomy): domain Bacteria; kingdom Pseudomonadati; phylum Pseudomonadota; class Gammaproteobacteria; order Alteromonadales; family Pseudoalteromonadaceae; genus Pseudoalteromonas; species Pseudoalteromonas ruthenica. The sequence goes on along the minus strand of NZ_CP023396.1, from coordinate 2,811,788 downwards.
ACCCCAACAGTGGGCGGCGTTTATTCAGGTAGCGACTATGAGTATGCACACCAGGTGCTTGCCGGTGAAACCGAGCAGGACTGGTGGGACATAGCCGCAGCATGGGGTTAGTTGGAGAAATTATGAATAATGTAATGTTAGATTTAGAAACTATGGGTAATGGTTCAAAAGCGGCGATCATATCTATAGGCGCGTGCTTCTTTGAGCCAACAACGGGAGAAATTGGCGCGCAGTTCCACACGATCGTCAACCTTAAAAGCTCGGCTTACTACGGTGAAATGGACGCAGGAACCGTGATTTGGTGGATGGAGCAAAGCGACGATGCGCGTAAAGTGCTACTGGATGATATGGCTGTTTCGCTAAAAGACGCATTAGGTGAATTTGACGAGTGGATCAGTCAAATAGAAAACTTTAAAGAGCGTGTGGTGTGGGGAAATGGTTGCACTTTCGATAACGTTATTTTGGGTAATGCATACAAGGCTTGCCGAATGCGTCAGCCTTGGCCGTATTTTGGTGATCGTGATGTGCGAACACTTGTTGACCTTGGCCGCACCTTGCATGGGTTCGACCCTAAAAATGATATGCCTTTTGTTGGCACGCGCCACAACGCTATGGATGATGCTGTGCACCAAGCACGTTATGTGTCTGCAATTTACAGCAAGTTAAATGGCAAGTGAGGCACGGCTATGTTGAGAGCAAATGAAATTATTGTCGATAACTTTGCGGGTGGAGGCGGTGCTTCCACTGGCATGGAACTTGGGTTGAATCGCCATGTTGATATTGCAATAAATCATGACCCTGCGGCTATTGATATGCACAAAGTCAATCATCCAGAGACAAAGCATTATTGCGAATCTGTATGGGACGTAGACCCGATAGAGGCTTGTGCTGGCCGCCCTGTAGGATTGGGATGGTTTTCGCCTGATTGCAAACACTTCAGCAAGGCAAAGGGTTCACGCCCAGTAGATAAAAGCATTCGCGGCCTTGCATGGGTTGTGGTTCGCTGGGCGGCATTGGTTCCTATGCGAGTCTTCATGCTCGAGAATGTTGAAGAGTTCTTAACGTGGGGGCCAGTTGTTGAGGTAGAGCCAGGTAAGTTTAAGCCATGCCCTGATAGGAAAGGTGAAACGTTCAACGCATTCGTTGCGTGTATGACAACAGGACTCGAAAAGGATCACCCTGCATGGGAAGAAATACGCGGCGCACTGGGTGATGATTTCCCATACCATAAGTTAGAGCGCGGCTTGGGCTATGAGCTGGACCATCGTATTTTGAAAATGTGCGATTACGGCGTACCCACAACGCGCCAACGCCTGTTTATGGTTGGTCGCAATGATGGGGAAGCAATCAACTGGCCTGAACCAACGCATGGTGAAGGATTGCAGCCATATAAAACGGCGGCAGATATTATTGATTGGAGCATCCCAGTTAAGTCTATCTTTGATAGAAAGCGCCCGCTTGCTGAAAGCACCCTAAAGCGAATCGCAAAGGGCATTCAAAAGTTCATTGTTGATGCCGAACAACCGTTCATTGTTGATCAGGCCAAAGCATTGCCATTTATTACAGAACATGCCAACGCATCTAATCAACGAAACATGGCGGCTAATGAACCGTTGCGCACCATTTGTGCACAGGTTAAAGGTGGTCACTTTGCGTTGGTGTCTGCGCATATAGCAAAGCATTACACAGGTGTTACTGGGTCAGACGTTCGCGACCCATTGCACACCGTCACAACAACAGATCATAACGCCTTGGTAACAAGCCACATGATAAAACTACGCGGTGATAACTTGGGGCATTCTACCAACGAGCCACTGCATACCATTTCAGCCGGCGGCAACCATTTGGGTAACGTTCAAGCGTTCTTAGTTAAATATTATGGCACCAGTGATGCCCAAGCGATCAATGCGCCTTTAGGGACTGTTACCACTAAAGATAGATTTGGCCTTGTCACCATTCATGGTGAGCAATACCAAATTGTTGATATCGGCATGCGTATGCTCGAGCCACACGAACTGTTCGCAGCAATGGGCTTTCCTGCTAGTTATAAAATAGCTTATGACTCTAACGGCAACAAGAACACCAAAAAGAACCAGGTAGCACGATGCGGTAACTCGGTTAGTCCAGCTGCTGCTGAAGCTCTTGTGAAGGCCAACTTTGGTGTAGATGAGCGCCGCGTAGCGGCATAGCAGAGGTCGACCATAGATAAGCCTAGCTATGAAGTACTGACTCGAGTACAGACGAATTTAACTATGTGGTACCAGCGGTAACTATGCTGCAGTTACCAGGCGGCATAGTTAAATTTATCTGTGTTGGCCACAATAGATAAAAGCGGCTATGTCAGCTGCTGGAATGAAAATGAAAGACAAATCAGAACATAAAAGCTATTTAGGCGCCAAAGGTGGCAGTGGTGTTTATCAGGCCATTATTAACTTAATGCCGCCGCATGAAACATACATAGAGGGGTTTTTAGGAACTGGCGCCATCTTCAAAAAGAAAGCTCCTGCCGAATATAACATTGTTATTGATAAAAGCCCTTGCATGGTAGGGCAGTTTGTTTACCCAGGTGCAGAAAAGATCACTGGTTGTACTATTGAGTATTTGGAGAACTACCAAGCAAAACCAAACACGCTTATTTACTTGGATCCGCCTTATTACCTAAGCACCCGTACTAGCAACGCCAGATATGAACACGAGTTAACTCATGATGATCACTATAGGTTGCTTACGGCCATTAAACGCATAGACAGCGATATGACAAAAATCATTATCTCAGGATATAACAATAAATTATATGCAGAGATTTTGGATGATTGGTGGAGTAAGAGCTTTCAAGCAATGACACGCGGCGGTGTGAGAACTGAAACGGTTTGGTGCAACTTCATGCCAGGTGAAATTCACTATCATACGTATGCCGGTGAAAATTATACAGATAGGCAGCGAATAAAGAGAAAAGCCCAGCGTTGGGCAAATAATTATCAAGCGTTACCGCCAGCAGAAAGGCAAGCAGTATTGGCGGCTTTACTAGCTGTCGATTAACTTAAATAACTGAGAGTCAAAAGCATGAAAACGATTAATTGGAATCAAATGTCTGAGTTGGGGTTGATAGAACGTATAAATAGGGAGGTTCTTCACCCGCCAGGTTTGGCAATGTCTCGCGATGTGGGCACCGGAGTAAGTGAAAAAGTATTAGTCTCAGATGATGGTGTGTTTGAATATGCTCCTGAAATTAACAATAAGCCATTATCCAAAGAGCAGATAAGTGAAAAATTAAACAAGCTTTGAAAGAGTTAAACACCCAGTAAATCTAGCTGTTGTTCTTTGGGTAAGCCTTTAAGGAGGGCGGCGGCTAAGTCTTGGGTGCTACGTACTGGCGGGTTGAGATAGTGATCAAAGCTTTGCGTTACTCGGAACGTGGCACCGCATTCCTTCGAGTTGGTACAACTACAGTACAAATGACTAACGCCATTCGTTTGCTTTTCCCTTGATGTAACAATCGCCTTTGCTTCACAGTTAGGACATGAAACCCTAGCCATAATTCACCCTCAGTTACTTACCTAAAATTAATGCTGTGATTATATACAGTATTTGGCAATCCACCAATATTAGCGACATTCAAAAGCTCGAAAAAATCACTCCTCCTCGCCTTCCGCTTTCGCACAAAAAAGTGATCATTTTGACATAGCCAATGAAATGGGTATTTGGCCCTATCCGTTGATCTGAAAGGATCTAAAAGAACAGTGAAATGGATCGGCTATGTCAAAGCTGTGACACGCTATGACAATCACAGGACATTGCAGCCATGTATCTGGTGTTCAATACGTCGTATTGCTAAAATGAATATTAATAATCAGTTAAGTGATTACTTTTATGAATTATCTCCACAAAGGACAATTAAGCCTTGAGCGCTTAGAGTTACTTTTCAGGTTAACTAAAATAGCCAGTGAGGATGTACGCGCAGCACTCGTCGATCACTATGTGCGTGGTATGAAGCAAGCCGATGCAGCATTGTTAAATAACGTACCAGCGCAAAACGTGAAACGTGGGGCTGAGCGGCTAAACCAAGTAGCCGCCGTTGTCGAAGAAATAAAGGAGTTAGACTGGGGCGCGCGTGGGTTTTAGCCGTTCAAAGAAGACTCTAAATAATCGCATCAGTCCGAGTGTACTTACCAGTATGCCAACGACTGCAAACTCAAAGTACCAGGGCGCGCCCTCATATCCCATGGCTTTCCATCCGCCTTGCATATAAGACTGGAGTGACGGAACAAAGTGCGCGAGAAATAGCCCTAAGAAAACCAGAATAACAAACTCATCCATTAATGAGGTGGCGCGGTTCTTAAGCACAATGAGGTCATAGTCGGTATCATTGTTTTCTTGGTTTTCAATGCGCCGCGTTTTCGCTTTAAGGCGAGCTACTTTTAGCTCACCTTCAGCGGTGGCTATGTTGGCAGCTGTTTCGGCTGCAATGCGTTTACGCTCACGATAGCTGCCTGTTAGGTCGGCAATGGGATTCGTTAGAAATCCCAATACTTTCGAAATCCATCCCATTATTTAGCCCTCGCAAATAATTTAAAAAACGAATGGGGATCTTTACTGAATAGCTTCACCAGTTTATCGAACCCCTCCAAAATATGCGGGGCGGCATAGGCGGTCACGCCAATAACCCCGGTCTTTAAATTCTCATCAAAGCCGCGCCAATCACAAAAGCTTGCTGCCAGGTAAGCAGCAAATATCGCAATCAGTACTGACATAAAGTAATGGAAGTACGTAAAGCGCTTACCGCTCAAGTACATTTGAATAGCTGCGGCCGCTAAGCAAATAAAGCCCAAGCGCCCCCATTGTTTGATAAAGGCAACAATATCAATCCAACTCACGGTTAGTCCTTTTCATCAGGTGTGTTAAGTAAATCGCTGTAGGCCGGCACATCGAAACCAATGTGAGCAGAGCGGGGGAGGTAATCGTTTATTTGCAAAATATCTTGCTGCAAGGGCACCACCTCATTGTTGTAATATGCCGAGGTAATTCGGTCTAAGTTACCGAACCCCGCCGAGTCGCCAGAGCTTTGCCCGCTCAATGCTTCTTGTGCGCGGTGCATTGAAAGCATATCGTTTAGGGTAATGCGCTTGATACGTTCAAATTCATCCTTGGTAGAGATATCGCCAACGGGGGTAATCTTAATGGCTTTGTCAGCATCGGTTTTACCGCTACGGTTATTGAAAAACAAACTGCGGAAATTGCCCACGCCTTTTGAATTTTTAATGGCTTCTTTTAGCTTTCCCTCATCTTCATGCGAAAGGTTAGGGTCGGCCATCGAGAAAATAAAACCCATGTGTGCACCGTTCTTGTAATAGCGGCGCCTAAACAACGTGGCATCTTCATTGAGCAAGGCACTTTGAATGCCACCATAGTATTGGGGTATGCCATAGATTCCTTGGCTCGGGTCATACTCTTTGATTTGTATTACTTCGCCTTTTTTAAAGCGAGTAACGCTGCCATCGCTACGAATTTGGGCATATACACCTGATTCAGTGGTATAACGCATCGTGATTGAGGGTAGGTGCTTGAGTTTTAGAACGCCGCCCAAGCGGTTCCTCACGACTTGCAAATAACTATTGCCCGACCATAAGTAATCAAAGGCAAACTTCCCCAATGTTTTGCGACTTACAAAAGCGCTTGGTTTCAACCATTTCAGGATCATGTTGCGCTTAAAGTACAAAATGGGCGCGTGCTGAGCGTTCACATGCAGCAGTTTTATCAAACCGTGCAAGCTGATTGGCGGCGCGTAAATGCCATCCGTATTAGCAAACACACCTATGTAATTGGTTAAACGATTATCCAGGCAGGGTTCAGGGTCACCAAAGCTAAAGCCCACACTGCTATTGTTAGTTTGTTTATATTGTGGGACTTGGCCCGCTATTACAGAAAGTTTAGGTTTCATTAGGCGGCTATTCCTACAGAGGTTTGACGGCTAGAACTGTTACCGTCTAATGGTTCAAAAATCATGGCGTGCATAATGGCCCACGCAATATCGGCGTGGCCTATTTCAGCGCTGCGGTTACTGGCGTATGTGACTTGATCGCCCACTACTTTTTTGCGGATATTGATAAAACTACTGGCAACGGCCACAGCGTCTTTATCATATTCAAAGCGTCCGTTCTTAATTACGTTCAGTGCTTTCATTACCATGCGTGCTTTGATCTGTGGGTTGTAATAAATGGGCTCAGCTTGTGGGTAGAACTTGGTGATCATTTCCCACACACCATAGCCAATGCCTGTGGTGTCAACGCCAATGTGTTGCACGTTGTATTTGTCAGTGAGTAGCTTTATTTCTGCGGCCATGGCTTCGAAGTCATTGCCGCTTAAATCAAGGGTTTCTAGTAAGCGGAATTTCTCACCGGATTGTGGCATGCTGAGTACTGCCACGCTGGCCTTGTCTCGGGTGCGGGCGGGGTCAAAACCAATGAGTACGGGCTTCATTGCAAAGGGCCGTTCCCATTCACTGTTGTAATCCTTCCACTTTGATGAGTCGCCCACACAGGCCATGAGCTGTTTGAGACTAAATGCTGAGTGCGCATCATCAATGAACTTACACATAAAGAGGTTATCGAACTCTTCTTGTGAGTATTCATTTTCGAGTACGTCAATACTGATACGGTCAAAGCCAGATTCAACCACATCGTACACAGTGAGCATTTGCCGCCAAATGCCATCATCACACAGCACCCCGTCTTTTAATGCTTTATGGCTAACATCAATGGCAAATTCAGGATCATTACAGGCTTTGGTTTTGCGATACCATTTACCGTTCCAATGATCGTATGCTTCATGGCTTGTGACTGAGGGGGTAGAAAAGTAAGTAATGCGGTAATGCGCATGCGTTGCCATCGCCTGGGCCAGCTTGCGAAGTTCTTTGTATTTGGGTATCCAAAATACTTCGTCAATATACAAGTCACCTGAGTCTGACTGAGCCGTGCGCGCATTGGTACTTTTAAACACCAGCTTGATGGTTTTGCCATGGTAGTTAAGTACCAAGGGCGAGCCGCTGAGTTCAATGCCAAAGTATTCACGCACCATGGCGATGATGTTGGCTTTAAATATCTCTGCCTGGTCGCGCGATGCAGAAATAAAGATTTTGTTGCGCCCGCTTTTCAGCGCATCGTAAAACGCTTCAAACGCAAAGTAGAACGTGGCGCCAATTTGACGCGGTTTTAATATAAAGCGTTGGCGGTGATCCTGATTATCGAGCCAATGTAGTTGGTGCGGGTAGAGTAGTTCCTGCGCGAGCTCTTCAAGTTGCTCAATAGTGATGCTTGAGCAATCGTTTTTAACCTTCTTCTTTTTGCCTTTCTTGTTGCTTGAACTGCTGTTGTTGCCAGCATCATTGTGCGCCGGTGCTCGCTCTTTTGGCTTCGGGGCCAGTTTACTTTTATTGAGCGCAGCGAGTTGGCGGGTGCAAAAGTCTAACTCTTTATAGTCGCTGTCGCTTTTATCATCCTTTTCAGCCAGCACATTAATGCGTTTGGCAAAGGCCATTTCCGCAGTAAAGCTGGGGCACATATCCACCCAGTTTTCATTTTCTGACCAACGGCGAATAGTGCGCGCACTGGGCATGCCTTCCACGTCTGCAATTTCGTCAAACGTAAAGCCTTCAATCACATATAAGTTACGCGCTTTGGCAATCACTTCGGTGGAGTATTTAGGTTTCATGGGCCGCAATGAATGGAAAACTTAACGGCAGTTTAAAGGCTAAAAAGCAGGAGTACGCGCGCTTAAAATCCTAGTGCCACCTAGAACAAAAATATAGGAATTTCAAAAGATTAAAAAAATGGCAAGGTGACCAAAGGCGGGGCAAACTGCAATCAAATTTAGAGCATTTATTGCATTTGTAAAGTTTTTAAAGGTAACCCGCCCATGCCACAAAACAGCCAGTTACGCACCAAACCATTATCAATAGCAGCAGAAGGTTTGACCGTGGATGGCCGCGAGATTTCCGAGCAGGATATCTTAGATATTGTCGAGACTTACAACCCTGCAATGTATGGCGCCCGCATCAATTTAGACCACGAACGTGATTGGTCAGGCTGGGCGGCGAAAAACCTCAGTAATGTTGATATCCCTGGCATGCTTGGTGATGTGCTCAGTGTTGATGCGAAGAAAAATAACGACGGGGTACTGTGTCTATATGCCGTACTCGCTCCCAATGCGTCATTCGTGCAGCTTAACCAAGCCGACCAAGCGGTGTATTTCAGCATTGAGATTAACCGCAACTTCCGGGGCACCGATAAAACCTACTTGGTCGGTCTGGCTGTCACCGATTACCCCGCCAGCTGTTACACCGACCGTGTGAAGTTTTCAAAAGAACAGAATAAAGACCAGGTAAGCGAAGGAGCCGACAAGGATGTTACCCCTATTACCGTTAACTTTCAGCTTGAAGAGCCCGAGCAACCTAGCGCCGACACTCCCGGATTTTTTAAAAAACTGTTTTCAACAAAGGATGACCCCGACATGAAAAAAGAAGATTTAGCACAAGCGATGAAAGACGCGCTGGGCGAACCGCTACTTAATCTAAGCACCCAAATCAAAACCTTGTCTGACAAAACAGACAAGCTCGAAAAGCACTTTGCTCAACAGGGCGATGAAGAAGGCGCTGAAGACGAGCCAGGCGATAAAGAGGAAAACACCGAGTTTGCACAAGTGAAGCAAGAGTTGGCAAGCACCAAGCAGGCGCTGGCTGATTTGAACAGCAAATTGGAAAAGCTATCGGCTGAAGAGCATTCAGATACGACGGACTCAGAAGAAGATCCCGAAGGCGATAACGCACAGTACGCAAATTTACTGTAAGCCAACCCAACCAAATTAGTTAGGAAAGATTATGAAAAAACGTACCTCACAATTATTCGTTGCCGTGTTGGCTGGTATGGCTACCAATTACGGCGTGGCATCTATGTCGGAGCAATTCAATGTAGAACCAACCATTGAGCAAAAGCTTTACGATGGCGTGTATGAATCTGCTGAGTTCCTCCAGATGATCAACACCGCGTTTGTTGACGATATTGTTGGCCAATCGGTGATCATGAGCGTCAACGGCGGGGTTACTGGCCGCGCTGGTGTTGAAAATGATGACTCGAAAGAGCGCCAAACCCGTGATGTGTCTGGCTTGAAACCGCGCGAGTACCGCTGTGAACCAGTTGAATGTGATGTGCACATTACCTGGCAAAAGATGGATCAGTGGTCCAAGTTCCCCGATTTTGCTAATCGCTATCGAAACCACGTTAAGCAAGCTATTGCGCTCGATATCATCAAAATTGGTTGGAACGGCACCACTGCTGCCGCAGCAACCAACCTTGCTACCTATCCGATGCTGGAAGACGTAAACATTGGTTGGTTACAGCATGTTCGCAATGACGCACCAGAACGTGCAATCAGCGAAGGTGCAACAGCGAACGAAATACGCATTGGTGCCGGTGGGGACTACGAGAACCTAGACCAAGCAGTGCATGATTTGATTCAAGCGATCCCACAGCATAAGCGTGTTGGTTTAGTAGCCATCATCGGTGATGAGCTGCTGGCCCACGACAAGAACAAGTTATATGCCAAGCAGGCACACACGCCAAGTGAAAAAACCAAAATCGAGTTGCAACAGGTTATTGACACCTATGGCGGTTTGCCAACTTACAAAGTGCCGTTTTTCCCTGAGCGCGGCATTGTGGTCACCAGCTTCGACAACTTGAGCCACTACGTGCAAGAGGGGTCAACGCGCACCCATGTTGAAGACAACCACAAGAAAAAGCGCGTAGAGGATTTCCAAAGCCGCAACGATTGTTACTACGTGGAAGATTTAGAAAAGATAGCCTTTTTTGAGTCTGCCAATGTGAAGTGGCCAAACGCTGACGGTACTGCCTGGGTTTAACGAGAGCAGCGCAGGTTGGCGCCCTAACCAAACCGTGGGGCGGGCGTCCTTTTTCATCCAAGTGGAGCATTCCTAAATGAGTTTAGTTAAAAAGGCACTCGCGAAAGCTGCTGCACAAAAGCAAGCGCGGCAAGAGGCTGACAACAAAGCGGCACCGGCAAACAGTACCCCAGCACCTGAGTCACCCGCTCAAGACAAGCAGGCGGTAGCCGATGACGGCCCCAGTCGCTACGAGTTCTTTAAAGCGGCTATTGAGTCGGATTTAGGCCAATTAAAAACAATTGACGATGTGGCAGATAAAGCCAGCTACAAAAGCGAAGCGCTCGAGCGAAACGAATACTTGGCTTACGTAAACGAGTACCGCCTCAGCGGCCACAACTTCCCTAATACGGTGTTGGCATGGGTGTTTATTTGGCTGGTAGACCTCAAGCGCTGGGATGCTGTGCTCGAGCTATTGCCGTTAATGGTCGAGCAAAAGCAGCCACTGCCAACGGCATTTAACACCAAGCATTGGCCCACGTTCTTAATCGATCAGCTCTATGACGAAGGCAACTACTACCTCAACAAGGGGGCAGAAGCAGTCAGCGACAGTGGTATTGCTTTGGTGATGCACCGCTTGATTGCGCAGCTACTTACGCAGGATTGGTCAGGGAGTGAAGTGGTGGGCGGCAAGCTGTATGCCATAGCGGCCAAGCTCGAGCAGAGCCAGCACAATTTAGGCTACGCACTGCAATTCGCTGTGCAAGCCACGCTTATCAATGATGGTGCCGGGGTGAAAAAGCTGGCCCGCGATGTGGCTAAACAGCTTAACGTGTCCATTGATATTTAAGTCTCCAACGCCAGCGGGCATGCAATCACACCGGTAGTCATTGAATTGCTTTACAGGTGCAGATTGTAGGCGCCCGCACCCAACAGGAAAAAGTATGAGCTTTAGCGGTATTAACAGCACAACGAGTGATCAGGTCATTGCGAATAATGGCTTTTATCCGGCGGTGTCGGTGCAGCAATTTGCTGAGCATTACCACGTGCCGAGCTCATACCGTGAAACCATGGTGGTGGATGTATTGACTCACCAAGTGCACGCACTTAACGCGGCCTTAGAGCGAGACTACGTCTTGCATTGGGAGCAGTATCCGTCCCTTGCTGAGGTGCCGAGTGAACACATAAATGGGCGAAGCGCTCTGGTGTATTACTACATCAAAGCGCTGTCGTGCTTCGCCAAAGCAGACTTGCTACTCAGCCACCAAAGCATTAGCCAACGCGAGAGTGCATTGGCAGAGAAAGAGCAGCAAACAGAGCACCGGGCTTATTGGTTGAACGAAGGCATTAAAGCGCGCAACTACCTGGTGCAAAGCAAGTATCGCCCGGTTGAATTGCTATGAACAAGTTGCAGCGCATCACTGACTATTTAAGTGCTCATGGACTGAACCAAGCCGCCACCTTGGATGCGTGGATAGAAGAGGGCACGTTCGAGCCTCGCGCGAAAAACGAAGGCACAGGCTACACGATTTTAACCATGGCTTACAAAGCCATCGTGAGCATAGAGCGTTATGCCCACTCGGCGCATTTACTCGCCGCGATGGTCGCGATTTGGATGCAAGAGCAAGGCGAGGAGTTTGACGATTCGATGGTTGGGTTTAGCGCGGATAAAACAGACGACGAGCTCTTTGATATTGAGCTTGAGTTTATGCTCAGTGAAGACGTTCAGATTGTGCGTGATGCAAACGGCCCGCTGATATTTATGGGTGAACAATACCGCATTGAAAGTGCCCCTGTATGGGTGGCCGAGGACTTTACGTTAGATGCTGACATCGCGAATTAGCCATGATAACCGCGACCAACTGGCGCTTCTTAAGCTGGATGATCGCACTCGTCGGCGTGTTTTTCGAAGCGCCGGGCGAAAAGTGCGCCGCGATTCGAAAGCACGGCTAAAAGGCCAAAAGGATTTAGAGAATAAGCGGTGGCCAGGGCGCGCCGACGGCACCAAAAAACGCATGTTACGGCGCATTGGCCGCAAGATGATTGTTAAGACAAGCCCAGCGGGGGCGCGGGTGCAGTTTGATTCGCCGCGCACCGCGCGAATTGCCAGCGCTCACCAATATGGAGCTGAGCAGGAACGCACCGCTGGCGAGCAACAACGCATCTATGGCACCCCCGATTATGATGCACCCGCTTCGCGAAAGTTGGCAAAGAAGCTCATAGCTGCGGGCTACAAGATACGGCGTGCTAAAGGCAAGGGATACAAACGGCCGTCGGTGAAGTGGATCACCGAGAACCTGAGCACAGCGAAAGCAGGTTTTATTTTAAAACTGCTGAGCGATGAACCAAGCAAAGAGCGCTGGACATTGAAAACACCCAAGCGCTCGTTCTTAGGGCAATCACGAGACGAGCTCAAAGAACTCAAGAACTTTATGTTAGACGAGGCCATGCGCCTTAGATAAGCGAGGAAAACAATGTCACAAGGTCAGGTATTAGTTACAGCCGATAACTTAGGCCAGGGCGCGACTAACAGCATCGAGCGCAAGCTCTTGTTTATTGGTAAAGCCCCTGAGAATCAACTCAAGGTCGTGAGTATTAATGGGCAAAGCGATTTAGACGCGTTATTGGGTGAGGCAGAGTCTGCACTGAAAACCCAACTGCGTGCCGCGATGCTAAACGCCGATGGTCTGTTTGAGGCCTATGCATTGCCATTGGATGATATCACCACGCAATTGATGGCGGTGGACACCGCCATGGTGCAGGGCATTCAAGTTGAAGGCATCGTGTTGTGTGAGCCTCTCGCAGATAAAGCCGCTGTTGAGGCGGTGTTCACCAAACAGCAAGAGGTCGAAAATGCCTATCACCGCTTTCATTTCTTCTTGGGCTGCGTGGCAGGCATTCAAGCGGACACACAAACATGGTCCGACTACACCGCCGCCACAGCGGCCATCACCGATGGTGTGGCTGCTTATACTGTTGGGGTTGTGCCACTACTGCACGGCAATGACATAGGCGCGCTCGCCGGTCGTTTGTGTAAACACGCCGTCACTGTGGCTGATAGCCCAATGCGCACCGCCACAGGCACCATGGTCGGCCTTGGGGCAGCGCCTGTGGATATGGACTCGGTGCCACTGCCCAGTGCAGTAACGGCTGCGCTTGATGATGCGCGCGTGAGCTGCACACAAACTTATCCCGATTATGATGGCGTTTACTTTGGCGATTTGAACTTACTTGATGCTGAGGGCGGCGACTACCAGGTGATAGAGAACCTGCGCGTAGTGAATAAAGCCCGACGCGCCGTGCGCATCAAAGCCATTAAGTTAATTGCCGATCGCAAGCTTAACTCCACGCCTTCATCCATGGCCTGGGCCAAGCGCTACTTAGGTGAGCCGCTGCGCCAGATGGCTAAGCGCACGGTGGTGGCGGGAGTCCCATTCCCGGGCGAAATTAAGCCGCCTCAAGATGATGCCATCACCATCGTATGGCAAAGCAAAACCCAAGTGCGCATTTACATGCGGTTGACGCCGTACAACGCGCCAAAACAAATTGTGATCAGTATTGGCCTAGATTTGGCCGATGGCACCGTAGAGTAGGAGCGACCATGAGCCAACATAAACTTTCAGGTAAAGACTTTGATGTGAACGTGGGGGATGCCCTCGTTCATGTGATCAACTGCTCACTCACCATTGATGATGGGCGCCAAGTGCGTATGACCAATGGCGTACCCGATGGCTTTTTAGATGGGCCTTGCACTGCCAAAGGCGAGCTGACAGTCAACCATGAAAACTTCTTGATTATTCAACAAGAGGCGCAAAAAGCAGGCAGCTGGAAAGGCATTGACCCGATTGATATCAGCATGATGGGCGCCGTGGTCAGTGGTGAGAAAAATATTGAAGCGTATGGCTGTCTCTTAAAGCTCAGCGATGTGCTCAGTATTGATCCCGAAGGCGCCAAGGCTGATGAAACTAAAATCCCTTTTGAGGTGACTTCATCGGATTTTGTCAAAATCAACGGTATCCCCTATCTGACCGCGAAAGAAGTGGAGAACATCGTATGAAGCCGCTCAGCGCTCAACAGCTCTTAGCAGCGATGCGGGCAAATGGACACCGTGTATTTGAAGGGGAGTTAAACCTGAACATCATTGGCGTGCGCGCCAGTGATGCACAGGCCAATACCTTTAATGACATGATTTATGTGCTTTACCAACGCGGTGGCGCATGGCAGTGCAAAGCCTACCCGGCCACCACTGATCCGGGCACCTATTACCGGAAGCATCCCGCGAATGTGAAAGGCACGGCCGTCCTTGTGCCTGGTCGCTACAGTGGCTGTTGGCAACTTGGACAGCACCAGGGTAAGTACGATGCGTTGGTGCAGCGCGGCGAAATGACGGTGTACCGCGATAACAATTCGGATGCACACATCGATACAGATACCCCGACGGAGTCCGGTTATTTCGGTATCAACTGCCACCGGGCCAACAAGCACACAACGAGCAAACACGTTGGCAAGTGGTCCGCCGGTTGCCAGGTATTAGCGAGCCCCGAGCACTTTAGCCAATTTATGAACCTATGCCGTGACAGTGCTTCACTGTATGGCCCGAGTTTTTCTTACACCCTTTTAACTGAGAGCGAGACGCGCCTGTGAAAAAAGTCATTGAGTTAGAAATTAACGATAAAGCGATCACATTTAACATCACGTTGGCGGCATACAACCAGTACATCAACAGCACCACGCCAAATAACAAAATACAGCCTGCGCACAACTTCTGCATGAATACCGTGGATGACAGCTGCAAAGCGGCGCTGAAAGAGCTGATAAAACAGCCAGGCATGCCCTTACACGTGGCCGGTGCGATTGTTGAAGAGTACCAGCCAGACATAGCGATCACGGTAAAAAAATCGAAAGGCGAGCAAGAGAAATCAGCGAAAACAGCTTAGATCAGCTGCTCGCCTATCACCAGCGGCACTTGCCCGGCAGTGCCGTTGGTGAAGAGAACCTTGCCCGGGCATTGTTCTTAGAGAACGACTATTGGAAAAAAATGGCAGTGGCCGTCAATAACGGCATTGCTTCTGCATTGAGTGAGTAGCGCGTGTGAATAAGTTGGAAAAACTCATGTTTACGATAGGCGTGGTGGATGCGGTCACCGGCCCTGTGAACAAGATGATAGCCAAAGTAGACCAGCTGACACACAAAGTGAAGTCGGGCATGGGCGATATGGCAGCGGGTGCAGCGGGCATGATTGCCGCCGGTGCCATGCTTAGCGCATCACTGGCGCCCTCCATTGACAGTATTGCCGCGCTCGGTGAAGTCCAGTCCCTGGGGGTGGCTGAGCACGCCCTCGAGCAACTCAATAGCACGGCGCACCGCTTTACGACGCGCTTTGGCGGTGACAGTGCGACCGTGATCCGCTCGGCCTATGACATTCAATCAGCCATTGCAGGGTTAACCGGCGATGAGCTTTCTAGTTTTACCGAGGCATCTGGAGTGCTCGCGGTGGCGACGAAAGCCAACGTGGGCAACATCACCAGTTACCTGGGCACCATGTACGGTGTCTTTGAGAACACCGCCAACGAGATGGGCAAGTCCAACTGGGTGAAACAGGTGGCCGGGCAAACCGCTGCGGCGGTGCAAATGTTTAAAACCACCGGCCCCCAAATGGAGCAAGCATTTAGCCGCCTTGGCTCTGCGGCAACGGCCCATGGCGTTGCCATGAATGAGCAAATGGCTATCTTAGGTGAGTTGCAAGCCACCATGAGTGGCAGTGAAGCGGCCACCAAATACCAGGCATTCTTAACCGGTATTGGTAAAGCGCAAACAAAGTTAGGGCTGACATTCACAGACAGCCAAGGCCAGTTATTGCCTGTAGTCGATATCATGCAGCGCATTACCGATAAATACGGCGCCCTTGATACGGTCGCTAAAAAAGATCTGATGATGGAGGCGTTCGGCTCAAAGCAAGCCGTGGCCTTTATCGATAACCTCATCCCCAAAACCGCGAAGCTTGCGAATAACATCGATGCGCTGGGCGAGCAAAAGGGCATGGATAAAGCGCTCGAAATGGCAAACACCATTGCCAGCCCCTGGGATAGGTTGGGCGGCTCGATTAACGCGGCGGCTTCGGCTTTGGGGCAGCGCTTGGCGCCGGTCATTGATCCCCTCGTTGATATGCTTGCACGTGCATTTGCCTACGTGGTGGATTTCTCAGAGCAATTCCCTGTGCTCACCACGGTACTGACAGCCAGTGCCGCCGCCATGCTGGGTCTAGTTGCCATTGGCAGTGCATACACCCTCGTCATGGGATTAAACAAAGTGGCGACGGCTGGGTGGGGCATGACGATGATCACCGTCACCAGTGCCACACGCATGTTCACAGGAGCCCAGTGGTTATTAAATGCCGCATTACTCGCGAACCCGATTGGCATTGTGATTGGCTTAGTTGGCCTGTTGGCGGCGGTCATATACAAGTATTGGGAGCCTATCAAGGCATTCCTAGGCGGCTTTTGGGAAGGCTTCACCGATGGCTTAGCGCCCGTGTTTTCATCACTGGGCACGCTGCGCACGGCGTTATCACCGCTCTTTAGTATGCTCGGTGCGTTGTTTGATTGGTTTGTGAATTTGTTTGAGCCTGTGAGTAGTACATCTCAGCAATTAGAGGGGGCGGCGACAGCGGGGCAGCTCTTTGGCACGGTTGTCGGCAGTGTGATGAACTTCTTACTCGCGCCCGTTCGTGCGCTCGCATGGGGCGTCACTCGCTTAGGTGAGTTGTTTGGTTGGTTAGCGAAGCCCGCAAGCCAGGCATGGGAATCAATGCGTGGCCCATTGAGCGCCATTTGGCAGTTTCTTGGTAAGGTCTTTAGTTATTCGCCGATAGGTTTAGTGCAAAAAGGGTACGGCAAAGCACTCGAGTGGTTAGAGCAAAAGCTGGGCGGCCTAAAGGGGGCACTGGCGAAACTGCGTGATTTACTGGGGATCGACACTGATGTGAGTGTGGCTACCGAGCACACTCAAACAGACACCACATTTAGCCGTCAATATGGCAGCGATATCGTCACGCGAGCCAATAATGTGGTGCCTTTGCCCACAGCTACCGATAACTTTGCTGCAGGTCGTGTTAATCCATTAACCCGCATCGATGCACTGAGCGCAAACGTCATTGATGCAAACCACCATTTTACCCACTCAGCAAATGACACATCGTTTGATGTCATTGATAAAGCCAAACAGGCGCACACGCAGCCTCTGAGTTCGGTGCGCGCGGCAACAACCTTGAACCAAAGCAAGCTCATTCAGCAGTTTGCGACTCAGACTCAACACAGCAGCCAGCAGAGTGAGGATAAACGTGTGTATATCGACCACCTAGAGCTGCGGACAGATCAGCAAATTACCAAGGAAAGCTTGGCCGAACTATGGGAGTTAACCGGGTGAGTGCGACGCCAATCTATATCGATTTACTGATAAGCGATGATGACTTACAAACAAATCGTGCGTTAGCCGTTGAGAGTGCCACCGACCGTGTGGTGATAGCGCAGGATATTCGCCATGCGATACGTGAATCAGGCATTGTGCTGCCGCTGATTGGTATGCGCGACCCTATCATCATTCAGCGTATTTTGACGGACTTAGAGCTTTTAGTTGAGCAAGACACACGCTTGGTTCCTGGCACGATTAATATGGCGATGCCTCACCATGAGCGCATCATTATGTGGGCCAAAACCCGTGATTTCGGTGATTTAGAGGTGCAGTATGGATTATAGAGCGCAGTTCCTAAATGTGCTTAAAGCGCGTGGTGTGCCAATAAGCGAGCAAGAGCAAAAGGCGTTATGGGAGCAAAGCCTGGTTGGTCAGGGCTTAGCTGTAAAAAACCAGTCACCACAAAGCCCGTTTTGGCGCGCACAAAAAGCCATTGTTGGGGAGGCAACGAGCCAACTCATCAATGTGCTCGTTGATGAAGTAATGCCCAATACATTTATTTTATTGGCGAAGGATAAGTGGCTCGATCAGCATGGGGAGGGGCGCAATACACCGCGCCTTCAGGCTGTTAAAGCGGTCGGTAACTTAACCATCACCCGGACCCAATCAGGCGGTGCGCTATTGATCCCCGCGTTCACTCGCGTGCAAAGCACCCCAGTGAACGGGCGCACATACGAGCTTGAGCTATTAAACGATATTCACTTTGTGGATGGTGAAGTTGAAAAAATCGCGGTGGCCCGGGCAATGCAAACAGGCAGTGAATACAACCTTGTTGCAGGGTATTACAGCCAATTTAATGTGCCGATAGAAGGCGTCAGTGTGATCAATCTCGATGACTGGCTTTTGACGCCCGGCCAAGATGTAGAAAGCGATGAGAACTACCGACTACGATGCCGTGATAAGTTTTCGAGCTTGGGTGGGTTCCATGTTGATGCGGTGTATCGCGCTATTATCAGTGAGTTCCCAGGCATACTCGCTGATAACATCGCATTTGATCACAGTGCCCCCCGAGGCCCAGGCAGTGCAAATGCTTATGTGTATCTAGAAACAGGCACTGTAAGCCAAGCGCTGCTTAACGACATTAATAACCATATCGGCAGTGGTCTGCATGGCAATGGGGATGACCTTCAAGTACTGGCTCTTGCGCGCCAAGGGGTTAGTGTCATTGGTAAATACTGGCTCCATGCCAATGCAGACGATATTCACGAGGAACTTAAGCAATGCATTCGCTCTGCGTTTCGCGAAAACGCTGCGTACGATGTGACCCGCGTAAAACCCAAAGAGCAGTTTAGCTTTAGCTTACTCGCCAGTGAGTTACATGCTCACTTTCCAGCGCTAAAAAGTATTGAGTTTGAAACCGCCGATATTCATACCGGTCTGTGGCTTCCATCATTAGACACCCTCACGATGGAGCGCCAATGAGTAATACCTCTACCAAGCTTCCCGTCTGGTTTCGTGGCGAGCAGGCTCAGCAATTAGAGCGTGCGGCCAAGGCGTACTGGCATGAAATTGAAACCGCACTGACAGGATGGCTTACACAAATAGATGAAACGCATGCAGCTGAGGAAATCCTCGATTTACTTGCGTGGGAGCGGGATATAAACCGCCTTGAAGGCGAGCCATTGGCCCTCTATGCCAAGCGTATTAAATACGCTGTCGCTAACGCCGAGGACGCCGGATTTAACACGGGTATGGAGCGTATTTTTAAACGCTTGGGGTTTGGCTTTGTGGAAATAAACGACCGTCTCCCGGGGTATGACTGGGACATGGTCGAAATAGCCATGTTAGAGAGTGAGCAAGTTACCAACCAAGCATTAATCAAAGAGATCATTCGCAGCTACGGAATGACGTGTCGGCGCTATTTCTTAAAAGCGCTGACGGCCATTGAGTCAGCATATGGATGCGCCTTAATTGAATTTGAAAAAGAGGTTGTGGGATGAGCCAACTACAGATCACAAATGCCGGGCTGGCATACAAAGACGCAGTGTTTGCCGGTGAGCAAGTGCAGAACATTTCACACTTCCTCTTCGCAATGGTGCCAGGGCTGGACCCCTCAGTGCCCATTGACCCGGATGCGGTCATCGACCCGCAGAGCGTTGTGCACACGCAACCCATTCAAGCTGTGTCACGCCTTGATGGGAATGCCGTAGTGATGAGCGCAGTGCTGGGCTATGAAACGGGAGACTTTGAGTTCAACGTATTTGGCGCCGTTGCGACACTGGCCAATGGCGATGAGGTGCTTGTCGCTATTGTTCATACTGACGTGCAACACAAGTACAAAGCAACAGCGGACAGCGCGGGCAATTACAGCGTGAAAAGCATTGTATGGCGCTCAAGTGCTATCGCGCAGCAGCTTAATGTCACCCTGTCGTCATTACCCTGGCAAATAACAGATTACAACTTCGTGACGCGCGAAGAGTTTGATGCCTTGTCGCTCGACAAACCCTTTATTGGCGCTGAGCCACAGCTTCGGGTGTATGAGCGCCACCTTATTGCCGACTCACAAAACTACACAGCACCAGATCATGCAAGCCTAAGTGGTGGCGAGTGGTTCTCAGTCAAAACAGAAAAAGGCGTATTGCCGGTATTGAGTGCACGTAGTGGGACGTCCTTCAAGCGCCGCCAAGATGAGTTAAGTGATAACGCGGTGACCCTTCGCACCAGCCGAGGTGACAGTGATCTTCGTGAAGTCGTTTTTGTGTGGAATGACCAAACACAGCAATGGGAGTTTTAAAGGTGGACAGTTTATTAGTGCCAAGTACGTCAACAGGGTTTCCTATCCGAGGGATCCCCAATGCAGAGTTCTTTGATGTCAGTCGGCTATTTACCCTACCAAGTAGTTTTATAGAAAACGTACTTTACATCACAGGATGTGGAGCAGGAGGTGGTGGCAGTGGTGTGTATGCCAGTGGATTACAAACGGGGGGAGACAGTGGCCACGGTGGCTCGGCTTGTTTTCGCCTTCCCATTGCAGCCAAGGCAGGGGATGAAATAGAAGTCATCATTGGTGATGCGGGGGCGGCGGCAACGGGCGCTTCGACCTACTCAACGCGAAACCTGCACTTTGGTGGAGACGGCGGTACGAGCATCGTGCGCAACCTGACGGCCCGCAATGAAAACCGCTATGGGCCGCTGACAACGTTAATGACGGAAGTGCAGTTGATAGGCGGCGCCGGTGGAGGCGGTGATATTGATATCGAGTACGGGATTGATTACAGCTACATGAAGCAAGCCAGCAAACTAAGCCAGCAATTTGGCATTACCTCAACGTGGCGAGATATCGGCTTTTTCGTCGAAGGGGGGGAGTCGGGTCAATCTCGAGGCCGATACATCTCACGTTTCACCGGCGGCCAGCCTTCAGAAACAGCACTGCGCTTGGCTGGGCCCGGAGAGATTGTTCTTGGGCAAGAGTTTAATAACAGCGCCGGTGGTGGAACTTACGCCCAAGGCGGGCCCGGCGGGTGTTTATTTTCACCCGATGGGTATGGCACCGGTGGGCGAGGTGCAAATAGCACGGCACACAATGCGCTTCCCGGAGAGCCCGGTTTTATCATGTTGGAGTGGGACTAATGACAGTATATGCAATCGTAGAGAATGCCGTGGTCGTCAACCCGCGTGTGGTCGCGCATGCGCCGTTGACCGAGCAGTGGATTGAGGTGCCCCCGGGTGTGGTATTACGCCAAGGGTACCGCTATGAAAATGGCGAATTCATTGAACCGGCTTTGCCCAGTGAGCCAGAGCGGCCAACGCTTATTCCCGTCAATATTGATGCGGTCGCCGGACAATTACAGGGATACAACAATGCAGAACGTGAATACACCGTGCCACAACAATCCGCCGACGTGATTGCCACGGGCACGCTCGCGATTGAGGACAGAAAATTTAAAGTGCCGTTTTTACGCCTTGATACCGGGCGCATTCAGCTAATGCCTGCTCAGGTCGTCGACGGGGTATTTACGGTGCCACTTAAATTTGAAACGAACGGGGTGTGGGTCGTGAACCAGGAGCTGATCAATACGGACTTTGCGCAATCTTTATTTGAATTAGTAGAACATAAATTTTCGGTGATCTAATGAAACAATTACAGGCAACATTTATTGGTGATGGTAAAGCGCGGCTCATTGCGCCCCTTAAAACTCAGTTTGGCGAAGTCCACAGTGGCTTTGTCACCGACGGCTTTACTTTACCCTGGTATTTACGGTGGTTTCATAATCCATTTGGGAGTGGTCTTGAAGCCGCAGTGTGGCATGACTACGCACTAAAAACAGGGCGTAAAAGCCCGCATGCAGAATTTTACACACTGTTGTTGCGCACAGGCGTGCCGAAATGGAAAGCGGTGCCTATGCGTTGGGCGGTCGTGGGTTACCAAAAATTAGCGAATGCGCTTTATGCAGTTCCCAAGCTCTTTAAATAGCGCCGGTAGCCGCAGCGAGCTTAATGCATTGATTGCTGAGGTGCATGGGCTCGCGCTTAATAGCTATGCCCTTGAGCAGCTCGTTAGCAGTGCCGCCGGTGCGGCGCGGATCGCTCAGGCAGTGCGCGATATGACGCGACGAGAGCGGCCTTCTCATTGGCACGCGCTGGTGCTTTATACCAGTGCCCCTAAACCTGAGAGATTAGCGCAAGCACTCGAGGTGGCAAACGACGCCTGTCCACTTCCTGTATTCATAACCGCAGCGCGATACGCCCGCTCGCTTGAAACATTAGACAAGCACAAAATGAACGAGCTAACGGGCTATGAGCAAAGCATTGAGTGGCAAACTCTCAGTGATGCGTGCCACGTTCCTGCGCTAAGTCGCGCGTATCAGGTAGCTTCAACCAAATTGATAAAAGGTGAGGGGCAAAACAGTGTTGGCAGCATCGATGAAGAGTTGGCGGCGCTCGGCGAGCAAAAAGCTGCGCGGGATGCGCGGATAGACTCATGCTCGTTTGATGCGGCCCAACTTGGGCTTCGCACGAAAGCGATCACCGCGACCAGTGCGCGAAGTCTGGCCGATGCACTTGAGCGCTTGGGAGACAACCACGTGCACTGGGCTTTTCAGGTTTATGTGGGGCGCCAACAGGCCATCGCCCCACTTGTGGAGTTATTCAATTGATTGCATTAAATGGCGTAAAAGTGCCCGGTAGCAATACTCGGGTGCATGCCAATTTTGATTTGGCGGGAACAAACCAATCAGGGGTTGGCTCCTTTGCTATTACCAGTGAAGAGGGCACCAAACCAAAAGGGCTCACCATTAGCACTGTGCTGAGAATGGATGAGCTCGATGCGCTTGAGCAAATCACTCGCTGGGCAGAGGCTGAGAATGATTATGGCGAGCGCCAAGTGTATACCATCACAAATGAGTTAGCGCAGAGTATGAAAATACGCAGAGCTAAGTTTGCGGGCAAGGTCAATGTCAAAGAAGATCAAACGCTCAAAGCGTGGAATCTCACCTTTAAACTCGTCGAAGTTAAAAGTGTGGCCGAGAAAAAACAGCAGCAGTTAGACGAGACAAACAAAGGGATCAGCCAAAGCCCAGCTAAAGACGGACACGCACAAACCCTTGTGTTGTTCGAAGCGGCCGAGGGCCAATAGCATGAAGTTACAAACCTTACTCTCTATCGGCGGCGAGGTGGTGACGCCTGCACACCATAACGTGGTGCTTTCTTTGCGCTCACCCGGGCGCGCGGTGTTTGTGGTTGCAGAAGACACATTGCCAAGCGGCCTTGTGGAGTTTCACATCGGTTATCAAGATAAATTGGTGCCGTACTTCTATGGAGTGATCGAGTCGAAGCAACAGCGAGCAGGGCGGTGGTTCATTACTTGCCGAGAGCTTGTCGGTGCCTTGTCTTTTGCGCTGCCTATCGCCAAACGTCACCCGACACTTCGCGATGTGTGCGACGAGATAGAGCGTGCAGGTATCACCATTGAGCTGCCCGATGCGGACTATGCCAATCGTAAGATCCCATGCTTCTATCACAGTGACGACGGTGTAAATGCGCTGCGTAAACTCGGGGCTGCGTTTGGTATTACTGATTATATATTTCAGCAGCGCACCAATGGCAATGTGTATGTGGGGAGCTGGCATGACAGTGGTTGGCAAGCCGAAAATAAAACCATTACCACGGCCGAGCATATTTTTAAATCCAGCAATGCCAGCAGCGCGACACTGTTTGCGGTGCCTTATCTGCGCCCAGGCATGAAACTCAACAAGCGCTATGTTGGGCAAGTAGAACTTAAAGAAACGGAGCAAAGTATTTTATGGTCCCCGCAGCTGTCCGCCGTTTAATCGGACGTTTTCATCCTGAGCTGAAGCAGCGTCAACATGTACCGCAATTGGCGCGCATCGAAGCTGTGTATGACTTACCACACCAGGATGCGCAGATAAGCACGCCGTTTCGTGCCCATCTCGCCGTGGATATCCAGCTGCTAGCGCCAAGTGGCGAGCCAAAAAATACACCTGTTTACGAGCAGGTGCCCCTAGCCGTCAGTGTTGCGGCCAGTGATGCGGGTGTGGAATTGTCACCGCATGTGGGCATGCAATGCTTGATTCAATTTATTGATGGTAATAACGCTATGCCGGTGATCACTCACTTGCTGCCATTTGGGCAACTTGTGAATGAGCGCAAATGTACTGATGTGTCACTCAAACAAAGTGCCCGTAGCCAGGTTCGTGGCACTAATGGTGATTGGCATATCCATACCGATGGTGAACTAGCACAAAGCGCCGATACCACGAGTATTCGGTCGTGTACGCGTTCGGAGCATTATCATCAAAAGAGTACGAGCATTGATTCGCATGATTCCACGCGCGTTGAAGGTAACCAACTAAACACCATCCTGGGCGCATTAAAAACCACAGTGGGTGAGAAGGCCTTGCTTATTGCATTAGATAACATGCAATTGGGCAGTCAAAAGCAGGTAGATATCAAAGCCCACGGTAACATGAACCTTGAAACACTAAAGACGCTCCACGCCAAAGCCGCGAACTTAGCAAAGCTAGAAGGACAAACGGTTTGGGTGGGCAATGAATCGGTGAATGTGTTGCAAATATTGCTCGATTTGATTGCCGTGGTAAAAGACACCAATCAAACACTTGCGATGCATACCCACGAGGGGGCAGGTAAGTCACAGCAAGCCGGGCAGTTTACAGGGTATCAATCAACAGCAGCAGGCTTAGGAAACCAGCTTTCACCGATTACCGAGCAGTAAACCGGCAGATATTGACCTTTCCCACAAAAATAACACCATGACATAGATGAGATTTTCAATAAAGTGGAGACAATGGAGACCTCAATATTAAAATCGCTTACAGCGAAGCGAAAACGACAAGCGTTGCGAATCATTCTTAAATGCTTGTATGGTGTATTTTATACTAAAACTGAATCTTGATGATTAGCAGTGTAATCATTTAATTCCGTATCCAACCAAGGAACATAGACAGACATTACAGTTCGATGGTCACTAATGATTGAATTTAACGCTTCAGTAGTTGCCCAGGGAGCAAATGAAACACCACTTCTAAAGTTTGAACGTTTACTTTTGTCCGACTCTAAATGAATAGAAATCATCTGATTTTGAATATTTAAAGTTTTCTGCTTGTTTTTAATTAATGATTTAACAAACTCATCACCAAGCACATCACTCATCATTCCAGTTGCATTAGCTAGTTGACCAACTTTAATCAATAATTCCTTAGAATCACTCTCGATAGTTAGTTGTAACGCTTTAGCTAGGCCAATTTTAAAGCCTTCAATGTTGCCACCAACAGAGTTAACATGATATTTCATAAATTATTATTCCTTTATTTAATGCTCATTCAGAACTTATTTTGATTAAAACTCACCGTAATATTGAATACAGTTAACGCCTTGCTCACCGGAAAATTGGGAGCGCAGCGAGTAATTTTCCGAGTGCAGCAACTTGTTATGCATCACGCCTCTCTATAGCCTCTCTAGCGCCCTCAGGCAAGGAGCCGTAAAGCTCTTCTATTTCTCTGGGTCGAGTTATTCGATCCTGAACAATTAGATTCACAAGCCGGAAAAGATGATTTGCTATTTCAGGGGAATCATTTAAATCTATTTCTCCCGGGTGTACTGCGTTGTTACCAACAACACGACAGATATCTAGAGACCTCTGGACCAAAGGCGGAAGGCCCGCTTCAACTAAAGAAGCAATATCATTATTGATATTATTGCCTGGCAGCCCTAAATGAACCATTAGCTTCTGAATGCATAATCGAAGCAAGGCCGCAGCCCCTTTAGGAGATCTTGCCACAATATCTCGCGCTTCTTCATAATCCTGCAGGCAGTTTTCTGGAAGGTCAGGGTTTGGAAGTTCTACTGTTCCTGATGATGGATAAATCATTCGACCATCTAGCCAGTAAGACAGTTTTTCACAATGTGAGCATGTTGCAACAGTCATGGCATTTTGGCGGTAATTCCCCCAAAGGCCATGATAACCACTCCCCCAATGTTGCTTTGCATAAACCCCACACAAAGGGCAATGAAAGTTCTCTTTTTGATGTTCTGGTGGATAATGTTGCATTATTTCTCCCTATGCATAACGCCGCAAATAAACGGCAAAAATTAGTTGGCTAAACTTGTGAGGAACGAACAAAGCCAACTGGTTTTTGTCCGCCCTTTTTGATTTGCCTTGTTATATGCCTATGGGCCCCAATAATCGAACATAAAAACCACGCCCTTGGGTATAACAAAACTAATGGATGATCCACAGTGAATAATATGCTCACCAGGCTCTATTTCTGATACTTCACCGAGAGGTAACTCCCACGCTCTACCATCTAATAGTAACGGCCCACAATTTCCACCATTATTATCAATTACACCAAAGTAAGTTTTACCGTCTTGTGAAGGTTCTACTTCACCTCTAAGGTATCCATCGCCCTTGCATGCAATAAGCGTAAAAATTAGTGAAACTATGAATAAATACTTCATGATTTCCTTGGCATATAACAATTTAATATCGAGCGATTGGGTCGTTTTTCTGCCGCAATCTGTCTCGTTTTTGTCCTTAGACCATTGATAGCAAATTTAGGAAGTGCTTACCAGCGTTGAAGTTTCTGTAAATCGCTCTAATTCTGGACACGACAAAAACGACCAATTTGGTCGTTTTCCTGACTATGGAAGAAACTAAACGATTATGGAAGTATACATTATGATTTTGGTGTAAGGATGACATCCGCTTCTCGCTCGTTTCTACCTGTCCGACTAAGTTAGGATTTATCTGAGCTGCTGTCAGAAAGCGTTTGAGTCACTATAACTTATTTATCTTTAGCATGAAGCTTATGAGGAAATAACTGTGTATAAACCTGCCAAAGAATATTTAGGTTTCTATGTCCAGTAACTTGGGCAACATCCTCGATACTATATCCTTTTTCAAACAATCGACTAGCTCCCTCTCTGCGCATG
Source organism: Pseudoalteromonas ruthenica (assembly GCF_008808095.1). Classification (NCBI taxonomy): domain Bacteria; kingdom Pseudomonadati; phylum Pseudomonadota; class Gammaproteobacteria; order Alteromonadales; family Pseudoalteromonadaceae; genus Pseudoalteromonas; species Pseudoalteromonas ruthenica. The sequence goes on along the minus strand of NZ_CP023396.1, from coordinate 2,785,018 downwards.
TCATGATATCGCAAGTCTTCAATTCCCAAAGAATTTCTGACTCGCTGAAAGCCAGCAGTCACCGACTTTGAATTATAAGGAAATATAAATTCACTATTGCGAGGTTGGCGTAAAACAATATCAAAAGAACCAGCAAGCAATGGCACCACCATATGATTACCAGTCTTTTTACGGGGATCTTTGCGGTCGCGAACTAGTATGGTCTTATGCTTTTCGTTTAAATCTTCCCAGCGAAGCTTGCACACTTCACCTATTCGCATACATGTTAAAATTGAAAAATCGAGAATATCCACAAAAGGTATGCGCACCTTACCATTAGGCCGGTAAGCCATGCGCTCCTGGAGCCCTTTACGTAATTTTTCTAACTCGTTGTTTGTTGGTCGGCGAGTGCGCTTTTGGCTTTTGCCCACAAGGCCCATTTCAATTAATACAGGCACAGCATCTTCAAAAATAGAAACATTGGCATCGATATCCCAAACTGGCCCAGCTTTTTTCATGACGCTACGTAGATATGCAATATCATGATAAATGGTCGCAGGGCCAGCTCCTGCGCTTCTGCGGTTTTGGCAATGTTGAATCAAGTCACTGGTTTTAAGTTGGTTAGACATGACATTTGCCACATCACAATCCATGAGCATTTTAATTACAAACTGCTTAGTGCGGCCGGTGTTATTCCACAGATCATGGTTTTCATAATACATATTTAGCAAGGTACCGAGGGTGACGACTTTCTTTAGGTCGTTCACCAGACTCTCTTCAATAGAGTTGACCTTGTTTTTCCCCCATGTTTCAGCCAGTGCTCGTTTACTGAAAGTTTTATTTTCATTGTGTATAATCCGCCCGCGCTCTTTGTGCCGCACATTACACTTGTAGCTGAATCCAGATTTGAGTTTTCGTTTTTCTATTGTATATGATGCCATGAGGGTGCCTTTTTTAGTCTCCAGTCCTACCGTAATAGGGTGACATGAGGGTGACTGTATATAGAAATTCGAGGTAATTCAAGGTAATTTGGGGCAGTTGAGAGTATATGAAAAACACCACTGAACAAGGTCTTAGGCCAGTAAAATCAAGCGATTCAAGCTTTAGGCGTTTTAGTGTTGCTCCGATGCTGGATTGGACTGATCGCCACTGCCGTACTTTTCATCGTATTATGAGTAAAGAGGCGGTGCTGTATACCGAGATGATCACCACCGGCGCTATTATCCATGGCAGGGGTGACTATTTGCACTTTAACCAGCATGAGCAGCCAGTGGCGCTGCAATTGGGTGGCTCAAACCCTGACGAGTTGGCTCATTGCGCGAAGTTAGCGGCACAACGAGGCTATGCGGAAATCAACTTAAATGTGGGCTGTCCGTCGGACCGGGTGCAAAATGGTCGCTTTGGCGCCTGCTTAATGGCTGAGCCAGAGCTAGTCGCACAGGGGGTGGATGCAATGAAGGCGGTCACTGACCTCCCCGTGACGGTAAAAACCCGTATCGGCATCGATGAGCAAGACAGTTACGAGTTCTTGCTGGCGTTGATAGAGGCGAGTCACAAGGTCGGCTGCGATGATTTTATCATTCATGCCCGCAAGGCGTGGCTGCAAGGTTTGAGCCCGAAGCAAAACCGCGAGGTTCCCCCCCTTGACTACCCGCGTGTGTATCAGCTTAAAAAAGACTTTCCCCACCTTCATATCAGCATCAATGGGGGGATTAAAACCATCGCTGAATGTGAACATCACTTGGCGCATGTTGACGGTGTAATGATTGGCCGAGAAGCATACAGTAACCCTTACTTACTGGCCGAAGTAGATGCCGCATTATATGGCTTAGAGGGTTGCACACTGAGCCGCCATCAAGTGGCAGAAAAAATGCTTAGCTATATTGATGACGAGATGCGCCAAGGCGCGCGCTTTTGGCATATCGCTCGGCATATGTTGGGGTTATTTCAGGGCATGCCAGGTGCCCGTGGTTACCGTCGTCATTTATCTGAAAATGGCCACAAGCAAGATGCCACGGCCGATACTTTAGTCACAGCACTGAGCTTTGTCCGCTAACTTTATTGCTAAATACACTAAAAAATAGCTATTTTGCTAATTGCATAAAGGTGATTTAAATCGAAACCCTTTATTTTTCAGTGTGATGAGTTTTGGCATGTAACTTGATGCTCACTTAGTGAATTAAACTAATAGGAGTATTCCATGCGAGACTCTAGCTATCAACGCTTTTATCGCGATGCCTTGGATAAGAAGTTATCGGGTGTGTGTGCCGGCTTTGCGAAACGTCATAACCTACCTGTTTGGCTCACCCGCGTAGCGATGGTGATCTTGTTCTTAAATGCCCCAGTGCTGGTGGCAGCTATCTACCTTATTTGTCATTTCGTGTTTGACGAGCACATCGTGGTTTAGCCATATGAACACGTACAACCATGGCTGCAAATAACGCTCTATTTGCGGCTAGTACACTGATTTTATTACAGACACTCAGGCGTCATTAAGCTATATTAGGGTACAGTTAAAGTAATATAACAAGGAAGCGCTATGCTGCGTACAACCCTAGGTACCCTCATCTGTGCAGTGTCGTTACTGCTCAGTTTTCACAGTGCTGCTCATGGCGAACTTATGGTGAGTGAAGCCAAGGTGCGGACCTTCTTACCTGCTAGCGAGAGCTCGGTAGGATACCTTACGTTAATGAACCACAGCGATCATGACCGAGTACTGAAAAAGGTCGAGATCGAGACCCTCGGGCGTGTGGAGATTCATACTCATGAACATAAAAATGGCATGATGCAAATGCGTAAGCTTGAAGAGTTACAGGTTCCTGCGCACCAAACACAGGTATTTCAACCCGGTGGACTACACTTAATGCTATTTGCGCCAAGTCAGAAACTGGTAGCCGGTGAGCAACTGAAAATGACCCTGTATTTTGCCGATGGCGACCGTGTGTTCACACAGGCACGCATCTATAACTTGCTTGAACAGTCGCAAGACAATAACAGCGATGAACATCAGCACCATCATCACTAGGAGTTATTATGTCTCAGCATAAAGGAAAGATTGCCGCAGCCATTGCTGCATTGTTTTTATTATTTTATCTCATTGCCGTTTATTGGAGCATTGAGCCCGATCGCTTCGATGTAGTAGAAAAGGCAAAACAGCAAGCTAGCGAACGAAATGAGCGCTTAGTAACAGGTTATGTGACCACGTCGACGTTGATTAATGTCGCGCAAACATTACTCGACAAACCGGGTGGCTACCTTAGTAACGATATGGCTCCACCCAGCGTGTTGATGGACAACATGCCGGCCTGGGAATACGGAGCGCTGGAGATGACCCGTGATTTAGCGTTGTCGATGCGTAAAGACTTTAGCCGTTCACAGTCGCAATCCACGGAGCACCCGTCACTGAAAAAAGCGCAACCGCAGTTTAATATCAGTAGCACAGCTTGGATGTGGCCCAGTGCCGAAGGTGAGTATCAAAAAGGCATTGATTACCTGATTGCCTACCGCAGTCAAATCGCGGACAGTAACGACAGACAAAGTCAGTTTTATGCCCGTGCAGATAATTTACGTACTTGGGTAAAAGAGGCTGAAAAGCGTTTGGGTAGCCTCAGCCAACGCCTCAGCGCCAGCGTGGGACAAGAGCGTGTTAATACCGATTTGGCTGGCGATCGCGAAGCACATCAAGCGACATATGCACCCATGCAGCAAGAGGTGCGCACCTCTTGGTGGGAAATTGACGATGTGTTTTATGAATCTCGGGGAGCTACCTGGGCGTTGCTGCATTTCCTGCACGCTATTGAGCACGATTTTGCCGATGTTTTGGAAAAGAAAAATGCTAAGGTAAGCGTCCAGCAAATTATTCGCGAGCTGGAAGCAACACAAGAGCCTGTGTGGAGCCCTATGGTGCTTAACGGCAGTGGCTTTGGCCTTGTAGCTAACCATTCGTTAGTGATGGCAAATTATATTTCTCGTGCTAATGCGGCACTAATTGAGTTAAGCGAGTTACTCGCACAAGGATAAAAAGGGTAGATGATGAAACAATACTTTGTGGCTGCAGGTTTATCTCTTGCAGCGATGGCGCCAATGGCCCATGCTGATACCGTGTTAGGCCTTTATGTGGGGGCCGAAGGTTGGCAGGCTGAGCCAGAAGGTAGCTTTGGCAGCAAAGGCTATGCGCAGCAAGATTTCAACTTCGATGATGAAACCTTCACCAGCTACTACGCAGCATTGGAGCATCCAGTTCCTTTGGTTCCTAACGTCAAGCTACGTTACACGGAGATGGACATCAGTGGCGGAGCATTGCTTAACCAAACCTTTGAATTTGAGGGAGTCGATTTTGCTGTAGGCAGCAACATCATGACTAATGCAGAGCTTAGTCACACCGATTATGTGCTTTACTATGAGATTTTTGATAACGATGCGGTGTCGATTGATTTAGGTTTGAGCGCGAAACAGTTTGACGGCGATATTTATGTTGCCCAGGCCGACAACAGTTCGTCTGTGCGCGTTGATTACTCAGGGTTTGTGCCACTAGTGTATGGTCGCGGTGAAGTGGGCTTACCTTTTACTGGCTTGAGCGCATTTGCTGAGGGCAGCTTTTTCGCATTAGATGACAGTACCGTGCATGACTACCAAGTCGGGGTGCAGTGGGAGTTTATTGATAATCTAGCGGTGGATGTGGCTGTACGTGCAGGCTACCGAGCGATGATGATTGAACTTGATGATGTTGATGATATCAATACTGATATTGATGTTTCAGGCCCCTTTGCAGGACTACAAGTTCACTTCTAAATAGTAAACTTTGAAAAAGCGGCGCAGGCCGCTTTTTCTGTATTTATGACCACTCTAATTCGAAGTCACGCTGCAGTGCTTGCTCTATTGCTTGCTTAAACGTAGGGCTCAATGTGGCACGCAGCAACCGCCTTAATTCATCACCCGTTTGGGTGAATTTGTAGTAGCTCAGAACTAAGTCACTGTTTTTGGCTGTGAGCGTTAATGAGGTATCGTAAAAGCGCAGTTTTAGCTGCTGTTTGGCGCGAAAGTTCGCTGACTCAATTTCTTTGCGATACAGCACAGCGCAATCCATCAAGGTTAATATTTGAGGGTAACTGAGTCCCGCCTTGGCCAAGTTGAGTTGCTCCTTATTGCCTTTGCGCAGTAAGTCGAATAACGACGGGCGTTTGTAATAACCCAATAAAATAATATGAGAATGATCAAAGTCGAGCTGAGCACACAGTGCAGCGGCTTTTTGTATAGCCAGTGCCTCGCGCTGGGTCATTTGCTTTAGGGTTTGCAAGCTCTTGATACTAAAGGTCCCCGGAGCCAGCGTTTCTCCAGCAAGAATTTTTGCCCATAACTGCTGCATGGACGCTGTTGCGGAGTCTTCGGCAAGCGACATAAAGCGCTCAAACCAATCAGGGTCAACATAGCCATCGGTTTTAGTGTCTGGGCAGTATTGCATGGCCTGGGCGAGTATTGACTCTATATTGTGTTGCTGTCTTAGGCGCTTGAGCTCTTCACGTTTGAGGGCTCGCTCTGCAAGAGGCACTCGTTGATCGAATACAAACCCACTGGGGCGAGCTCCTTGGCGGGAATAGCCTCCTTCTTGGGCCGGTACAGGTAAAGAGTTGCGCTGTTTTTTTATTTTAAAACCAACTCGTTGGGCAATAAGTTGCGCCAGTTTGGTTTGCGCGGTGAAGGTTTTACTGCTCATCCTTGTGCTCCAATTCCACCACTGTTTTTAAATTATTTAGGCTATGAGTCATGGTATTAGCGAGGGTATATTCGGTAAACCAGACCAAATAGGGGCCAATGACGGGTAGAGTGATTTCACCTTGTTGCTGCCATAAGATACGGGTCTGCTCCCCTGAACTGATTAATTGAAACTGGCCATGCGAGAGGTATTCGTTATTGACCAGTAATTGATAGTTGAGAGTAGATGCACTGTCACTGACAATACTTAGTTCCCCTCGGGAGCGTTGCCCTTGCCAGCCTAAATGAGCGCCAACTCCCTGGGTTTGCGCACGAACTTCTAAACGAGCTTGTTGGTCGAATTGGCGTAGCGCAAGCCATTGTTGCCACTGAGTTAAATCCCACAGCCAAGGCTTTATCGCTGCGCTCGGCACATCCAGAGTAATACTGCGCTCAACGCGATAATGTTGCTTGGCGATAAGGCCAATCAGCACCAGTATGAGCGCGAGTAAAACTAGAGTTTTTATTACATTGCGTGCTAGGGTTATCACAGTACCTCTGCGCAGAAACACAAAAAGCATAGTCGAAAGATTAGACTATACTGTTAGAACTTAATTTTCTATCTCCGTAGTTGTGAATATTGCTCATCTAAGTAAGTGAATATTCGATTGTTTACGGTTTCGAAGGAAGGCTATGTCTTCGCCAAGTAGTGATTTTATTTTTCTTAATGAAGAATTTGACGAGGAGCCGGCTAAACCCCAAGAGTTTTGGGATGTGCTCATTGTTGATGACGACTCTGAAATACACTCAGTGACGGAGTTAGCCTTGTCTAACTTTGAGCTCAACGGTAAGGGGTTGCGCTTTCATCACGCTTTTAATGGTACGCAAGCGGTTGATATTTTGCGTGACAATCCGCTTATTTCTGTGGTGTTACTTGATGTTGTTATGGAAAGCGACGACGCCGGGTTAATTGTTGCCAAACGGGTGCGTGAAGAGTTAAAAAATCACGTGGTACGCATTGTGTTGCGTACAGGGCAGCCAGGTTATGCCCCTGAAGAGCAGATCATCCGTCAATATGATATTAATGACTACCGCACTAAAACTGAACTGACCCGCTCGAAGCTTGCCACCACCATGGTAACGGCCTTGCGCTCGCACCAGCAGGTAACGCAATTATCTATGCAAAGTCATGCCCTTTCCCAAGTGCTGCTGGCAAGTGAGCAAATACTGAATTTTAGTCAGTTACTGCCTTTGAGTCGCGCAGCGATTAAACACCTTGCTCATTTTACAGCGGGTCCGCAACAAGGGGTGGTGTGTGGCTTAGATGATGACGGTGTGGAGATTGTCTATGGGGGCACTGGTGAGTATCAAAATGTGCATCACCAACATCTCGAAGAAAGCGCTTTAACGGCCTCTGTAAAAGAGCAGATCAAAGCCAGTTTTAAATTAGCTCAGCACCAGCATAACGAACACTCGGTGAGCTTTTTCTTTCGTGCCAAACAACAGCAGTATGTCATTTGCCTTGAGGGTGAACACATTATTGAGCATGCGCTGATGCAATACATTGACCTACTTTTAACCAATGTGGGTGTAGGCCTCGACAACGTACTGTTGGTGGATAGGTTACGCAATGTTGCGTTTAAAGACTCACTTACCGGGTTATGTTCACGTAACGGCTTTATCGCCGCTTTGGAGCGCTTACAAAAAAACACCAACGCCCACGATTATTTAGTACTGATTGATATTGCCCGGTTTGCCGACATCAATGAAGGGCTCAGCCACGATATTGGTAATTTACTGTTAGTTGCTGTGGCGCAGCGTTTGCAAGCGCAGCATCAACAGACGCAAGTCGTAGCGCGGCTTGGCGCAGATCTCTTCGCTGTAGTAAGTAATGAGGAGCAACTCCCCTTTGCGCAATTACAGCAGTTGTTGCGTGCGCCCTTTATCGCGGCTGAGCATCAGCTGCATTTAAATTTTACCTTTGGATTGTGCACTCAGCCTCATTTTGACAGCAGTGCGCTGGGCACCTTAAAGCGAGCGTCGATCGCATTAAGCCATGCTAAAGCCGATATTAGCCATAGTTACTGCTACTTTGATAAACAAATGGAAGAGCAGGTGAGCCATCGCTTGGCGATGATAAGACGCCTACGGGAAGACTTTGCAGATGGCAAACTAGAGGTGTGGTACCAACCGCAAGTAGATTTGGCAACGGCGCAGCCTTATGGTTGTGAGGCACTATTGCGTTGGCCGATAGGGCAAGGTCAGTTTATTTCTCCGGCCGTATTTGTGCCTTTGGCTGAAGACGCGGGGATGATTATAGAGATTGGCCAGTGGGTGCTTGAACAGGCCTGTGCCAAACAGCGAGAGCTAGCCCAGCATGGCGTTGATATGCAAATATCGGTGAATGTCTCGGTGCCACAGTTTAAAGCGTCTGATTATGCTCAGAGCGTTGCGCAAACCTTGGCACGCTTTGCCGTACCCAGTGATAAAATAGAGTTGGAAATCACCGAAAGTGTTGTTATGGACGAGGTTGAGCAGGTTACACGCACGCTTAATGAGCTCAAAAGTTACGGTATTGACGTGGCGATTGATGATTTTGGCACTGGATTTTGCTCGTTAAGTTACTTACACAAGTTACCCTTTGATCGGCTCAAGATAGACCGAGCTTTTGTTAAAGGGATCCCCGAGCAGGATAACGGTGAAATCGCCGAGCTAGTGGTCTCGTTAGCTAACAGAATGAATTTACGGGTTATTGCAGAGGGCATTGAGACCGAACAACAGCTGCAATTTTTAAAATCCATTGGTTGTCACGAAGGGCAGGGTTATTACTATGCGCAGCCCCTAGATGGCAAAAAACTTGATACTTACTTAAAGGTGAGCAACTAACCTTCACTAGGCTGGCCGCGATTTAGGGCTAACGCTGTGCTAAGACATCAGCGTTAACCCAGTAGCTTCTTTAGTTGAAATAGACAGCTTGAAAGGTGGCTAAGTTGCTCCCTTGCTCGTCACGCAAAACCAGTTTTTCACCCATGATGTCGTAGCTGAACGTGTTCATTAACGCTTCACTCATTGCACTTTCTTGCGCCATCGAGTCCATACACATTTTCTTGGTGCTAGCGACTGCTTTAAAACGCAAGCCGAAATGTTGTCCCTTAACATATTGGCCAGTAAAGTTGTTGCAGCCTAAGTAACCACTTACTTTACCATCATCGTGAAACTGCATATGCGGCTCACGATCAGTTACTTGTACCTTGTTACCTTTCATGGTGATGGCCTTCCAATAGGTATTCGTCAGCGACACATCGGGCTTCGCAACTTTTTCCATCATGACTTTGATTGGGCTTTGTGACTGTACGGTGCCAAAGGGATCGTTGTGCTCAGTGGTAATGTAGAGTAGTTCGCCATTACGAGTGACTTTGGCACTCACACTGTAACGCATATTGGCGATTACTTCAGACGAGTCAAAGGTTAGCTCAACGTTATACGGAGGCGCTCCCTCCAAGGGCAGGGTTTTACTTGCCAGTTCTTTTGCGGGTGCGTCCATCAAGGAAACATCGGCTAAGGTAACCTTTAGCTCAGCCCCAGGCGGAAGCAAACTGCGGTCGCGGTACATAACCTGAACCTGCATGGTTTTGCTCTGCACCGCAGGAGCTATATTTTGCTGTTGCGGCTCAACTGAGCTGCTACAAGCGCCAAGTAGAAGTGTGGTCAGAGCCACGGCGGGTAAAGTGACATTCATACTCATTACATAAACTCCTTAAATGCTAACGAAAGTGTAAGAAAATATGCATTAATAGGTACTTAATGTAGTACATCGCCATGACACTGAGGGGTTTTTATTTTTTTACATATTGCGTGACAATGACTATGCGCTGTCCGTCTACACGTCCTTCGATGTGTTCAGGGTTAGAGGTCAAGCTGATATTGCGCACGGCGGTGCCACGTTTCGCCACCAAGCTTGAGCCTTTTACATCAAGATCTTTAATAAGTGTCACGGTATCACCTGCATTTAAGCGCACGCCATTGGCGTCGAGGTGAATAACATCTTCTTCTTCAGCAATGGCAGCCTGAGCCCATTGCTGTGTTGGTTCATCCAAATACAGCATATCAAGCATGTCCATGGCCCAGCCGTGCTCGGTACTTAATTGATTCAACAACCGCCAAGCTACAACTTGTACTGCTGGGATTGGGCTCCACATACTGTCATTTAAACAATGCCAGTGAGTTGCGCTGAGTTGCTCATCACCATTAAGCTGCGCTGCACAGGTGGCACAGACTAAAATAGCTTTATCTGAATGGGCTTCGCCTTCAGGTGGTACCGCATAGACGCTGAGGTTATCTTGACTGGCGCATAGTTCGCAGGTGTTATTACTACGCTGTTTGAGGGTCTGTTCAATACTCATAGTTAACTTTTGGTAGGAAGAAATGGCAATTATAACCAAAATAACCTTACAAAAGGTAATGTTTTACAGGTAAAGCGCGATATATCGCTGCTTTAGCTTCTCATAGAAACCTTGGCTTTTTAGCTCCTCAATTGCTTGATTCACTCGAGGCAATAGCGGCTGATGTTCGCGCAGCAAGCGGATATGCATCTGTCCGCTCGAGTGGCGAGCCCCTAAAACGATATCAACACCCAAACGATGAGCCCAATATTTAGCCGGTAAATCGCCGACGATCGCCACATCAATGCGACCTCGATGTAGAGCTAGGATCAACTCTCGTTCGCTATTAAAATCCATACGTTCGAACCTATTATCATCATGATAGTAATACCCTCTTACCGTGCCCACTGTTTGGCGAAAAATGCTGTCGCGTGTTTGGTATTGATGTATTTTAGATGTTAGTGCCACTAGATACTCATCGACAGGAAACAGCGGTGCAGAGAATACAAACTTTTCGTCGTGGCGCTGCGCTTGGGAAAGCCAACTGGGACTGATGACTTCAAAATCCAGTTGCTTTGCTTGAATGGACTGAACGGTGCGTTTTGGTGGCAAGCTCACATGTTGACTAGCAATCTCTGCTTCGCTCATTACTGCCGCGATGTATTCGCGAACAATGCCTGGGTGCTTTGCGCTTTGCGTAGCATAGGGGTACCAACTTCCACTGGCGTTGACATTATATTTTAACGGCTGAGCACTGACCGATGAAGAAATCAGCAAGGCCATGACACATAAGCAAACTACGTAGAACCGCATTCGTTTTAAGAAATTAAGCTATTTACTAACTAGCATAGTGGTAATTCAACTATTGCGCAGGTGTGAAAAGAAGAAAGTGAAACTTTACAGTGACAACTCACCGATTAAGCGTTATATCAGTAATAGAGCGAAGAGTTTAGCGACAGGTGGTAAATGCAACAATCAGACTCCCAGACCCCTTCACAGCTGGAGGCGCAATATGTCGCCCGGCAAGCGCTTTTCTCAAGCACCGGCGAATTAGTTGCTTATGAACTTCTCTATCGGGATTCGCCACAAAATTGCTTTCCTCAAGGAATGGGAGACTCAAAAGCCACGGGTCGCATGTTTTTCGACCTTATTTTGTTGCAAGGGCTTGAAAAAGTCAGTGCCGGCTTACCTGCTTTTTTAAATTTGGCCACAGACGCATTACTTGAGCAAATCCCCCAGCTACTTCCTAAAGATAACACGGTAATTGAGATTGTTGAGCGCAGCCGAGGTGTCTCTGAACTTGTTCATGTCGTCAGTGCCTTAAAGAAAAAAGGATACCGATTTGCACTGGATGATTATGATCAAGATCCCAAGTGGCAGCCACTGTTAGAGCTGGTGGATTACATTAAAATTGAAATGGAGCCAAAACTTATCAGTACAGTGATGCTGATAAAAAAATTGCGCATGGTGTATCCACAAGCACAAATTATTGTTGAGCGCATTGAGACCCCTGAGCAGGCAAAAGCTGTGGTGGGGGCCGGAGCCGATCTGTTACAGGGGTATTTTTTTGCCAAACCCGCGATGCTGGAATTTAAAAATATTAGTCCTGCCAAGCGTGTGATTATTGAATTACTGCAGTTAACCATGAGTGCCGAAATTGATTTCAAAGAAATCGCCAAACGCATTAGTGTCGACGTTTCGTTGACCGCGCGGATATTAAGAATGGCTAATGGCCTCAGTGGTACGCGCGCCAATATCAGCTCCCTACAACAGGCAGTGACTTACCTTGGTGAGCAAAGTATTCGTCGCTTTATTCGTGTTCTCGCACTGGGAGAACTAGGCGCCCAAAAACCCGCAGAGCTGACTAAGCTCGGGTTAATGCGTGCCCAGCTTATTGCCGAATTAGTGTCGCCAGCAGGCAAGGCGATGGTAGAGCAGGGTTATCTTCTTGGGCTGTTATCTGTACTTGATGCCGTGTTGGATGTGTCGCTGGAAAACTTGGCCAAGGAATTCTCCCTTGATGGGGCGCTCAGCGGTGCCTTGCTTAATGCCCAAGGAATGCTGGGCCAAGCTCTTAACTTGGCGTACGCATGCGAACAATGTCAGTGGCCACTCGCCGAGGAAATTTTGCAAACCATTCGCCCAGCCAGTGAACCGCAGGTATTGTATGCAGCGCTGTCACAATCGCGAATTTACTGCGATAAAACCATGGAATTGCTTAGCGACTAGCGACACAGCATGCTGATCTTGAGTTATAAATTTGGAGCGCGTTTGTGGGTCGCATTGTTATCGTATTGTTTTTGCTTGGGTCCTTGGCGCTTCTTGCGGTGGCGGTTACTCAGCCGGCGTTGACTATCGAGGCAAAAATTGAAAAGTCACAACTAGCCAACACCGCAGTGGATGCCTTGGTAGCTGAATCCGACTCGCAGAGTCGGCGCATGCTCAGTATGCTGTCACAAATGCTGGGACTAGATAAGCTCGAGGGGCAAATAGACGCTTACGGCAAAACGCGCAGTATTTGGGGGACGGTGAGTGAACTCTATCACCATGACAACGTGCTGGTCGCAGTATTAGTGGGAGCATTTTCACTGCTTATACCGCTGTTTAAAACCTGCTTACAATTATTAGCAATGCTGATAAACACACGGCAATGGCGTTTAAAGCTACATTGGCTAAGTGCTCTGCTAAGTAAGTGGAGTATGGCCGATGTCTTTGTTTTAGCGCTAATTATTACCTATCTGGGAGGTAATGCTGATGACCACTTTGGGCAGCTTGTGGATATGAACGCGCAACTGCACATTGGTTTTTGGTTGTTTTTCGCGTATTGCCTGATGTCGATTATATCAAGTATACTGATTAACCAAGAGATGCGGCGCGAGCTGCAAACACATAGCAAATAACCTAACCAAGGCTTTCATTCACTATGGCGAAAGTGACGCATTACATCATCACCTTATTGCTGCTAGTTTTAACTAGCACGCCGGTGAGTGCGTCGGTGCAAAGCCAGTGTACTCATATGCAACAGCAAAATGATGCTATGAGTTCGATGATGGCACATCACGCGGTTATGGCCGATAGCCAGCCCAGTCAACATGACTGTTGCGAGCAGGATATGCAGTGCACCTGCCCAGATAGTTTGTGTCATGCCCAAGCTTTCATAGCCAACAGCATGGTTGTTGCAAGTACCGTTGTTGCGACGAAGTCACATCTACAACCGAGTCGTGCCCCCACGCGACTCGCCACCAGCCTATTTAGACCCCCTATTATCGCTTGACCTAGCACCAGTGCGTCCGGCGCACAGCAACATACTGTTGATATCTCTATTTCTAGGTAAGCAAAATGAAACAATTAGTGAAGTATGCACTCGCGATGGGTATTGCGGCTGCAGTTACTTGGGGTGTGACCCAAGTAAGTCACGATGGTGCACCCGCATCATCAACCGAAGAACAACAAAGCGCTGAGAAACAGCCGCTCTACTGGGTCGCGCCAATGGACTCCAGCTATCGCCGCGATGGTCCGGGAAAATCTCCTATGGGGATGGATTTGGTGCCGGTCTATGACGAGCCTGAAGATGAGCCGGGCGTCATTGCCATTAGCGCCAGTGTTGAGAACAACCTCGGTGTTCGCAGTGCGCAAGTGTCCAAGCGGCAACTGGTTAACTCGATTACATCGTTTGGCAATATTCGCTACGATGAAGAAGCCATGGTTCATGTGCACCCGCGAGTGGCGGGTTGGGTTGAACAGCTTTATGTTAAATCTGCAGGCGCGAAAGTCAGTCAGGGCCAGCCTTTATATACTTTGTATAGCCCTGATTTAGTCAACGCTCAAAAGGAATTTATTCTTGCCCTTAATAGCCAAGACGAGGTGCTGCGCAGCGCCGCAGTCGCTCGCCTGAAAGCGTTTAAAATTGCCCCCAGCTTTATCGAGGAGCTCACCGAAACACGCAAGGTGCAGCAGAACATCACCTATTATGCGCGACAAGATGGTGTGATTGAGCAGCTTAATGTGCGCGAAGGCTTTTACGTTAAGCCCGAAAATTCATTAATGGATATCGCTGCAACCGACCAAGTATGGGTGATTGTCGATGTCCATGAGCGTCAATTGCCGTATTTAAACGAAGGCGCAGACGCGGTGATGACGCTGGATTACTTACCACAAATGCGCTGGCGTGGCAGCGTTGAATACGTCTACCCCAGCCTTGATACGACGACGCGCACAGCCCAAGTGAGATTGCGCTTTGCCAATCCAAATGGTGCGCTCAAGGCGAATATGTTTGCCAAAGTTGTCATTGATGCCAGCAATAACGCCCCGACCTTGAGTGTGCCCCAGCAAGCGGTAATTAATACCGCGCAAGGACAGCGTGTGGTGCTGGCTCTCGGCGATGGACGCTTTAAATCGGTAGCGGTGCACACCGGTCGCGTGGCCGATTCATGGGTTGAGATCCTCGCCGGCTTAGAGCCAGGCCAAGAAATAGTGACCTCGGGTCAGTTCTTACTGGATTCCGAGTCGAATAAACAAGCTGAGCTGGCGCGCTTAGATAAACGCGATTATGCCCATGCTAGGGTGAACGGTGAAGTAAAAGCCATTAATCACGCTGAGCGTACCGTGCGTATCGCGCGAGGTCCGATTGCAAAATGGAATCGCGAAGCGACGACTATGGACTTCAAATTAGATGCCGGGCTGGCCACTGATTTTCTCAGTGAAGGTATGCAAATCCGCTTTCGTTTTGAGATACGCGCAGGGCAATTTGTGATCACCGATATTGAGATCCTAAGCGAGCAGGAAGGTGCATCATGATCGCGGCAATTATTCATTGGTCGATAAAAAACCGAGCCCTAGTGGTTTTAATGACCTTGATGCTCACTGGGGCTGGTTTATATACCTTAAAGAATACCCCGGTTGATGCAATTCCAGATCTGTCCGATGTGCAGGTGATTGTCAAAACCAGCTACCCTGGTCAAGCCCCTCAGGTGGTACAAGATCAGGTCACCTTTCCACTCACCAGCGCCATGATGTCAGTGCCGGGGGCAAAAACCGTGCGCGGTTTTTCGTTCTTTGGCGATTCTTACGTCTACATCATTTTTGATGATGACACCGATATGTACTGGGCCCGCTCACGCGTACAAGAGTATTTGTCACAAGTAGAGGGAGACTTACCGAGCAGCGCTCAGCCGCGTCTGGGTCCCGATGCAACCGGGGTCGGGTGGGTGTACATTTATGCCCTCACTGACACCACAGGCAGCCATGATTTAAGTGAACTGCGCAGTATTCAGGACTGGTTGCTAAAGTACGAACTGCAAGCGGTGCACGGGGTGTCCGAAGTGGCCACGGTCGGTGGCATGGTAAAGCAGTATCAAATTGAGCTCGACCCGCAAAAATTACGCGCCTACGACATTCCTGTGGCGATGGTGGCACGGGCGGTAAAAGATAACAACCAGGCGATTGGCGCCTCTGTGATAGAACAAGCCGAAGCCGAGTATATGGTCACTGCGACCGGTTATATTCAATCTACTGACGCATTAGCGCAAACGCCGTTGGGGATTCAAAACAATGGTGTGCCCTTGCTGCTGCGCGATGTAGCGCGAGTGACGCTGGGGCCGCAAATGCGCCGGGGTATAGCTGAACTTAACGGTCAAGGTGAGGTTGTTGGCGGTATTGTGGTGATGCGCTTTGGTGAGAATGCTCAGCGTACGATTGATGGTGTTAAGGCGCGCCTAGATGAACTGCGTGGCAGCCTGCCCGACGGCGTGGAAATTGTCCCGGTGTACGACCGCTCAAATCTCATCGGCAACGCTATTGATAACTTAGCTGATAAGTTGCTTGAAGAGCTCATCATTGTGGCATTGGTGTGCGCGGCCTTCCTTTTTCACCTGCGCTCTTCGCTGGTGGCGGTGATCACCTTACCGCTGGGTATCTTAGTGGCATTCATCGTCATGTATATGCAGGGAATTAACGCCAATATCATGTCGTTGGGCGGGATTGCTATCGCCATTGGGGCAATGACCGATGGCGCTATTGTGATGATAGAAAACATGCATAAACACATGGAGCGAGAGCCGCTAAACAAGGATAACCGCTGGCGTATTGTTGCGCAGTCGGCGGCCGAAGTGGGGCCGGCGCTATTTTTTAGCTTGCTTATTATCACAGTGAGCTTTTTGCCGGTGTTTATTCTTGAAGCCCAAGAGGGGCGCTTGTTTGCGCCGCTGGCGTTCACCAAAACCTATGCAATGGCGGCCGCTGCCGGCCTTGCTATTACCGTGGTCCCTGTGCTTATGGGCTACTTTATTCGTGGCAAGGTAGTCAGTGAGAATAAAAACCCATTAAACCGGCTATTGGTTGCGCTTTATCGGCCGCTGCTCGGTGGCGTATTGCGTTTCCCTAAGATTGCTTTGTTATTAGTGCTGGCAGTGGGTGGGGCAACCTACTACCCACTGAGTAAGCTGGGGAGCGAATTTATGCCGCCTTTGGATGAAGGTGACTTAATGTACATGCCCACCACTTATCCAGGGTTATCAATCGGTAAAGCGCGAGAACTACTGCAACAAACCGATAAATTGATCAGCACCGTGCCAGAGGTGGCATCGGTATTCGGTAAAATAGGCCGCGCTGATACCGCCACAGATCCTGCACCATTGACCATGATTGAAACCTTTATTCAGTTTAAGCCAAAGAGCCAGTGGCGTGAGGGCATGACCATCGATAAGCTTAAGGACGAGTTAGACGCCCTCGTTAAATTTCCTGGGTTAACCAATGCTTGGGTGATGCCGATAAAAACCCGGATCGATATGCTCGCCACCGGTATTAAAACTCCGGTGGGGATCAAAGTGGCGGGGCCAGATTTAAATAAAATTCAAGAAATTGGTCAGGATATTGAGCGTTTATTGAAAGACTTTCCCGGCACCGCCTCGGTGTACTCTGAGCGGGTGGCAGGAGGACGCTATTTAGATATTCGTTTTGACCGCGCGCTGCTTGGCCGCTATGGGCTGTCTATGGCGCAAGTGCAAAGCATGATTGCCACTGCGGTAGGGGGGCAAACCCTAACGCAAACTATCGAAGGGCAACAGCGTTACCCCATTAACCTGCGCTTTCCGCAAAGCTACCGTGATTCGCCACAAAGTTTAGGGAGGTTGCCCATTATTACCCCTACTGGCGTGCAATTACAGCTCGATGATGTTGCCGACATTCGCGTCACTTCGGGGCCTGCGGGGATCAAGAGCGAAAACTCGCGCATTAACGGCTGGACGTTTGTCGATATCAATAACGTCGATATGGGCAGCTATGTTAGTGAAGCTAAAGCCTATCTGCAGCAGTCTTTGGAGTTACCTCCTGGCTACTCACTGCGTTTTGCGGGTCAGTATGAATATATGGAGCGGGCGAAAGCCAAGCTCAGTTATGTGGTGCCCTTGACCCTCGCTATTATCGCTATTTTGTTGTTTTTAAACTTTCGCCGTTTTGCTGAGGTCGCCATTATCATGGGCACGGTGCCATTGGCGCTTATCGGTGGGGTGTGGTTGCTTTACCTGATGCAATTCAACCTGTCGGTGGCTGTGGGTGTGGGCTTTATCGCTCTTGCCGGTGTCGCCGTAGAAATTGGCGTGATTATGCTGGTGTATTTAAATCAAGCTTATGATGAGGCCAAGCTCCAGCATGGGCCATTAACACCGGCTCAGTTACGCCAAGCGATTAAAACCGGTGCTGGATTGCGAGTGCGCCCTGTAATGATGACGGTTGCGACCATTATTATTGGGCTGTTACCCGTACTCTATGGCAGCGGTACCGGCAGTGAGGTTATGAGCCGCATTGCCGCACCTATGGTCGGTGGCATGGCAAGTGCATTGTTGCTGACACTGATCGTTATCCCAGCTGTGTATTTCTTATGGCGGGTAAAACACACAAACAAGGAGTCGAGATGAGTAATAATCATATTTATCGCAAACCGAGTTGTCCATTTGGTGAAAAGGCCATTGCGCTCCTTGATAGCCAGAATGTTGACTATGAAGATCATGTTTTTGCCGATAAGGAAGAGGAGCAAGCACTTAAATCTCGCTTCGATGTTGGCACTACACCGCAAATCATCTTGGATGGTGAGCGTATTGGCGGCTTCGATGATTTACAGCAGCACTTTGGTGTACAGAGCGATGAACAAGACGATGAGCAAAGCTATACGCCCGTTATAGCAGTATTTAGCACCGCTTTTGCTATCGCTCTTGCGCTCAGCGCCGGGCATATGGGATGGCAATTATCGACCTTAGTGATGAGTTTTATGGGCGCATCACTGTGTTTATTGGCGCTGTTAAAATTGATGGATATAGGCAGTTTTGTTAATGGCTTTAAACAGTATGACCTACTGACCATGAAGCTCCCTGCTTATGGGTACATTTATCCGTTTTTAGAGCTTGCCGCCGGACTGGGGATGCTCAGTGGCTTATGGCCATGGGCGACGGCTGTGATTGCGACTTTTGCTGGTCTCATTGGCGGGATATCGGTATTTAAAGCCGTATATATCGATAAGCGTGACCTCAACTGTGCGTGTGTTGGTGGTAATCAATCAGTCCCTCTAGGGGCCGTCAGCTTTTCTGAAAACGCCATCATGTTGGTAATGGGTCTTTGGATCTTTTACACCCTAGGGTGAAATAATTACCTAACAGTGGATGCCCAATGTATTAAGAAGCCCGTGTGACAGCGGGCTTTTTTTGTGCATGAAATTTGCTGTGTATAAAACACTATTTAAAGGAGGCTATATGCAAGTTAAAAAGATTAATCATGTACTGGATTGGACAGTGGAATTTCACAACCGACTTGCTGCCAATTTTGAACAGCTCGGCTTAAGCAGCGATAAGCGCTGTGCCATGCTATTAGATTATCTAAGTGGGTATGAGGGGAAGCTTGCTGCTGACGTTGCCAGTTTTAAAATATTAACCAGCTCTAATGCGTTAAATACTTGGTGCTATGAGTATTTTGCCGAAAATCCAGAGCTGATTGACTTCGAATCATTAAGTGCCGATATGGCCCATGATGAGCAGCAAGTACAAAACTACCTAGCCAAAAAACATCAACAGGTTATCGATCTATATCAGTACCTTACCGAGCGTGCAGAGATTGAAGATTGTAAAGACGTGCTTTCGCAAATACTGCTCACTGAACAAAATGCGCTACAACAAATGATGCAAAGCGCTAATCGCCTAAAAGACGTGTAAATCTAGCCCTAGCTTTTTCCATTGTTGCTGCTCGGCCTCAAGGTCGGCAGCGAGCAAGGTGTTATCAGACAGCCACTGCTTGCCAAGTTGCAACGTGAGCGCATGACTCGCTGCGCTGATTTTATAGTCAGGCTTTTGCTTGGCTTGGCGCTTTTGATTCATTAATACAGCAAGGCGAAATAGGGCAATCATGCGCTTCAACGTTAGTGAAGGAAGCGCAATAAACTCAGGCAACGCTTTGAGCTTAATTTTTTTTCTGTAAAAGCGAATTAGACATGCAAGCAACTGCTGTTGCTCTTGGGTAAACCCCGGAAGTTGGCTATTAGCAATAATGTAGGCACTGTGTTTATGTAATCCAGATGAGTTTATGCTTAAGCCGACCTCATGCAGCTGAGCTGCCCATAAAAGCACGGGAAGATCATCCTCATGGGTTAACTGCCAAGGCTGCTCAATATGAGGAAAGAGCCATTGCAAGGTGGCACTGACATTGGCCGCATGTTCACTGTCAACCACATATCGAGTGGAGATATTGGCTATCGTGGCAACACGTATATCTTTATGCGCGTGCAGCTCTGTGAGCTCGTAAAGAATGCCCTCGCGCAGTGAAAAGTCACAGTAGGTGAATGCATCAATATCAAAAAACCTCATCACGGCGTAAAGAATCGCTAGACCACCACAAAAAGTGGGTCGGCGCTCTTCGCTGAGCTCGGCAAATTCCAATCGCTCTATATGGCCTGAGTCGCAGCTCGCTTCAATCAAGGTTGCCAATGCTGATTGGGTAAGTGGCTGGGTTAAGTCACCTTGATGGCACAGGGCGCTGAGCATTTTGGCTGTGCCTGAGGTGGCCAGTACATGTTGCCAACCTAATTGGGTGAAGCTATTCGCGATAGACTCTAACTCTTGCTCGGCTTTAACAATCGCGCGTTTAAAGCGCTTTTTTGAGATACGCCCGTCAGCAAAAAACTGTTGCGAATAGCTCACGCAGCCCATGTTTCTGCTGCTCAAACGCAGGTGTTGGTGATGCTCTCCGATGGCCAGCTCGGTACTACCACCACCGATATCAATCACCAAACGCAGCCCCTCGTGGTGTACATGTTGGGCGACGCCTTGATAAATGAGGCGTGCTTCCTCTTGACCAGAAATAACATCGATATGAAATGGAAACACCGAACGAGCACGGCGCATGAAGCTTTTGATATTGCGCGCCCGGCGTAAGGTATAGGTCGCAACCACCTTAACGTTGGCGGCAGGAAAATCGATGAGAGTGCGAGCAAATTGCCGTAAAACGCTGACCGCTCTTTCTATGGCCTCATCACTCAGGCAGTCGTTGTTATCAAGGCCAGCGGCAAGATATACGCGCTGCTTTTCTTTGTGTAACACCTCTAAACGACCATCAACCTCTCTTGCTAGCAACAAGTGAAAGCTGTTGGAGCCTAAATCGACAGCAGCGAAAGTAGTGACATCATTGGTGTGCACGATTGCTTTCCCATTTCTTTAAGTAATCATGAATGGCAATTTGCGAGCGGATTTTTTTCTTGTTCCCTCGACGAACGTAATGATTTCTTTGCTCGGCGTCAATCACACGAGCTTTACTGCGATCGCGCCACTGTAACTCGAGTATATCGATGATTACCTGCTGTAAGCTGCGATTATAAACAGGGACGCCTACTTCTACCCGGTGATCAAGGTTACGTGTCATCAAGTCAGCGGATGAAATAAATACCTGGGTATGCTCAGCACTGCCAAAGACCATCACCCGAGGATGCTCTAGGAAACGATCTACGATACTAATGACTTTAATATTGTCACTGAACCCCTTGATGCCGGGTACCAAAGAGCACATGCC
The DNA here is from genome assembly GCF_008808095.1 of Pseudoalteromonas ruthenica. Lineage (NCBI taxonomy): Bacteria > Pseudomonadati > Pseudomonadota > Gammaproteobacteria > Alteromonadales > Pseudoalteromonadaceae > Pseudoalteromonas > Pseudoalteromonas ruthenica. The sequence goes on along the minus strand of NZ_CP023396.1, from coordinate 2,763,923 downwards.
ACGAATGATCAGTCTTATTTTAACCCCTGCCTGGGCCGCGATATACAGCTTATCAATTAACTCTTTATCAACTAAGTTATTGACCTTGATAAAAATGTGACCTTTCTTTCCTAGCGTTACTTGCTCATCAATCAACTCATCGATACGTTCACGCGCATTCACAGGTGAGACCATCAGATGCTTAAACTTAAAGTGTTTGTAGCTGTGCTCGATAAACTTAAACACGTTATCGCACTCTTCACATATCTCGGGATCGCGAGTGAATAAGCTAAAGTCAGTGTATATTTTTGCTGTTTTTTCATGGAAGTTGCCGGTGCCAATATGTGCATATTGCACAATTTGCCCGTGTTCTTTGCGATGAATCACGCACAGTTTGGAGTGCACTTTGAGAGAAGGGATGCCAAAGATCACCTTGATCCCAGCTTCGTCCAAGTTCTTTGCCCATTGGATATTATTTTGTTCATCGAAGCGCGCTTTTAATTCCACCATAACGGTGACTTTCTTGCCATTCTTTGCCGCATTCACCAGCGCACCAATTAACCGCGACTGACTGGCAACGCGATAAATATTGACTTTTATATGTAATACGTCGGGGTCGAAAGATGCTTGGCGCACATAGTTCAAAAAGTGATTGAAGGTATGGTAGGGGTAATACAGCAGAATGTCTTGATGGCTAATGGCATCAAATACGCTTGTGAAATGATCAAAAGTGTGTGAGCGAATGGTTGCCAGTGGGCGGTTCTCAAGGTAGCGCCGGCCGACATTGGGAAAGGCTAAAAAGTCGCGAAAGTTGCGATAGCGGCCGCCTGGGATCAGGGCATCATAGCGAGTGATCCCCAAGCGTCGCCTTAGTGCTTTGAGCATCTCCCCGGGCAAGGCACTGTCGTACACTAAACGCACAGGCTCTGAGCGCAGCCGCTGTTTTAGACCTTTTGACATTTTATCCAACAGGCCTTCTTCGATTTCATCGTCGAGGTTATATTCAGCATCACGAGTGAGCTTAATGGCGAAACCACGAATGGCGTCAAAGCTAAAAAAGCTGGCAAATACCTGTTCAAGATAATAGAGAATGATGTCATCAAGCAGGACGATAGTTTTGTGGCGGCGGGTTTTTTCCGCAGGTAATTGCACAAAACGTGGTAGTCGGTTGGTCGGCACTTCCAACAATGCATAATGGCTTTTCTCATGACGCATTTCGACAAATAAATAGGTCATGGTGTCGTTGATATGCTCGGAATAGTTTTTGTTCTGATCAAGCAGAATGGGCGACAGGTGCTCTAATACCTCAGATTTAAAATATGCTAACAGCCATTGCTGGTGAAACTCACTGAGTTGCTCGGGTCGATCAACATGAATATTGTGCTCGTTGAGGGCCACTAAGATATCATCATAGATAACGTTAAAGTCTTGCCCTAGCTTAAGTACTTTGTCCTGAATTTGCTGCATCAGGGCTTCATCTTCATCGAAATTTGCATCTGGAAGTTTGTTCAGCAGGATACGACGCTTTACGTCAGCAACGCGCACTTGAAAAAATTCATCGAGATTGTTGGAAAATATGCCCAGAAAGCGAATGCGTTCAATGATAGGGTTATTTTTATCTTTTGCCTCTTGCAGTACGCGCTCGTTAAAAGAAAGCCAACTGAGCTCTTTGGGGTAGTAGCTCGCCTGCATAACAATATGTTCCGGTTTCATAATACACTCAGTGTAGAAGAGAGTCTGCGTGAGTGTATTAATTTATTACCGCAGTATGACCAGAAGATGACATAACAGCGCTGTCATCTTCTTAGTAGATACAAGTTGTTTTTAGCTTTCTATATCAACGATAACATCTGGGGTGATTGATTCCAGAGCGTCGATCACGACATCGCGCTGCATTCCCGCTGGCAAGGTAACCGTAGCAACCGCACTGAATAAGGGCGAACCCCAGTTGGGAGCACTTTGTTGCTTCGACGTCAGGTGCGTGATGTTGGCGCCTTTGTGACGGATCACTGCGGCTAATTCTTGCACTATACCAGGTCTATCATTTCCTGTGATCGCAAGGTTTAAGCATTCAGGCGTGTCATTGGCGAGTTTATCTCCTGATTCAATACGGATCTCTAAGTGAGGGGATTGTTGTAGTGCGTCTTGAAGCTCTTTCAGGTGCTCTTCAGCGACCTCGACCTGAACAATACCAGCAAGCTTACCAGCGAGATGTGAGAGGTTGCTGGCTAGCCAATTGCCGTGATGATCTAAGATGACGGAGGAAAGTTCTTCAACGAGGCCGGGACGATCTTGGCCTAATACGGTCAGTACTAACTGCTGCATAAATAACGGTCTCTTTATTATTGTGGAAATTTAGTCAGCTCATGCGGCTGCCTTTTTCGAGCACAGCCTTAAAATAAGATAGATAAACGTATAATTATTAAAAAGTTAAGGTGGTCTTCACGTGCTCGCTATGAGCAAGTATTGACCCCTTTTCGGGGTTTGTCCAATTCTTCGCAATGGCAATTTGCTATAGGTCATAACCAGATGTAAAAACAGTCTTGGTAGTATTGGTTGTTTTTTACTCATTTCGTACTAGTTTTTCCGTTATGTAACAAAACTGTCATTTTGATGAAATATAATCCGCGCATCGTAAAGATATAAGGGTGTATTGATGACTTCCAATCCGCAAAACTTAACATTTAGCACGGATAGAAGCCGTCTATTTAAAGACAAAATAGCCCAGTTTGGCATTACCTCTGGCGGGGTAATGGTGCTCGTGGCGCTGTTGCTGATATTTTTCTATCTCCTCTATGTGGTGCAACCTATTTTTGAGTCTGCGCACATCGAAGAGCGTGCAAGCTTTGATATTGCACAACAGGATGTTGTCGGCTTAGGGCTTGAAGAACAAACCGAAATTGCCTATCTGCTTAAGCGTGATGGGGCGGTGGACTTTTACAACATTCAAGAGCAAGGCTTTGGTCAACAAATGACCGAGCTGAAAACGGCTCTTCCTGCAGACGTGACCAGCTTTGCGTCTAGCGCACCGCACCAAGGTTTATATGCCTATGGGTTAAGCAATGGTGAGGCGGTTATCGTCAAGCCAAGCTTTATGGTGAGCTTCCCTAACAATCAGCGCAAGTTGACTCCACGTTTGACTTACCCATTAGGCGAAAAGCCGCTAGAGGTTGACCCACAAGGTCAGGCCATTAAACGTTTTGCGTTCTCGCAAAGTGAAGAAAAAGTGGTGATGGTGGCCCTAACCGCAGACAAGCGAGTGGTATTTAGCGCCTATGTCGGTGAAGAAAACTTCATGACCGGCGAGGTTGAGTGGGTGGCTGAACAAACCGAGCTTAACATCGATGGCCGCATTGATGAGCTGTTGATCTCGCCCGACGGCAGTCGCGTTTTCGTGCGTTCAGCCAACCAAATCTATATCTATAACAGCCGTTATGCCAGCGACGTAGAGCTGACTCAAGTACTTGCTGCTAACGAAGAAAATGCCAACATTATTTCCGCGCAGCTGCTTGCTGGCGCCAATTCACTGATGCTGGCAAACGACAATGGCGAAGTATCGCAGTGGTTTGAGGTGAATACCGATGACGGCAAAGCCTTTAAGAAAATCCGCGCCTTTGAAACCTCAAAGCAAAAAGCCATAGATATTTACACCGAATTTTATCGCCGCACTTTCTTTACTGCCGGTGATAATGGTGAGCTAGGGGTGTATTACACCACCAGTGAAGCGAAACTATGGCAGGGCAAAGTGGCCGATGGCATGATCAAAAACTTTGCCATTGCTCCGCGTTCAAATGCGGCGCTGATCTTGGCTGATAACCAAGTGAAGGTAATAGAAATTGAGAATGAGCACCCGGAGGTAACTTGGTCTGGGTTGTGGCAGGAAGTCTGGTATGAAGGCTACCCTGAGCCTGATTATATTTGGCAATCAACGTCGGCCAGTGATGATTTTGAATCTAAGTTTTCACTGATCCCAATTTCTTTCGGTACTCTTAAAGCAGCGATGTACGCCATGCTATTTGCTGTGCCCATTGCACTTTCTGCTGCTGTGTATACCGCTTACTTTATGTCTAGCGAACTACGCAAAGTGGTGAAGCCCACCGTTGAAATTATGGAAGCCTTACCAACCGTTATTCTCGGTTTCCTTGCTGGTCTTTGGTTAGCGCCTTTGATTGAGGAAAACTTGCCTGCCATAGTCGCGTTGTTGATATTGCTGCCCATTGCCATTATTAGTACCGCCTTTGCTTGGACAAAACTGCCTGAGCAGATCCGTCATCGTATTCCTGATGGAGCACACTCAATTATCTTGGTGCCGGTTGTGCTACTGGTTGGCTGGGTCTCCTTTGCTATGAGCGGCAGCGTCGAGAACTGGTTATTTGATGGTAATGCACGTCAGTTTATTACCAATGAATTGGGTATGACTTTCGATCAGCGTAACTCGTTGGTGGTGGGAATTGCCATGGGCTTTGCCGTTATTCCGACCATATTTTCGATTGCCGAAGACGCAGTATTCAGTGTTCCTCGTCACCTTACGCAAGGCTCTCTAGCTCTAGGTGCCACCCAGTGGCAAACCTTAGTAAGGGTGGTCTTGCTGACAGCGAGTCCGGGTATTTTCTCGGCGGTTATGATGGGCTTAGGCCGCGCCGTGGGTGAAACCATGATCGTACTCATGGCCACCGGTAATACCCCGATTATGGATTGGAGTATCTTCCAAGGTATGCGTACGTTAGCAGCAAATATTGCCGTAGAGATGCCGGAATCTGAAGTGGGTAGTTCACACTATCGCATTCTATTCTTGGCAGCCTTTGTGCTCTTTATTTTCACCTTCGTGTTTAACACGCTTGCTGAGTTTGTTCGTCAGCGTCTGCGTGAAAAATACAGCTCACTGTAATTAGAGGAGACACGACATGGTAAGACAGTGGTTTAAGTCTGGTTCTCCTTGGATTTGGATGACCGGTGGTGCTGTAAGCATCAGTTTGATTTCTGTAATTGGCTTGTTAGCGCTAATTGCATGGCGTGGCCTGAGCTTTTTCTGGCCATCAGAAGTACACCAGTTTGAAGTGCAAGGCTCTGTACCTCAGCAAATGGTCATTGGTGAAATCTATGATCGCGAGGCGGTGCCTGCGAGTCGAGTAAGAGCTTCCGGGGTTGAGTTAAAAAACTATGGCGCCGAAGAGATTACCCGTTACCTAATTAAAACCGGTAACCGTGAGTATGTTGATTTGGATTTCCGTTGGTTATTAGAAACCGACATCCAAAAACAGTCGACGCCGAAAGAGCTCGCAGTGTTTGAACGCTCTAAAAATGGTAACTTCTATGGTTATATTGAGCAGGTCTATGAGCAAGGTGAGCTGGTTCAAGGCGACAAGGTCGCCAAATTAGAAGAGCTGGTCGAGCGCGCGGTTGAGCTTAATGAGCAGGCGCTTGATTTACAAAACGGTGAAATCGGTCACATTAACTATGAACTTGAGCAATTACGTCTACAAGAGCGTGCGTATGAGCTTGATAATGACCTAACACCCGAGCACATGGCTGAGCTTGAAGCCGAGCGTAAACGTTTGCGTGAAGCTTATAAAGGCTATGAGAAAGAGCTCTTTGCGTTGCGTGACGCCGCCAAGCGAGACAAAGTGATCGTGCGAGACATGCGCGGTGAAATGGTGACCTTACCGCTTTATCAAGTGCTTGATTTTTGGCAGCCAAATAACATGGGCTTCTTTGCCAAGCTTGGTCATTACTTTGGTCAGTTGGGCAAGTTCATCGCCGATGACCCGCGTGAAGCGAACACCGAAGGTGGCGTTTTCCCAGCAATATTCGGTACCGTGTTTATGGTGATGCTAATGGCCGTGATCGTGACACCGTTTGGGGTGGTGGCCGCTATCTACTTACACGAATACGCAGCGAAAAATGCGGTGACGAAGATGATCCGTATCGCGGTGATTAACCTCGCAGGTGTACCGTCGATTGTGTACGGGGTATTCGGTCTTGGTTTCTTTGTCTATATGTTAGGTGGCAGTTTAGATCAGCTATTTTACCCTGAAGCGGCGCCTAGCCCCGTGTTTGGTACGCCTGGGGTGATGTGGTCGGCGTTGACCCTGGCGATTTTGACCTTGCCGGTAGTGATTGTGTCCACCGAAGAAGGGCTTTCTCGAATCCCGGGGTCAGTGCGTCAAGGCTCACTCGCCCTAGGTGCGACTAAAGCGGAAACACTGTGGCGCATCGTGGTGCCAATGGCGAGCCCAGCGATTATGACCGGCCTTATTCTGGCGGTAGCGCGCGCGGCGGGCGAAGTGGCGCCGTTGATGCTAGTTGGGGTGGTAAAAATGGCTCCGACCTTACCGTTAGATGGTAACTTCCCTTATGTGCACTTAGACCGTAAATTTATGCACTTAGGCTTCCATATTTATGACGTTGGCTTCCAAAGCCCGAACGTAGAGGCTGCGCGACCCTTAGTTTATGCAACCGCGTTTTTACTGGTGACGGTGATCATCACCTTGAACATCACCGCAATTGGTATTCGTAACCACTTGCGTGAAAAGTTCCGCGCCTTAGATAAGTAATGTAAAGAATTGAGATAGGTAACAAAGTTATGATTACAGTTGCACCCCAGGTAAATGCATCAAGCAGCGATAAGCTAGATTTGAATAACCTAACGCCAGAGCAAACAGCATTGCAGATTAAAAATCTCGATCTTTACTATGGCGAGAAGCAAGCGCTGAGTGATGTCAGTATGGATATTCCCAAAGGTCAGGTAACCGCGTTTATCGGCCCATCGGGTTGTGGTAAATCAACATTACTACGTTGTATCAATCGTATGAACGACCTGGTAGATAGCTGCCGTATCGACGGTGAAATTCTGCTTCATGGCGAGAATATCTACAACAAGCGTGTGGATGTGGCAGCATTGCGCCGTAACGTTGGCATGGTGTTTCAAAGCCCGAATCCATTCCCTAAGTCTATTTATGAGAATGTGGTTTATGGCTTGCGCCTACAAGGCATTAAAGACAAGCGTAAACTCGATGAAGTGGTGGAAAAGTCATTACGTGGCGCGGCATTGTGGGACGAAGTCAAAGATCGTCTACACGACAGTGCATTTGGTCTCTCTGGAGGTCAGCAGCAGCGTTTAGTGATTGCTCGCTCTATCGCCATCGAACCAGAAGTGTTATTGCTGGATGAGCCAACCTCGGCGCTGGATCCCATTTCAACGCTGGTTATTGAAGAGTTGATCAGTGAGCTCAAAAACAAGTTCACCGTAGTGATCGTAACGCACAACATGCAACAGGCGGCGCGGGTATCTGATCAAACGGCATTTATGTATATGGGTGAGCTTATTGAGTATGCCGATACTAATACTCTGTTCACCACCCCTAGTAAGAAGAAAACCGAAGACTACATTACCGGTCGTTACGGTTAATCTCGCGGCATGTTGCAACGCTTGTTGCTATGATTACTAGAGTAGAATTTTGAGAAGGCGATTATGGAACACAATATAAACAAACACATTTCCGGCAAGTTTAATGAAGAGCTAGAGAGTGTGCGTAACCATGTACTGAGCATGGGTGGGTTAGTTGAGCAACAACTAAACAGTGCCCTTGATGCAGTCAGTAAAAACGATGCTGAGTTGGCAAAAAAGGTTAAAGCTAATGACTACCGCGTGAATGCCATGGAAGTGAACATTGACGAGGAGTGCACGCGCATCATCGCTAAACGCCAACCAGCGGCCAGTGATTTACGTTTAGTTGTTGCCATTGCCAAAACTATTGCTGATTTAGAGCGTATTGGTGATGAGGCTGAGCGCATTGCCAAAGTAGCATTAGACTCTTTCACTAAAGATCAGCAAGGGTTGCTCAATAACATTGAAAATATGGGTCGCTTAGTGTCAATCATGTTACATGACGTATTGGATGCGTTTGCCCGTATGGACGCGCAGAAGGCCTTTGAAGTGCACAAAGCGGATGAAAAAGTGGACCGTGAGTATGAAGCACTCACCCGCCAAATCATGACTTATATGATGGAGGATCCGCGTTCAATTCCCAAGGTAATGGACTTAATTTGGTCGGTACGTTCTTTGGAGCGCATTGGCGACCGTTGTCAGAATATTTCCGAATATGTGATTTATTTCGTCAACGGCAAGGATATTCGCCATATCTCCCAAGAAGATATCGCTAAGACACTGTAATTATTTTAGAAAATAAAGATGGGCAAATACGGACATTTGCCCTTTTTTTATGATGTTAAATAATCATTGCCAGTTGAGTGTAAAAGCTTACTGAATAAGGCATGAAATTCGATGCGTTTGAGCTGCACATAGGGTAAAATTGCGCTCGAAAGCATAGTTAAACTAAGTCGTGGAAAATAGCAAAGAAACGAGCCTACAAAACCAATGTAGTCTATGTTTATGACCTATTTATGACGGTTTTATTGCAAACTTAGATTCAAAGGGTCAGTTATGCCTAGTAATGCGTTTTTAGGGGTTTTTGCAAAATCACCTATTAAACCAATTGAAGATCATATTAAAAAAGTGCACAAAGCAAGTGCGCTACTCATTCCCTTTTTTGAGCATGTATTTGAGTCTCAATGGCAAGAAGCGGAAGAGTTACGTCTTAAAATACGCTCCATAGAGCGTGAGGCCGATGATCTTAAACGTGAGATTAGACTTAATCTTCCACGTGGACTGTTCCTTCCAGTTGAGCGCACCGATTTGCTCGAACTGATCACCCACCAAGACAAGATAGCCAATAAAGCTAAAGACATAGCTGGACGCGTTATTGGCCGTGAGATGGCAATCCCAAAAACCATCCAAAGCGACTTCTTACAGTATCTATCACGCTGTGTGGACGCCACCAAGCAAGCATCAAAAGCTATTAATGAGCTAGATGAATTACTTGAAACAGGCTTCCGTGGTCGTGAAGTAACCCTGGTTGAGAAAATGCTCGCCGAACTTGATGCGATTGAGCAAGACACAGACGATATGCAAATTAAGCTACGTCAAGAATTGCGTCGCATTGAAGATACACTAAACCCTGTTGATGTCATGTTCTTGTACAAGATCATCGAGTGGGTGGGCGATTTAGCCGATATTGCTGAGCGCGTTGGTTCGCGTTTAGAAGTATTGCTAGCTCGTTAACATTGCCAAGATCCAGCAAAGACAATATGAACACACTGCTGGCTCAAACAAAGTTAAGACAATAAGGTTATTCTGATGGATATTATTTCGTCCTACGGTACCGTGCTGGTGTTGGTTGCCGCTGCGGTAGGTTTCTTCATGGCTTATGGCATCGGTGCCAATGACGTAGCCAATGCAATGGGTACGTCAGTGGGCTCTAAAGCACTGACCATTAAACAAGCGATTATCATTGCGATGATCTTCGAATTCGCTGGCGCATATTTAGCCGGTGGTGAGGTTACATCGACCATACGTAAAGGCATTATTGACGCCGCTCCGTTTGCTGATATCCCCGAACTGATGGTGTTGGGCATGATTTCAGCATTATTCGCGGCCGGTAGCTGGTTATTAATTGCGTCCTTTTTAGGCTGGCCTGTTTCCACAACACACTCTATTATCGGCGCTATTATTGGTTTTGCTCTCGTTGCTGTAGGTAGCGAAGCGATTCAATGGACCAAGGTTGCGGGGATTGTGGGTAGCTGGGTGGTGACGCCTGCGCTATCAGGCTTCATTGCTTACCTTATCTTTATGAGCGCGCAAAAGCTTATTTTTGATACCAATAACCCACTGGATAATGCTAAACGCTACGTACCTATCTATATGGGTTTGGCTGGTTTTGTCATGTCCTTGGTGACTATCAAAAAAGGCTTAAAGCACATTGGTATCAACCTAGGAACGGTTGAAGGGTATGCCTTGTCGGTAGCTATTGCTGTGCTTATCGGCATTATTGGTATGCTTGCCATTAAACGCCTAAAAATGGACCCTAAAGCCGATAAGGCAATGCAGTTTAACAACGTTGAGAAAGTGTTTGCCGTACTGATGGTACTGACCGCTTGTTGTATGGCTTTTGCACACGGTTCGAACGATGTTGCCAACGCCATAGGCCCACTTGCTGCCGTTGTAAATATCGTTGAAAATAACGGTGAGCTTGCGAAAAAAGCAGCACTTGCATGGTGGATTCTTCCTTTAGGTGGCTTAGGTATCGTAATGGGTCTTGCTATCTTAGGTAAGAAAGTGATTAAAACCATTGGTGAAGGAATTACGCACTTAACGCCAAGCCGAGGCTTTGCAGCTGAGCTTGCAGCCGCATCAACAGTAGTTATTGCCTCTGATACTGGCTTGCCAATTTCGACCACGCAAACACTAGTCGGTGCCGTTTTGGGTGTGGGTATGGCACGCGGCATTGCTGCACTGAATATGAGTGTGATCAGAAACATTGTGGTTTCTTGGGTAATAACATTGCCTGTTGGTGCTGCTCTTGCTATTGTAATCTTCTACATATTAAGAACAGTATTCGGCGTATAACGTCGTTGTGGGAGTTACCTCCCACAACACATGACAGAACCGTCTTTTAGCTTGAAAAGATCTCAGCGCCCTCGGTGTTGGGGTCTTTTTATTTGTGAGCAATAAACATGACCAACCTGCCTAGTATCAAGCAACTACAATATTTAATCGCAGTTCATCAGCATCAACATTTTGGTCGCGCAGCTAGCGCCTGTTATATCGGCCAGTCGACTTTGAGTAGCGCGATTCAAAACCTTGAAGAAAATCTTGGCGTGCAACTTATTGAGCGTGAAAACCGCAGTTTAATGTTCACCAGCATTGGCGAAGAGGTGGTAGCGAAGGCCAAGCAAATAATTAACGACACCATGAGTGTGAAAGAGCTGACCCGCAGCCATCTGCACCCGCTTAGCGGTACGCTAACGCTTGGCGTTATTCCGACTATTGCTAGCTTTGTCGCTGCGCCACTTTATTGCTACTGCAAAGAAACGTTTAAAGACTTAGATTTAGTGCTGGTAGAAGACACCAGTGATAACCTACTCGATAAGTTAGAGCATGGCCATATCGATATCGCGCTGCTAGCACTGCCTTATGAAACTGGACGCTTTCACACGCAGATATTGGCAAAAGACAAGTTCTACCTCGTGAAACACAAAGACTATCCCATTGATGAGTCGGTGGATTACAACGCGCTTCCAGAGCACAGCGTATTCCTCCTTGAACGTGAGCACTGTATGACCGGGCATGCGCTCAGTGCGTGTAATTTGGAGCGAGCGAGTTGCATCAACCCATTCGAAGCCGCGAATTTACACACCTTGCTGTCGATGGTGGAATATAAGTTGGGCGTTACATTTTTACCACAAATGGCGATTAACGCGGGCATACTTGATGCCAAGCCGCTGGTGGCTACCAGCTCCGGCGCTGATGCACATCGCGATGTTGGTTTAATTTGGCGCAAGACCACAGGAAGAATCGGTGACTTCCGGCTATTCAGCGATAAAGTCGGTGAGTTCCTGCGTACTTGCAGCACGGTGGGCAGTGAAGAGCCTTAATGAACCTAGCTGTCTAAGGTGTTGATTTTGGTTTAAACAGGGGCTTTTCTAGTGCCGGTAAAAACAACAAATAGACCCAGACCACAAGGTTAAAATACGGAATAACACCCAGTGCTAAAAACAGCCGTACCGGATACCCCTTGCGCTTGGCGTGAAGGTAGCACTGGCTGGCGATGAGCATGTTTATACTCAGCAGTAATGTTACTAAAGCAGTCATGTTGATTTTCCTTAACGAGCCTTGTTGATGTCATTGATAGACAATGTCTTCTAAGCCGATATAACCTCTCCGGCTATGCCACATTCCATTGTTGGGCTTTATGATTTATTTAGTATTTTCAGCAGGTTAATAATTAACTGTACGTGCTTAACCTGCTTCTCTCACAGCGCACTGAATAATTTGAGTATAGCTAAATGAGCGCTCAGAAAAAGCGCTAAATTGTTAAATTTCGTTCGTTATTACTTAGCTAGATGTTTTTGCAGAGATTATTTTTTGATTGTTTTGCAGTGACGCTATCGGGGCGGGTTTGGCAATAAAGTAGCCTTGAGCGTAATCGACACCAATTTCTTTAAGTAGGTTATAAATTTCTTTGTTTTCAACGTATTCCGCTACTGAATGCTTTTTCAGCGAGCGTGAAATATCGTTGATGGCCTTAACCAACGCATAGTCTATGGGGTCATGTTGCATATCGCGCACGAATGAGCCGTCAATTTTGACATGCTGCGCTGGCAAGCGCTTGAGATAGTCAAAGGTACTAAATCCAGTACCAAAATCATCAATGGAAAAGTCACAGCCAAGCTCGTTAAGCGCGCAGATCATGTCTCGGGTTGCACTCAGGTTATCAATGCTGGCACTTTCGGTAATTTCAAAAATAACGCGCTTGGGATCGACGTGATAGTCATTGAGCATGGCGCGGATATGTGGCAATAAACGCTCATCTAAAAACGATTGCGCCGAGAGGTTGATGGCAACACGCTGTAACTGCGGGTTTTCACTGAGATCGCTAATCGCTCGGCGAACTACACATTGGTCCATCAAGTAGCTGTCATTGAGCATTTCAAGGGCTGGGATAAATTGGTTCGGGTAGATAAGCTCGTCATCAACAACCAGCCTTAATAGGGCCTCATAATAAGCAATACGCGAGCGCTTAATGTCCCACACGGCCTGATAGTGTAACTCGATGTTGTTTTGCTGCAGTGCCGAGCGCACATTGTGACCCCATTCCAAGCCACTTTGCATCGCATTACTTTGCGAGTCACGAGCATCATAGCAATGCACTAAATTACGGCCCTGACTTTTGGCAATATACAGTGCGATATCAGCCTGCTTAAGGCATTCGCTAGCATCGTTGTTCTGTGCCGATATTTGTGTGATGCCGATTGAGCAACTAATAGAGTAGAGCTGCTCTTGGCAATGGAACTGGTAGCTATCAATGGCCATACATACCCCTTCAGCCACCATATGAGCGTCTAAAAATGGGGTGTCTCTAAGTAAAATAGCGAACTCATCGCCGCCGATGCGAAAGACTAAATGGCTATCGCCGATATGCTCTTGGAATAAGTTGGCGACCTCTTTAAGAACAACGTCACCTTCTTGGTGGCCCTTGCTGTCGTTAATAATTTTGAAGTGGTCAAGGTCGATGTAAATCAACGCGTGCTCATCATCAGCACGGGTTTGGCGACACAACTGAGAGAGTTGTTGGTCAAAATAATAGCGGTTGTGAAGCCCTGTAAGGGTATCGTGTAATGCTAAGTGCTGTAACTGTAACTCCGCCTGCTTGCGCTCTTCAATATTGTCGATGGAAGCGGTGATCACCGCGCCAGCATTGGCTTCATTAACATGCTGGAAACGGCATTCAAACCAAGCGCTATTGCCTTGTTGTGTAACCAGTTGCACTTCTATCTTGCGCCGCTGCTGCTCACCCTGAGCAACAGCGCTCAATACTTGCTGGAGCCTTGCTTGGTCATGCGCTAACGCGTAGTTGGTAAGCGGCTTGCCAATACTTTGCTTTAAACCATACCCGGTATTTGCTTCCCAGGCTGGGTTAATAAAGCGGATGCAGCCTTGCTCGTCGAGCTCCATAACGATGGTATTGAGATGCATAAGAATGCGTTGGTGCGCTGAATAGAGCTCTTTATAGCGTGATTGACTTTGGCTTAGCTGCGCCACTTTCTTCTCAAACTCGCTGTAGCTGGCTATAAAGTCTTCACGACGCGCGGCGTGGTCACACACTTTCATTAGTAGTGCGTCATTGTAAGGGCGACGAATAAAGTCGGTGACGCCGCTCAACAATAAACGCTCAGCATAGTCAGCGTCGTGGCTATCTATAATAGTGACAATCGCTTGGCTGGCATTATGAGAGAGAATACTTTGAACCAACTCGTTAGCAGTCTCGGCATTGGCAATACTGGCATCTAGCAATACGATGGCGTAACGCCCTTGCAAATACGTGCTTAAGGCTTGGCGCACAGAGCTGCATACTTCAACGGCAAAGTTTAACGCTAAGGCCTCACTCATCGCTTTTGCTTTGGTGCTATCGGCTTCGAGTAACAGCAGGCCTAAACGACTGCTTTTATCTAGTTGCGTGGACAGAACATTGGCCAGTGTTTGCGGTAGTAAATCTTGGCGCTCAATGGGCACAACCGCATCAATACCATAGCTGCGAGCTGTGGTTTCGGCGATACGTTCACAATAAAAAGGGGGAGTCAGTACAATCGGGGTGTGTTTAGGGGTTTTCAGCAATCCGGAGCGAATCATTCGTGAAAAGCGCCAGCCATCAATGGTGCCTACATCCAGTCCGGTAATCACTAAGCTTACCGCGCGTTCTTTCAGCACCTGCAATGCTTCTTGGGAGTCTGCGAACTCAAGCACAGAGAAAATATCGAGACGCCCCAAAGTACGTTTAATGATGCTGCGCTCAACTGCACTGGCATTGACTATCATGAGGCTCAACGGCGTAGCCATGGTATCGCAACCCAACTGTTTAAGACCTAAATTGAATCCGCTAGATTATAGGTAATTGTCACCCGAGACAAGCGCTATGCGCTTGATTTCAGTCAAGGGGGGAACTAGAATTGGCGCGATTTTCAGCACCCCGGAGAAAACCCATGCGCGTGGCCGATTTTAGTTTTGAGCTACCTGAAGAATTGATCGCTCGATTTCCGCAAAAGGAACGTAGCCAAAGTCGCCTGTTAAAAGTAGAGGGTAACAGCGGTAATACCACCCACCATATTTTCAAGGACATCATTGACTTCATCGAGCCTGGTGATCTGTTGGTGTTTAATAACACCAAAGTGATCCCTGCCCGTATGCATGGACAAAAGCGCTCTGGTGGCAAGGTGGAAGTGCTTGTAGAAAGAGTGCTTGATGATAAGCGTGTGCTGGCGCATGTGAGAGCCAATAAGTCACCTAAACCGGGAACGGTGATGGTTCTTGAAGGGCAAGCGCAGATGGAAATGATTGGCCGTCAAGGCGAGCTGTTCGAGCTTGAGCTCAAAGGTGATATGTCAGTGTTAGACACCCTTGAGCAGATTGGCCATATGCCTTTGCCTCCGTATATCGACCGCCCTGATACTGATGAAGATAAGCAGCGTTATCAAACTGTGTATGGTGAAAAACCCGGTGCAGTTGCCGCACCAACAGCCGGATTACATTTTGATGAGCCGTTAATGGCTGCGTTAAAGGACAAAGGCGTTGCTATGGCGTTTGTGACCCTACACGTTGGTGCAGGGACGTTTCAGCCGGTGCGGGTAGACAGCGTTCAAGAGCATCATATGCACTCAGAATACATTGATGTACCACAAGATGTTGTTGATGCCATTGCGAAAACTAAAGCCCAAGGCGGGCGGGTTATTGCCGTGGGCACAACCTCGGTGCGCTCTTTGGAATCGGCAGCAAAAATCGGTGGCGGTGAGCTCATTAGTTATGTTGGCGATACCGATATCTTTATCTACCCTGGGTATCAGTTCAATGTCGTCGATGCCATGATCACAAACTTCCACTTACCGGAGTCCACATTAATTATGCTGGTCAGCGCATTCTCTGGGCAGGAGCATATTATGTCGGCCTATCAAGAGGCTATCAAAGAGCGTTATCGTTTCTTTAGTTATGGCGATGCGATGTTTTTAACCCGCCAAGATAAAGACTAAGAAAAAGCCGCAAGAAGCGGCTTTTTTTATTTGTTGCTTTTATTTCTTCGATTCGCCCCAATTCATAGTATTGCTGCGACAAAACAGGTAAAATCGGGCGGTTAATCTGCGCATTTTGCGCTCGAGTTGGACTGTTTTTCCGACCTATTGAGGATCACATGAAATTTGAACTAGATACAACCGACGGCAAAGCACGCCGTGGGCGCTTAATTTTCGAACGCGGTGTCGTTGAAACCCCCGCATTTATGCCGGTAGGTACCTATGGCACAGTAAAAGGGATGACCCCAGACGAGCTTAAAGATACGGGGGCGCACATTTGCTTGGGAAATACTTTCCACCTCATGCTACGTCCGGGCACCGAGATTATTAAACAACACGGTGACCTCCATGACTTCATGGCATGGGACAAGCCGATTTTGACAGACTCCGGTGGTTTTCAGGTATTCAGTCTCGGCGCCATGCGTAAAATAACGGAAGAAGGCGTCATGTTCCGCTCTCCCGTTAACGGTGAGAAAATAATGCTGAGCCCTGAAAAAGCGATGCAAGTGCAGTGTGATCTAGGCTCTGACATTGTCATGATTTTTGACGAATGTACGCCTTACCCAGCAACAGAGAAGCAAGCAAAAGACTCTATGGAATTATCACTGCGCTGGGCAAAACGTTCAAAACAAGCGCACGGTGATAACCCGTCAGCGCTGTTTGGTATTATCCAAGGTGGTATGTACCCAGAGCTGCGAGCACAATCGCAAGCAGGGCTGGAAGAAATTGATTTTGATGGCTATGCCCTCGGTGGACTTTCTGTAGGTGAGCCTAAAGAAGACATGATCAACATTCTCGACCATTGCGCTTACAAAATGCCAGAGCAAAAGCCGCGTTATTTAATGGGCGTCGGCAAGCCTGAAGATATCGTTGAAGCGGTACGTCGTGGTATTGATATGTTTGACTGCGTGATGCCGACACGAAACGCACGTAATGGTCATTTATTTGTTACCGGTGGGGTGGTTAAAATCCGTAACGCCGTGCACAAGACCGACACCGCGCCGCTGGACAGTGAATGTGATTGCCACACCTGTAAGAACTACTCACGCGCTTATTTGCATCACTTGGATAAGTGTAATGAGATTCTCGGTGCGCGTTTGAACACCATTCATAACTTGCGCTACTACCAACGTTTAATGGAAGGATTGCGTGAGGCAATTGCCAGCGGCAAGCTTGACGCTTTTGTAGCAGACTTTTATGCTCGCCGTAATACTGCGGTTCCAGAGCTCGCAGAAACAGAATAATTGCGGCCCGCCTTGTGCGGGCTTGCCTGTAATTTACAACACTAAAATTAATAGTTAAGTACTTAAGGGGACTACCTGATGAGTTTATTTATTGCAAACGCACATGCAAGCACAGCGGGCGCCGCACCAGCTGGTGGTGGCTATGAAATGCTAATTATGCTGGCCATTTTCGGTTTGGTTTTTTACTTTCTTATCTACCGCCCGCAAGCTAAGCGAGTAAAAGAGCACAAAAACCTAATGAGCGCTTTAGCCAAAGGTGATGAAGTGCTTACTCAAGGCGGCATGGTTGGTAAGATCACTAAGGTGTCTGAAGATAAAGACTTTGTGCTTATCTCGCTGAACGACCAAACCGAAGTAACAGTGCAGAAGTCTGCGATTAGCGCAGTACTACCCAAAGGCACAATGAAGTCGCTATAAACCAAAAAGGAAAGATACGTGTTAAATAAGTTTCCCTTATGGAAATATTTACTCGTACTTGTTGTATTGGCAGTCGGGGTGCTTTATGCCACCCCGAACATCTATGGCCGCGATCCGGCCATTCAGGTTACCGGAACAAAGGGAACCGACGCCGATCTCAGTGCGCTAGATACAGTAAATAAAATCCTGACTGATAATAAAATTGAAACCAAGTCGAGCAAACTCGCCGATGGCCAGATCCTGGTCCGCTTCAAAAATGTCGAACAACAACTTAAAGCTCAGGACATTTTGCGCGACAACTTAAGTGAAGATTACATCTCTGCCATCAACATGGCGCCAGCTCAACCACAATGGTTAAAAGCCATTGGTGGTAACCCAATGAAGCTCGGTCTTGACTTAAGTGGTGGTGTGCATTTCACCATGGAAGTTGACATGGTGACGGCGATGGATAACGCTCTGAACCAGATGGAGCAGGATTTCCGCTCAGACTTACGCGAAGAAAAACTGCGTTATCGCACTATCCGCCGCGTAGCGGGGAGCGATGGCGTGCAAGTGGTGATGCGCAGTGAGCAAGACAAAGACGCTGCAGAGCGCTTCTTACAAGACCGCTACCCGGGTTACTTGTTTGTTGATGACAGCAACAACGACAATGGCTTTATTGCCTCTATGAGCGAGCAGCGTATTAAAGAGCTGCGTGATTATGCGATCAAGCAAAACGAAACCATTATTCGTAACCGGATTAACCAAATCGGTGTTGCTGAACCTAATGTTCAACGTCAAGGCGCAGAGCGCATTATCGTGCAATTACCCGGTGTACAAGACACTGCGCGTGCAAAAGAAATCTTAGGTGCTACGGCAACCCTAGAGTTTCGTGAGGTTGACCAAGATGCTGACCCAGGGTTGGCGATGCAAGGGCGGACACCGCCTGGTACTGAAATGATCATGAGCCGCGAAGGCCGTCCTGTGGTACTGAAAAAGCGGGTCATTCTGGAAGGTAGCCATATTACCGGTGCACAATCTGGTATGGATGAATATCAGCGTCCGCAGGTTAATATTAAGCTGGATTCTAAAGGCGGTGCCAAGATGGATGCCTTTACCAAGCGTGCCATAGGTAAACCGATGGCGACCGTGTTTATTGAATACAAGCCTTCCGGCGAAGTAGACGAAAACGGAAAGCCGCTTCCGCCTATCAAAGTGGAAGAAGTAATTAACGTAGCGACGATTCAAGCACGATTAGGACGTAGCTTCCGCATTACCGGTCTAGATAACCCTGCTGAAGCACATAACTTGAGCTTACTGCTACGTGCAGGTGCCCTCGTTGCACCGATTCAAATCGTGGAAGAGCGCACTGTGGGTCCAAGCTTAGGCCAAGAAAATATTGAAGCAGGTATGACCGCTGTGGTGCTCGGCTTCGCGTTTGTTTTAGCCTTTATGCTGCTTTATTACAAAGGCTTCGGCTTGGTTGCTAACCTAGCCTTGGGGGCTAACTTGGTGATGATTGTCGGAGTGATGTCGATGATCCCAGGTGCAGCGCTGACCTTACCTGGTATTGCTGGTATCGTCTTAACGGTTGGTATGGCAGTGGACGCAAACGTACTTATTTTCGAGCGTATCCGCGAAGAATTGGCTGATGGACGCAGTCCACAGCAGGCCATCCATTTCGGTTACGACAGTGCTTTCAGTACCATTTTTGATGCCAATATTACCACTTTAATCGCAGCGATTATTCTGTTTGCAGTGGGAACCGGACCAATAGCTGGCTTCGCGGTAACCCTGGCAATAGGTATCTTAACTTCAATGTTTACTGCCATTGTTGGTACCCGTGCGGTTATCAACTTAGTTGTTGGTGGTAAGCGCATTGAAAAGCTATCGATATAGGAGCGAAGCATGCAATTATTAAAAGTGAAAGGTACTTTACCATTCATGAAAGCACGCAAAGTAGCGATGGGCTTTTCAATTTTATTGATTATTGCCGCGCTGGCGTCTTTCGTGGTTAAAGGCCTTAATTTTGGGTTAGATTTTACCGGTGGTACAGCTGTAGAAGTGGGCTTTTCACAGCCTGCTGAGCTCTCCCAAGTACGAAAAGTACTCGCAGAGAATGGCTTCGCTGATGCCTCTGTACAGCTGTTTGGCTCCAGTAAAGACGTACTTGTGCGTCTTCCTCCACAAGGAGAGGGAGTGAAAGCTGAGGTCATTGGTAACCAGGTTATGGCAGCCTTAAAACAGGCCGATGCACAGGCGCAGATGCGCCGTATCGAGTTTGTTGGTCCCAGCGTAGGTGAAGATTTGAAAGAGCAGGGTGGCTTAGCGATGCTGACTGCTTTGATCTGTATTTTGCTCTATGTTGCCTTACGTTTTGAGTGGCGTTTTGCCCTAGGTGCGGTATTTGCCTTGTTCCACGATGTTATTTTGACTATGGGCCTGTTTTCACTATTAGGCTTGGAGTTTGATTTAACTATCTTGGCGGCGATTCTTGCGGTCATCGGTTATTCACTTAACGATACTATCGTTGTTTCAGACCGTATCCGTGAGAACTTCCGTAAAGTGCGTATTGACGACACCTTGGAAATTATCGATCTCTCCCTTACACAGACATTGAATCGAACCTTGGTTACTTCAATTACCACTATTTTGGTATTGATAGCCTTGTTCGTGTGGGGTGGCCAAACTATCCATGGCTTCGCTACGGCATTACTCTTTGGTGTATTCATCGGTACTTACTCGTCGGTCTATGTCGCCAGCTCTGTGGCGGTATTCCTTGGAGTTAGTAAAGAGGACTTGATCCCCGTAGAAGTAGAGAAAGAGGGCGCTGATCTCGATCCTATGCCTTAGAGAATAAAGGTCAAACGTTGAAAATGCCGCTTTAATGCGGCATTTTTTATATATCCAGTTCCCTGGTTGTGACAATGAATGTAGCTCGCTGTCACAGCTGTTATACAGGCCCAGTCTTATGAAGTTGTTTTTACTGGTCTTAGCTTTGCTAACAATAAGTGCTTGCGGTGATAGCGTTGGCAAGCCACAGCCAACTGCTGATTCGAACTCAGCAGCCCAAGTGTACCTAGGCATGAGTGAGCAACTCCTCAGTGAGTTACGCTTGCAAGGACGAGCACCAGAGCTCGAGCATATAAGTACAGCCCTAGCCGTTGCTATGTATGCGCAAATCCCAGATCTAAGGCTGCGCTTTCCCGAGTGTGACGCGTACCTACAGAGCTTATATCAAGGCTTTGATGGCTCCGTGCAATTAACGCATGCAGAGCTAAGTGAGCAATACCGCAATGGCGATGCTTTACCCACCTTTGAGGCACCGATTTGCTATCATATTAAGGAGGCGACAGTTCTTCCGCTGCTAATTAGAGCTACAGTGAGAGAGTCGCAAACTGGCGCAGTTAATACTGTGTCGGCGCGTCGACATGCACTCAAAGCGCAAGCCCATTTCAATATCATTCAGCAGCAATTGCAGAGAAAGTAGTCAATTCATGACGTTGTCATAATCCCTTGCTAAGCTTTGCCACCATTTTAATATTGGGTGTACAAAGCAGTGAGTGCCGAATTAATAGCAGAATTAGCCGAAATTATTGAAAAGCGCCAAGTTACCTGCGTTTTTCAACCTATTTTTGACTTCTATCAGGAAGCGATAATTGGCTATGAAGCACTCAGCAGGGGGCCTGAAGATAGCTTTTTGCACAGACCCGACGCACTATTTAGCTGTGCTGTAGCGCACCATCGTCTTTCCGAATTAGAGTTACTGTGTCGAGAAACGGCCATAGCCTCATTCGCCGAGCAGCAATTAGCTGGCAAGTTGTTTCTCAATGTCAGCCCCAACACGTTATCGGATCCGGCTCACCCTAAAGGGCAAACCCTGCAGCTACTGCGCGATTACGGCCTCGGTGCGCAGCAAGTAGTCATCGAGCTCACCGAGCAAGACAAAGTGGATAATACCGAGCAGTTACGCAAAGCGGTTGCACATTACCGCCAGCTTGGTTTTCTCATCGCCATTGATGATTTAGGGGCGGGGTATTCAGGGCTTAAACAGTGGTCAGAAATACAACCCGATATTGTCAAAATAGACCGCTACTTTATTGATCATTGCGATCAAAGTCCGGTGAAAAAAGAGTTTTTAAAGTCTATAACGGAGCTAGCAAAAGCCACACATACTCGGGTAGTCGCCGAGGGAATAGAGCGAGAAGAAGAGTTTCAATTGTTACGAACACTCGAGCTACATACGGTACAGGGGTATTTATTCGAACGCCCGAGTGCAGAGCCTAGCCAGCAATTTGAGACACAACGCTTTCAAAGTTTAGGGCACACTCACCATCAGCACTTTGTCGAGCCATCGCTGGCGGTGGGATGGTTAGCGATAGAGCAACAAGCTATCTGCCAACACACTTTGTGTCGAGAGGCGCAGCGTATTTTTGATAACGATAAGGCGCTGTTTTCACTGGTTGTTATTGATCAGTATCACCAGCCCGTTGGCTTGCTATACAAAGAGCAGTTAACAGAAGTGTTTGCTTCACCTTATGGTCATGCTTTATATGACAAAAAGCCGATAGCGTCGTTGATGGACGCCGAGCCACTCGTGGTTGATGAAAATGAACAGCTTGATAGAGTGAGCCGGCAAATTACCGACAATGATTTTGATATCCGTCGCTATATCATCGTTACTCGAGGCGGTAAGTATTTAGGTGTCGTGCATCTGCGGCAAATTCTCAAGCACATGACCGAAGAAAAAGTACGTCATGCACAGCACGCTAACCCACTGACCATGTTACCCGGCAATATCGCCATTAATGATGCGATTGAGCACCGTTTGCGCAGCAACCGTGCCTTTTCCATTGCTTACTTTGATTTGAACCATTTCAAACAATTCAATGATTTATATGGCTATGCCAGCGGCGATAGCGTGATTAAATTATTGGCCGATATCATCCGCAGTCATTGCCAAGCCGTTCCCTGCTTTATTGGCCATATTGGCGGTGATGACTTTATGGTTGTATTTGATGGTGAGGATGCCAGTGCTACCTGCCAGGCTGTGATTGCTGATTTTGATACTCAGGTTCGGCGCTTTTTTAGCCCTGAGCATATCGCAGCGCAAGGTTATTGGAGCTGTAATCGTGAAGGGCAGCGTCAGTTTGTGCCGTTATTGGCTTTGGCCGTGGGGTTAGTCACACCAGATACACGTAGCTGCGATAATAGTCACCAAGTTGCGACATTAGCGACCGATGCAAAAAAAGAGGCTAAACGTCACAAGGGGAGCCACCTCTTTTGCTGCCAGCGACGCGGGCCCGCCGCACCGTTATTTCGTATACACCCTGAGCCACTGGACTCGCTTTCACCGTTGTCATTACATGAATAAAATTACATTAGTTCTGTGTTGCACTGTGTCAATATGGACGGTAGTTTGAGCGCAGAGCTGAGGAGGTGAATGATGGTTGAGGGATTATTAACAAGGGCACTGTTGTTTTCACTTATGCTGTGTGTCCCTGTTTACGCTCAGCAAATAGTTCGTGTTGCCCAAGAGATGCGGCCTCTGTATCCCCGTGATTATTACTTACAAGCGCTATTGCAAAGCGCATTAGCAATCAGTGATAAGCCATATACTATCAGTTATGTTGATGTGCATCCGCATCAACAGCGTATTTTGTATATGCTTGATGGTGAGCGCGTCGATGTGCACTGGAGTATGGCTAGCCCAGCACGAGAAAAGTTAGCTATTGCGGTTAAGGTACCGCTATTTAAAGGGCTCATTGGTCAGCGAGTACTGCTTGCGCACCCGAAACTGGCAAGGGCACTCAGCGCCGTAGAGTCAGTATCGCAGCTACGCCAGTTCAGCGCTGTGCAAGGTCATGATTGGCCAGATACCAACATACTCGCCGCTAACAATTTACCGGTAAAAGCTGTAGCAAATTATCAAACGATGTTTCGCTTAACAGCGCAGCAGCGGGTCGATTATTTTCCTCGCTCCGTGATTGAAGTGGTTGATGAACTAAAAGCCCATCAGCAGATGCAGCTACAAATTGTTGATCACGTTGTGCTTAATTACCCGAGTGCATTTTACTTCTTTGTCTCTAAGAATCGGCCTGAGTTAGCGGCACACCTTCGACAGGGGTTGGATGTGCTTATCCAGCGCGGTGAGTTTGATGCGCTATTTACACGCTACTTCTCAGCCAACCTAGAGACGCTGTCGTTAGCGTCACGCCGACATATTATGCTGGCCAACCCTTTTTACCTTGAGTCACCTTAACATGTTGAACAAGCGGTAGTTCCTTACTGTTTTACTTATGAAGCGCAGGGCTAACAAAAAATTTGCCTATTTGCTTCATGGTCACTCTTTGATAATCTTAGCGCAGCTTATTTGGGAGTTGCTATGTCACTGCGTTGGTTGGGTCTGTCTGTCATGTTATCCATAGTGGGTGTACACAACGTACATGCCCAGACTCATTGTGACGTGGAACTAACCCACGGGCTTATTATCACTGACGATATTATTCGCATCGTTGATAACAACCAAACCCGTGTGCAAATAAACCAAGACCAGCAGTTGGTTGTGCGTGGGCAGTGGATTGAACTGAACGAGCAAGAGACAGCGGTGCTGCATCAATATAGCATGATGATCCGCGACACTGTTCCAGAGTTAGTAGACCTCGCCACCGATGGCGTTAATATTGGGCTAAGTGCCATTGAGGATGTGGTCACGGGCCTATCTGACAAAGAGCCGGAAATTCTTAAAACACAGTTACAGTATGTAGAACGAGCGTTACGCGATAAGTTTAAGCGTGGAGACGACTTTTTCTTTATTGCGCCGCAATCGTTATCCAAACTAGATGACTTTTTTGCCCAAGAAGTATCGAAGAAAATTCACACCGCAATCCAAGGCTCTTTGGGAGCCATACTGGTGTCACTGGGCGACGCATTCCAATCTCGAGAGGGAAATATCGAAGAGCGCATTAACGATATGGGTCAGCGCATGGAGATCATCACAGCGGAAATCGATAAGTCGTTACAGAAAAAAGCGCAGCAGCTTGAACAAAAGTCTGTTGAATATTGCAGATGTTTGAATGCGCTTGACAAAACAGAATCAAAACTCCAGCAGATTGTACCTGAATTGGCTGATTTTGACTTGGTGAATATTAAAACCTCGAGCTAACCCAGCCGTTAGTCTTTAAAAAACGAATCATCATTTTGCGCTAGCATAGCTTCAATTTCTTCTATGAATTCAGCCTTATCGACGCCTTCGCTGTCACCATTCATTGCAGTAGAGATTTTGTTGTTTTCACTAGACCACTCGCCTAGATCAATCAGCTGACAACGTTTACTACAAAACGGGCGATAGGGGCTTTGTGCAGACCAGGTCACCTGCCTTTCGCAAGTTGGGCATTTTACAATGGTAGGCATAGTATTAGGGGATGTGAAACTTTCATGGCGGCAGTGTAACTGAGAGCAGGGCGCTTTAAAAGGCCTATAAGTACAACCTACAGCCGCGTAACACGATTAATCTCAGATAGTGAGGTAATGCCCTCTGCAGCTTTACGTAGCCCCGATTGACGCAATGTCGCACAGCCTGCTTCCTTGGCTGTTTCGGCGATATCTATCGAGCTACCACCGGAAACAATCACTTTGGCAATATCCGCTGAAACTTCTAATACCTCATAAATGCCCACCCGGCCTTTGTACCCGTCAGTACACTGGTCGCAACCTTTTGCCTGATACAATTTTACTTGTGCCACAGAGTTAGCATCAAACCCTTGCTTAATAAGTTCTTCCGTTGGGAGCTGCTCTGGCTCTTTACAGTATTTGCAAAGGCGGCGTGCTAAGCGTTGAGCGATGATCAGCGACACCGAGCTAGCCACGTTGTACGCCGGTACGCCCATGTTTAAAAGTCGTGTGATAGTCTCAGGTGCGGAGTTGGTGTGCAGGGTGGAGAGCACCAAATGTCCGGTCTGTGCGGCTTTGATGGCGACTTCAGCCGTTTCTAAGTCCCTTATTTCGCCCACCATTACTACATCAGGGTCTTGACGTAAGAAGGCGCGAAGAGCGTTAGCGAACGTAAGCTCAGCTTTAGGGTTTATTTGTACTTGATTTATGCCCTTAACGTTAATTTCGACCGGATCTTCGGCTGTAGAGATATTCCGCTCAGGTGTATTTAAAATGCTTAAGCCTGAGTAAAGAGAGACTGTCTTTCCGGAGCCAGTGGGGCCGGTGACAAGAATCATGCCTTGAGGTTGTTGCAGTGCGTGCAGATAAAGTTGCTTTTGCTCTTCCTCATAACCGAGCGCGTCAATTCCTAAAGTGGCATTGGAGGAATCAAGCACCCGCATAACAATTTTTTCCCCCCACATGGTTGGCAACGTACTGACCCGAAAATCAATGCTATTACGCGGCGAAATCGTAAGCTTAATGCGGCCATCTTGGGGTTTGCGCTTTTCCGAAATATCTAGTTTAGACATTACTTTGATGCGGGCTGCAAGGCGAGTGGACAGCGCATAAGGTGGATTGGCCATCTCATGTAACACACCATCAATACGAAAGCGTATGCGGTAGTCGCCATCATAGGGCTCAAAGTGTAAATCAGAAGCACCTCGGCGTATGGCATCACGGAGAATCTTATTGATGTAGACAATAATTGGGGCGTCGTCATCCTCATTGCCCTGTTCCGGATGATGATTATCATAGTCTTGTTTGGCGAGGTGGCTGAGTTCGTCGCTGTCCTCTTGCGATAGCTTCAGTGTGTGGGTGGCATCGAACAGCTGCTCGATGAGGTTATCTATTTGCCGATAATCAGCCAGCACCACTTCACATTGAAGCCCGGTACTAAACTCGTAATTTTCAAAAGCACCGTAGTCAGTAGGGTCTGAGGCGGCGAGAAATAGCTTGTTGCCCTTGGTAGAAATGGGCAGCATATGATGACGACGAATTAACTGCTCATTTAGCAAGTGCTTGTCTATGCTTCTGGGATCAAAGGAGCTCAAATCAATATACGGAGTGCGAAAGAGTTCAACACATTGTGCCAACAGTTCTTGATTACTCATATTGCTGCTACGGACTATGGTCTCTGCTGCGCAGCGGCTTTGCTCTTGGTGCGCCTTTACTGTGTCGCTGTCAATACGTCCTAAGGTAATAAATTTACGAATCAAAGGTGAGTTAATATTCATAGGTCCCGCAACCAAGTTAATAACAATAATGTATAGCAAGCTCAATGATTTAAGCTATTACAAGCTGTAACATTAAGTGTTATCGATCTTAGCGGGAATGCAAATTGGCGAGGTGCAAATAGTTTTGGTGGTACAGAGACACCTTGGCACTGAGGTCAGCGATTACCCCAGCATTAGAGATAATATCGTTGGCCTTTGCGACTTTATCTTGGCGTGACATTTGTGCCTTTAAGATAGCGTTTGCCTGCTGCTCAGTGATATTGTCTCGAGCGCAAGTACGACTTATTTGCACAGTCTCAGGCACATCGATCAATAAGGTGCGCTGACAATACTTATCAAGGCTGTTTTCAAAAAGTAGTGGCGCCTCAAGGATTGCATAGGCACTTTGTGCCTGTTCCAGTTGGGTGAGCATCTCAGTGCGAATAAGTGGATGCAAATGCGCATTTAACCACTGCTTTTCGCTTTCGTCTGCAAAAATGATGTCACGTAGCTTAGCGCGATTAAGGCTACCATCATCCAACAACAGCGAACGGCCATGACGGCTAACGATGCCGGCTAACCCGTTAGTGCCTGGCTGTACGACCTGGCGAGCAACAACATCGGCATCGACAACCGTGATGCCAAACTGCTGAAACAAGGCGCTAACGGTTGATTTACCAGAGCCTATCCCTCCGGTTAGACCAAGCGTCCACATCGTTGCTTTAACCCAAAATAGCGCCGAAATAAGCGCCTTGGATTTGCTCTCCCCAAAGCATGGCTATCCAGCCAGCAATGGCAATATAAGGCCCAAATGGAATCGGGGTTGCCTTATCTTTGCCTTGAACAGAGAGTAAGGTAATCCCAATTACGGCACCCACAATGCTAGACAGGAGTATGATCATCAGTAATGCTTGCCAACCTAATAAGGCACCAAATACCGCCAGTAGTTTAAAGTCACCATAGCCCATCCCTTCTTTACCGGTCAGCAATTTGAACAGCCAATAAACGCTCCATAAGCTAAGGTAGCCTGCGGCAGCGCCAATTAGTGCTGCACTCGGTTCTATGGTGATCCCTGCAACACTTGCTAATAAAGCCAGCCATAACAGCGGTAACGTCAGCTGATCTGGCAACAGCATATGGTCTATGTCTATGAATGTCAGTGCCACCAATACCCAGGTGATAATGATGTAAAGCACGGTTAGTTGAGTGGGGCCAAAGGTAAGCGCGACAACTAAACTTAGAACCGCAGTGATGAGCTCTATAGCTGGATAGCGAATAGAGATAGGCGCCTGGCAGTAAGCGCATTGGCCCTTTAAAAATAGCCAACTGAGCAGGGGGATATTGTGCCAAGGCTTGATTTTGTTATTACATTTCGGGCAAGTCGAAGCTGGCGTTAGAAGGTTAAAAGGAGCGGATGCTGATTGGCTTTGTTCACTTTTTGATGCCAATTCATCGGCAAGTAGTAAGCGACACTCTGACTGCCATTGATTTTGCATCATCTTTGGAATGCGGTAAATAACCACATTGAGGAAGCTACCTACAGCTAAGGATACAAAAAGAACCGTGGTTATAAAAAACCACGGCTCGCTTTTCATTAATTCGAGTACTTCTGAAAACATCTAAATAACAGAACCGAGTTGGAATATAGGCAGGTACATGGCGATAATAAGGCCACCGATTAGCACCCCTAGCACAGCCATAATGAGTGGCTCTAACAGGCTTGAGAGGCCGTCCACGGCATCGTCTACTTCTTGCTCATAAATGGTTGCCACCTTAGCAAGCATATCATCCAGTGAACCTGACTCTTCACCAATGGCGACCATTTGAATCACCATATCGGGAAAGATATTAGAGTTACGCATTGCCCAGTTCATTGGGTTACCAGAGCTGACCTCAGCTTTAATATCTAAAATCGCATCGCGATAAACCGCATTACCTGAAGCTCCTGCTGCTGAATCTAGTGCATCCACTAAAGGTACACCTGCGGCAAAAGTAGTCGATAAAGTTCGAGCATAACGCGCCACAGCTGCCTTATTTAAGATAGAACCAACGATAGGAGTTTTCAGAATGAGCTTATCAACATTATCTCGTAGCTGTTTATTGCGTCGATGTGCTTGTTTGAAAACGTAACCACCTATGCCCAGTACCAATACAGCGATCCACCAGTATGCTTGCATAAACTCTGAAATACTGATCACTAAAAGAGTAAAGGCAGGGAGTTCGGCGCCAAAGCCCTCGAATATTTCTTTAAACTGGGGCACCACAAAAATCAGCAATATAGAAGTTACGATTGCCGCTACGAATATTACGGCTACAGGGTAAAACATCGCCTTTTTGATTTTCGATTTAAGAGCTTCTGCTTTTTCTTTGTAAAGAGCGACTCGGTCAAAAATTCTATCTAGCGCACCTGACTGCTCACCAGATGCAACTAAATCGCAATACAAATCATCAAAATATTTGGGATGTTTACGTAATGCTGTACTCAGAGGTTGGCCTGCCTTTACTTCCTCTCCGATACTGCGAAGGAGATTTTTAACGCTCTTGTTCTCAGAACCATCGGCAATCATATCTATGGCCTGAACCAAGGACACCCCTGCAAGCAACATGGTAGCTAGTTGCCGGGTAAACATAGCAATATCTTTAGCTGATATCTTCTTCTCGCCAGAAAGTCCAAATAGAGGTTTGGGTTTGCGTTTAACTTTAGAAGGTGTGATCCCTTGCTTGCGCAATTGGGCTTTTACTAAGGCGATACTGGTACCGGTTAGTTCACCTTCAAGCTTTTTGCCACGAGTGCTTACACCCACCCACTGGAAAGTATCCAATTGGTTTGCTTGTTGTTGTTTTGCCATTATTTTCTCACAAGCCTTGTTGATTACTTAATTTTAACACAGCGTTAAAGCAAAGGTTACTGCTGTTTTATATAAATGGTTTATACATTGGTTACGCGATTGACTTCTACTAGGCTAGTCACGCCCTGTGCCACTTTTTTTAAGCCTGACTTTCTTAGGTTATTGACACCCTCTTGAGTTGCGACTTCTGCTATCTCTAATGAGTTACCGCCACGCATAATAATTTCGGCGATTTTCGGAGTAATGGGCATCACTTCATAAATACCAACTCGGCCTTTGTAGCCTTCGGTGCAATCATCACAACCTACAGGTTTGTAGACAGTTAAATCGTTTAGCTGCTCTTGTGTAAAGCCTTGCTTTATCAGTTCTTCTTGAGGTAGCTGTTCTGGCTCTTTGCAATGCTTGCATAACCGACGAGCTAGACGCTGGGCAATAATCAAGCTCACTGAACTGGCGATGTTGTAAGACGGTACACCCATATTCATTAAACGAGTCAAGGTTTCTGGTGCTGAGTTGGTGTGTAGTGTCGATAGTACTAAGTGGCCTGTTTGCGCTGCTTTTATCGATATTTCCGCTGTTTCTAAGTCTCGAATCTCACCCACCATGACAATATCAGGGTCTTGACGCAAAAACGCACGCAAAGCATTGGCAAAGGTCATATCAGATTTAGCGCTGATTTGAACCTGGTTAATCCCCTCAAGGTTTATTTCAACGGGGTCTTCGGCAGTACTAATATTGCGCTCAGTGGTATTAAGAATATTGAGACCGGTATAAAGTGATACGGTTTTACCTGAACCTATCGGGCCAGTAACTAAAATCATTCCCTGAGGTTGTGCAAGTGCATCCAAATAAAGCTGTTTTTGCTCAGGCTCATAGCCAAGCACATCAATGCCAAGCATTGCACTGGAACTATCGAGAATACGCATTACGATTTTCTCACCCCAAAGGGTGGGGAGGGTACTCACACGGAAATCGATACTTTTTTTGGCGTTTATTTTTAATTTTATACGGCCATCTTGAGGTTTTCGCTTCTCCGCCAAGTCCATATGCGACATAACCTTGATACGTGCAGCGATACGGCTTTCCAGGTTGATTGGGGGGGAAGCTATTTCATGAAGAACCCCATCAACACGAAAACGGATGCGGTAACGTTTTTCATAAGGCTCAAAGTGTAAATCGGAAGCACCGCGCTTAATCGCATCCATTAAAATTTTATTGATGTAAACGATAATGGGGGCGTCGTCTTCCTTAGAGTTTACATCGGTAGCTAAATCTTTCTTATTACCATCACCAGAGTCGACACCTTCGAGCTCGTCCATATCGTCTTCAGTGAGCCCCAAGCTCGAGGCGCTGTCAAAAAGACCATCAATAACCGAGTCGAGCTGATCATAACGCACGACAATAGGCTCTACCTGCATACCTGTATTAAATTCGAAATCTTCGAATGCGCTAAAGTTCGTAGGGTCGGCCGTTGCGACATAAAGGGTTTTGCCCTTTACCGAAATCGGTAGCGTTTTATGCTTCCGAATTAACTTTTCATTTAGAAACTCGGTGTTTGTGATGAATTCGCTATCGATCTGAGATATATCAAACTGCGACACATTGAAAATATGGCAGGCTTTTGCTTGAAGTTGCTGCGGCGTTAACCCTGACAGCTGACATAAAACTTCAGGAAGTGTGGCTGGGTTATCCAGTTTGTGGGAATGGAGCTTTTGTATATCTATAGCTCCAGAACTGGCGAGTCTGCGGGCTAAGGGAGAATTTAGGTTCATTATTAATCCACACAAAAAACAAAAAGAAGTGTAACCACTTCTTTTTGTCTTGTACAACTTAGGTAGGTATTAGCAAAGGTCTGTGTTGGTGTTGGAACAAGTTTCGTCCCAGTTAACAGTACCTGCAGCGTTGATAGTACCTGTAAGAGTGAAAGTCTCACCAGTGTTTGGAGAGTCAGTCGGAGCTGTAGCAACAATCTCGACTGTATCGCCAGCCGCAGGAGGTGTGCTCAATGTTGCTGTAAACGCAGTACCTACGACACCCGCACCAGCTGTTACATCGGCAGGGATACCTTTCGAACCAGCAACACAGTTACCTGCACCTGCAAGGCCTTCAGTTTGGATACATACCATCACCGCTGTTTTAATGTTAGAAGCAGCGATTGTAGTTTCCGTAAATTCAGCTCTTTTTGTATAGCTCTGGTAAGCTGGAAGCGCTACTGCTGCCAAAATACCGATGATCGCAACAACGATCATTAATTCAATCAGGGTGAAACCCTGTTGTTTGTTTTGAGTCATTTTTTCCATGTTCCTCTCCTAAAGGATTGTTGGGCAAAGTTAAGGTAACCAGTGTTGCTAAATCATTGATTCAGCAATTGGTCGACTAGTTGCTTGTACTACGTGGGGCAACAAGCGCCTAGCAATGTCAAAACCTACAGGTTCAGATATCTTAGGAAGTATAGTCCAATTGTTGAATTCAACTAACTGAGACACCGTTCCTTGAGTGTAGATTTCTTTTATTACAGTTTCGTTGATTTATAACAAAGTATTACTACCTAAGTATAAATCTCATTCTTTAAAACTAGATGCTATCACGGCATTTTGGCTTTGTGTAGCACTTTTTTTAACAACTGCTAACATCTATACCGAATTCAGCTATTCTACTTGAATATTTTGCAAAGTCACTATAGTTGTTGAAAACGCATTGATAAATCAACAGCTTCAATGTGTTTAGTCAAGGCGCCACTGGATACGTAGTCTACGCCAACGTTAGCGTACTGTTGCAAAGTTGCCAAAGTGATATTGCCCGATACTTCTAGCTTGGCTGATTTGTTAGTTAGTTTAACGGCTGTATTTACATCCGCTAAAGAAAAGTTATCAAGCATAATAATGTCCGCGCCAGCACTGAGCGCTTGTTGCAACTCATCGAGACTCTCAACTTCAACTTCTACAGGCTTATCCGCGTGATTGTGCTTGGCTTGGGAAACCGCCGCAGCAATACTGCCACAGGCCGCGATATGGTTCTCTTTAATTAAGAATGCATCAAATAAACCGATACGGTGGTTCACTCCGCCGCCACATTTGACTGCGTATTTTTGCAGTGCTCGTAAACCTGGAATAGTTTTACGAGTATCTAGTAATTTAGTATTGGAATTGACCAAGACTTGGCTATAACTATAAGCTGCTGTGGCCGTTGCACTTAACGTTTGTACGAAGTTAAGTGCCGTGCGCTCGGCGGTCAAAATAGCCCGGGCGCTGCCTTTGGCGTTAAATAGGCGCTGCTCGGGTAGCACTTTATCCCCATCGGCGACGAAAAAAGTGAGTTCGACACTGGGGTCTACTTGAGCAAAAACTTCTTTTACCAACTCTTGGCCACAAAAAATGGCTTCCTCTCGGGTGATAACATCGGCATTAGCCTGCTGCTGCTCAGGGATCAGCTGTGCGGTAATATCACCTTCACTTGGGCTGAGACCATTTAAGTCTTCATCAAGGGCTTGTTGAACGAGTTGGCGAATCAGTGCTTGGCTTGGTGTCATAATATCTAGTTCTTATATAGCTGGTTAGAGAATGTAGCATCGGTGCGTTTAGCAGGCGCCCTCAAAGTCGAGTTGGCGCCAGGATTCATAAACAAATACCGCGACTGCATTCGATAGGTTCATACTGCGGCTGTTTGCTTGCATGGGAATACGTACCCGTTGCTCTGCTGGTAAAGAGGCGATAACTTCGCTAGGCAGCCCGCGTGTTTCGGGGCCAAACAACAGCGCGTCACCTGGTTGATAGGCGACTTCATGATGAAAGCGCGTACCTTTGGTGGTACATGCGTAAATACGTTTTGGGGCACAGGCGTCGATATAAGCTTCTAAGCTCGGATGGCGCTGAACATTAGAGAACTCGTGATAATCCAAGCCTGCCCGTTTAATACGTTTGTCATCCCACTCAAACCCCAATGGTTCTATTAAGTGTAAGCGGTAGCCGGTGTTGGCACACAAGCGAATAATATTACCAGTATTAGGGGGGATTTCGGGTTGAAATAAAACAATGTCTAACATAAGTCTTCTGAGCTGAGCGCGATACAGTGGCGTGAGTATACCAAAGATGGTTAAAATGACGCATAGATTCGATAACTCTAGGTGCATTTTATGAACAACCAAGGCGCGTCAACCCCAGCAAGAGGTTACAACTTTTGGGTGCGCTTCGCTAACTTGATTACGTTGGCTATGGTTAGTTTGATGATTGCAACTAAGGCGTGGGCGTGGTTGGCATCAGGCTCTGCCGCTATGCTAGGGTCACTGACCGACTCACTGCTTGATATAAGCGCTACCTTAATGAACTTCTTTGTTCTCAGTTATGCCCTAAAACCGGCTGACGACGACCATCGTTTTGGTCATGGTAAAGCGGAAGCTTTGGCTGGTCTCGGTCAAGCCGCTTTTATCAGTGGCAGTGGCTGTTTATTAGCCTTTCATGCCATCGAGCGCTTTATTAACCCTGTCACTGTCAATCATACATTGTTGGGTGTGTGGGTGAGTATTTTTGCTATTTTTTGCACCTTAATCGTTGTCTATGTGCAATATCAATCTATTAAGCGTACTGAGTCGGTGGCGATAAAAGCCGATTCACTGCACTATAAGGGTGATCTATTACTGAACTTAGCAGTATTGCTTGCTCTGATGTTGGCCTACTACGGTATTGCCGGTGCCGATCCATTTTTTGCCATCTTAGTTGCTGCCTACTTGCTTTACAACGCTTGGCAAATAGGCACCGAGAGTGCGGCGCATTTAATGGACAAAGAACTGCCAGATGAAGAAAAAACGCAGATAGTGGCAGTTGCCAAAAGCCACGAGCAAGTCTTAGGTGTGCACGATTTGCGTACTCGCCAAGGCGGCAAAGTACGCTTTGTGCAACTTCATTTAGAACTGGATGACAACATGCCTTTGATCAGGGCACACCAAGTCGCGGACGAGGTAGCGGTACTTATTCAAGAGGCGTTTAGCGAACAAAAGCACCCTGAGTTCGGTGGTGAAGTTGATGTGCTGATTCACCAAGATCCAATTTCAGTGGTCAACAAATCAAGTTGTTAGTGTTGTTTCAGGTTATTCATCAACCAGTTGCTCGCAACGATAAAACCCGTCTTGCTCGCTGAGCACCTTCACTAACTCCGGTAGTACCTGTTGCATCGTTGCTTTTAGCGTGTAAGGCGGGTTGATGGCAATGATCCCTGAGGCGGTCATGCCACGTTCTTCACTATCGCCTTGAGTGGCAAGCTCGAACAATTGAATGTTTCGAATACCAGAGTCAATAAAACGTTGTTCAAGGCGGTCTATGCGGGAGCGCTCAACCACGGGGTACCACAACAAATAAGTGCCGGTACTAAAGCGTTGATGTGCTTTTATAAAGGTATCGACCGCTTTGTCGTAGTCACTCTTTACTTCATAAGGCGGGTCCATTAACACGCATGCCCGGCGCGAAAGAGGCGGCACCAGTGCCAGCAAGCCTTTAAAGCCGTTTTCATCTTTTACTCGTAACGAGCGCTTACCTGCCATATTTTTTTGCAGTAGTTTTAAGTCTTGAGGGTGCAGCTCAAAAAACCAGCCTTTGTCTTGTTTACGTAAGTAATGTTCAGCGACCTTAGGTGAACCCGGGTAATGACGTAACTGAGCGGACTCGTTCATACCCTTAATCAGGGCTACATAATCGGCGAGCGCATCTACATCACCTTGATACTGCCACAGCTTAGCAATGCCATCGTTGAATTCTTGGGTTTTCTGCATATCGGCATTGTCGATGGCGAAAAAACCGGCTCCCGAGTGGGTATCAATATAATCAAAGGGCTTCTCTTTTTTGACCATGTGTTGCAGTGTTTGTGCTAACACTAGGTGCTTCACCACATCGGCGGGGTTGCCAGCATGAAAAGAATGGCGATAACTGAGCATAACGGCTCCTAAAACTTAAATTGTGGTCATTTTACTGTATTTGCACCAGATAAACAGAGCTAGATGGGTACTTTGGGTGATTGATTAATAAGCAGCTACTATAAACCGCTGCTGAATATTGGGTGATTTAAATGAACCCGCTGTTAATACTGGCAAAATTTACAGGAAATACGCTACACCCCCTAGCATCGCTGGGCAGATTGCTTTACATTTGCAGATTCTAATCAACAGTTTAAAGAGCGCCTTTATGAACCAAGAAACCCTTTCCCAACTCGAACAACTGGTCGATAAATTGATTCAGCGTAACAGTGAATTACAGCAAGAAGTGACCACTTTACGTGAAAACAATACTAAGCTAATGGACGAAAACGAAACCTTGCAGCTAGAAGTGCTAGAAAGCGAAGAAAAGCAGAAAGAAACCAGTAGCACATTAACGAGCCTACTGGAAAAACTGCAGTCGGCTAGCGCGGCGGGTTAATGAGTAACGACGGACACAGCGTCAAGGTCAATTTGCTCGGTAGGGAGCATCAGTTTGCTTGTCCCCCTGGGCAAGAGCAGGCGTTACTTGATGCGGCACAGCACCTCAATGAGAGCGTTGAACATATGCGTCAGCGCTCAGCGGTGCGCAATGATGACAAAGCGTTACTTATGGCAGCACTCAACCTGTGCCATGAGTTATTAGAAGCGAAGTCGCAGCTCACTGAGCAGCAACAAATGCAGAGCCAACTGTGCTCCAAACTGACATCAGCCTTAGAAACAACATCATAAGGCGCATAGTCGCGCCCAAGGGAAGCCTATGCGCCAATTTCTGTTTTTATTATTAGCCCTCACCACCACCGTAAGCCATGCCCAGCAATGGCACAGCATCAGTGCTCATGTCGACTTTATCCAACAACATGAAAAGCTAAAGTACTATGATTCAAATCAGGTGCTTATCCAGGGCGATGAATGCGCCTTATTAATCGATGCGCCAGGGGAGTTTTCGCAAACTGAGCGCTTCATTAGCAAGTTAGACAAGCAGCTAAAAGTGCCACTGTGCTACTTGTTAGTTTCTCACCCTCATGATGACCATTTATTGGGTATGGCACTGTTACAAAGCCATTACCCGGACGCTAAACTTATCGTCCACCAACATCTCAATGATCAGTTTCATCTCGCTCATGCCCAGCTCAACGAACGCTTAGATGGTTTTGCCAAGAGTATTGCTCTAAGCGAGCACCGCATGAATAACTTGCCCGAGCAAGAACAGCTTCCTTGGCAGCAAAAAATAGCAGCAGCCAAAGCGCGTTTAGATAAATGGCAGCATTTAGAGCTGCAATCACCCCAGCTGGCAATAAACAAAAAGACCACATTGGACTTAGGTAATTACGAGCTCAACATATTGCCCTACGCGGCGCATACCGATGCCGACCTGATGGTATATATTGAGCAAGAGGCGCTTCTCGCCGGTGCGGATATGGTCGACATAAAGCCCTACCCAGGGGAAGCAAATTTCTCGCAGTGGTTGCGCGCTTTCGATGATTTGGCAGCTCTGGATATCACTCAAGTCCTACCAGGACATGGTGATGCATATAGCAAAGCGAGCTTGAGTATCCCAAAAGCGTGGTTAATAGCCATTGTTGAGCACGTAAATAAACACCCTGAGCAAAATGTAGAAGAGCTAGTCGCAAGCTTTCCAACACACTTTTCACCTAGCGAGCCAGGGTTAGAGCAGCGCGCTTACCGCGTCTTTTTAACCGCAGGGTTGCAGCGCGCCAAAGCCACACAAGGGCAATAGCACACATAAAAAAAGCCAACCCGCTTGGGTTGGCTTATAACGCAAATGTATTGCTGTGTTATAGCGTTAATTATTCCTCAATAAAAGGGACACCTTGCGTCATCCACTGTGGCGCTGGTTCACCTTTTAGGTGATGATTAAAGTACTGCATCATGCGAATAGAAAAGTCCACTTGGTTGGGGAACTGTTTCAGGTGATGTGGCTCGCCATCATATTCAAGGAAAATCACCTCTTTCCCGGCGCGGCGCAATGCTAAATAGTACTGAATCCCTTCTTGCCAAGGCACGGCGCCATCCTCATTGCCAAACATAATCATAATTGGAGTGTTTATTTTATCGGCAAAAAACACCGGTGAGTTGTCAATGTAGGCATCGACATCTTCATACAGTGCCTTACCAATACGGCTTTGCCCCGTTTCATATTGGAATTGACGCGCTAATCCAGATTTTAGGCGGATACCGCTGTATGCCGAGGTCATATTCGATACCGGCGCTCCTGAGACAACTGCTTTAAACATATCGGTTTGCGTTACCATAAAGGCACTTTGGTAGCCGGCCCATGAGTGTCCTTGCAAGCCTATGGCATCTTTTTTGGCAACGCCCATATCAATCAGCTTTTGTGCGGCATTGATCATGGTTTGAGTGGACGAGGGGCCAGGTTTACCAATCTCAAAGCGAATATCAGGCAAGAACACCGCGTAACCGTTCGATGTAAACATCGGGAAGTTAGGGCGATGGTTAAGCTCCATTTTTGGGAAGTCGTAACGTCGCTGGCTCATATAGCGGTAAAAGTAGATAACCACAGGCACTTGCTCACCTTCTACGTAGTCCGCAGGTTTTATCAGCACGCCTTGTAAGTCCTCGCCATCGTAGCCTTTGTAACTAACTAGTTCTGGCTTTTGCCCCCATTTAAACTGACTGATTTGTGGGTTCAGATCGGTTATCTGGCGAGGGTTTGTTAGCTGGGCATCAGCCTGCCAAAAGTCAGGAAACTGGTGATAACTCTGCTTGGTAAAAATGTATTTATCAGCGTGTTTGGCCTTCATTTTTACATCAAAGCGCGCTTCACCAGCCAAAAGTGTACGCACAGTGTTATTTGCTAAATCCAGTGCACCTATTTGGGTCTGCTTATTATTTACATTAAATGCGCGTAGCAGCAGCTGCTCTTGGTCATCAAAACCAAGCTTATCATCGTCTAGGTTAACCACCCGATACTGAACCTGCTTAGCTTGCCCTTGCGTTAAAACTTGGGCTTCGCCACTTTCAACATCAAAGGCCCAAATATCGTATTTAGAATTAATCAGTACCTTCGAGCCGTCTTTATACCAGCCAGCAACACCATAGCCGTCTACCTCGGAGGGGTAATCATGCTTATCATCGGCAAATACTGCATTCACTGCTTTACTAAGGGGAGTCACTGTATTATTGGCTAAATCTTTTAGCTGCCACCCTTGGTCACTAAAGTACACCTCATGTTGCCCTATTGGTGACAAACTCGGGCGATGTGGATGGGCTTTGACGATGACTTGTTTACTGCCGTTGAGAACATCAATGGCATAATAATCATTATAAAAGCCTTTGTAGGTCATCTCGTGCAAATAGGGCAGGTTAGAGTAACCAATGAGGTGATCTGCTTTTTTGTTTAACCGCACCTTTGGCACTTGCTCATCGGCCAGTTGCACCACCTTCTTGCCATTAAGGTGATATACCGCTTGGTAATGGCGATATTTTTTTTCTTTCTGCCATTGCTGTTTTTCGCGCGGTTTAATTTCTGGATCTTGGTGGTGCCATACTTCAATATTCGCCTGAGCCACTATGGTGTCGAAGTCGCGCAACGACTGCGCGTCTTGGTACTTTTTCTTGGTCACTTTGGCGTCAAGCTCTGGTCGTGTTGTAAAGTATAGGCGAGCGCCATCTTCCGACCAACTCAGTGTGCCTTTCTTGCCCGCTTGCCATTGACTTGGCAGCGTTTCTAAGGTGTTTTGCTGACCATGCCACAACATCGTACGGTAGTCGCGGCGGCGCGTATCATCATTGACATAATTGCCGACATTAAAGGCCACAAGGTTTTGTACTGGGTGCCATTCGATGGTGCTAACGGTTACCCCTGGCTCATCTATCAGCGAGTCCGTGCGTTGTGAGGCAAAGTCAAAATAGCTGACTTGGTTATTACTGCCATCACTGCTGTGTTGATTGAAGACGATACCTGCACTGGTATGGCTGATGGCATAAGTGAACACTGAATCAAGGCGTGTCTGCTCGTTGCTGGTTAGATCAACAATGACTAAGTCATAGGTTTTATCTTTTTTATCAGCGCTAATATGCAGGTCATCACCAGTATCGGCTTTTTCTTTTTCGTTATCAGCATCTTGATCGCTGCTGCTGTGGAGGCGATAGGCGAGCCAGCGACCATCATCAGAGAGTTGATAGTCTTTCACTTGCTCAAAACTTTGCTGGGCACCCGTTTGGGTATTGACCAAGACGAGGTTGTTTTTTAATTTCTTGCGCGCTTTTTTGTCAGTGCTTTCTTTATTCAAGAGGGTGGGGACTTGGGTGAATGCCACCCATTGGCTGTTTTTATTAATCTGTGCCGCTGTACCGCGTGCCACCGTGGCAATAAGTTCATTGTTATCTAGGTTATACACCTGACCTTGAGCGTCGCCGCGATAAGGTTCGGCACTAAAGGCTAGGTACTGGCCTTGCTCGCCCAAAACGGTGTGTTGCGGATACTTGAAATCGAAGACATCGTTAAATTGCAACGCCTGCTTAGCGGCCACTGGTGTCGCCAGTGCACCTGCCAGCACAGCAGTTAGAAAAGTAAGTTGAGGTTTCATGACCACGTCCTGTTTGCTTTTTTAGCTATTGTAACGGTAACAGGCGAAGATTCGAGCAAACGCGATAAAGTGGATAGTTTTTGAGATAGGCGCTGCACTAAGCAGCGCCATAGTGTTTTATCTTGGGTCGATAGTAAGTGGTTCCAGCGTGACCCTTGCGTTGTTGCTGGCGCCCGCATAGTTACGATATGTTTGCCCTTCACGTAGGGTGTAATACACGTCAACATAGTCGTCATCATTAGTGAACCATGCATCAGGCATTGCTTGTAAAATCTCATTTGTTAGCTGAGGAATAATGGCATAGCCCTGAGCGTCAGGATTCGGAATTGCGCGCAGTACCGCTGTGGCGACTTCTAATAGTTTACTCGCCAGAGTTTTATAATTGGTATTGTCGTCTTGCTCCATCAATAAGATATCCGCAGCTTGCCAACGGTAGCGATTCCAGTGAATTAACACTTGGTTTGGGTAGTAGTTTTCGCCGTCGTGATCTAAGTAGGGCATATCAACAATGTCTAGCACTGGCTCATCGCGAGACGGGCTCACACCCGTGACAATGGCGTACACTTCAGCGGCACCTGAAATCCAAGGCTCTTCATCATCATTAAGACGGATTTGTTTAAGCACTGTGGTGGATAACGGTTGTTCGTTTTGGGTGCTGTATTTACTTTGCAGCGTCGGTTGTTGGGTTGATGCCAGCACCGAGCGCATTATCGCAAGTCCCTCAGTAAGGGTCTTTTTGGCGTCAAGCTCGACGATGAAAACCGGTGTATCAGGAAGCGTGTAGGCATCGAGTAAATGCAGCTGTCCTTGTTGGTCATACGCTTCTACCACATCCCAGTGTTTGTCATCGCCCTTGGGGGCAAAAGCAACCAGCGCCGGTTCGCCTTGCTGCCAGTCATTAAGCATGTTGCGATGCGCTAGGCGCAGTTGTAATAGGTTGTCGCCCTGTTCAGGTAGGCCCTTTAGCGAACGAATTTGGGCATTATGCTGTTGCAGATCAAACTCGCTTTGAGCGTCTTTTGGCACTAACTTATCGGCACTCACTGCCAACGAGTAGGCACTTAGTTGTTGTTGTAGGGTCGGTTGTAGCTGCTTTAGATTCTTGGCAATGTTTTTGGCAAGGGCTTTTTTGCTTTGGAATACACTGTGGGCGGCCTGTGCCTGTTGGGTGACAGCGGTTGTTTGTGAGGCAACACTTAGGTGACTGGTGAGGCTCAGCGTAGAGGCGAGTGCCAAGCTCAGTAGTGATAGTTTTTTCATTTTATGCTCCATGTGTGATCAAGTTTCAAAAAGTACACCTGAGGTAGGGTGTTAACCTTTTTTTAACCTTTTACCTTTTGCAGGGTCAACACATCGGAGCAGTGAAATGCATTCTGCGTGTAAACGGACGTAAATAGTGCGGGGAAAGCGCTTCATTTTTCATCCTTTATACTTATTCTTGCATCACTTCATACCTCCACTGACAAACTTGATATACTGCACACCTACTTAATTAGGAAGAAACGCCATGACTATTTGGGTTGACGCCGATGCGTGTCCCGTCGCTATCCGCGAAATTATCTGCCGCGCTGCGGTACGCACGAAAACCACAGCGGTCTTTGTTGCCAACCAATACCTGCGTTTGCCAGCATCAGATTTCTTGCGTATGCAGCAAGTCATGCCGGGTTTTGATGTGGCTGATAATGAAATCGTACAGCAAGTTCAGGCTGGCGAGTTGGTGATCACCAGCGACATCCCATTAGCGTCGGAAGTAATTGATAAAGGCGCACTAGCACTGAATACACGGGGTGAGCTGTACACCAAAGAGAATATCAAGTCGCGCCTTAATATGCGTGATTTTATGGATACCTTAAGAAGCAGCGGCATCCAAACCGGTGGCCAAGCCCCTTTGAGTGCCCAAGACAAACAACAATTTGCCAATCATCTTGACCGCTGGCTTGCGCAACAATGAGTTTGTAAGCTAGACTGCTGGCGAATACTTGTCGGAGTGCCCTAACTGAAGGGCTGAGATCGCAAATGCGGGATCCGTTAACCTGATCAGGCTCACACCTGCGTAGGGAACAAGCTTGCCTCGGCACGCTTGTGCCGTAATGGCACAAACCATGCCCAGCCAAAGCAGCGCTTATGCGCGCGGACCACAGGCTCTATCGCCTCCAGACAAGACCAATACTCAGTAAAATAGTGAGGTGCGTCATGTCACAGAAAACCAAACCAAGCCGTCGTCAAAGCCGTGAAGCGGCGTCTGAATACATCCACAACCTTACGGGGCAGCCTTTCCCCAATTCCAAAAAAGTCTATGTTGAGGGCTCGCAGCCCGGAGTGCGAGTAGGTATGCGGGAAATCGCATTAAGCGATACCTTTGTTGGCGGCAGTGAAGAAGATCCCATCTACGAAAAAAACGACCCTATTCGTGTTTATGATACCTCAGGGCCATACACCGATCCAGATTTTGAGCTCAATGTGCGCAAAGGCCTGCCTAAATTCCGCCAGGCTTGGATTGCAGAGCGTGATGACACCGAGCTATTAGATCATAAAAGCTCGCAGTTTGCCCAGCAGCGTATGGCTGACGAAGGGCTTGACCATATTCGCTTTGAGCATCTACCGCAGGTGCGCCGCGCTAAGGCGGGTAAAAATGTCACGCAAATGCATTACGCTCGCCAAGGGATCGTTACCCCAGAAATGGAGTACATTGCCATTCGCGAGAATGTGGGCCGTGCAGAGGTGCGCAAGGAGTTATTAGCTCAGCAGCACCCTGGGCAGTCTTTTGGTGCCAGTATCCCAGAATTTATTACCCCTGAGTTTGTCCGTGATGAGGTTGCTCGAGGGCGAGCAGTGATCCCCAATAATATCAATCACCCCGAATCTGAGCCGATGATCATCGGGCGTAACTTCTTGGTGAAAGTTAATGCTAACATCGGTAACTCGTCGGTTAGCTCATCCATCGAAGAAGAAGTAGAAAAAACCGTATGGTCTACCCGCTGGGGGGCCGACACCATTATGGATTTATCAACCGGGCGCTATATTCACGAAACCAGAGAATGGGTGATCCGTAATTCGCCAGTGCCAGTGGGCACAGTGCCGATTTATCAGGCGCTTGAGAAAGTAAATGGCGTGGCCGAAGATCTTACCTGGGAAATCTTCCGTGATACGCTGATAGAACAAGCC
The DNA here is from genome assembly GCF_008808095.1 of Pseudoalteromonas ruthenica. Classification (NCBI taxonomy): domain Bacteria; kingdom Pseudomonadati; phylum Pseudomonadota; class Gammaproteobacteria; order Alteromonadales; family Pseudoalteromonadaceae; genus Pseudoalteromonas; species Pseudoalteromonas ruthenica. The sequence continues at coordinate 2,720,930 of NZ_CP023396.1, read as the reverse complement.
GAGCAAGGCATCGATTATTTTACCATCCATGCTGGGGTGCTATTACGTTATGTGCCTATGACCGCAAAGCGGGTCACGGGTATTGTCTCCCGAGGGGGGTCTATTATGGCGAAATGGTGCTTAGCGCATCACCAAGAGAATTTCCTGTACACCCACTTTGAAGACATTTGCGAAATTTTAAAGCAGTACGATATTTGTTTCTCGTTGGGCGATGGTCTGCGTCCAGGGTCGATTGCCGATGCCAATGACGAAGCACAATTCAGTGAACTACGCACCTTAGGCGAGCTTACCAAAATAGCATGGCAGCATGATGTGCAAGTGTTTATCGAAGGGCCGGGTCACGTGCCGATGCATTTAATCAAAGACAATATGGACGAGCAGTTAGCCCATTGCGGCGAGGCGCCGTTTTACACTTTAGGCCCACTAACCACCGATATTGCCCCAGGCTATGATCACTTCACTTCAGGCATTGGCGCGGCGCAAATCGCATGGTATGGCTGCGCCATGCTGTGCTATGTCACGCCGAAAGAGCATTTGGGGCTGCCTAACAAAGAAGATGTTAAAGAAGGCTTAATCACCTATAAGATTGCCGCCCACGCAGCCGATTTGGCCAAAGGGCATCCAGGGGCGCAGGAGCGTGACAACGCTTTATCAAAAGCGCGTTTCGAGTTTCGTTGGCTCGATCAATTCAACTTGGGTCTCGACCCGGACCGGGCGCGCGAGTATCACGATGAAACCTTGCCGCAAGAGTCAGGAAAAGTCGCGCATTTTTGCTCGATGTGTGGGCCCAAATTCTGCTCTATGAAAATCACTCAGGAAGTACGTGATTACGCCAAAGATCTGGAGTCTAGAGGCATCGACCCCAATAATCTTGGCGAGGAAATCAGTATTCGCATGGTTGATGTTGAGTCGCAAATGCAGGCGAAATCAGAAGAGTTTAAAGCCTCAGGCAGCGAGCTCTACCATAAGGTATATTAATGGCCCAAAAAATAGCCATTGTTGGCTTTGGTGTGTGCGGCCGGGTGGCCGCACTGCTGCTTGCCCAGCACTATGATATTGAAGTGTTTGAACGCGGTGATGAGCACGGCCACAGTAGTGCTGGGCACGTGGCGGCTGCGATGCTTGCGCCAATGGCCGAATCGGTACTGTGTGAACAAGACCTCGCTGAGGATGGCCTTGCTGCTTTGGCATTATGGCCAAAACTCTTGGCCTTGCTCGATGAACCGGTTCAGTTTCAGCAAGCTGGCAGTATTATTGTTGCCTACCCCCAGGATCAGGGCGCCATGGCGCATTTCCGCAAACAGTTAAAGCCATTGGCGGGCTTTGCCGGGCAAGACATTGACGGTGCTCAGTTGCAGACGCTGGAGCCCGAGCTGGCAGGGCGCTTTGGCAAAGGGCTATACCTGCCATGCGAGGGACAGCTCGACAATCAAGGCTTTTATCAGCACAGCTACCTCAGCCTAAAACGTCGTGGCGTGCGCTTTACCTTTAACGCCGATGTGGACGTTGAAACGCTCGCAGCACAAGACTATCAAGCCGTCATCGATTGTCGCGGCATCGGAGCGAAAACTGCGTACACCCCGTTGCGGGGCGTGCGTGGCGAGGTCGCTAGAGTGCATGCACCTGAAGTACGCTTGAGCCGGCCGGTGCGGCTCATGCATCCGCGTTATCCGATTTATATCGCTCCTAAGCCAGAGCATCGCTATGTCATCGGCGCCACCGAAATTGAATCACAAGATACCCGAGCTATCACGGTGCGCTCTACCTTAGAGCTGTTATCCGCAGCTTACAGTGTCCATAGTGGCTTTGCTGAAGCCACCGTTGAGTCCTTGCGTGCTGGGCTGCGCCCTGCCTATAACGATAACCGTCCACATATTGAGCAAAGGGGCAAGGTGATTAGCATTAATGGCTTATATCGCCATGGCTATATGCTCGCGCCTATTGTCGTTAAGCGGGCATTGGCGCAGTTTAATACCGCCGTATAAAACCAAGGTGAAGATATGCAGATTTATATAAACGAAACGCCTGTTACCGTGCCAGAGCAGGCTGCATTGAGTGAGGCAATCACTGCGTTTGCGGCTAAACCGCCGTTCGCCGCCGCTGTTAATGGCCACTTTGTCGCGCAGCAAGACTATGGGCACACCGCCCTGAAAGAAGGCGATAAAGTGGATATCCTTGCACCCATTCAAGGAGGTTAGATGAGCGACGCTTTTACTATCTATGGTCAGTCTTTCAGCAGCCGGCTGCTGATTGGCTCCGCCTTATACCCATCGCCGCAATGCATGCATCAAGCGATTGCCGCCAGTGGCAGTGAAATCGTCACGGTGTCTCTGCGTCGGCAGAACTCTCACGCTGGAGGAGATGACTTTTGGCAGCTGATCAAAGATACCGGGTTAACGGTGCTGCCCAACACCGCAGGTTGCCACAGTGTGCAAGAGGTGATGACCTTGGCGCAAATGTGTCGTGAGGTTTTCGCCACCGACTGGATAAAGCTCGAACTCATTGGTGATGACTACAACTTGCAGCCAGACCCTATCGCCCTAGTTACTGCTGCTGAGCAATTATTGGCACAGGGTTTTAAGGTGCTTCCTTATTGCACCGATGATCTGGTAGTGTGCCAGCGTTTAGTGAGCGCTGGCTGTGAGGTTATTATGCCTTGGGCTGCGCCCATCGGTACTGGCAAAGGCATATTAAACCCCTATGCATTGCATACTATTCGCGAGCGCTTACCCGATGTTACGCTGATTGTCGATGCCGGGTTAGGGTTGCCTTCTCACGCCTGCCAAGCCATGGAAATGGGCGTGGATGCCGTGCTACTAAACTCAGCCATAGCAGGAGCCAACGACCCTGTGTTGATGGCACAAGCCTTTGCCAATGCCACCGTGGCTGGCAGACAAAGTTATTTAGCAGGGCCCATGGTGGAAAAGTCGACCGCCGTGCCGTCAACGCCGACGTTGGGCATGCCCGCATGGCACACAATGAGTGAGGATATATGAGTGAAGTAGTATGGACTATTGCCGGCTCTGATAGCGGCGGTGGCGCAGGCATTCAAGCCGACTTAAAAGCGATGCACAGCTTTTGTGTGCATGGGTGTAGCGCCATTACCGCACTGACAGCACAAAACAGCCTGGGCGTGGAGGCACTAAATCCAGTGACACAGGCGGTGCTGGAGTCACAATTGCAAGCCTTAGCCAATGACCTTCGTCCCCAAGCAATCAAGATAGGGATGCTCGCCAATGTGCAGCAAATCCAACTGGTAGCCGAACATTTACGTTATTATCGCGACAACTGGTCGTGCCCCCCTCATGTGGTTTACGACCCGGTGGCCATTGCCACAAGTGGTGATAGTCTGATTGAGGAAGACGCTCAAGACGATATTGCCGATGCCATTAAAACCCATTTATTGCCCTTGGTTGATGTAATCACTCCCAACGTCCATGAAACACAAATGCTCACCGGCATATACCTTATTGGCCCCGATGCGTTGCGTGAAGCGGCGAAACGATTGCAGCAGTGGGGGGCAAAAAGTGTGGTAATTAAAGGCGGACATTGGGACTACCCACAAGGGTATTGTGTTGATTACTGCCGCGAAGGTGAACAAGAATATTGGCTTGGCAACGCCACCATCACCACTCCCCACAGCCATGGCACGGGGTGTACGTTGTCATCCGTTATTGCTAGTTGCTTGGCTAAGGGGTATCCGCTTAAAGATGCCTTTATTCTTGGCAAAGCCTATATCAATGCCGGGTTGAAAAGCGCGCAGCGCTACGGCGAAGGTATCGGCCCGGTAGCGCAAACGCGTTGGCCGAGTGAACTTGCTGATTTTCCGCAAGTGATCGAGCCCGGTAGTTGGCTTGGCGACGAGCTTGATTTCCCATGTGCTGCCGATTTTAACTATGCCGCCGGATTCGCGCCTTGCCCACAGCAACTTGGGCTTTACGCTGTGGTCGACAGTGTTGATTGGTTGCAGCTGTGCTTGGAGCACGGTGTCAAAACCGTGCAACTGCGCATGAAAGACTGCCATGGCGAGCAGTTAGAAGAAGCTATCAAGCAGGCCATTGCCTTGGGGCGTGCCCACGATGCTCAGGTGTTTATCAATGATCACTGGCAGTTAGCGTTAAAGCATGGCGCTTACGGTGTGCATCTGGGGCAACAGGATTTACACAATGCCAACCTGCGCGCTATTCAAGACGCTGGCCTGCGCTTAGGGCTCTCTACTCATGGCTTTTATGAAATGCTGCTAGCGCACAATTACCGGCCCAGCTATATCGCCTTGGGCGCGATTTACCCAACCACCACCAAGGATATGACCGGGCAAATTCAGGGCCTGCAGAAGCTGCGTCACTTTGTACCATTGATGCAAGCTTATTACCCCACGGTGGCCATTGGTGGCATAGATTTGACGCGTATCGCTGAGGTGGTCAATACCGGTGTCGGCAGTGTCGCCGTGGTTCGGGCGATAACCGAAGCAGCGCATCCTACACAGGCGATTGCGCAGTTACAGCAAGCAATCAAGGACGGGCGCAGTGAACAGTGACGCGCTCAGTAACAAAGAACGTATCCGTTACGCTCGGCAGTTATTGCTTGATGATGTTGGCGAGGCGGGGCAGTTGCGCCTAAAGCAAGCCACCGTGCTGGTGGTCGGTTGCGGCGGCTTAGGCAGCCCCGCGCTGCTTTACCTTGCCGCCAGCGGCGTGGGCAGAGTGCGGTTTATGGACGATGATGAGGTCGAGCTATCTAACCTCCAGCGGCAAATTTTGTTCAAGCTTAATCATCTCGGGCAAGCTAAAACGAAGGCGGCGAATAAAGTGTTAGCCAGCTTAAATAGCGACATAACCCTAGAGCCACTGTGCCAACGGGCGAGCGCACATACTTTAAGCACGGCGTTGTCGGGGTGTGATTTAGTGCTTGATTGCAGTGATAACTTTGCAACCCGTTATCTGCTCAATAAAACCTGCAAAAAGGCGCAGGTGCCGCTAATTAGCGGCGCTGCGGTGGGACACCAAGGGCACCTTGCGTTGTTCGACTTTGGCGATAGCACCTCTCCCTGTTATGCCTGTCTGTTTCCGCCGCACAGCGATAACCCCACCGCTAATTGCGCCACACTCGGGGTGATTTCGCCCTTGCTGGGCATTGTCGGTGCACAACAGGCCATGCTTGCCATTAACTATTTGCTTAAGGGCAATGGAGCGGCCGTGTTGCACTGTGTTGATGGCGAGACTTTGCGCCATAGGGCAATACAATTGCAGAAAGACCCGCAGTGCCCTTGTTGTGGGCAATAAAAAAGCCAGCGAGGTTGCTGGCTTAACATACTAAAAAGCGGGGATTAACCTGCAAATGCGTCTTGCAGCGGTGGCACTACCTGCTTTTTGCGACTAAGTACGCCGTCTAACCATACCTGAGAGTCAGCCACTTGTTCGCCGTAGGCTCTTTCGATGATGCCTTCGTCAGCAGAAGCGATTAGCATTTGCGAGCCTTCGTTCATGATGTCGGTGAGCAACAACAGCACACTGTGGCGGCTGCCCTCTTCTTTAAGCTTAGCAAGATCAGCATGTAATTCGGCTTTTATGTTGTCAAATACCGCCAGGTCGATAACCTCTAACTGACCGATGCCCACTAGGTTGCCATTCATATTGAAGTCTTTAAAGTCACGCATGACCAAATCACGCACTGGCGTGCCTTCAACGGCTGATTTAACCTTGAACATTTCCATGCCGAGCTCTTTGGCATCGTCAACACCAGCGATCTCTGCAAGAGCCTCAACACACTTGATATCGGCGGTGGTGCAAGTCGGTGACTTGAAAATCACCGTGTCACTTAAAATAGCGCACATCATCAAACCGGCGATATCTTTTGGAATATCGACGCCGTAGAAGTCATACATCATTTTAATGATGGTGTTTGAGCAGCCGACCGGGCGAATCCAACATTCAAGCGGTGTGGATGTGGTTAAATCGCCCAGTTTGTGGTGATCGACCACGCCGACTACAGTCGCCTGGTCAATATCATCAGGGGCTTGAGTTTTCTCGGTGTGGTCAACAATATACACCTCTTCCCCAGCGTAGCTCATTTTCAGTTCTGGCGCTTCGAAGCCAAAACGGTCAAGGATGAACTGGGTTTCCGGTGATACCTCGCCTAAACGCGTAGGGATCGCCTCTTCACCAATTTGATTTTTTAAGTACGCCAGTGCAATTGCACCGCAGATCGAATCAGAATCAGGGATTTTGTGTCCCACTACATACATTGCCATATCGACTCTCCTAAATATTTTGCCGTTATTGTAGCAATAATTTTTAGCTCTGCGGTAGCGGCAAATGGGCTGCTTGGGCACGACTTTTTGGTTACACTGGGAGGATTAATTTCTATAGGGCATAAACCATGGCTGCAATTAAACTTTCGCGCAAAGGGTGGAATAACTTAATAATTTTCGCCATGTTGATTATGATCTTTGTGTTCAATGGGTTACATCATAGGCTTGGTGGCGATGATGAACCTAAAGGGCCGCAACCCTTGTTACCAGCGCAGAGTTATATTCTTACTTTAGAATATCCCGGCATAAAAATTGAACGTATTGGCACCAGCTGGCGTATGCAACAGGACAGCGATGCGGCGCAACCAAGCGCTGATATTCAAACGCTAGAAGCCAATGTTCGCGCTTGGCAACAACAAAGAGCGCCGTTAGCTGAGCCGCTTGGCGGAGCGCCTCTTTTAGCCGCAACCTTAACGCTTGCAGGAGAGCCAACCCCCTATGTTTATGTGCTCTATAAAGACCAGCAGCACTATCGATTATTTAACAAGCAACAGCAGCGCTGGTATAGCTTAACGACACATCAAGCGCAGCAGCTATTTATACAATTAGCGAGTAACTAACTTATGCCTGAGCTTCCCGAAGTCGAGGTAAGCCGTTTAGGCATTGCCCCCCATATTGAGGGGCAAACCATTACCCAAGTAAATGTTCATCAACCGCAACTGCGTTGGCCGGTGAGCGAACAGGTCTATGCCCTAGCAGGTAACGTCATTACTCAGGTAAGCCGTCGTGCAAAATATTTGCTGCTGCACTGCGATGAGGGAGCGGTGATTTTACACCTAGGTATGTCCGGGCATTTGCGGGTTGTTGATAGCAACACGGCGTTAAAAAAACACGATCATATTGAGTTTCAGTTTGCGAACGGCCTGAGTTTGCGCCTTAATGACTCGCGCCGCTTCGGCGCGTGTTTGTGGCAGCCACTGGACAGTGTGCACTCGGTATTCCAAAAATTAGGGCCAGAGCCACTAACCGCTGATTTTGATGCGCAGTGGCTATTTGCGCGCTCTCGTAATAAAAAGCAACCCATTAAGCAATTTATTATGGATAACCAGGTGGTGGTTGGGGTCGGTAATATCTATGCCAATGAATCTTTGTTCAAAGCGGGGATTCACCCTAAACGCGAAGCTGGGAAAGTCAGTCTTGCACGCTATCAAAAGCTCACACCGTTAATAAAGGCGACCCTAGCGGCGGCGATTGAGCAGGGGGGCACGACATTAAAAGATTTCTCCCAAAGCGATGGTAAACCCGGTTACTTTGCGCAGCAATTGTTGGTCTATGGCCGTAAAGGGGAGCCTTGTACAAGTTGTGCGACTACGCTGACGGAAATACGTTTAGGCGGGCGCTCAACGGTTTACTGTAAAAAGTGTCAGCGCTGAGGTGGGCGGCCAAGGGGTGTCCTTGGCCAATTGATTTTGCTATAGCTCGAACGGGGCAACACCGACGCCTGCTATTTTGTAGCCGGTTTTTGCGATTTCACCGCTCCAGCTATCAGCCTGCATGACCCCGGTCACTACTATCGCGTCATAGAGGCTATCGATCGGCACACCATTTTTCATGGTCACATGTACAATTTGATTCGGTGGTGGTGGCGGCACATGGATACACGCGCCGAAATAAGGCACTAAGAGAAACTCAGTTATGGACTCGTTGTCTCCCTCCAAAGGCACCACAAAGCCGGGAAGGCTTACGGTTTTGCCATTGTATTTTTGTACCACTGGGGCATCTAAATTTGGCTGCACCCAGTTTTGCTCACTGCCTTCGTGGCTTGATGAACTATTGCGTGTATCGACGGCAACATGACCTTCTGGCACCAGGTCTTCCCAAAAAATCTCCAGGGGCTCATTGGCCATTGCCGAGCCTGTCAACGCGGTGCTCAAAAGCACCAAACTTGCGTAAATAAACTTCATAAATATCCTAGGTTTTAATGCTCATACCATCGTTTAGCGAGTAGAAATAAGCGCGTGCTGCCGGCAGTATACCGACAATCCAGCCAGCGATAATGATACCTGCGACTAAGCTCAGTTCATAGCCTGACAAAGGAGTGATACTCAAGCTAATGCCGGCATGAGCTTGCAGTAAAGACTGACTGGCCCACATGGCCGCGTAAAATAAGCCACACCCCAAGGCGGTACCAATAACGCTGATCAGCACGGCTTCTATACTCATTAAGGAAAAAATATGCCACGGTTTGGCGCCCACAGAACGTAAAATAGCGAGCTCCCGGCGCCGTTGCGACAGGTTTGCCAGCAAGGTGGTAAGCATCCCTAGCAGGCTGACACTGACCACCACCAAGGAAAACAACAGCAAGATTTTTTCCACTATGGCAAGCATTTCCCAAAGTTGACTCAGGGTTACGGTGGGCATAATCGCCATTAATGGCTCAGCCTGATATTGGTTGATATTGTGACGTACTTGTAAGCTGTATAGTGGGCTGTCGAAGCCAAGTAAAAAGGCACTAATCTGTTTTGGTGTACCGACTAAATCTTGGTGCGGTGTGTGTTTTTGCTCATGGTGCTGGCCATGTTCGTGGTGTTCGCTTGGGTGAGTTGTATGCTCATCGTGCTCGTGCTCGTGCTCGTGCTCGTGCTCGTGCGAGTCGGCTTGAGCGCTGCCATGCATCAGCTCAATTGCTTTTAACGGCACATGCACCGACTTATCGACTGGGGTGCCAGTCGGCGCCAATATACCAACGATGGTCAGGGGGTTATCATCATGTTGTTGGAAGCTGGTGTTGCCCATGCCATGAGCAACAACAATGTTGTCGCCAAGTTGATAGTCCAATGAGCGAGCAACGTCAGCGCCAAGTACCACATCGCTTACGCCGGCAAAAGCGTGGCCTTGGGCAAAGCGCAAGGGCTGCTTTTTAGCATAGCGAAAGTGCTCAAAATAACTTAAGTCGGTGCCGATTACCGCAAAGCCTTTGTGGGCATCACCGAGCGACAGTGGAATACTCCAAGCAACGCCGCGCTTACTACTAATGGCTTGATAGCTTTGCCAGCTAACGCCATTGTTCATATGGCCGATACGAAATACTGAAGCTAGCAATAGTTGGATATCGCCGGTACGTGCGCCAACAATCAAGTCGGTGCCCGAGATGGTATTGGCGAAGCTTGATTTGGCATCCACGCGCACTCGTTCAATACTCAACAGCATCATAACGCTAATGGCAATGGTCAAGACACTGAGTAATACGCTGGCCTTACGATTGAATAAGCTTTTGCTGGCGAGTTTTAGCAAAATCATGACGCCACTCCTGCAAGCTGATTAACTTCACTTAGGCTCACCACCTTGGAGAACAGCGGCGCGAGGGACTTTTCATGGCTCACAAACACCACCGTGGCGCCGGTCTTGTCGGTTTGCTCGAACAGCAACTCGATAAACGCCTTGCGGTTGTCCTCATCAAGGGCGGAGGTGGGTTCATCGGCGATGATCACTTCGGGCTCACCAATGACCGCTCGCGCTGCGCCTACGCGTTGCTGCTGACCGATACTCAAGGTATTAACCGCTTGATGATGGTGGCTAGCATCTAAACCGAGCTGAGTGAGCAAGGTGGCTGCCAGTTCGTTCATTGCCATACCGGCGCGTTGCGCTCGTTGGCGGCGAACAGCGGAAAAAGCCAAGGCTAAGGTGACATTGTCGATAGGGCTAAGGTAGGGCAGTAAATTAAAGTTTTGAAAAATATAGCCAAGGTGATCGGCACGAAACTGATCGCGTTTGGCGCTGCTCAGGGCGCTGAGATTGGTATCGGCAATGCGAATGTGCCCGCGTTGCGGGGTTTGGATCCCCGCCAGTAACGACAGTAGCGTTGATTTACCGGTGCCGCTGGGGCCGTGTAAAAAAACATGCTCACCTTTTTTTATGTGCAACGAGTCTATTGCTAGAGTGGGTGTGTGCTTTTCACCATGCCAAGAAAACCATAGCTTTTCTATTTCAATCATCACGTTCAATACCGCTGACTTGCAATTGTTGTTACTGTATCACAGTCATGTTTTAGGGCCAGCGCAATGCGATCAATGGCCCGTTACCAACGCCAATATGCCAATTTTTTACGCATCTTAAACTGGCGTAGCAAATTAAGGGGCTTGGCCTTTAGCTCAGCGCCGTCACTGATAATTAAATCATTGGTCGCCGCCAATACCCGCTCACTCGAGCGACCATCTTGATAGGGATGCAGTTGCTGGCAGAAAGACTCGATATTAGCCATTAACTCAGGCGGTCGGGTCAGCGCTTGGTCTATTACCGCTTCAACCTGCGTCGCATCGGTTACATTGAGAAGGTGCGCTGCAGGGGCTTGATTATTAAAAGTAACCACCGGGCGACGCAGCAATAAAAACATTAGCAAAATCGAAGAGGTATCACAGAGCATTACGTCCGCTGCTTGCAACAGGGGAATGACATTGTCGGTTTCAACAAAGCTGAGACTATCATTTTGCATGGCTTTATATTGCGCCACGATATCGGCACTCATCTTCGGGTGGAACTGCACTAAAATACGGTATTTACCGCTATCGCGGAGCTCTTTAATGTGCTCAACCAACACTGGGGCCAGTGACAAGCGCTTGGAAAAGGTTGAGCAAATCAATAAAGTCGGGCGCGAGTCAGCACTGCTATAGAGGTTATTTGGTGTGGGGCTAAACAGTGGGTCGAGCATTGACCAACCCGTTTCACGCACACGAAAAAAACCATGTTGCTGGGCTAACTGGGTAAAGGGCTCAGTGGTATTTGGGCCTTGAGTACAATACAAATCAAAGCAACCACGAATGGTGAAATGGTCGTTCTTGCCGCGACTATTTAACTTGCCCGCGTCAAAGCCATGAAACACAGCGACCTTCTTACCAGGAAAAAAGGTGGGCATGATATTCGCTGGTGCAAAGGCTGCGTGAGGCCGCCACTGGCGAATTGCATCAACGGTTAATAACTGAGATTCGTCCGCAGCTAGGAAATCAGGGTTAACTTCATCGCCTTGTAAAAACCACTTTACTTCGCCGCCGTGAGCGCGAATAACTTGTTGTAAAGGGCGTAAAATCGCATAGGAGTAATTTTGCGAAATATACATAAGGTATCGCTTGCCCTGAGTGCTGCTCGATAAGTCCACCGCCGTGCCCCTATAGCAAAAAGATGTTGTTTAGTTTACCGCAATATTAACTTTAAATGACAGGTACAAGGGCTATCCAGTGTCGAGAATAAAAAAGATAGGACAAAAGTCCGCTTTGTTGCGGCGATTATCTTTATCTTCGCTGCCAGCTGAACTATCATAGCGCGCTCACAGCCTCGGTCGGTGTATCGAAATTAGCCCTTGTTTGGAGTAACCATGAGCAACTACAAAGTCTTAGATGTAAACGATGATCTACCTATTCGCACTCAAGGTCCGGTGCACAGCGGCAAAGTGCGTTCCGTTTACTGGTTAACCGAGCAAGACAGTGCTCGCTTAATTGCAGAAAAAGGGTATGCGGTGCCACAGGGGACCGAGTTGGCAATTATGGTTATCTCCGATCGGATCTCGGCGTTTGATTGTATTTGGCAAGGTGAGCAGGGCTTAAACGGCATTCCAGGCAAGGGCATTGCGCTGAATGCAGTGGCTGCGCACTGGTTTAAACAATTTGATGCCGCCGGACTTGCTGGCAACCATATTGTGGATATTCCACACCCATACGTATGGATTGTGCGTAAAGCCAAAACAGTAAAAGTGGAAGCCATCGCTCGTCAATATATCACTGGTAGCATGTGGCGTGATTACGCCAAAGGCATCCGCTCTTTCTGCGGCATCGACCTACCTGAGGGGCTAACCGCGAATCAAAAGTTAGATGAAGTGCTGATAACACCATCGACCAAGGGCATTATTGAAGGGCTAGATGACGTGCCAGCCGTGGATGATGTAAACATCACGCGCAAAAACATCACCGATAACCTAGATGCATTCAACTTTAGCTCAGCAGCTGATGTGGCAAAATATGAGCACTTATTGGTGCAAGGATTTAATGTTATCAGCGCTGAGCTGGCGAAGTTAGATCAAATCTTTGTCGATACCAAATTCGAATTCGGTTACGTCGAAGACATGCAGGGCAATGAGCAGTTAATCTACATTGATGAGGTGGGTACGCCAGACTCTTCACGTATTTGGGATGGTCCCGCATACCGCGATGGTAAAATCATTGAAAACTCCAAAGAGGGGTTTCGCCAGCTGCTTATCAATAATGTACCCGACAGCGATGTGTTGCTAAATAAAGAGCGCATGGCTGAGCGTGAGCAACTCGCCCAAGACTATAAGTTGCCGGTTGAAGTAATGATGCAAGTGTCTGACACTTACGTTGGCATTGCTAGTAAAATCATTGGCGAGCCACTGCAAATTCCTACCGACCCGCGCAGTGAAATTATAGCGGTGCTCAAGGAGCAATATCAGCTTATCGATTAGTCCTATTCGGGTCACGAAGTATGCCGCCACAACGATATTGGCGGCATTTTTATAGGTAGTCAGGGTACAATTAGGCAAACAATTCGGTTTTTTAGTATGATGGGCGAATGTTTTTTCCGCTTTGCACCGTTGTATGAAGGTTTTTTTCGACGTTTTACACTTGTACTACTTGCCTCAATATTTACCTGTTATCGATGAGCTTAATCAACGTGGTGCACAGACCGTGGTGGTGCTTTATAAGCAAGAAGACACGGCGCTCAATGCGGCCGCAGAATATGCAATAAAGGCCCATGATTTAAATGCGCATTGGCTGCAAAGTGAATCACAAGCGGTCGCGTTTTATCGTCAATGCGGCGCTGATTGGGTTATATTTGGTAAGGCTTTCGCGGCTATTGCAGAGCTAAATAGCATAGTAAAAACGGCGTTGATGCAGCACGGCATTGGCCCCAAGGCGTGTTACTATGATGCCTCGAACAATGCAACTTCAGTGCGCTTTGTTGAAGGTCAACACCGTTTGACCCGCTTACACACACTTTATCCAGACTCGACGTTTGTTGACACTGGATACGCCAAGTTAGACCCATTATTGAGTCAACCGCAGTATCCGTTACCAAGCCATGAAGACTTTGGCCTTGATGCCAGCAAGCCCACGGTACTTTACGCTCCGACTTTTTATCCAAGCTCGCTGGAGCGGCTGCCTAAAAACTGGCTGGCAAACCTGACACACTGCAATGTAATTATTAAGCCGCATTATTTTTCGCAAACAAAAGACAAATATCAAAAGCACCAACGCTTATTACAGCGATGGCAGCAGTATGAGCATGTGTATGTGAGTCAACTTGAAGAGTTTAATTTAGTCCCTTTTATGGCGCTCGCTGATGTCTTGGTGTCGGATGCGTCGTCGGCTATTTTTGAGTTCTTTGCGTTGGGTAAGCCGGTAGTGTGGTGCAACTTCTACAAGCTCAGATGGTCTTACCGAGGGCCTTTTGCGTACCGCTTTAAAGCGCGTTTAGACGATGATATCTCCTACTTTGAGCCGCTGTGCTTTAAAGCAGATAGCCCTTCTGATGTGATAAGGGCCATTGAAGAGGCGTTACATCAGCCACAAAAATTTCATAACCAACAAAACCAAACCACGATAGAACGCCTAGCAGGGAGGCTTGACGGCAACAGTGCGAAGAGAATAGTAAGCTACCTATATGACAACTAAAATAATAACGTTCGGTACTTTTGATGTATTCCATGTCGGCCATGTCAATATCCTAGAACGTGCCGCAGCGCTTGGCGATGAACTGATAGTGGGGGTATCTTCCGATGCCCTTAATGTACGGAAAAAAGGCCGCGCTCCGGTCTATGCGCAAGCAGACCGTATGAATATCATTGCCGCGTTAAAGTGTGTATCCGATGTGTTCTTAGAGCAGTCTTTAGAACTCAAGCGCCATTATATTGAAACCTACAATGCGGACATGCTAGTGATGGGCGATGATTGGCAAGGTAAGTTCGATGACCTCAAAGAGGTATGTGAGGTCGTCTACTTACCCCGTACTCCCTCTATTTCTACCACAGAGATAATTGAGGTGGTGCGCCAGCCAGAGTTCTGCTAACGTCAAAGTCCACTTGCAAGCGCAAAAGGTGCTATCGACATGGAACAACAGATATCAGTGGCTGAATTGGCATCAAAGCTAGATAAGCCCGAGTTGATAATTTTCGATGCCGGTATGGTGTTGCCGGGTAAGTCGGGTGGTTACTCGCCAGCGGCGGTGATCCGAGGTGCTCGACGATTTGATATAAAATCGGCGTTGGCGGATCACAACAGCCCTTGGCCAAATATGCTATGCAGCGCCGAGCAATTCGAGCATGAAATGCGCATTGCTGGCGTCAATATCGACTCCGAAGTTGTTGTTTATGACGATCAGGGGTTGTTTAGCGCCGCACGAGCGTGGTGGATGTTCAAAGCCTTTGGCTTTGATAATGTTAAAGTATTACGCGCAGGCCTACCTGCTTGGCGCAGTGCTGAGTTACCGGTGCAACAAGGTTGGAGTGAGCCTCAAGCCCAAGGTAACTTTGTGGCGCAGCCACGAGCAGGCTACTTTATTGATGCTGAGCAAGTGCTCACGAGTATAGACCAACGCCACACTTTATTATTGGATGCACGCCCGGCGCCACGCTTTGATGGCACTGCTGAAGAGCCCCGTGAAGGCATGCGCAGCGGACACATTCCGCACTCCGCTAATTTGCCGTATGCGCGGTTAATTAAAGACGGCGCCTTATTAGACGTTGCGGCATTGCAGCAGTGCTTTAATGACTTGGTTGCCCCAGATGTGCAGCAGTTACAATTTAGCTGTGGTTCCGGGATCACCGCTTGCATCTTGGCGCTAGCTGCTTACGAATGTGGTTATCGGAATCTACAAGTATATGACGGCTCCTGGAGTGAATGGGGCGCCCGCCATGATTTACCAATAGACAAGTAAAAAAGGCACCCAAGGGTGCCTTTATGTTATTGGTGATAGCTTAAACAGGTTTCTACTTCCTCTTTCGAGCCGAGAATCACCGCGACACGCTGGTGAATTTGCTGCGGGTCTACTTCCATAATCCGCTGCTCGCCCGTACTTGCCAAACCTCCAGCTTGTTCAATTAGCATAGCCATCGGGTTGGCTTCATAAAGGAGGCGCAGTTTATAAGGCTTGTCGGGGTTTTTAGTATCGGCCGGGTAGGTAAACAGGCCGCCACGACAGAGCACGCGATGGACATCGCCGACCATGGCGGCTATCCAGCGCATATTAAAGTTTTTGCCACGAGGGCCGCTCTTACCGGCAAGTAAATCGGCGATGTATTGCTGCATCGGCGCTTGCCAATGCCGTTGGTTAGAGGCATTAATTGCGAATTCTTGGGTCTGTGCTGGCACTGAAGCAAAATCTTGCGTTAGCAAGAAGCTGCCGTGGGTTCTATCTAAGGTGAAAAGGCGAGTGCCTTTACCAGTGGTGAGCGCCAGCATTGTTGATGGACCATATAAAACATAACCCGCCGCGACCTGTTGCTCACCTTTTTGTAGGAAAATGGCTGGATCGCTGGCATCGGCTTCTTTAGGTACGCGCATCACCGAGAAAATAGTGCCCACTAGGGAATTAATATCGGTATTAGAAGAACCATCAAGCGGGTCAAAGGCAACAATGTAGTCGGCCTCAGGGTTACCAGCTACGGTCCCTTCTTCCTCTTCAGAGGCGATGGCTTTAACGTAACCTGACTCCAACAAGATATCTTTGAGGAGTTGGTTCGATAACACGTCTAGTTTCTTTTGTGTTTCACCTTGAATATTCTCATCTAAGGTGGAGCCAAGTACGCCAGAAAGAGCACCTTGACTGACTCGGAAAGAGATCTCCTTACACGCGGCCAAAATGGTGCGAATAAGGGAGATAAGATCGCGTGGGCAACCGTCTTCTAGCAATACCGGAGGGAGTCTGCGCATGCTGTTTTGTTCCTTAGTCTGTTGGGCCTAAGCGGCTGAAAATGTGAGAGAGTACCGCTCAGAATACGCTGTTTATTTATCGTGTTGCGGTTGTAGATTGGCGCCGAGCGGATATACTCAATGGCGATAATTTCTACACTCTACAAACGATACCAATAACAAAGTGAGAACCATGGTGAAACCGCAGATACTACGAATCGCACTGTTCCTCTTGTTGCTGCCTATGATAACCCAAGCGCACGCAGCAATTAAGTCTATCAGCCAGTTTACGCAAAATATGAGCAAGTATCCTGGTTATTTCACGTTTTACTATGCCAATGATGAAGGCAAACTGTACTTGGAAGTAGATAAACTTAAACAGCCGTTTTTGCTGCAACAAAGCTTACCTTATGGTGTCGGTTCGAACGATATTGGTTTAGATCGCGGCCAGTTGGGCAATACCTACTTGGCGCAGTTTGAGCGCATGGGTAACAAGGTAATGTTACGTGCCGTTAATAGCTATTATCGAGCCTCTAGCAGTAATCAGGCGGAACAGCAAAGCGTGCGTGAAGCGTTCGCCTCAAGCATTCTCCACGGGTTTGAAATTAAAGCGCTCACCGATACTCGGGTGGTGATTGATTATACTCCCTACCTGCTGAGTGATGTACATGGCGTGAGCCGCACTTTAGCGGCGCGCAAGCAAGGTCACTTTAACTTAGATACCTCACGTAGCGCCGTGCATATGCCGCGCAGTAAGTCTTTTGTGAACAATACCGAGTTGGAAGCGGTGCTAACGTTTAGTGGCACTAAGCCTGGTGAATACGTAAAGCAAGTCAGTGCCGACCCTTATGCGCTGACGGTGCATATGCATCATTCATTGATTGCATTGCCAGACGACAATTATCAACCGCGCGAGTTTCACCCGCAGTCGGGTTATTGGAGTATCGAGCATAAAGACTATTCGGCGCCACTGGGGGAGAGCATGTATGTGCGCTATATCCCGCGCCATCGACTGGAGAAAAAACACCCGAATAAAGCACTGAGTGAAGCTGTTAAGCCGATCGTTTACTACCTTGACCCCGGGGTGCCTGAGCCGGTGCGCACAGCATTACTCGATGGTGCCAAGTGGTGGAACACTGCCTTTGAAAAGGCGGGCTACAAAAATGCCTTCCAAGTGAAAATGCTGCCTGAGCATGCCGACCCCATGGATGTACGCTATAACGTGATTCAGTGGGTCCACCGCGCCACGAGGGGCTGGTCTTATGGTGGCTCAGTGATTGACCCGCGTACCGGAGAGATTATCAAAGGTCATGTAACCTTGGGATCGCTGCGTGTACGCCAAGACATTTTAATAGCCGAAGCCTTGGCTGCCCCCTATAAAAAGGGTGATGAGGTGACCGATAAGCTACAAGCCATGGCGCTCGATCGCATCCGTCAACTCAGTGCGCATGAGATAGGCCACACCTTAGGGATCGCTCATAACTTCGCCGCATCAAGCCGTGCCCGAGCCTCGGTCATGGATTATCCGCACCCATTAGTGGCGCTCAATCAGCAAGGTCAGTTAGATACCACTAAGGGTTATGCCAAAGGCATGGGGCTGTGGGATGAGCAAGTAATCAAATATGGCTACAGTGATTTTCGTGGCCAAGACGAAGGCGAGCAGTTGCATGCTATTTTGGCGCAAAATCGTGAATTGGGATTAGAGTTTATCTCTGATCGCGATGCCCGAGCTCAAGGCGGCGCCCACCCGAGCGGTCACCTATGGGATAATGGTGAAGACCCTGCCGCTGAGCTACAACGTGTGATGCAAGTGCGCAAACAGGCACTGGCGCGATTTGGTATCGAGAATGTCAAAGCGGGCACCTCCTTATCGCAGCTGGAGGAAGTGCTAGTGCCCTTGTATCTATTTCACCGCTATCAAGTTGAGGCGGCGGTGAAGTTAGTCGGGGGCGTTGATTACAGTTATGAAGTGCGCAGTGCGCAACCGGTGCAAGGAACCCAAGTCGTTGCTCGAGAGCGCCAACAAAGTGCGTTTCAAGCGCTATTGGCAACTCTCGATGCGCAGCAGTTAGTGTTACCCGAGAGTGTGGTGGCGTTGATCCCACCGAAAGCTTATGGCGAATACCCAACCCGTGAAAGTGTAAAAGGGCGTACCGGGATCACCCTTGATGCCATGGCGCTTCCTGAGGTGGCGGCAAATCATACGTTAGCACTGTTGTTTCACCCTGAACGTCTGAATCGCCTTGCCCAACAAGGGGCCCGTAGCGAGCAAGCGTTTGGGCTCGATAACTTACTTGAGCAGTTTGTTGCCCGCATTTTTGATAATGAGCATCCCAGCGCGATGGCGGCGAAAGTGCAACATCGCATTCAGTGGTTGAGTGCTCAGCATTTTGTTAATTTAGTCAGTAGCGACAAAGTGGCGCCTGAAGTACAAGCTCAATTCAAGTACTACTTACGGCAAATTGCCGATGACTATCAACAAGATAAGCTGCTGGGCAGCGTGAGTAGCGGCGAAAGTGCCTTTAAACAACACTTGGCCGATGCCATTAACCAATTCCTAGAGCGCGGTCAGTGGCCGCAAAGCTTTAAACCTTTACCTATGCCGCCGGGTTCACCTATCTAAGTTATTTTGGCATCATATAGAGCCGCTCAGTATGACTAAGGTGCTGAGCGGCTTTCTTTTCGCCAATGGAAAATTCTATGCACATACATATTCTCGGCATTTGCGGCACCTTTATGGGCGGTATCGCCGCTATTGCCAAGGCTTTAGGGCATCAGGTAACCGGCTCTGATGAAAATGTTTACCCGCCCATGAGCACTCAACTGGAGCAGCTGGGGATTGAACTCGTACAGGGCTATGATCCGAGCCAACTTAATCCTGCTCCCGATGTGGTTATCATTGGCAATGCTATGAGTCGCGGCAATCCTTGTGTCGAGTATGTATTAGATAAAGGCTTGCGCTATACCTCCGGCCCTGAGTGGTTAAAGGAGCACCTACTACGCGACAGTTGGGTGCTTGCTGTGGCCGGCACTCATGGTAAAACCACCACGGCGAGTATGTTAGCTTGGATACTGGAGTACGCAGGGCTCAAGCCGGGCTTTCTCATTGGTGGAGTGGTGCAAAACTTTGGCGTGTCGGCACGCCTCGGTGAGACGCCTTTTTTTGTTATTGAGGCGGATGAGTACGATACCGCATTTTTTGATAAGCGCAGCAAGTTTGTCCACTATCTGCCACGGACCTTAGTATTAAACAACTTAGAGTTTGATCACGCCGATATATTTCCAGACTTAGCGGCAATACAAACCCAGTTTCATCACCTGATGCGCACCTTACCAGGCAGCGGCAAGGTGATTTATCCGCAACAGGATAACGCCTTGGCAGAAGTGATCGACCGAGGCTGTTGGAGCGAATATGAAGTACTGGCCCCACAGCAGTGGCATTATCGTCTGCGTAGCGCCGATGGCAGTGCCTTCGACGTACTTTATCAGGGTGAAGTGCAAGGCTGCGTAAACTGGCAGGCAATTGGCGAGCACAACGTGAATAACGCTTTGATGGCGATCGCTGCCGCGCGTCACGCTGGGGTTGCGGTGGCAACCAGTATTGCTGCACTAGGGCAGTTTCAATCGCCAAAACGGCGGATGGAATTGAAGGGCCAAGTAGCGGGGGTCACCGTTTATGACGATTTTGCCCATCACCCTACCGCAATCGCCACTACCTTGGCCGGGCTTCGTGCTAAGGTAGGCGATGAGCGTATTATTGCAGTGCTGGAGCCGCGCTCCAACACCATGAAAATGGGCGTGCATAAAGACACCCTGATGGCGTCATTGCAGGCAGCTGATAGCTGTTTTTTATACCAGCCCCCCGGTCTGGGGTGGTCATTGACAGAGCAAGCTGACAAAGCGGGCGCGCACTGTGAACACGATATTGATGCGCTCGTAGAGAACATCATTGCCGAAGCCGCGCCGAACAGCCATATATTGGTCATGAGTAATGGCGGCTTTGGCGGCATTCACCAACGTTTACTTGATGCCTTAGCGAATAAGGAAAAGGTATGAGCCAATTCAAAGAACCAATCACCTTAGCCTTTAGTGGTGCCTCGGGCGCTCCCTATGGTTTGCGTTTGCTCGAAGTGTTACTTCAGCAAGGGCACCAGGTGTTTGTGTTAATTTCCAGTGCGGCGCGGGTGGTGCTGGACACCGAATCGAACATCAAACTCTCTGCGAATGAGCAAAAAGCCACGGCACAGTTGAGCGAGCGCTTTGGCGCCGAATCCGAACAACTGCAGGTGTTTGGCAAAGACAACTGGTTTAGTCCTGTGGCTTCGGGCTCGGCTGCACCGAAAAAAATGGTGGTGTGCCCATGCAGCGCTGGTGCAGTATCCGCCATTGCCGTTGGTGCCTCGGATAATCTCCTTGAGCGCGCTGCGGATGTGGTCATCAAAGAACGCGGACAGTTAATTTTAGTGCCCCGAGAAACGCCTTTTAATGAAATTCATCTTGAGAATATGCTCAAGCTATCGCGCTTAGGAGTCACTATTATGCCGGCGGCGCCGGGCTTTTATCATCAACCGCAGAGTATTGCTGAGTTGGTGGACTTTATGGTGGCGCGGATCCTCGACCACCTCGGAATCGAACAACAATTGACCTCACGTTGGGGTTATGGAGAGCAAAAGTAAATGACAGTGGCATTGAATATTGAAGGACTCACCAAAACCTATAAAAATGGCGTACAAGCAGTGAAAGGGATCGACCTGCAAGTACAGCAAGGCGACTTTTTTGCTTTGTTAGGCCCCAATGGTGCCGGTAAGTCGACCACCATCGGGGTGATTTCATCGTTAGTGAACAAAACCTCAGGTAAAGTCGAAGTATTTGGCCACAACATTGATACTGACTTAGAGGCGGCGAAGTCAGAGTTGGGCTTAGTACCACAAGAGTTCAACTTCAGTCAGTTTGAAACCCTGCAACAAATCCTGGTGAACCAAGCGGGCTATTATGGTGTGCCGCGCGGCGAAGCCCATAAACGTGCAGATAAGTACCTAAAGCAATTAGGCTTGCTGGATAAAAAAGACAAACAAGCACGCAGCCTCTCCGGCGGGATGAAACGCCGATTAATGATTGCACGGGCGTTAATGCACGAGCCCAAGTTGCTTATCTTGGATGAGCCAACGGCCGGGGTTGATATCGAACTACGACGCTCAATGTGGGATTTTTTGCGCGAAATTAACCGCCAAGGGGTGACTATTATCCTAACCACTCATTACCTTGAAGAGGCGGAGTTGCTGTGTAAAAACATCGCTATTATCGACCAAGGCATTATTGTTGAGCACACCACGATTAAAGCGTTGCTAGCTAAGTTGGACAAAGAAACCTTTATTCTCGATTTGCAACAACCGGCTAAGCCGGTGAGCTTGCCTGGCTACGAATTCACCCTGAGCGATGAGCACACCGTTGAGGTGGAAGTGGCGAAATCACAAGGTTTGAATGAGGTCTTTAATGCTTTAACCGCACAAGGCAACACGGTATTGAGTATGCGCAATAAGGCTAACCGCCTGGAAGAATTGTTTGTGGGTTTGTTGAATCAAGAGCGAGGACAGTCTTAATGTTGAAGTATGGCGTAGCGCTAAAAAGTATTTGGATTAAAGAGTGTATTCGCTTTTTGCGTATCTGGGTGCAAACCCTTGTGCCTCCCGCGATTACCATGACCCTGTACTTCGTTATCTTTGGCAGTTTAATTGGCTCGCGTATTGGCGAAATGGGCGGCTTTACCTACATGGAGTTTATCGTCCCTGGGCTTATTATGATGTCGGTGATCACCAACTCCTACTCGAATGTGGCCTCTAGTTTTTACTCTACTAAGTTTCAAAAAAGTATTGAAGAGCTGCTGGTGGCCCCTGTACCGAATTACATTATTGTATTGGGGTACATGGGTGGGGGTATGGCTCGTGGCATGCTCGTGGGGTTAATGGTGACCTTAGTGTCGCTGTTTTTTGTCGATATCCAAATTCATAATATATTTGTGATTATCGCCACGGTTATTCTGACCTCAGCAGTATTCGCTCTAGGTGGATTGATTAACGCGGTTTATGCCAATAGTTTCGATGACATCAGTATCATCCCGACCTTTGTGCTCACACCATTGACCTACCTTGGCGGGGTGTTTTATTCCATTACTCTGCTACCTGAGTTTTGGCAGGGAGTGTCGCAAAT
Source organism: Pseudoalteromonas ruthenica (assembly GCF_008808095.1). Classification (NCBI taxonomy): domain Bacteria; kingdom Pseudomonadati; phylum Pseudomonadota; class Gammaproteobacteria; order Alteromonadales; family Pseudoalteromonadaceae; genus Pseudoalteromonas; species Pseudoalteromonas ruthenica. Next base: position 2,698,559 of record NZ_CP023396.1, on the reverse strand, counting down.
CAACCCGATCATTTACATGGTTAATGCCTTTAGATTTGGCTTTTTAGGGGTATCGGATGTCAATATTTGGGTATCATTTGCGGTGCTGCTACTGTTTATCACCGCCTTATTTACCTTGGCTCTGACTTTAATTCGCAAAGGTGTGGGGTTACGTCACTGATGGTTGATGCAAGTTCTCGTGCGATTGTTTCGAACCAACCGAGCCTCCATGACAAGCTCGATGATATCGTCACTAAGCACCTTAATGCTGAGTTTAAAAAGCCGATAGCCGCGCACACTCAGCGCGCTTTTGATGAAGTAAACGATAAAGTACAACAAGCCAACGGACCTATCATTTTGGACTCCTGTTGTGGTGTTGGTGAAAGTACCGCTAATTTAGCTAAAGTGCACCCTGATGCCTTGATTATTGGTGTTGATAAGTCAGCGCATCGTTTGCACAAACACGACGTGCAGTACCGCCAAGATGAGGGAGGAGAGTACCTGCTAGTGCAAGCAGACTTGAATGACTTTTGGCGCTTGGCAAAGCAAGCTCAGTGGCAACCGAGTCATCACTACTTGCTCTATCCGAACCCTTGGCCGAAGGCTAAGCATATCCAACGTCGCTGGCACGGCGCTGCTATTTTTCCGACTATTGTTGCCTTAGGCGGGCGTCTAGAGCTGCGCAGCAATTGGCATATTTATGTTCGTGAGTTTGCCAGAGCATTGCAATTGGCAGGGCACCCAACGGCTGTTGAGCCTTATCATAGCGACACCGCGATCACGCCGTTTGAGCGCAAGTATTGGGCCAGTGGCCAAAGCAGTTATCGCTTGGTTGTCGACTTATAAATACTAGCCGAGTGTTACTCGGCTTTTTTCTTCTCGCCAACCTTTGGCTCTTCACCTTTGAATAAACGCACCATATTTGCGCGGTGGCGAAAAATAATGACGACGGTTAAAAACGTGACAGGCAAAGTGTATAAGGGTTTTATCAACCAAGTGTATAGTGGCGCTAACGACACGGTTGCCAATGCAGCCAACGACGAATAGCGAGTCAGCGCAACGACACTGGCCCAAGTAAGAATAAGCAATCCCCCGAGCGATAAACCTATCGGCAGTAAGGCCCCAAAGGCGGTGGCCACGGCTTTACCGCCCTTAAAGCCAAAAAAGAGTGGGTAGATGTGCCCTAAACATGCGGCCACGGCAACCAAGCCTAAATAGATAGGATCTATGCCCATAAAGTAGGCTCCCCATACGGGTATGGTGCCTTTTAAAATATCAAAGCACAGCACCATCACCGCAGGCAGTCTGCCGCCTAAACGATAAACATTCGTGGCACCGGGATTTTTTGAGCCCGCTTTTCTTGGGTCTGGCAACGCAAACAGATGACAAATCAGTACTGCCGATGAGACCGAGCCTAAGAGGTAGGCAAAAATGCACATTAACGCCGCTAACACTGTCATCCTTATTTTTTAATTGTACGTTTTGGGCTATTATCGCCGCTCATTGTTTATTTGAGCAGTTTGTCTGGCTCAGGGTACTGAGTTTAACGCCGCGTAGGTATCCGACCAGCTGGCATTGGAGCCGAAGAGATGGATAAAGTCTATATATCGCAACTAAAGGTCGACACCATAATAGGAGTGTACGACTTTGAGAAAGAATGTAAACAGAGCCTGTATTTTGACATCGAAATGGATTGTGATATTGCTGCTGCGGCAGCCAGCGATGACCTATCTCAGACAATAGATTATGCCGAAGTGAGCCGCCGTGTGACCGAGCACTGTATTGCGAAACCGGTCGAGCTGCTGGAAACACTTCTAGAGCAGTTAGCGGCACTCATCCTAGCAGAGTTTGCCACTAATAAGGTGAGTATCAAAGTCAGCAAGCCTGCAGCCGTACCACAAGCACAAACGGTGGGGGTGATGATCACCCGTAGTAAGCACTAGTTATGGCGCGTATTTACATTAGCTTGGGCTCTAATATCAACAAGCACGAAAACTTAAGCAAAGGTTTATCTGCGCTGCGCTATTATTTCGGCGCCTTAGAGCACTCGAGTGTGTTTGAAAGTGAAGCGGTCGGCTTTAATGGCAGTAACTTTTATAACTCGGTTGCCGGCGTCGATACCGATATGACGCTGCATCAAGTATGCGCTTTATTAAAGCAAATTGAACGGGATCATGGCCGTACTCCGGCAGATAAAAAGTTTAGTCCACGCACGTTGGACCTCGACTTACTCTTTTACGACGATGTGATTTGCGATACGCCAGCGCAACTACCGCGAGATGAAATTACTAAAAATGCTTTTGTGCTTTGGCCTTTATTTGAAATAGCCCCGGATTTTTACCACCCCATTGCGCAAGCGACCATCGCTGAGCTTTGGCAGGGTTATGATAAATCTCAACAAAAACTATGGAAGGTAGCTTTCGAATGACCATTCTTGCGATCATCGTTTTAGCCATTATACAGGGCCTCACTGAATTCTTACCTATTTCCAGCTCGGCACACCTTATTTTGCCATCACAGCTTTTAGGCTGGCAGGATCAAGGTTTAGCTTTTGATGTTGCCGTGCATGTCGGCTCGTTGCTGGCGGTGATGATTTATTTTCGTAAAGAGATTGGCGATATTGTTGTTGCTTGGTTTAAATCGTTTGGTTCTCAGGGCGCAAGCGATGACAGTCGCCTTGGTTGGTACATTTTGCTGGCCACCATTCCTGCTGGGTTAGCGGCGCAAGTATTTGAAGACTTGATAGAACAGCACTTACGTGCTGCTATTGTTATTGCCATTACCACCATTTTCTTCGGTCTGGTTTTGTGGTGGGCAGATTTTAAGGCCAAAGAAACTAAGAATATTTATCAGCTGAACTGGAAATCGGCTCTGTTGATTGGTGTGGCGCAAGCTGTTGCGCTGATCCCGGGCACCTCGCGCTCAGGTATTACCATGACCGCCGGCCTGTTTTTGGGCTTAAATAAGCAAAGCGCGGCACGCTTTTCGTTTTTACTCTCAGTGCCGGTTATTGGCGGTATGGGACTGATAAAAACGGTGCAGTTGGCGACAGGCGACACCGCAGTTGATTGGCAGGCACTGACCCTCGGGGCAGGGCTTTCATTTGTCGCCGCCTATGCCTGTATCTTCCTATTTTTAAAATACATTGAGCGCATGGGAATGCTGCCATTTGTTATTTATCGCTTAATCTTAGGGGTTGGGCTACTGGCCTTTTTGCTTTATAGCTAGTGCTACTAGCCCTTTTTATTTAGCCCTCAAGAGCTTCGCGGATAGCCGCTAATCGCCCCTGCTGCAAAGCCGTTTTAATTGCAGCGCCACTGATCCCTTGTTGGATATAGGTTTGGGCACTGACTTGTTGCGCATGGTGCGCGGCTTGGCGTACTTGATGCTGTGCATCAAACTGGCCTAAGGTGTAGGCATCGTAACTTATCAGTAATTGATTGAGATGCTCTGGGCGGCGCCATAAATCAATGGCATTAAATAGCTCTAGCAGTATCTCAGCATCGTAATGAGCCAGTGTCTGATGGTGTTGGGCCAACAATTGAGCGCTGTGAATAAACTGATTAGGGACGCGAAAATGTTGGAAAAAGGCTGCGCGTTCATCGTGACTGAGCTTACACATGAGTAGTGCGAAATGGACAGTAGCCGCTAAGTTTTGCTGGCGTGCGTAATCAATACGCGGGGTTAGCCAAGCGTGCTGCTCAGGCCAGTGAGTGGCGAGTGCAGGGCATAATTCAGTTAAAGCTTGTGCCTGATACAACGCATCAACGAAGCAGTCGATATAGCCGTCTTCCAGAGCCTTATGCCATTCTAACCAAACGCGCTCGGGTGTTAAGCTTGCAAGTTCGCCACTGGCGGCGATCTGTCGCATTAGCGTTAGTGTTTCATCAGCAATCGTGAAGCCCAATTCATGGTAACGAGCGCGAAAGCGTGCGACTCGAAGCACCCGCAGCGGGTCTTCACTAAAGGCAGGGCTGACATGACGTAATATGCGTTGCTCAAGGTCCTTCTGGCCATGACAAGGGTCAATCAGTTGACCTTGAGCATCTTCAGCAATGGCATTGACCGTTAAATCGCGTCGCGCTAAGTCCTGCTCTAGTGTGATGTCTGGCGTAAAGTCGCAAATAAACCCGGTGTACCCTTGTCCCTGCTTACGCTCTGTGCGCGCCAGAGCATGCTCATCCTTGGTTTTGGGGTGCAAAAAAACGGGAAAGTCCTTACCTACTTGAGTAAAGCCCAGCGTCTTCATTTGCTCTACCGTTGCACCGACCACAACGTAATCGTACTCTTTGACTTTGCGGCCTAATAATTTATCTCGTACTGCGCCGCCGACAAGGTAGGTTTGCATGCCCATTCCGTTATTGTGCTGTTATTAATGGTGATGATTGTATCAGAGTTTTCTCGCTGGCGTTTTTTTGTCATTATAGGCGCGATAATAAAAAACGACTGTGCGCAGCGATTGCTCGGCGCAGTTAACCTGGGCGACAAACTCAAAGGACCTTGTTTGTGTATCAAGACTATTTTGGCTTAAGCGAAAAGCCGTTCTCTATTGCGCCGAATCCAGAATACTTGTATTTGAGTGAACGTCACAAAGAGGCGCTTGCCCATTTAACGCACGGGCTTGGGGAGTCAGGCGGGTTTGTATTGCTGACTGGTGAAGTGGGCACGGGGAAAACCACCGTCACTCGTTGTATGTTAGAGCAAGTGCCAGACTCTACACAGGTTGCGTTTATTCTTAACCCAACCTTATCTGAGCTGGAGTTACTGGCGAGTATTTGTGATGAATTGGCTATTTCGTATGACTCAGAAAAAGCCACCCTGAAGGTGCTGACAGACTTAATTAAAGCGCGCTTACTGGATAATCACCAGCAAGGGCGTCATACCATGTTGATCATTGATGAAGCGCAACATCTAGCTCCACAAGTGTTAGAGCAATTGCGATTACTGACTAACTTGGAAACAAACCACAAAAAATTGCTGCAAATTATCCTTGTGGGTCAACCCGAGCTGCAAACTCTATTGCGTCGCAATGAATTGCGCCAACTTGCGCAGCGCATTACCGCGCGCTATCACTTATTGCCGTTAGCTTTGACTCAGGTGGATGCTTATATAAAACACCGTTTAAAGGTAGCAGGGGGCCGACAAACCTTGTTCGACAAAGGTGCTGTAAAGTACGTGCATCAACTTACAGGGGGGATCCCTAGGCTGATTAACTTGTTGTGTGAACGAGCTTTATTAGGAGCGTATTCGGCGCAGGTGAATCACATTAATAAGCGTATTATTGTGCAAGCTGCGCGTGAAGCCTTGCCTGAAACAGAGCAATCTCTGCCTCGCCAACAAGGTCGGCATTGGCGATTTATTTTCACCCTCGGTGGCATTATGATGCTATTTGCCCTGGGCATTGGCTTATCTTACATCATTTAAGGCAACTATTTATGTCACTGTTATTAGATGCACTCAAACAATCACAAAACCCCGGTGCACAACTTCCCGGCGAAGGCCTTGAGCAGCAACAGGCGCTGCGCTTTTATCGACGTTTAACTTGGTCTTTGCTGTTAGTTGTTATCGTACTGATTACCTTGGCCATCGGGTATTTTGTCGGTAAGCAATGGCAGTTACACACGCAGCCTCAGGAGCACCCAAGCAAGCAAGCGAAAGCGGCGACGGAATCGCCTGCAAAACGCTCAGACGCGACTGAGCAAGCGTCTACTACAGCCACGGATAGCGAGGCAAATGTGGCAACGTCCCCGGGACAAGTCAATATGCAAGCATTGCAAATGCCAGGGCAAGTGCACCCTTATCAGCAAATGGTTCCTGTGTATGTTATGCCGCAAATGACCCAACCTTATTCAGCACCTGGGGCTTACATGCAATGGGTGCCAACACAGGCTAATACCGCTATGCAAATGCAGCCTCACTATCAGGCTAACATGAATACGCAAGCAGCAAACCAAGGGCAATATAGGGTGGTTGGGCAGCCCATGGCACAGACCCATGCTTATCCACAGTCTAAGCAAATGAATAACGGCTACAACAATGGCTTGAGCAATCAAAATGACAGCGGTGCTGAGCGCACCTATGAGCAACAAAATGATGCTCAATTAGCTGGGGTATCTGATGATTTAAAACGCGCATTTGCCGATGCCGTGGCAGCCACTGAAAATATGAAAACCGATGACTCAGTTACCACCGCAAGTCGCGCCAGCTCAATGGCAGATCCGATAGAGCTATTGCCTGAGACCATACAGAACCGTATTCCTAAACTTGTTTATCAAGCTCATATTTATGCCACAGAGCAAAGCAAACGGTGGATAAAAATCAATGGTTACGAACTGTATGAGGGCGATTCTGTGGGTCGTCTACGGGTCGTAGAAATTACCCCAGAGCAAAGCATTTTGAGCATTGATAACTATGAATTTAGCCTCGAAGCAATGCAAGATTGGCCGTAGCGGTAAGCTATTAAGGGGAAGTGCGTAACACTTCCCCTAGTGGATTTTAGCGCTGCCAAAAACGTAACTGACGTAGCCGCTCGACAAATTGTGCAATATCAGTCGAGCCGAAGTCTATCCAACCCTCGTCTTTGCTTTGTCCAAGGCCTGCGGCAGAGATTAAAGGCGAGACATGCTCGGTGTAACCGATAAACTTCATGTGCGCGTGAGCATCACTAATAAAGTCCTTGGCCTCAGCAATGTTAGCCAACTTTTCAGCACCTTCTTTGGTTGTTAACATGGCTATAGCGTCATACAGTACAGAAGGCCCGCCGTTGATAACTTGATCAGCCTGTTGATGATGGCCGCAGCTTGATTTTGCGCCTCCGACCTGCGCCGCTATCACTTCATAGCGTGCGCCCTCGTTATCTAATGCAGTGGTCAGCGCTTTAAAAAGTGTTAAATCGAAACCATCACTGATTAGAATCCCCAGTTTTCGGCCAGCAAAAGTGTGCGCAGTATTTTTCAAAATACTCAATGCATCTGATGTAGGTAAATCATCTCGAGTGGGCATAGCTGCTTGTGCGGGCTCCGGCATAGTTTGTAGACGTAGACCATCGGCGACCTCATTAGCTAAGGTGGTATCAATATTAAGTAAGTGTGAGACCACGCGCTCACGAATGGCAAGGTGCTCTACTTTAGATAGCTCGAATACCAGAGCATAGTGAATATGAGCTTGCTCTATCGGCGTTTGACTGAGGTAAAACTGCCTTGCTTGACTATAGTGATCGGCAAAGGTCTCTGAACGATAACGAAGCTTATCGCCGTCTGTATGCCCTGAAGCGCTTTTATATCCTGTTGTTGGACACTCTCGAGGATTATGCTCATGCTCTTGCCAAGAGTTCGGCTCATAGTTTATGCGGCCTTTAGGGTTGTGCATGGCCATATGACCATCTTGGTGAAAGTGAGCCATTGGGCATTTTGGGGCGTTCACTGGGATATGAGTAAAATTAGGGCCCCCTAAGCGCTTAGTTTGCGTATCTAGATACGAAAAATTGCGCCCCTGTAACAATGGGTCCGGAGTAAAATCTAATCCCGGGACAATATTTTGTGTACAAAAAGCAACTTGTTCTGTTTCTGCAAAGAAGTTATCAACGGCGCGGTTGAGTACCATGCGGCCAACTATTTGCACCGGCACTTGCTCCTCGGGAATAAACTTGGTGGCATCGAGCACATCAAACTCGAACTGATCAGCAAACTCTTGGCTGAATACCTGAACCCCTAGCTCCCACTCGGGGTAGTCGCCGTTGGCAATCGATTCCCACATATCACGACGATGATAGTCGGGATCTGCGCCGTTCAGCTTCAGTGCTTCGTTCCAAACCACTGATTGCATCCCCTGTTTTGGTTTCCAATGAAATTTAATGTAGTTTTCCTCTCCCTCGGCATTGATAAACTTAAAGGTATGCACGCCAAAACCTTCCATAAAGCGCAGTGAACGGGGGATAGCGCGGTCCGACATGGCCCACATAACCATGTGCATGGACTCCGGCGTAAGACTGATAAAATCCCAAAAGTTGTCATGAGCCGTTTGTGCCTGCGGAAACCCTCTGTCCGGCTCTGCCTTAGCGCTATGAATGAGGTCTGGGAATTTCATTGCGTCTTGAATGAAAAATACCGGAATGTTATTTCCCACTAAATCCCAATTACCTTCTTGGGTATAGAATTTTACTGCAAAGCCACGAACATCACGCGCTAAATCAGGTGAGCCTTTATTGCCAGCAACAGTTGAAAAGCGAGCAAAAACTGGAGTCTTCTCACCTTTACGTTGAAATAAGTCAGCACAGGTTAATTGCGAGAGTGACTCATACGTCTCGAAGTAACCGTGCGCACCGTAACCACGAGCATGCACCACTCGTTCAGGGATACGCTCATGATCAAAATGAAATAGTTTCTCACGTAGCACATGATCTTCTAGCAGTCCTGGGCCACGCTTAGCGGCGGTCAGTGAGTTTTGATTATCACTTACCGGGCAGCCTTGAGCTGTGGTCATCGTTGGGTGCTTTTCTGATGCTTTTTGGTGAAGCTCACCACCACTGCCTTTATTGCCTTGGTATTTGAATGATTCAGCCATTTGCCATCCTTATTGCTCATTTCAAAAGTAGAGTGAATAATGAGTTGGTAGCAAAATAGGGACCATCACAAAGTCAGCGGGTATTGCTTGGCTTTCAGCGTTGTTTTCGTTTTTAGAAGGAAAGAAAATGGGAACAAGTTGCACAGGGCGCTGTAACTTTTTCAACAATGCCGCTCAGCACCCTGTATAGTTCTTTTTAAGGCATCAGCGAGTGCTTGAAAAAACGCATTAGGTCGATGTTGAAAAGCTCAGGTTTAACGGCTGCTTCGAGCTCTTCGTTGGCGCGAGCACGGGTTAAATCTATATCCTCAACCTGAGTGTAATGGGCATGTTTAGCGTTGTAGAAGGTTTTTACCTGAGGTTTGAGAGGGTCATTAGGGTTGCTGCGCGACACCACTCCCACCTTATGATTGGTGAGCTTCACCAAGGTGCCTACGGGGTGCACGCCAATGCATTGGATAAAGCGGTTTAATAACTCACCATCAAAGCTATTGGGGACGCCATCTTTGAGAATTTTAAATGCCTGAATTGGGGTCATGCCTTCTTTATAAACGCGCTCGGCGGTTAGCGCATCGTAAACGTCGACTATTGATGCCATACGCACATACTGGCTGATCTCCTCAGCTTTTTTGCCGAAAGGGTAACCAGTGCCGTCAATGCGTTCATGGTGAAACCCGGCAATATCGACGGCAATGCCGGTTAGGCCTGACTGTTCTAAGATTTCTTTACTGAAGCGGGCGTGGTCTTTTATGACCGCGAACTCTTGCTCAGTTAAGCGCCCCGGTTTATGTAAAATCTCATCGGGGATTTTTATTTTGCCAATGTCGTGCAGTAAAGCACCAGTGGCTAACTCATGAATGGTGTCAGTATCGAGGCGCAAGTGTTTGGCGAAAATAGTCATCAAGATGGAGACATTAATAGAGTGCTCCATCAAGTAGGCATCTTTTTCCCGTAAACGAGTAAGACAGGCCAGCGCATCTTGATTGCGAAACACCGAATCCATAAAGCCTTTGGCTACGTCTTTGAAAGGTCCCACATCAATCTTGCGGCCCGCTTTTATATCTTTAAAAGCTTTGCTTTGTAACTGTTTAGCTTCGCTGTATAGGCGTTGTGCTTTGTTAAGTTCGCTTTCAACGCTTACACTGCTCGCCCAAGGATCGCTGCTCTGCGGCTTTGCAGACTCCGTTGAAGTGGGTTTTGGTTGTGCTTCTTTGCTTGGTTTCTTGCGCTGTAGCGTCTTGTCAGGATCGATAATGACTTCCTGCACACCCACTTTTTTTAACTTATCAATCGCGGTTTGCGTCTTTACCCAGCCCTGATTTTTTATTTTCACAGAGCCTGATTGCTTGCTGACCTGAACAACAAACATACCGGGCTTAAGCTGATTGATGGAGATGGTATCGTGCATTGATTTACCGCTTTATGAACTCTTCCTTAAAACATAGCAAAGTTTCCCCTTGCTAGGTAGCAACAATTACTGCTGCAGGCAATAAAAAAGGCGCCGACGGCGCCTTTTTAATCAATAGCTTAGTTATAACTATTCGTCGTCTTCCACGAGCGTCATCAGTGACGTGTTGCCCCCTGATGCGGTGGTATCAATACTGATCGTTTTTTCGGTCAGTAGACGATTAATCAGTGTGTCGTAGTACTCGGCACTGATCACTGGCAGGATAGCGCCTTTACGGCCCGCGAGTTGCTGCGCGAAGTAACCTAAACGCGATGAGCGTGCGGCTACTACGGCACCGGCTAGGTGACGGTGAGCCAAAATTGCCTGTAGCTGATTGGGTTTTGCTACCTGCAACACGCCTTCGGCAACGCCTGTGGCAACGAACTTATCTCTGAATGCTTGCGCTTCTTCATAGAACAGTTCTGAGGCCACAGTGATCACTGTGTTACCGGCCGCTAATGCGGTGATGATAGAGATAGCCCAGAAATTAAAGGACGTACTCTTATCGGCATAACACACGACACAGCCACGAGGTTCGAGGTGCAGGGTGTTTGATTCCCCTGTTGGTCCTGGTAGCTCTTTGTGGCGTTTCATCCGCTTTTCGATACGGTTGATTTGTGCTCTGGCATCGCTCAAGGTCATTGCCAAGTCATCGGCTAGCTCATCGAGGATCTCTACCGTCGCCAACTTCGCCAGTAACTGACGCAATGCCGAAACACGATCATTCAACGCGGTAGCGCGCCAAATCTTCTCATCGCGTAATGAATTACTCATCAGCTCTTCAACTTTCTCGCTGGCGCCGGAGTAATGGTGAAGATCACGCTCATCAGGTGGCAAATCAGTCATTTGCACGTTATCAGGCGAGGCCTTCTCTTTGACCAAGCGCAATAAGTAGTTAGGGCCACCGGCTTTTGGTCCGGTGCCAGACAGGCCTCGGCCACCGAATGGTTGCACACCAACGATAGCGCCAATCATATTGCGGTTAACGTATACGTTACCGGCACGAGATTGACGAGCGACATACTGGCAGCGCTCTTCAATGCGAGAGTGCACACCCATGGTCAGGCCATAGCCGGTACCATTGATTTGATCGATCACATCGTCCAACTCACTGGCTTTGTAGCGAACGATATGCACGATAGGGCCAAACACTTCGCGCTTGAGCACCGATAAATCTTTGATTTCATACAGTCGCGGGGCAAAGAAGTACGCGCCGTTCTCGCTGTTATTAGGAATCGCACATTCATAATGCAAGGTCGCATTGCCTTTGAGGTACTCAACATGATCGTTGAGGGTTTTCAGTGCTTTTTCATCAATCACCGGCCCGATGTCGGTAGACAGGTAGGCAGGGTCGCCCACATGCAACTCGGCCAATGCGCCTTTGAGCATCTCAATCATGCCATCGGCAACATCTTCTTGAATAAATAACACGCGCAATGCTGAACAGCGTTGACCTGCACTTTGAAAGCCAGACTTGATGACATCATCAACAACCTGTTCCGGCAGCGCCGTCGAATCGACAATCATACAGTTTTGACCGCCCGTTTCGGCAATCAAGGGCACTTGAATGTCATTACGAGCCGCTAAAGTGCGGGAAATCAGCGTGCCTGTTTCTGTGGAACCTGTGAACATCACGGCCTGGATGCGCTCATCAGGAACAATATGCTCACCCACTTCGCTACCGCGAGCAATCACTGGCTGCACCACATGTTGTGGCAAGCCGACGGAATGCATCAGTTCAATGGCGCGCAAAGCGATAAGACTGGTTTGCTCTGCAGGCTTGGCAATCACGGTATTACCAGTAACGATAGCCGCTGCAACTTGGCCAAGGAAAATAGCCAGTGGGAAGTTCCATGGGCTGATACAGAGGATCACGCCACGTGCCTCGAAACGCTCGTCCTCGGCGAGTTCTTCGGCGCGTGCTGCATAGTAGCGGCAGAAGTCTACGGCTTCACGAACTTCATCGATGCCATCTTGGGTCACTTTCCCGGCTTCTTTTATACACAAGGCAACCAGCTCATCATGGTGGCGCTCAAGGATATCGCCGACACGACGCAATAAGTCTGCGCGCTCTTTTACTGGCGTTGCTGACCAAGAGATAAACTCTTTTTCGGCATTTTCCAATAAGGTCTTCATCTCTTCGCCACTTTGCAAATGCAATTGGCCAATGATTTCCTTGTGATTAGCAGGGTTACGCACTGCTAAGTTACCCTCAGCAACCTGATCGTCGCTAATACGATGTTCTTCGAACCAGGTATCAAGGTTTTCTTTTAGCGGCGTGATGGCATTGATATCAGTCAGGTCTAAGCCTTTTGAGTTGGCGCGTTCACTACCATAAAGCTCGATAGGTAATTTGATCTGCTTGTTGTATTTATTACGCAGACCCTGCAGGGTTTCTACCGGATCTGGCAGCAGTGCTTCTACCGGTTGCTTAGTATCAACAATGGCATTTACAAATGACGAGTTGGCGCCGTTTTCAAGCAGGCGACGTACCAAGTAAGCAAGCAAATCTTCATGCTGGCCCACTGGCGCATACACACGACATTGAATCTTTTCTTTGAGTACAATTTGGTCGTAAAGAGATTCACCCATACCGTGTAGGCGCTGGAATTCAAAGCCGTGATGGTCACCTTTGGCGACTTCTAAAATGGTCGCTGCAGTGTAAGCATTGTGAGTTGCAAACTGAGGGAATAGCGCATCACGTGCTTCCATTAGTTTGATAGCACAGGCTTTGTACGACACATCGGTGGTGGCTTTACGGGTGAAAACCGGGAAGTGGTCTAAACCGTCTTGCTGTGTGGTTTTGATCTCGGTGTCCCAGTAAGCGCCTTTAACCAAACGCACCATCAGTTTACGACCTACGCGACGAGCAAGTTCTGTAAGCCACTCACAAACAAAAATAGCGCGTTTTTGATAGGCTTGTACGGCCAGACCAAAACCTTGCCAGTCACCTAAATCAGGATCGCTGTATACCGCTTCAATGACATCAAGAGAAATATCTAGGCGATCGGCTTCTTCGGCGTCAACGGTGAGGCCGATATCGTATTTTTTCGCCAACAGTGCAAGCTCTTTTAGCTTGGGCACAATCTCTGACATGACGCGTTCACGGTGGGTGAACTCGTAGCGTGGATGAATTGCTGATAATTTAACGGAAATGCCGGGGCTTTTTACTGGGCCGCGACCATTGGCCGCTTTACCAATGGCATTAATTGCATTGACGTAGCTGTCGTAGTAGCGATCAGCATCCGCCATAGTGCGGGCGCCTTCGCCTAGCATGTCGTATGAATAAACATAGCCTTTGCGCTCGGTCTCTTCGGCGCGCTCAATGGCTTCATCAATGGTTTGCCCCATAACGAACTGCTTGCCCATGATCTTCATGGCATAGTTCACTGCTTTACGGATCACCGGTTCGCCAAGGCGGCCCATGGTGCGTTTTAGCAGGCCAAACTGTTCTTCTTTGTTTTTGTCGGTGTAGTTCACCATTTTTCCGGTGACCAACAAGCCCCACGATGAGGCATTAACAAATAGCGACTCACTGCTACCTAAGTGCGAACTCCAGTCGCCATTAGCGAGTTTATCGCGAATTAAATTATCCTGTGTTTCTTTGTCTGGCACTCGCAATAGCGCTTCGGCCAAACACATTAACACCACCCCTTCCTCAGTCGACAGGGAGAACTCATTTAACAGGGCATCAATACCGTTTTGACCATCTTGGTCCTTGCGAATATTCAATACCATTTGTCGTGCGCGCTCCCAAGCGCGACTGCGTGCCGTAACGCCTACTTCAGCCAGTGGTAAAATATGATCAATCACTTCATTTTCATCAATGCGATAGAAGTCACGGATCTTCTGGCGGATAGGGCATTCAGTAATCAAATTGCCTTCAAATAACATAAGCAACCCTCAAAATCATGGAGTCTAAAAATAGCAACTGTACCCACACCACAAGGTGAGATGGTGGGGCCTCGGTTACGACAATTACTACAGTGTAGGTCACCTCGCTGCTAAAACGCGAAGGTGAGATTGCACTCAATATGAATACATATTCGCGGGCATTCTAATGAAAATGCCGCAGAATATGCTGGTTTAATTTTTCGAAATACGATAATTTACAGGGCATATTTCTTCGTTGTCCGTATAAAATGCTGCTATGTCTTTAACAGCTAAACCTCGCACCTTAGACCGAATCGATCTCGCTATTCTCGACGTTTTACAACGCAATGGTCGGATCTCTAACGTCAATTTAGCTAAGCAAGTTAACCTCAGTCCTAGCCCTTGCCTCGACCGTGTAAAACGGCTCGAATCAGAAGGCTTTATTGAAGGCTATCATGCTAAGCTCAGTGAGCAAAAATTAAACCAAAGTTTATTGGCCCATGTGCAGGTGTCGTTAGTGACATCTAATACTTCGGTATTTAAAACTTTTAAAGAGCATATCCTCAATACACCACAAGTAGTGGAGTGCGATATGGTTGCTGGAGGCTACGACTACTTACTCAAGGTGCGTGTCAGTGATATGAACGAATACCGCCAAGTACTGGGAGATTTAGTGGATATTCCTGGAGTCGGTACGCATCATACGTACATGGTGATTGAAAAGGTAAAAGAAGATACCGGGCTCAGTATCGAGCTGTGAATGTCCTGAGCATGCAAACACAAGCTGTAATATAGAGTTTACGAATAGCGCTATTAGCGACTGGCAAAAAAAAGAGCACCTAGGTGCTCTTTTTGGCTCAATGCAAATTGAAAATAATGATTATGCCCATCCGTCATAGCGCTTGCGGCGCGACAAGATAACGGTGAGGATTATTCCTAAGAATAGACCAATAAATGCAATTGCCCCACCGTAGGTGAGTAACTGTCGCTTTTCTTTGGCCTTTAAACCTTGTTGTTTAGCATTAAGCGCGTCGCGCTCGGCAATCGCTTGATCTAGTTGAGCTTGCAACTGCTGGGCTTGCTCCTGCAAGTCGCGATTCAGCGTTTGTAGCTCGGGAAGCTGTGCTTGGGCATTGCGCAATGCCTGCTGAGTTTGTGCCAGTTGCTCACCAAGTTCCTGATATTGAATCTTTAAGCTTTTATCTTGGTTAATAAACTTAGTTTCAACCCAGCCTTGGCGCTGTTTATCATCGATTATCTCGAGAAAGCCGTTATTTTCTTCACCGCTCACCAGTGTCACTGGCGTGCCCGCATCAACTGAACCTAAAATGCGGTAGTTTTTACCTGCTCCAGAGTGCATAAAAATATACAGTTCATCACTGATATAGGCGGTGCCTTGTTCTGCGTGTGCTGCGGTGGTGAACAATGCGCTGAGCATAAAAGCAAGCGCGACACAGGCGTGTTTGACCATCCAACTTAACCTTGTTTTACGTAAATAATTTCTCCAATCCCAGCATAGTATGGGTTGGCGCAGTGATTGGCAAGGGTGATTTTGTAACTCACCGACGCTGGTAAAGGGGCAAAATAGCACGGCCAAATGGCAAAATGTTTGCATTCGTAGGCGGCTTTGTTTATGTTGTGCTTTTGACGATTTCATTGGTCTTCCTATAGCGCATGGACACTGAGATAGAGCTTAAGTTTTTAGTTTCCGAGGCGGTGATACCGTCCATACCCGCACTCATTACCCAGTTTGCAAAAACCGTAAAAAATAAACCCGCACGCAACCTGCAAAATGCTTATTTCGACACCCCAAGCCGAGAGCTTAGAGCATTAGATATTGGTCTTCGCACTCGCTGTTGTGACGGCATTTGTGAGCAAACCATTAAACTTGCAGGTGAGAACGTGGGTGGTCTACACCAGCGTCCAGAGTACAATTTGCCTATTGACGGAAATCGTCCAGAGCTGCACGACTTTGATGCCAGTATTTGGCCTCATGGGGTGCAAGTGGACGCGTTAGCCGACAATCTCTATCCGCTATTTAGTACTAACTTTATTCGTCGTACTTGGTTAGTTGAAACCCAAGCGGGGACTGAAATTGAAGTGGTGCTGGATAAGGGGGAGGTATCGGCCAACGCCAATGTAGAGCCGATTTGCGAACTTGAGATTGAATTAGTAAAGGGGGAACGCAGTGAGCTGTTTTCCCTAGCTGAAAAATTAATCGATAACCTGCCTCTACGCATGGGTTATTACTCAAAGGCAGCTCGAGGTTATCGGCTGGCGGATGACCAGCCGCTCAAAGCCAGTAAAGAGATTGGCCTTGTGCCGCTGAGCAACGATGACAGCCAAGAGCGGGCACTGGAGAAGTGCTTGAGTTATGGCATTGCTTTTGTACAAAAACACGAACAATGTTATTTCCAAAAGCCGACCCTTAAAACACTGAAACGGGTAACCGATGGTGTCAGTCTTATTCGCCATAGTTTGTGGCTATTCAGCGATATCGTTGAAAAACAAGCGACCGAGCGTCTGCGCGGCGAACTTAAGTGGTTACTGAGCGAATTAAGTTGGGTCGAGACGGCGATTCAACTGAAGACCTTTACCTCGAAAAAGCATGCTTATTATAAGAAAATCAATGCAGCACCAGAGCTGACTCAGGTGATAGGCGATCTAAAATCCATCCAACCAAGCATTGACGATGTCCAGGCTATATTCACTAGCACACGCTATAACCTGCTGTTGTTAGATTTAACAATCTGGTTGACCGAGCGAGGGTGGCGACAATCATGGGGGCAAGCGCAACTTCAGGCTGGTGAACAGCCAATTCATGATCTGGCGGCACGGCTACTCGACTATGATTGGCAGGAAATGAAAGAGCTCGTTGAGCCTCAACAGCCGCTAGCTAGCGAGCAATACTTACAGCTTAAGCAGCGCTTGGAACGCAATCTTTTAAGTGGCTGTTGTTTGGGCGCATTGTTTGATGAGTCTTTGCGCATGAGCTTCCGGGCGCCATGGCTAGATATTGTGCACGGCACTTTTGAATTATTCACCCTCGATTACCTCGGTCAGCTGTGCCAAGGTAATGAGAGCGAGCAATTCATCAAAATTCAGGCTTGGTTGACGCAAAAAACCGATAGTCTGTTGAGTGCCATGGAGCAAAGCCGAGAAGCGACTCGTGATGTTCAACCTTATTGGCGCGATTAGCCTACTTAGCCTCAGCTTTGCAGCTGGGGCTGAAATCCAACCTTGGCGGAATTATAAAAACCTCCCTGATTTGAAAGTGGTCTATACCGTCAGTAAAGATGGTATCTACCATATTTATGCTGAGCTTTTCGTTGCCGACGCCCGCACAGCTCAGTTACTGACGCTACTGTATAACACCCAACAAGCATCGCAGTGGTTGCATGCAGTACAAGAAGTTCGTCTTTTGCACTCGCAAGGCAATCGCAACCGCGTATACACGGTGATTAATTCGCCTTGGCCCGTTGCTGATAGGGAGCTTTATACACAAAGTTGCTATCAGCGTGTCAATGACTATACCACTGAGTTACGGGTGCATGCCTATAACCCAAATATCGCTCGTAAAAGTGATAGGGTACGCATCACAACCTTGACTGCTAACTGGCGAATGACGCAGCAAGACGACGGCTTACTTATCCGCTATCAGGTTTATGCCGACCCAGGTGGTAAGCTTCCACACTGGCTCAGTAATAAAGTGTCGTTGAAAAGTGTATCTAAATCTATGATGAGCTTGAAAAGTCAGTTAGCAGCAGTACAGGCTCTGCAAGTCGCGCCAATCAGTGTCGGCGATTGCAGCGAGGATTAACTGCCGAGAGTGGAGTTATAGCTATAAAAAAAGCGCCATATAGGCGCTTTTCAATTAACTTATAGGTAATTCACTTATAATCCAGCGTCGGCTTTAAGTGCCTGTGCTTTATCGGTCGCTTCCCATGGGAATTCATTGCGACCAAAGTGGCCGTAAGCCGCTGTAGGCTGGTAAATCGGACGTTCTAAGTCAAGCATTTGAATTAAACCATAAGGACGTAAGTCGAAATGCGTGCGGATCAGTTCGATTAAACGCGTTTCGTCTAATTTGCCGGTGCCAAAGGTTTCAACACTGATGGAGGTTGGCTCGGCAACGCCAATGGCATAAGACACTTGGATTTCGCATTTATCGGCCAGGCCAGCCGCGACTATATTTTTGGCAACGTAACGTGCTGCGTAAGCGGCAGAACGGTCCACTTTCGATGGATCTTTACCTGAGAATGCGCCACCACCGTGACGTGCCATACCGCCATAAGTATCAACGATGATTTTACGACCTGTTAAGCCGCAATCACCCATCGGGCCACCGATCACGAAGCGTCCTGTGGGGTTAATGAAGAATTTAGTCGCATCGGTAATAAGCTCGGCCGGTAGCGTTGGTTTGATAATGGTCTCCATGACTGCTTCAACCAAGTCATCTTGCGCAATAGAGTCGCAGTGTTGCGTTGACAGCACGACGGCATCGATACCAACGGCCTTGCCATTCTCATAAGCAAAGGTCACCTGTGACTTGGCGTCTGGGCGTAACCACGGTAATTCACCATTTTTGCGCACTTCGGCTTGGCGTTGTACCAAGCGATGTGAATAGGTAATGGGCGCTGGCATGAGCACGTCAGTTTCATTACAGGCATAACCAAACATCAAGCCTTGGTCACCTGCACCTTGCTCTTCTGGACGAGCGCGGTCAACACCTTGATTAATATCAGGAGACTGCTTACCAATGGTGTTTAGAATTGCACATGAGTCGGCATCAAAGCCCATATCGGAATGGGTGTAGCCGATTTCGCGCACGGTTTTGCGCGTTAACTCTTCAATGTCGACCCAAGCACTGGTTGTGACTTCACCACCCACCATCACCATACCGGTTTTGACATAGGTTTCGCAGGCTACACGGGCATGGGGATCTTGCGCCAAAATAGCATCGAGTACCGCATCAGAAATTTGGTCAGCGATTTTATCCGGGTGTCCTTCAGACACAGACTCAGAAGTAAATAAATGTTTTGCCATAAGTTTCTGCTCACAAGTATCGCGCTTCCCAAGATCATACCAGCCACTGGGTTGAGCGCAGCATAAATTAAGGCGCGTATTCTAGCTAAATCACAGGTGATTTCCTAGCTTTTTACGCCTAGACGTCTAAATAAAATTGATTGTATAGCGGTCTTTTGACCTTTATTGCTTGGTGTTTTTGTACTCTTTTAGTTATCAGTATTTTTATTCGTTATGAGTAATTCTAAAGTTACTCGTTCGATGCCCAATTTTTAATTGCAGGGGGCAGATGAATAAGTAAGAATGGGCTTTCGTCTTATTCTTTACCCGCGCCAGCATGAGCGCGAGTGAAGCCCCAGCGCAAATACATTTAAAGGTAGGAGAATTCATGCCATCACGCAAAGAACTTGCAAACGCCATTCGCGTGCTTTCCATGGACGCGGTTCAACAAGCTAAATCAGGTCATCCGGGTGCCCCGATGGGCATGGCCGATATCGCCGAAGTACTGTGGCGCGATTATCTTAAGCATAACCCGAGCAACCCTAACTGGGCTGACCGTGACCGATTTATTCTCTCAAATGGCCACGGTTCAATGCTGATTTATTCGCTTTTACACTTAAGCGGCTATGATCTTCCTATTGAGGAAATTAAAAACTTCCGTCAGCTTCATTCAAAAACTCCGGGCCACCCTGAATACGGTTACGCTCCGGGTATTGAGACTACTACGGGCCCGCTTGGACAGGGGATCACCAATGCGGTAGGCATGGCAATCGCGGAGAAAGCCCTTGCTGCTCAATTTAATCGCGCTGACCATGAAATTGTTGATCACTATACTTACGCTTTTATGGGCGACGGCTGCTTAATGGAAGGGATTTCTCACGAGGCGTGTTCGCTTGCAGGAACTCTAGGCCTTGGTAAGTTGATTGCGTTTTGGGACGACAATGGTATTTCTATTGATGGTGAGGTAGAAGGCTGGTTTAGTGACGACACTCCCGCGCGTTTTGAGTCTTACGGCTGGCACGTGGTTCGTAATGTTGATGGCCACGATAGCGAGGCTATTCGCGCTGCTATTGATGAAGGCCGCGCCCAAGGTGACAAGCCAACGCTTATCTGTTGTAAAACAGTGATTGGTTACGGCTCTCCTAATAAATCAGGAAGCCATGATTGCCACGGTGCGCCGTTGGGTGATGATGAAATTAAAGCTGCGCGCGAGTTCTTGGGTTGGTCTCATGACGCCTTTGCGATTCCTGATGATATCTATCAACAGTGGGATGCTAAAGAGAAGGGCACACAAGCAGAGCAGAGTTGGCAGGATAAGTTTGCGGCATACAAGGCGGCATACCCTGAGCTTGCTGCTGAGTTTGAACGTCGCCAAAATGGCGAATTGCCTGCTGACTGGGCTGAGAAGTCGCAAGCCTATATTGAGCAGTTACAAGCAAACCCTGATAGCCCAGCAACACGTAAGGCATCGCAAAATGCCTTGAATACCTTTGGTCCCATGCTACCCGAGTTTATGGGCGGCTCAGCCGATTTGGCCGGATCGAACTTAACTATTTGGAGTGGTTCAAAAGGCCTTAGTAAAGACGACGCGTCAGGTAACTATATTTTCTATGGTGTGCGTGAATTTGGCATGTCCGCCATTATGAATGGCATTGCCCTGCACAAAGGTTTCATTCCTTACGGTGCAACCTTTTTGATGTTTATGGAGTATGCACGCAATGCGGTGCGCATGGCTGCACTAATGAAGACGCCTAGCATCTTTGTTTACACCCACGATTCCATCGGCCTGGGTGAAGATGGACCGACTCACCAACCGGTTGAGCAAATGGCGAGCCTACGTTATACACCGAATCTAGTGAATTGGCGTCCATGTGACCAAGTTGAGTCAGCCATTGCGTGGCAGCAAGCGATTGAGCGCAAAGATGGGCCAACGTCGCTGGTCTTTACGCGTCAAGGCCTTGCTCAGCAAGCACGCGATGCGCAGCAGCTTGCTGATGTGAAAAAAGGTGGGTATGTATTAACCTGTGATGGCGAGCCAGAAGTTATTCTGATTGCCACAGGTTCGGAAGTACAGCTTGCTATGGATGCAGCTTCTGAGCTTCGCGCTCAAGGTCGTCAGGTACGCGTGGTATCTATGCCATCAACGGACTTGTTCGACCAACAAGACGCACAGTACAAAGAAAGTGTCCTACCCAGCAGTGTGACTCGCCGTGTCGCTGTAGAGGCAGGCATTGCCGACTTCTGGTACAAGTATGTTGGTTTGAATGGCAAAGTTATCGGCATGACTAGCTTTGGTGAATCAGCGCCAGCGGGCGAATTGTTTAAGCACTTTGGCTTCACCGTAGACAATGTGGTTGCGGCGGCCAACAGTCAGTTTTAAATAATTAGAGACGTAAAAAAACCCGCGAACTTCGCGGGTTTTTTGTTTGAAGATAAGCCTGTATTAGCAGTTTGTTTCTTCTGCACCGGCGTTTTCTTTAACATTTTCACACGCGTCTTCAACCGCGTTTTGAGTGTCAGTGATCGCCTCATCAATTTTTTCACCTGCCTCTTCGGCACCGCCACTGTCTTCACAGCCCATAGCGAATACTGCGGCAAATAATGTAGCGATAAATGCTTTTGTTGCTGAATGATTAAACATAGAACTCTCCTTGAATATTAACTCTTTAAATCTGGATTCAAATAACGTGTTTTGGTTGCGGTCGCGGGTTTCATCCCACCTGTGACCGCTTGTACTGTAAAATTAATAACTACCTTGGCGCTTTACCACGAATGGCGCCAGCAACAAGGGAGATAACCAGCAGTACCAAGAATACAAAGAAAATAATTTTAGCGATGCCAGCGGCTGCGCCAGCAATGCCACCGAAACCTAAAAGTGCTGCGACCAAAGCGATAACTAAAAATGCAATTGACCAACCTAACATAATGTACCCTCCATAGATTTGCGTTTCGGAATATACGTTGCTAAGTCCATGCCAACTTTTAAGATGTTGATTTTAATGGGTTTGTTGTTTTTTGTGGACTAGGGGAAAAGAAAAGCTTTCACTGTTTGTGTAAAAGATACAGATTAATTTTATGTTCATAGAACAAGCACTTGGGCAGGTGCTGAATACGGAGGAGGTGGTTTATCGGCACCAGAACCCAGTCATCAGCAGCCATGCCACCTATGATTGCTTTAGAGGCCTCTACTCTTCCTCGGTTACACTTTTTTTATCGGCCTGGGCAAGTCGAATTGTGCGCTGCTGCACTAGCTGAGATAAAGGCACAAGTTGGAAACCTTCACCCTCGAGTTCTTGCAATGCCTGTTGCAAGAACGCAAACGTTTCGGGGTAGGGGTGAGCAATTGCAACTGCGTAGTCATACTTATCAGCGAGAGTCTTTAACTGCTCAAAGCGATAACGTAGTTGCTGCTCGGTGGTAATATTGTCGAGAAAAACATGGCGAGCAATATTGCTGACACCGTATAGCCCGGCAATTGTTTGCGCTTTTGAATTGGGAGTTGTTTTACTGTCGAGAAAAAACAAATCTTGCTCTTTTAGCACTTCCATAGTCCAGCTCATCGGCGCATTTTGCTGTGTTAGCAGCGAGCCCATGTGATTATTGACGCCGCGCGCATTGGGTAGGCTGGCTAATGCCTTGCGTAACTCGTGTTGGAAAGCTTCTTTTGACATATCCATTGTCAGCCCCCCAGGCCCTAACGCTTTACCGTTTATAGCTTGCATAGGGGCATGCAAAAGCACCTCCTTATCTAAGGCCCCTGCCTGTTGAGCAAAGTGAGCGGCGTAAGGAGTAAAAGGGAGCACCGAATAGGTCACAGCGCCAGGCAAGTGCAAGGCAGCCATGTCGTTACGATGATAGCCGATGTCATCAATGACAATAGCGATTTGCTTCGCATGTACTGGTGATAAGAGCACCAGCACACACAACGTAGTCCATATTAAAAAGCGCACAATGTGTTTTTATCTTTGTTGATGATTAGTGTGCAGGCCCGTGCTTAAAGCCGAGCCTGCGTTTTTATTGTTCTAATAGTTGCTGAGCTTTTAGTAATTGTTTATCAAGCAGTGCGGTTAAGTTTTTATGCGCACTTTGCCCCTCAGCTAAGCTGATTATAACTTCTTTATTTGATTGCGAAAGGGCAGGTTGCAATATCGGCACATCAGGTACGATGCCAGTCCCCTCAATGGACACGCCAGAGGGGGTATAGTACTTCGCTGTGGTCAGCTTCAAAGCACTGCGGCCATCGCCTAAGGGGATCAATGACTGCACCGACCCTTTACCATAGGAGCGAGTCCCTACCACGGTTGCCCGGTCATTATCCTTGAGCGCACCGGCAACAATTTCTGCAGCGGAAGCGGAGCCCTCATTGATCAGCACGACCATGGGGGCGCCTTGAATTATGTCCCCTGCTTTCGCTTCAAAGCGTTGATTAGCCTCCACAAAGCGACCTCGAGTAGAGACGATAACACCTTGAGACAAAAATAAATCGGCAATGGCAATGGCACTGTCGAGGGTACCGCCTGGGTTGTCACGCAGGTCAATTAGCAAACCGTTGAGTATGGCGCCGTTGGCGTTTTGCATCATGGTGATGTGACGCGCGACATCATGAAAGCTATGATTGTTGAAGCTATTAATACGTAAGTAGCCCATACCATTGGCCTTGAGCTCACTGGCGACGCTTTCAATGTGGATAGGCTGACGGGTAAGCTGAAAGTCGAGGCGTTGTGAGTGGCCTGCGCGAGCAACGGCTAAATGCACTTGCCCATCTTCACGACTGCTGATCAGAGCAGAGACTTCTTCTAAGGTAGTGTTATTCACCTTAGTGCCATTGATAGAGACGATAACATCACCACGCTGTAAGCCAGCGGCCCGAGCGGGTGAGTTGGGTAGAGCGGAGATCACCACTATATGTTTATCACGCTGTTCTACCTCGATACCCAAGCCCTTGTATTGGCCATTGGTAACATCGAATAATCGTTTTAACTCTTGCTCATCAAGGAACTCGCTATATGGGTCAAGCTCTTGTAATAAACTGCTGAGTACATGTTGGTCTAACTTGTCGCGATCCACTTCCTCAACGTAGTAGTTGTTGATGTGGAAAAGCACTTCATCGAGTTGGCTGTCCTTTGCCAATGAAGCAGGCGCTAGCACCACTAAGGCTAAAAAACTGAGCCCCAGTAACAAGCGCTTGTATAGGTAAGTTGTGAATACAAACATCGGCTGCCCCCTTGAGGTGCAGCCTCTATTCAATTAGGAGGATTTGCACCATGTCGTTGGGTTAACGGCACGTCCTTTGTGGCGTATTTCAAAGTATAGACCAGGATCAATTTGACCGCCGCTCTGGCCTACTAAAGCGATTGTTTCGCCTTTATAAACCGGATCGCCCACTTCTTTAAGTAGTGCTTGAGCGTGGCCGTATAGGCTCATATAACCTTTGCCGTGATCGACCACCATGACCCAACCAAAACCTCTTAGCCAGTCAGCAAAGACCACTTGGCCATCCTCTATACTGGTTATACTGCTCCCTTCACTGGCTGCGATCACCACTCCTTTCCAATTGAACCCTTGGCGTTTACGGGTGCCAAAGCGGTGGGTAAGCTTACCCCGTGTCGGCCAAGTTAATTTTCCTTTACTGCTACCCAGACCTAACATAGCTACTTGGCGGTCTTTACTGCGCTCTAGCTCTGCTAAGGTATCCAGTAAGGTCTGCTCGTTATCTTTTAAATACGCTATTGAGCTTTGCAGTTGATTTAATTTACCTTGTAGCTCTTGGACCTGAGATTGTCGTTGCGCTTTCGCGGCAACTAATTGCTGTTGCTGCTGTTGTTCTTGCTCGCGTAGCTTCGCCAGTTGTTGTCTGTTTTGTTGCAGCGCTGCTTGGTTTTGCGCTATTTCACGCATTGTTTGTTGTAACGCTTCAAGCTGTTGCAAACGAGCTTTGTTGAAATAGTCGTAATAGCTAATGGTGCGCTCTAACTTGGCTGTGTCTTGTTGGTTTAACAGCATCTTTGAATAATCGTGCCCACCCACCATGTAGGCGCTCTTTACTTGGGCTGCAAGAACTTTATCAAGCTTTTTACGACGCGACTCCAGCTGTTCAGCCTGTTGTTGTAACTTTTGGTGTTGCCGTTCGTTGTCTGCGAGTTTGTTATCGAGCGCACGTAACTCCTTCGCATTTGCAGCGATAGCTTGCTCTGAGTTCTTGAGTTGGCTCTGTAACTTATCCAGCGAGCGTTGCTGCTGCTGATAATTTTGTTGGCTCTTTTTTAATTCTTGTTGGACTTCGGTTAAGTCTTGCTTGGTACGGTTCTCGTTAGCAAAACTATTGAAGCTTAGGAACGCCAAAAGCGTCGCGCACAGTAGCGACACTTTTTGACGTTTGTGACTCAATAAAACCATCGGCATCGAGATTACTTAAGACGCATGATGGGTGAACCAGTCATTTCTTCTGGCTGCTCCATGCCTAATAGGTGCAACATAGTGGGAGCTACGTCACTGAGCGTTTTGCCATCAATAGCTTGAGCATCACGGCCAACGTAAATGAATGGCACAGGCTCGCTGGTGTGGGCGGTATGCGCTTGACCAGTCTGTGGGTTTACCATTTGCTCGGCATTACCGTGATCGGCGGTAATTAAGGCCTCGCCACCGACTTGCTCTAACGCTTCTACCACGCGGCCAATACAGCTATCGACAGCTTCACAAGCTTTTACGGCTGCTGCAAATACGCCTGAGTGGCCAACCATATCGCCATTAGGATAATTACACACAATGACGTCATACTTGTTGCTTTGAATAGCCGCCACTAGTTTGTCGGTTAGCAGTTGAGAGTTCATTTCTGGTTGTAAGTCATAGGTAGCAACATCCGGCGAGGGGATAAGCTCACGGCTTTCACCATCAAACTCTTGCTCCCGACCGCCGCTGAAAAAGAAGGTCACATGAGCGTACTTTTCTGTTTCTGAAATGCGTAGTTGCGTTTTGTTATGTTTGGCAAGCCACTCACCCAGCACATTATTGAGTGGCTCTGGTGGAAATGCCACAGGCGCCTTGATGTCTGCAGCATATTCAGTCAGCATAACGAAACCGCTTAATTGCGGCGCTTTCTTTTTACTGAAGCCATTAAATTCGGCATCAACAAAAGCGCGACTCATCTGCCGTGCTCGATCCGCTCGGAAGTTCATAAATAACACTGCATCACCATCATTGATGGTTGCGGGGCTATCGCCAATGGTCGTTGCTTTTACAAATTCGTCATTTTCATCACGCTCATAGGCTGCATGTAACGCTGACACTGCATCTATAGCTTGATAGTCAGCTTCGCCGAGGACCATCAAGTTATATGCACTTTCGATGCGATCCCAGCGATTATCACGATCCATAGCGAAGTAACGCCCAACAACACTGGCGATACGACCTTTACCGAGGCGAGCGAATGTTTCATCGATGCGTTTAAGTGATGCTTCAGCGCTGCGTGGAGGCGTATCACGACCATCTAAAAAGGCGTGCATATAAATATGCTCAGCGCCGCGCTCGGCAGCAAGCTCAATAGCGGCAATAATATGTTCTTCGTGGCTGTGGACGCCACCTGGGCTTAATAGCCCCATCAGATGCACTGCTTTGTTCGCTGTTACGGCATTATCTATCGCAGTGGTAAGCGCTTTATTATCAGCAAATGTTCCATCGTCGATGGCTTTGGTAATGCGGGTAAAATCTTGATATACCACACGCCCAGCACCGAGGTTAACATGACCTACTTCAGAGTTGCCCATTTGCCCATCAGGCAAACCAACATCCATACCAGAACCGGAAATCAGAGTGTGCGGGCGCTGCTCCCAAAGCTTATCTAAAACGGGGGTGTTGGCGGCTAAAATCGCATTACTTTCGCTGTTTTCACGGTAACCCCAACCGTCCAGAATCATCAGTACGAGAGGTTTCTTTGGCTGTGTCATTGGATCTCCTGCTAGTGTCGGCACGACAAATGAATTGCTTGATACTAATTATTAAGAATACAGCTCTATGATGTTCACTGTGGCCACAGAACTGCGCTCTTATAATGTATCCTACCGTTTTTTATCCGCCTTAGCAGTAGAAAATATTTCATCAATTGGTAAGTCGAAGGCAAGTGTGTATACTTGTGCCGCCCGCAAGGTTTGAACAATACAGTAAGACGTATGGAACAATACATAGAATTTATCGGAAACCACCCTATTTTAAGCATCATTTGGCTAGCGATTGTCGCGATGTTGATATCGGGGTGGTTTAAAAGTAAGTTTTCTGCCATCAAGCAGATTAACCCACAGCAATTAACCCTTTTAGTGAATCGTGAAGATGCCGTCGTAACGGATATTCGCGCGCAAAAGGACTACAACGCTGGGCATATCTCTAATGCCGTGCACCTGAGCGCCGAAAAAGCAAAGCAGGGTGACTTTAGTGCGCTTGAAAAGTACAAAAGCAAACCCATTATATTGGTATGTGCGACAGGCATGACGGCTTCAGGTATTGCCAATGGCTTGAATAAAGCAGGCTTTGAAAGCGTATTTATTTTGTCAGGTGGAATGCAATCTTGGCAAAGCGCAGGTCTGCCTGTGGTATCAGGCCGATAACTTTATTAGGAAGCATTTATGAGTAACGTTGTATTATACACTAAAGCCTATTGCCCCTTTTGTCAGCGCGCGAAAGCCTTGCTGGATAAAAAAGAGGTAACTTACACTGAGTTTGACATCGGTGTACAACCAGAGCTACGCGATGAAATGCTCACCCGCGCAAATGGCGCGCACACGGTGCCGCAGATTTTCATTGGTGAGCATCATGTAGGTGGCTGTGATGATATGATGGCGTTAGAAGCCAGTGGCGAATTAAACACTCTGCTAAACGCGTAATTGCTTGCGAACATATATGCTGCCGCGTCCTCACGCGGCTAATTTATTGCAAAAAGAATTGATAGGAACAACAATGGAAGAACAAAATCAAGGCGCAGCACAAGAACAACAGGCGCAATTCTCTATTCAACGTATCTACACCAAAGATATTTCTTTCGAGACACCTAACTCACCTGAAATTTTCCAAAAAGAATGGAAGCCTGAAGTAAAGTTAGATTTGGATACTCGCTCAAACAAACTTGATAACGGTATTTTTGAAGTTGTATTAGCGTTAACTGTTACAGCAACGCTAGGTGAAGAGACGGCTTTCCTTTGTGAAATCCAGCAAGCAGGTATTTTCGCTATTGGTGAAATGGAAGAAGTGCAAACAGCACACATGCTTGGCGCTTTCTGCCCGAATGTATTATTCCCATATGCGCGTGAAGCCGTATCAAACTTGGTGAACCGTGGTACTTTCCCACAGCTAAACCTAGCACCAGTGAATTTTGATGCGCTATTTGCCCAGTACATGCAGCAACGAGCTGCTGAGCAAGCTGACGCATAAGTCATGACCACTTCAGCATCCAGCGCTGTAACGGTTTTAGGGGCGGGGTCTTATGGCACCGCCCTTGCTATTTGTTTTGCTCGAAACGGTCACAAAGTGACTCTTTGGGGCCGCAACAGCGACCATATACAGCGTTTAGCCGATGAGCGAAAAAATCAGCAGTACCTCGGTGATATCGCTTTTCCTGATAGCCTAGAGATGCAAAGTGATTTGCAAACAGCTGTTGCCAGTAGCGACATCGTTTTGGTGGTCGTACCTAGCCATGCTTTTGCGGATCTATTGCAGACCATCGCACCCATGCTACGCAGCGGTGCCAAGGTTGCCTGGGCAACTAAAGGTTTGGAACCGAACACTGGTCGTCTCCTTCAAGATGTCGCTAAGCAGCATCTTGGCGAAGATATGGATTTAGCGGTGTTATCGGGGCCAACCTTTGCCAAAGAAATGGCCGCCGGTTTACCTACCGCTATTTCGGTATCAGCCACCAGTGATGAGTTTTGTGAACGCTTATCGGGTTTGTTGCACTGTGGACGCTCATTCCGGGTTTATCGAAACAATGATTTCATCGGCATCCAATTAGGTGGTGCAGTGAAAAATGTCATTGCGATAGGCGCCGGGATTTCTGACGGCTTTGGTTTTGGTGCCAATGCTCGAACCGCGTTGATCACACGGGGCTTAGCGGAGTTATGCCGATTGGGTTGTGCACTGGGTGCCAAATCGGAAACCTTCATGGGCATGGCAGGTTTAGGTGATTTGATTCTTACCTGTACCGACAATCAATCGCGCAACCGTCGCTTTGGCTTAGCTTTAGGGCAGGGGCTCGATGTCGACTCTGCGCAGCAACAAATAGGCCAGGTCGTAGAAGGGTACCGTAACACCAAAGAAGTGTATATGCTGGCGAAACGCAGCGGTATCGAGATGCCAATTACTGAGCAAATTTACCAAGTCTTATATGAAAATAAGAATGTAAAAGAAGCTGCTATGGCTCTTTTAGGGCGCGAGCAGCGTGCAGAGTAAGCATTAAAATGAAGTAAAAAGCGCCGATGCAATCGCATGGCGCTTTTTTTATGAGCAAATTCGACTATATTGGAAAGGGATTCCCAACGGATTAATACCATGGCACAGGCGAAAAAAGCAGATAGCGAACGCCGCAGTGGTCAAAGGACGTTTCGCGAACATTATGCGAACTTGACCGGCGAACAGGTAGATAAGGTATATGCGCTCACCAAAATGGGCTTTGAGCTGGAGTTTGTTCGTACCATTAGTAAATACCGGCGGTTGGCGGTGCTGCGCCGCGATGATGAATTGGTCAGTGTCAATCACACTGGCGAGTGTAACTTTTCTCCCCAGATCAACTTGCGCAGTGATTCTTAGCCTCTTACCATGCAGGCACAATCAAGTTTTTATAAACGAAAAACATGGATATAGATGATTTGGGCGTATGCAAACAGGCGCAGCAGTTGCCGTGTTCGCATTATGATGAGCGTCCGCAAAGTGAAGTGTCCTTACTGGTGATTCACTGCATTTCACTGCCTGAGGGCCAGTATGGTACACCCTATATTGATGATTTATTCGCAGGGCAGATCGATTGCCAAGCACATCCGAGTTTTTCCTCACTCGCAGGCGTGAATGTGTCAGCGCACTGCTTGATCGATCGAGATGGGAAATTACGCCAATATGTGCCATTTACGCAACGTGCTTGGCATGCTGGAGTATCACAATTCGAAGGGCGCCAGCGGTGTAATGACTTTAGCATCGGCATTGAACTAGAAGGCACCGACAAGTCCACCTACACTCAAGCGCAGTATCTCACCTTGGCGCAATTAACAAAAAGCTTATTACGCACCTATCCGCATTTGAATAGACAGCGCATTGTGGGTCACAGCGATATTGCTCCCGGGCGAAAAACAGACCCCGGCGAAGGCTTTGATTGGGAACATTTTTTTGACCTTACTTTTGCCCAAGATTGCGATAAACTAAGGTCAACTTAAGCGAGCAAAGTAGTCGCCATGACTTTGATATCAATCTTATTTGCATTAATAGCTGAACGCTTAGGCGCTCGCTCAGCGCGTTGGCAAATAGCGACCTATGCGCACTGGTATGAGCGCAAAAGTGCGCCCCTGTTGTCGCGCTTGCAACAGCTGCATAACGGCATTGGGTTGTTGCTGTGGTTACTTGTGCCAACCTTAGTTATTGCTGTCTTTGTGCATGCGAGTGATTTTATTCTGTGGCAATTAGCGGTCAATACGCTGGTCATACTCATCTGCTTTGGTTGCGCGCACATGCGCGCGAATTATAAAGGCTACCTCAATGCCCTGACCCGAGACGACGGTGAAGCGGCCACTTTGTATGCGTTGCAAATGGGGCAAAAACGTACTGAAAATGAAAGCGGTGGTGAAACCTTTGCGCAAACTTTAGCGTGGGTCAATTTTCGTTTTTATTGTGCGGTGATCTTTTGGTTTGTTGTACTGGGCGCACCTGGGGCCGTTTTTTATGCCTTGGTACGGACTTGCGTAGATGACAGTGAGCAGACATCCCATCCTCTATCAAAACAGCATACATTGTTAGCTCGTGTCGGTCATTGGCTTGAATGGCCTGCTGCACGAATTGCCAGTTTGGGCTACTTAGTGATTGGTAACTTTAGCAAAGGCACGCAATGTTGGTTGCGCCATGTGCTCGATTTTAGAGTCAGCAATCGTCAGGTTATTACCGAAACTGCCTTGGCTGCTGAACAGATAGAACTGGCTCACTATGGCTGCACCATCGAAGCGCAGTGCATGATCCGCTTAGTAAAACGCAATGTGTTATTTTTCTTGGCACTGATAGCCTTACTTACTTTGTTTGGCGGCCTGTCGTAACATCCTCTATCAGCGTTTTATTTTTGCGCACCCCTTACACTCAGAGCGCGAGTCGATTACAATAGCCGCCATTCTTCTTAGACCTGTGTCTGCTTTGATGGCGGTAGTCTGTAATTATGGCAATAAAGCTTGCGATTAACGGTTTTGGGCGAATAGGGCGTAACATTTTACGCGCTTTGTATGAGAGTGAACGTCGCCACGAGTTCGAGATTGTGGCAATCAATGAATTGGCCAAACCTGAGGGCATAGCCCATCTACTAAAATATGATACTGCCCATGGGCGGTTTTCCTTTCCTGTTGAGCTTCGTGAGCAAGCTTTAGTCGTTGATGGCGATGAAATCGCCTTGTACTGCGAACAAAACCCGAGCGCTTTGCCTTGGCACCAACATGACGTTGATATCGTCTTGGAGTGTTCTGGGGTTTTCCATTCCCGTGAGGATGCGCAAAAACACCTTCAGGCAGGCGCTAAAAAAGTATTATTTTCTCAACCCGCAGATGCTGATGTTGATGCAACGATTATTTATGGTATCAACGATGATGTGCTTCACAGTGAGCAACATATTGTTTCCAATGGCTCGTGTACAACAAACTGTATTGTTCCGGTGATTCAAGTATTGGATGATGCTTTTGGCATTGAATCAGGCGCTATCACCACTATTCACGCGTCTATGCACGACCAACAAGTGATCGATGCGTATCACGATGATTTACGACGTACCCGGGCGGCTAGCCAGTCTATTATTCCAGTGGATACTAAGCTAGCGCGCGGCATTGAACGTATTTTGCCCAAGTTTCATGGCCGTTTTGAAGCGATAGCCGTACGTGTTCCAACCATCAATGTGACGGCGATGGATTTGAG
Organism: Pseudoalteromonas ruthenica; assembly: GCF_008808095.1. Lineage (NCBI taxonomy): Bacteria > Pseudomonadati > Pseudomonadota > Gammaproteobacteria > Alteromonadales > Pseudoalteromonadaceae > Pseudoalteromonas > Pseudoalteromonas ruthenica. The sequence goes on along the minus strand of NZ_CP023396.1, from coordinate 2,666,542 downwards.
TGTCACCGTAAATACTGATGTTTCCCTAGATGATGTTAATCAAGCGATTGCTAAGGCTGTACATGGGCGCTTGGCAGGTATTTTGGATTATACCGAGGAGCCATTGGTATCTGTTGATTTTAACCATGATCCCCATTCTTGTATCATAGACGGTACACAGACACGGGTTAGTCATAAACGGTTGATAAAGTTATTGGTATGGTGTGACAACGAGTGGGGGTTTGCCCATCGTATGTTAGATACCAGTGCAGCCTGGATGCGCCAATAAACGCAAATGAATAAAACGTATAACTAAGGAGAAGAGAATGTCGGTCATTAAGATGGCGGATTTAGATTTAGCCGGGAAGCGGGTGCTGATCCGTGAAGACCTCAATGTGCCAATCAAAGACGGTAAAGTAAGCTCAGATGCTCGTTTGCGTGCGGCGCTACCAAGCATCAAGCTCGCCCTTGAAAAAGGCGCTAAAGTGATGATTATGTCTCACCTTGGCCGTCCTACCGAGGGAGAATATGACCAGGCTTACTCACTGGCTCCTGTAGTTGACTATCTTAACAATGCCTTGTCACAAAATGTCCGTCTTGCCAAAGAGTACCTTGATGGCGTAGAGATTGGCGACAACGAAGTGGTTGTATTTGAAAATGTGCGCTTCAATCAAGGCGAAAAAGCCAATGATGAGACCCTCGCAAAACAACTTGCGGCGCTGTGTGACGTATATGTGATGGATGCCTTTGGTACTGCACACCGAGCACAAGCTTCAACCCATGGTGTAGGCCTTCATGCCCCAATCGCCTGTGCTGGCCCCTTGCTTGCGGCTGAACTGGAGGCACTCGGTAAAGCACTAGATAACCCGAAGCGTCCGCTAGTTGCGATTGTGGGTGGCTCGAAGGTATCGACCAAGTTAACCGTGTTAGACTCACTGTCAAACGTCGTTGACCAATTAGTGACAGGGGGCGGTATTGCCAATACCTTTATTGCTGCAGCTGGTCACCCGGTAGGTAAGTCTTTGTACGAGCAAGACCTTATTAGCGAGGCTCAGAAACTAACAGAGACCGCTCGCAGTAATGGCGGTGATATTCCGGTGCCAGTGGATGTGGTTGTCGGCAATGAATTTTCAGAGTCCGCGGTCGCGCAACTCAAAGAGGTTGCCGATGTCACCGAAGAAGACATGATTTTCGACATAGGCCCCGATACCGCTAAACAGCTTGGCGATATTATTGCGCAAGCGGGCACGATTGTATGGAATGGTCCAGTGGGCGTGTTTGAATTTGATCAGTTTGGTAATGGCACTCAAAGCATTGCCAAAGCCATAGCCGAATCATCAGCGTTTTCTATTGCTGGCGGCGGTGACACCTTGGCGGCCATCGATAAATACAATGTCGCGGATAAAATTTCTTATATATCCACAGGTGGTGGAGCCTTCTTGGAGTTCCTTGAAGGGAAAAAACTACCCGCAGTTGCTATGCTTGAAGAGCGAGCAAAATAACGAATAATCACCAGGCCGGCCTCTCTCACTTTGCCGGCCTTGTGTTTTGGGCATTAAGCCCTTGCTTGGGGAAACCAAGCTTCATCCCGTTCAAAAACCAGATAGTCTCGGTGCTATCAAAAATTGGAGATAAGCGAAATGGCTTTGATCAGTATGCGTCAACTACTCGACCATGCAGCAGAAAATGGTTATGGCGTGCCAGCCTTTAACGTTAATAACCAAGAGCAAATGCGTGCCATCATGGAAGCGGCTGATAAAACAAACAGCCCAGTGATTGTGCAAGGCTCAGCTGGTGCACGTAAATATGCAGGTGCCCCATTCATTCGCCATATGATCCTTGCTGCGGTAGAGGAGTGGCCTCATATCCCAGTGGTTATGCACCAAGATCATGGTACGTCTCCTGGCGTGTGCCAGCGCTCTATCCAGCTTGGCTTTTCATCGGTCATGATGGATGGCTCATTACTTGAAGATGGTAAAACGCCTTCATCTTATGAGTACAATGTTGATGTAACCCGTCGTACCGTAGAAATGGCTCATGCTGGTGGTGTATCGGTAGAAGGTGAGCTGGGCGTACTTGGCTCTCTAGAGACCGGAGAAGCAGGTGAGGAAGACGGTATCGGCGCCGAAGGCAAGCTGACACAAGATCAACTGCTTACTGACCCAGAAGAAGCAGCGGATTTCGTTGCTAAAACCAATGTCGATGCGTTGGCTATTGCTTGTGGCACGTCACATGGAGCTTATAAGTTCACCCGCCCACCAACAGGGGACATTCTTGCTATCGATCGTATCAAGGAAATTCACGCCCGTATCCCTAACACTCACTTGGTTATGCACGGCTCATCATCCGTCCCACAAGAGTGGTTAGCGATTATCAATGAGTACGGTGGTGAGATCCCAGAGACCTATGGTGTGCCTGTTGATCAGATTGTTGAAGGCATCAAGCATGGTGTACGTAAGGTGAATATCGATACCGACCTACGTTTAGCTGCAACAGGGGCTATTCGTCGCCACCTCGCGCACAACACCGCGAATTTTGATCCGCGTAAATACCTAGCGGAGGCAACGAAAGCGATGACGGAAATTTGTGTTGATCGTTATCAAGCTTTTGGCACAGCAGGCCAGGCCGACAAGATTAAGCCTATCTCGTTAGATGATATGCACCTTCGTTACTTGAACGGCGAACTGGATGCAAAAATAAAATAGTCGCGTTCACGACTTGAATGAGCCTCGCATAAGCGGGGCTTTTTTATGGATCACTATTTTACTGAGTGGATCATAGTGGGATCAGATTTTTATCAACTGCACTGATTATGGGATCACGTTCTTACGCGCTGCTCAGGCGATGAAACTATATGTGGTTGATATTTAAACAAGGTTTGAGCGAGATTTATACACATAAAGAACATCACTTGGTAAGAGTGTGATCTCAGGGCAGATCAATGGGTAAAACTCTGATCCACTGATAGCCAGCTTGGTATAAATCTGATCTTGTAACGGCTCAGTTGGTAAGACTATGATCCTTGCTTTTAAGGCCCCTAACGTCTTGATCCCAAGTTTAATTTTGCAGCATTTCCATTGAAGGTGTACGCTTTCATAAAATTGTCACAAAAAGTCATAATAATGACATCAGTAAATTCAGTTCAATAAAGCGAAAGAGATAAACGGAATGTCACGTAAAGTTCTTGTGGTCGATGATGAAGCGCCCATCCGCGAAATGCTGGTGTTTGTTTTAGAACAGAATGGTTTTCAAGCCATCGAAGCTGAGGATTACGACTCTGCCATAGCAGCCATGGTAGAGCCCTACCCAGATATGGTATTACTGGATTGGATGTTGCCCGGAGGCAGCGGTATTCAGATTGCGAAGAAATTTAAACAAAACGATCATACCCGCGCAATTCCCATTATTATGCTCACCGCCCGAGGTGAAGAAGAAGACAAAGTGAAAGGCCTGGAAGTGGGGGCTGACGATTATGTGACTAAGCCATTCTCTCCGAAAGAATTAATGGCACGTATTAAAGCCGTTATTCGCCGTGTGGCGCCGACATCACTTGAAGAGGCTATCGAAGTGCACGGCTTGCGTTTAGACCCTATTTCTCATCGTGTGACATCCGATGGCAGCGAGTTGGATATGGGGCCTACCGAATTTCGTTTGCTACACTTTTTTATGACCCACCCTGAGCGAGTATATAGTCGTGAGCAGCTACTGGATCATGTATGGGGAACCAATGTTTACGTTGAGGATCGCACCGTTGATGTGCATATTCGTCGCCTGCGTAAAGCAATTGCTCCCATGGGACATGATCGTTTAGTACAAACTGTGCGTGGTGCTGGTTATCGTTTTTCTAGCAAGGTATAACTATCTTTATTGCTCATTGCATCGGCATCAAGCCGATGACACATTGTTTTAAGTAGAGCGAGTCTATGTACCGAGTGGTTAATAAACGCACACTTACCAAGCGTTTAGTTATCTTTTTCCTGCCTTTATTGTTGATAGGCGTGCTAGTAGGCGCGCCTTTTTTGCTTCTATTTTTGGGCGCTATCACATTGTTACTGTGGCATTATCGCCAGCTTTACCGCCTTAGTGATTGGCTTATTAACCAACGTAGCTTTAATCCGCCGGAGGGAGAAGGGGCTTGGGAGCAAGTTTTCGAGGGAATTTACCAGCTCCAACAACGCAACCGTAAAAAGCGCAATGAGCTGGCTGACTTGATCCGTCGTTTCCGCGAGGGGGCCGAAGCCGTACCTGATGCTGTGATTGTGCTGCAACAGGACTTCAGCATCGTCTGGTGTAACCAATTAGCGCTGCGGTTATTGGGCTTGCAGTGGCCCACTGATCATGGTCAGCGTATAGATAACCTTATTCGACACCCCAAATTTAGCCGCTATATGCAGCAGCACCAATTCAACGATGCCCTTGAGCTTGATTTAACCCACACCGGTGAACAAGTGTTGGAATTTCGGGTGATGCCCTATGCACAATCACAGATCATGATGGTGGTCCGTGATATTACTCGCCTTAAGCAATTGGAGCAGATGCGTAAAGACTTTGTTGCCAACGTATCACATGAGCTGCGTACACCTTTAACTGTGGTTACCGGCTACTTAGAGATGCTTGATGGCGACAACTTACCACCGCCAGCGATGTGGGATAAAGCCCATGGCACGATGATTGAGCAGTGTCAGCGAATGGATAGCTTGGTCAATCAGTTGTTGTCGCTGTCGCGAATTGAAGGAGCACGCAAACACGACAATGATAAACCAGTCAATGTGCCGAAAATGTTGGAAGTTATCGAAACAGAAGCGACATCGTTGAATCAAGATAAAGGCCACCGCCTGTATTTTGATGTCGATACCAGCTTAGATATCGTTGGCGCTGCTGATGAGTTACGCAGCGCGTTTTCAAACCTGGTATTTAATGCTGTGCACTACACCCCCGATGAGGGAGAAATTACGGTGCGTTGGTATCGTCAAGACGGTCAAGCGGTCTTTAGCGTGACCGATAATGGTGAGGGCATCGCGCCTGAACATATCAACCGTTTAACCGAGCGCTTTTATCGAGTGGATAAAGCGCGAAGTCGGAAAACGGGGGGCTCGGGCCTCGGCCTAGCTATTACTAAACATGTGTTGTCGCGTCACGACTCACACCTGCATATCGACAGTGTCGTCGGTAAAGGCTCTTGTTTTTGGTTCGCCTTTGAACCAAGTTGGTTAGTCCCAGCACTAGAACACGTACAAAATTAGCAAAGTCATAAAACTGTAATACTCAAGTAATTTAACTGTCATCTTGTCACTGCACAATGACAGCAGTTGAAACACGGGAAGAACAAATTGGAGAACCCAATGAAATTTAAAAACTTAGTTGCTGCAATGGGGGTTGCTGTAAGTGCCCTGACAGCAGGTCAGGCAGTTGCTCTAGATAAAGCAATTCCAGAGTACGAAAAAACGAGCGGCATCTCTGGTAACTTTTCATCGGTTGGTTCCGATACGCTAGCAAACATGATGACCTTCTGGGCTGAAGAATATAAGCGTATTTATCCTAACGTCAATATTCAAATCCAAGCTGCAGGTTCATCAACGGCACCACCGGCGCTCACTGAAGGAACGGCAAACTTCGGCCCTATGAGCCGTAAGATGAAGTCAAAGGAAATCGAAGCGTTTGAAAAGCGCCATGGTTATAAGCCGACAGAAATTCGCGTAGCGATTGATGCCTTGGCAGTATTCGTGCATAAAGACAACCCCATTGAGGGCTTGCGCATTGACCAAGTTGACGCCATTTTCTCTTCAACGCGTAAATGTGGCGCCAGCGAACAGATTAACCGTTGGGGCGATGTTGGCCTAACGGGTGATTGGGCGGCAAAAGATATTCAATTATATGGTCGTAACTCAGTATCTGGTACTTATGGTTACTTCAAGAAGAAAGCCTTATGTAAAGGTGACTTCCGTAATAACGTAAACGAGCAGCCTGGCTCTGCATCGGTAGTACAGTCAATCTCTTCTTCTGTGAATGCGATTGGTTACTCAGGTATCGGTTACAAGACCTCAGGTGTACGTACGGTGCCACTGGCGAAAAAAGGCGATAAGTTTGTTGATGCAACACTTGATAACGTTGCAACGGGCAAATATCCATTATCACGCTTCCTTTACGTTTACGTGAATAAGCACCCTAACAAGCCACTATCTCCTATCGATGCTGAGTTTGTAAAAATGGTGCTATCACAAACAGGTCAAAAAATTGTTGAGAAAGATGGTTATGTGCCACTTTCAAGCAAGATGGTTGAGCGTGAACTTAAGCGTTTAGGCTTACAGTAACATTGTATCTTTGAATCTTGTTGATTAGTTTAAAGCCCCTCCATGAGGGGCTTTTTTGTGCTCGCTATCCGGGCGTCATGAAGTCAGTATTACCAACAACTTTGTTGAATAAGCTCTTTGATAATACGTTGTGATGGAGCAATACGGTCCATGGCCAAGAATTCATCGGGCTGATGTGCTTGGTTGATGGAACCTGGGCCCATGACTATGGTTTCACAGCCCAATTGCTGAATAAAGGGGGCTTCAGTGCAGTAGTTCACCGCTATTGCTGGCTGTTGCGAAATCTTTTGCGCCAGCTGCACTAGCGCGCTATCAGTGGTCCCTGCAAAGGCTGGGATCGGGTCATGCATATCAATGACTTCAACGCAGCCTGGGTAGCGAGCAGTGATGTCCTGAGTTGCCGCTAATAACATGGCTTGCAGCTCGACGATACTCAGCCCAGGTAACGGGCGCATATCTAACTGTAATTCACAACATCCGCAAATGCGGTTAGCGTTATCACCGCCATGTATGTGACCAAGGTTCAATGTCGGGTAGGGAATGGCAAAATGTTCAATTGAATATTTATTCTTAAGATCCTCTTTTAGAACCAATAATTTTTGAATCACCAAGTGCATCACTTCAATGGCATTGATGCCGCGCTCAGGATCAGAGCTGTGCCCGCTTTTGCCAACGATACGAATCGCCGATGTCATATGCCCTTTGTGAGTAAATACAGGGGTCATATCGGTGGGTTCGCCAATAACGCAGCGAGCCGGTCTTAAGTCTGGATACTTTGCCACTTCATGGGCACCAGCCATGGTGGTTTCTTCATCGGCGGTGGCGAGAATAAGCAGCGGTTGTTGTTGCTTACTCGCGTCCAACTCAGCGATGGCATTGAGCACAAAAGCAAAGAACCCTTTCATATCGATGCTGCCAAGGCCAAAGAGCTTATTATCTCGCTCGCTCAAAGTGAAGGGGTCCATACTCCAACGGCCTTGATCAAAAGGAACGGTATCGGTATGCCCTGCCAACATCAATCCGCCGCTGCCATGGCCACGCTTCGCTATCAAATTAAACTTATCGGCATCAGTACTGAGTGGTTTTATTTCACACGCAAAGCCCAGCTCCTCGCACCAAGATGCCAAGTGTTCAATAACGGCGCGGTTGCTTTGGCTTAATTTCGGATCCAGTGAACTGATCGATGGGGTAGCGATCAACTCCCGGTAAAGGTGCAAAAAGTCGGGAAGAGCCATACATTTCCAAATAATTATTCGCGATTGTTGCATATTAATATAAATGTCTTTATAGTGAATATCAATTCACTTTTTAAGCATAAGTATTGGTTTGGTTATGATGGTTTATCACCCCCTTTGTACAGCGCGACGACGATAAGCCGCTCACCTAGAAAATCCTAGTGTGAGAGTGTGTCGCGTTGGGCATCTCGCCCATGATTAAACCAAAAAAGAGCATCTTCATGAACATCGTAATTATTGGCGCAAGTGGTTATAGCGGCGCTGAGTTGGCGCAATTAGTTGCCAAGCATCCTCATTTTGTCTTGCAGGGCTGCTATGTCTCTGCCGGGAGTCATGATCGCGACAAAAAACTCAGCGATCTTTATCCTCAGCACCGTGGGTTATTAGACATGCCACTGCAAGGCCTAACAGCTGATGCTATTGCTGATATTGGTCAGCATGCGCACGCCGTGTGCCTGTGTACCGAGCACAAAGTAAGTGTTGAATTGGCGCCGCAATTTCTCGAGCAGGGTATTAAAGTTTTTGACCTTTCTGGCGGGTTTCGTCTTACCGATGCCGAACTCTATACCCAGTACTATGGTTTTGATCATCCCCACCCTGAACTATTGCGCCAAGCAGTGTATGGGCTAGCTGAGTGGCACAACAGCGCCATTATGGATGCACAACTGGTTGCTGTGGCGGGCTGTTACCCAACAGCCAGCCTCAACGCGCTTAAACCGGTTCAACAAGCAGGGTTATTAGCGCCGCAGCAAAAAGTGATCATTAATGCTGTATCCGGGGTGACTGGGGCGGGGCGCAAAGCCAGTATGAACACCCACTTTTGCGAAGTATCACTGGCTCCTTATGGCGTGTTTAATCACCGCCATACTCCGGAGATTGAGCAAGCATTAGGGCATCCAGTGCTATTTACCCCGCATTTAGGGAACTTTAATCGCGGTATCTTGGCAACCATATACGCGCAAGTAAGTGCAGGAACTACGCTTATCGACATCACCGATGCTTATCAATGCCTTGCCGATGAGCCTTTGATTCGCCTCCTCGGTGCCGGTGGTTTGGCATCAATTAAAGGCGTCGCGCAAACCCCTTATGTTGATATTGGTTGGCACTTGCAACAGCAGCAACTGATTATCAGTGTTGCCATCGATAACTTACTAAAAGGCGCATCAGGTCAAGCGCTGCAATGTATGAACATTAACGCTGGATTAGACCCAACGACTGGTTTGGTATAAAGAGGAAAATGATGACGAGTAGCAACACCACTTGGGTAATTAAATTGGGCGGCGCCCTGTTAAACAGCCCACAGTCAGTGCAAGCATTGTTCGCAACCTTGGCGACCATGACCGACACCCGCTTTGTCGTGGTTCACGGCGGTGGCTCACTGGTTGACCGCTGGCTGCACGATGCGGGGTTCGCCACGGCGAAGCACCAAGGTCTCCGCATCAGTCCTGCCGAGCAAATGCCCTATATCGTTGGTGCCCTAGCTGGGTGTGCCAATAAACAATTGATGGGAGCAGCCATAGCCAATGGCCTCGAGCCTGCAGGGCTGAGTTTATACGAAGCCGGGGTCAATGCGCAGCAAAAACTCAAGGCACTGGGTCGGGTGGGTGAGTGTAGTCAAGGTGCTCGCTCGGCTATTCCAGCCTTGCTAGAGGTAGGAAAGCTGCCTGTTGTGAGCTCAGTTGGTTTTGATGAGCAAGGACAATGGTTCAACGTTAACGCTGATGAGGCCGCAGCGGCAATTGCCAAACAACTCGATGGTGAATTGATTTTTATGACCGACGTTGAGGCCGTACTGGATAAATCCGCTCAGCCGTTACACCAATTAAGTGCTGAGCAAATAGATGAATTGATAGCCCAAGGAGTTATCTCGGGTGGGATGGAGGTCAAAGTAAAGACCAGCCTTCTTGCTGCCCAGCATTTACGACGGGGTGTTTACATTTCGAGCTGGCAAAAGCCAGAGAACTTAGTTGCATTGCTCAATGGTGAGCATGTTGGCACGCAAATTACAATGTAAGCATAGACCATGAAACATGATTTTATTACCGGCCTCGAGCTGGACGACAAAGCCGTACTCGCGCTACTCGCCCTAGCGCAGAAAATGAAAGCGCAACCCAATGATTATGCCCAAGCCTTAGCGGGCAAATCGGTGGTTACCTTATTTGAAAAGCAAAGCCTCAGAACTCGCCTAAGCTTCGATATAGGCATCAATAAACTCGGTGGCCATGCGGTCTACTTAGATCAGCAAAATGGCGCCATGGGCAACCGCGAGTCGGTAAAGGACTTTGCTTTGAATATCAGCACTTGGGCCGATGCCATCGTGGCGCGTGTTAATCACCATAACACAGTGCAAGAGCTGGCACAGTTCTCATCTAAACCTGTGGTGAACTCTTTGTGTGACCTGTACCACCCCTGCCAAGCATTGGCGGATTTTTTAACCTTGCAAGAGGTGCACGGTGAGGTGAGCGAGCTCAAGCTGGCTTATCTCGGCGAGGGTAATAACGTCACCCACTCATTAATGTTGTTGGCCGCCACCCTCGGGACTGACTTCGTGGCTGTATGCCCTAAAGGCAGCGGTCCAGATGCACAAATTGTTAAGCAAGCAGAGCAAATTGCCGCGAGCAAAGGCGCGTCAGTATTAGTGAGTGACAGAGTCGAGGCCGCTGTGGGGGCGAATGCGCTTTATGCCGATACTTGGGTGTCGATGGGGGATGACACCCCGCTCCAGCAGGTTAAAGATAAATATCTGCCTTATCAGCTCAATAAACAGCTGGTGGATATGACCGGCGCGCAAACTATTTTGCACTGTCAGCCAGCGCATCGTGAGTTTGAAATCACCTCTGAAGTGATGGACTCGCCGCAGGCCAAAATTATTCAGCAGGCACAAAATCGTATGTATGCGCAAAATGCCTTGCTATTAACCCTTTTGAACCCAAATTTTTGCTAAGGATCCGAAATGAGCGCAATTAAAAAAGTCGTACTGGCCTATTCCGGCGGACTAGATACATCAGCCATCGTGCCATGGCTAAAAGAAAACTATGACTGTGAAGTGGTTGCCTTTGTCGCCGATGTGGGCCAAGGCGCCGAAGAGCTCGAAGGGGTTGAGGAAAAAGCCATCGCCTCAGGGGCATCCGAATGTTACGTGGTGGATTTAAAAGAGCAGATGGTGGCTGAATATATTTACCCGACGCTCAAAACCGGCTGTGTGTATGAAGGCACCTACCTGCTAGGGACGTCAATGGCACGTCCTATTATTGCCAAAGCACAGGTCGAGATAGCCCGCAAAGTGGGTGCTGATGCCCTTTCTCATGGTTGCACCGGGAAAGGTAATGACCAAGTACGCTTCGAGTCCTGTTTTGCGGCGTTGGCACCGGATTTAAAAGTGATTGCACCGTGGCGAGAGTGGCATCTATCAAGCCGGGAGTCGTTACTGGATTACCTAGCGCAGCGAGATATTCCCTGCGCTGCATCGGCAACGAAAATTTATAGTCGTGATGCTAATGCATGGCACATTTCCCATGAGGGTGGGGAGCTTGAAGATCCTTGGTGTCAGCCCAGCGAGCAAGTGTGGACCATGACGCAATCGCCTGAGCAAGCGCCAAATGAAGCCGAGTTAGTGACGCTAACAATTCAACGCGGTGAGGTGGTTGCCGTAAATGGAGAAGCGCTGAGCCCTTATCAATGCTTAGTGAAGCTCAATGACATTGCTGCTGTGCACGGGGTTGGCCGTGTCGATATTGTTGAGAACCGCTTGGTGGGTATGAAATCTCGCGGCTGTTATGAAACACCTGGCGGCACGGTGATGATGGCCGCGTTGCAGGCTATTGACGAACTTGTGCTGGATAAAGCGAGCCGTAAATGGAAAGACACTTTTGCCCTAGAGTTTGCGCACTTGGTCTATGACGGTCGTTGGTTTACGCCTTTAAAAGATTCGATTCTGGGGGCGGCCAATGCGTTTGCCGAGCATGCCAATGGTGAAGTGGTGGTGAAACTATACAAAGGTCAGGCAATCGCCGTACAAAAGCAGTCAGAAAACAGTTTATACAGCGAAGACTTTGCCACTTTTGGCGAGGACGATGTGTATGACCAGTCTCATGCCGAGGGCTTTATACGGCTATTTTCACTTTCAAGCAGAATTGCAGCACTGAAGAAGTAACGAGGAGAGCAACAATGGCATTATGGGGCGGGCGCTTTTCATCTGGACCGGATGAAGCATTTAAACAGTTTAATGATTCATTGCCATTTGACTATGTCATGGCGGAGCAAGACATTATTGGTTCAGTGGCGTGGGCCGGCGCGCTAAATCGTGTGGCGGTACTCAACGATGATGAACACCGACGTTTAGTTGCGGCGCTGTATGAGTTGTTGGAGCAAGTGCAAGCGCAGCCCGAAAGTGTGGCTATCAGCGGCGAGGAGGATATTCACTCTTTTGTTGAGGCCGCGCTGATTGATAAAGTGGGTGACCTCGCGAAGAAGCTACACACTGGCCGCAGCCGTAATGACCAAGTCGCTACCGACTTTCGTTTGTGGTGCAAAAAAACGGCGGCGACAGTCAGTGAAGCCATTAGTGAGACCAAGAATGCACTGATTGCCTTAGCCGAGCGAGAGCTGGGCACCGTACTACCTGGCTATACTCATTTACAGCGCGCTCAGCCGGTACTTTTTAGTCACTGGTGCATGGCCTATGTGGAAATGCTAGAGCGCGATAGTAGTCGCCTTAATGATGCGGTTCAGCGTATGGACCAATGTCCACTTGGAAGTGGTGCGCTGGCGGGCACTGCATATGCCATTGACCGCGAGCATTTAGCGCAAGATCTTGGTTTTGCAGCGCCGACTCGTAATAGCTTGGATGCGGTCTCTGATAGAGACTTTGTGGTCGAGCTGCTGAGCGCGGCATCCATTTCAATGTTGCACTTGTCACGTTTTGCTGAAGATTTAATTTTCTACAATTCTGGCGAAGCCGGTTTTATTGAGTTGGCCGATAACGTTACCTCCGGCTCATCGTTGATGCCGCAGAAGAAAAACCCCGATGCTTTAGAGTTGATTCGCGGCAAAACAGGGCGTGTTTTTGGTGCTATGAGTGCGATGATGATGACGTTAAAGTCACTGCCTTTAGCCTACAACAAAGACATGCAAGAAGATAAAGAAGGACTTTTCGATGCGCTACCGACTTGGCTGGCATGTCTACATATGGCGCAAGCATGCGTAAACGGCATTAAGGTCAATAGTGATAAGACCGAAGCCGCCGCCCAAGGTGGGCATGCGAATGCCACCGAGCTCGCTGATTATTTGGTGGTGAAAGGGATCCCGTTTCGTGAAGGGCATCATATTGTTGGGCAACTGGTGCAGCTGGCAATTTCAGAAGGAAAAAGCCTTGAGCAGTTGAGTTTGTCCGAATTTCAATCGGTGTGCGATGTTATTGCTGAAGATGTTTATCCTATGTTGGCACTCGATGCCTGTTTGGCGGCACGTAAGGCCCTAGGTGGAACATCACCAAAGCAAGTGGAATTCGCCATTAAGCAAGCTAAACAGCAAAGTACAATTAAAGTACGTGATGCCAATCTGCATGATGTTGAAGCTATCAGTGAGCTGGTGCAATATTGGGCCAAGGTAGGGGAGAATTTACCCCGTGCTAAAAGCGATATGGTGCATTCCATTAATGAGTTTGCCGTGACCGAAGTGAATGGCCAGGTAACAGGTTGTGCGTCGTTGTATATTTATGATACCGGCTTAGCGGAGATACGCTCATTAGGGGTTAATCCTGATACCGGAGTAAAAGGGCAGGGGCGTTTATTGGTTCATCACCTGTTAGTGAAAGCCAAAAAGTTGGCGCTTAAAAGAGTGATTGTACTTACGCGTGTACCGGATTTCTTTGCTAAACTTGGGTTTGCAGACAGCAGCAAAGAAAGCCTTCCTGAAAAGGTGATGAAAGACTGTGAGCTTTGTCTGCGTAAAGATAACTGTGACGAAGTTGCTATGGATTTCTACCTACACCAGCAACACTCTGTGGGTGATATACCATGTAAAAACGTTGCTTAGTTGGGGCTTCTGAGCGTGTCAAAAAATATTGGCACGCGTGGTGCATAAGCTAAAAGTGAGTTGCTAAGAAATTGCCTTTGAAGTGTGACGTGTGTACCCAAAGCATGTTAAGTTAGGTTTGCTTAGCAAACAATTAACAAAATTTTAAAGGAGTTAACATCATGCAAGTTAATGCTAATGCTCAACTACAAACACAGGCTTACACTAAGTTACAACAACAAACACAACAGCCTACCGCACAAACTACTAGCACCCAGACGTTACAATCTGATACAGTAAGTTTATCAAGTGATGCTGTCGCTGCTAGCCAAGCTGAAATCCAGCGCGGCGGTGGAACCGTAATCACAGATCGTAAAAAGGAAAACTAGGACTTTAACGAGATGGCGGATGTATTTTGAAAAAAGTCTAGGCATATTTATGGGAGCCTTTGTGGTTTGGGGCTTCCTAATGGCTTTATTCTTTAATTTGATGCTCAAAGCATACAAGGCAAAAAATGACCCCAAACTTTTGTGGTGCAGCTTTGTCATGGCCATTTCTTATGTAACTAGCGACCACTTTTTCGACTTTTTCTCCACAATTGAAACCTACTTTACTTGGTTTGTTTACGACATAGTTACTCTTTTAGCCATTCTGCCAGTGTTTTTGATCAAGAGGACTACAAGCGTCTCACCAGGTGTAATATACGTCACCATTGGGTTAGTTATAAATTCGATTCTGTTTCTGGGGATGCACATAGACCTTGTCTACCTAAATGTAGATAGTCAGCCTTGGTGGTTTTGGAGTTTTTACTCGATAACAGTAAACCTATGCGATTTGGCTATGATAGTTGCTCTTATTGTAGATAAAGATATCTTGGGAATTCTACTGATTAAAAGGACTTTAAAGAAGCAATTGTTTAATTTTCAGCCTTCAAGCTGGTTTGGCAATAAATGCTGTCATATCGAGGCTTCTTAATATCAAACCTAATTAGTACTTTTATAGAGTGGGGCTTGATGATGGCTTTGCTCTACAACTTAGTGGCTTTCTCTGACAAAGCAATTCGTAAAAACTCACCTATAGCCATTTGCTTAATAGTTAATATTTCATACCTCAGTACTACATTTATGCCAAATGTTAGCAAGGTATATATGTATTACATTCTTGCAGAGCTTATTACTATAGGCTGCATATGGCTAGCCTACAGACTCTTCTTTACAAGCAAGCCCTATGCTTATTACTACGTATTAACAGCCTTATCTATCAATGCTTGCCTGCACTTAACAGTCCATATAGATATTTGGGAACTTGGTAATGTAGAGCCTTGGTGGTTATGGGATTTGTACACTTATGGCGTAAATACCGTTGATATTATAGTCATACTGTCTTTCATCATTTGGCGAGATTTTCTCGGTCTATGTCGAATAGGGCGGTTTTTAAAGGCCTCTCTGGCACCAAAGAAAGTAGGTGATAACGGGTAGCGTTACCACCGGTATATTTAGCCGAGCTTTTCTTTCAGAGCGTCGGCGACTTGCGGCACAACAAACTCAGAAACATCACCACCATGTAAGGCAACCTCTTTTACTAAGGTCGATGAGATAAACGAGTTCTCTTCTGCGGGAGTCAAAAATACGCTCTCTAAGTCGGGGTTCAAGCGGCGATTCATGTTGGCCAATTGGAATTCATACTCAAAGTCGGATACCGCGCGAATACCTCGCACTAATACATTCGCTTTATGATTTTTAGCCAAGTCAGCAAGTAGGCCGCTGAAGCCAATGACTGTGACATTGCTAAGGTCGGCGACAATTTGCTTTGCTAACTCCACTCTTTCTTCAAGGCTAAAGCAAGGCTTTTTATTCGGGTTATGAGCCACCGCAACAATGACGTGATCGAACATTTTAGCGGCGCGCTCAATAAGGTCTAAGTGACCATTCGTAAGGGGGTCAAAAGTCCCTGGGTAGATAGCCGTTACCTGCATATGATTCTCTGTTTTTATGTAATGCAATGGCCGCATTTTAGCAGTCTTTATGTGAGTTGCCAGTGCAAACTCAACTCTCAGCCATGTGATAAATTGTTAACTGTGACTAAGATGTTTATACTGCTCACCTGCAATCAGGGTGGGGAAGTAATAATGAGTACCAAGGACCGCATAATTCAAGCCAGCATTGAGCTTTCCAATAGCCACGGTGAGCGCGCTATCACAACAAATCATATCGCAGCCCATTTGCAAATCAGCCCTGGAAATTTGTGTTACCACTTTAAAAATAAAGAAGACATCATTCGCCATATCTTTAAGTTGTACCGTCAGCACTTAGATACTCAGTTTAAGCCCATCAATCATGATGAGCCGGTGATGGCGCAACTTACTCATTATTTCGATGCCTTGTTTGAGCTCATGTGGAAGTTTCATTTTTTCTACGACAATATGACCGACATTTTATCTCGCGATGCCGAGCTGAAAGCCGATTACATAACCTTTCAGCAGCGCTTATTCGATCAGGTAAAAAGTATTGTGCTCGCCCTAGGAAAGAATGGCATTCTTGAGATCGATGAAGAGCAGGCGGGAGAACTAACCCATATGCTAAAGCTGACTGTTAGTTTTTGGACCCCCTATATCAAAGCGCGTCGTCAAAGCGGCGAGCTGAATCGCGGCGATATTTATCAAGGCTTGTTGAAAATAATCACCTTGTTTATGGCTTTTACTACCGCAGCTGGACGCGAGCCTCTGGGGTTGTTAAAGCAACACTACCAGCAGCGCCAAGCGCAACTACAAACGTCACCCTCCACGCATAGTTAAGCTATTATTTCCGAAGGCGAGCGGTTTTTGCTATAATCGCGCGCTTTGGTGAATCTTCCGCCACTTTCTCATTCAGAGGTGTGGCTTTATCTGTGTGCTGTGAGTTAAGTCATGATCAAGTTTATTGTTAAATTGCATCCCGAAATTGCGATAAAAAGTAAGTCCGTTCGTAAACGCTTTACCAAGGTGTTAGAGAACAACATTAAGATCATGATGCGACGCATTGATGAGCAGGTAAAGGTGCGCAACAACTGGGATAACCTCACGGTTGAATCGGCATTAACCGATGACTCAGTGCGCCGCGCAATGGCTGACAGCCTCGGGCGTATTCCTGGTATCGTGCAATTTAATGAAGTAAAAGAAATTGAATTCACCACCATTGATGAAATTTACCAACAGGCACAGCAACTTCTTGGCGATGAAATTGCCGGTAAAACCTTTTGTGTGCGCTGTAAGCGTCAAGGTAAGCATGACTTTTCCTCGAGCGATGTCGAACGCTATGTTGGCGGCGGGCTAAACCAGCATGTACCCGGTGCTCGGGTTAAGCTTACGCGGCCTGAGGTAACGGTAAAGATCGAAATTAAAGACCAGCGCGCGTACATTGTCACCCAAGCGCACCGAGGCATGGGTGGATTTCCATTGCCAACTCAAGAAGATGTGTTATCGCTGATGTCTGGTGGCTTTGATTCCGGGGTGGCCAGCTACCAAATGATCCGCAAAGGGGCGCGTACGCACTTCTTGTTTTTCAATCTTGGCGGCGCGGCCCATGAAATTGGCGTGAAGCAAGCAAGCCATTATCTTTGGTCACAATATAGCTCGACCCACAAGGTTAAGTTTATCACCGTCGACTTTGAGCCGGTGGTTGCTGAGATTCTAGAAAATGTCGAAGACTCGCAAATGGGTGTGGTGCTCAAGCGCATGATGATGCGTGCTGGTAGCATTATCGCTGAAAAGTTGGGGATTCCAGCCCTGGTTACTGGTGAAAGTATTGGCCAAGTATCAAGCCAAACTCTAGCAAACTTAAGTGTTATTGACCGAGTGACCGATGCGCTGATCATTCGCCCACTTATCCAACATGATAAGCAAGATATTATTGATATTGCTCGCGCTATTGGCACCTCCGAGATGGCCGAAGCCATGCCCGAGTACTGTGGTGTGATTTCGCGCAAACCAACGGTGAAAGCCAAGTTAGAAGTAATTGAGCAGCAAGAGCAGCAGTTTGATTTCGAGGTTCTCGAAACCGTGGTTGATAATGCCCGAGTGATGGATATTCGTGATATCGATACTCAAGCTAAAGAAGAGGTCAAGGAAGCGGAATCGGTATCACAATTGCCAACGGATGCGGTGGTGCTGGATATTCGCTCACCCGAAGAGGAAGATGCTCAGCCGCTAGAGATTGACGGGGTGAAGGTCAAACACTTGCCGTTTTACCGTTTAGCGACTCAGTTTGGCGACTTAGATCAGAGCAAAGAGTACTACCTGTATTGTGCTAAAGGGGTGATGAGTCAACTACAGGCATTGATCCTGCACGAAAACGGCTTTAACAATGTGAAGGTGTATCGCCCGTAATTCGCCGATAATACAGTTCATTGATAGGCGCGCTGAGGCCAAGCTGGCGCGCCGAGCTGACAATAAAGCCACACATGGCTGCTATTTCTGTCTCCCTTCCCAATAACTTATCCTGCAACATCGAGCAGCGGTTACTCGCTGTGAGGCGCATTACTTGATAGGCGCTGTCGAGGCTTTGCGGCAGCGATAATTCAACTCCCTGCGCTTTAGCTACGGCAATGGCCTCCTGCAGCAGTGCAAAGATATCACTGGCATAACAGGGAGCGGCGACATCACCATTGCGCAGCTGATACCAGGTTGCTATGGGGTTTATTGCCAAATTCACCAGTAATTTTTGCCATCGCGCATGGGTAATATCATCACTCCCAGTTAGAGCGGGGATTAATCTCTGCCACTGCTTTAACTGCGCCTTAAAGCTTTGCTGTGCGCAGGCATTGACGGCTCCTATCACGGAGTCACCCTGACTGACATGGACGACATGCTTATCATCGGCTTTATAAGCTGCTTGCTGGGTGAGCATAAAGAATAACCCCTGCTGAGGAGTCAGTTGCTGTTTAAGTGGTGCTAGGTCGCTCATGCCATTATGGCTAATAATAATATCTGCATCGAGGGCCAGATAAGGGCGCCACTGTGCCAGTGCTGCTTGCAGCTGATGCGCTTTAACGAATAGCCACAATTCTGTAATTGGCTCGCACGGTTTTAAACAAGCTGTGGCTGCCACGGGGCTTTTCTGCTGCCCATGGCAATAATAAAAAGTGCTGGGATGAGAAGGTTTCACCAACAGCTTTAGCGGTCGGTGTTGCCCCATTAAGTGGGCAAATGTGAGGCCGAGTGCCCCCGGCCCGATAAGGTAAGTAGGCGCTAAGCCTTGGCCCGTTTTTTCTGCCATAGGTAGTGAATCACAAAGTAGCTAGCCGCGCCTGCCGCGTCGGCGAGAAAGTCATAAAAAGATGCCTGCCTGTAGGGCAGCATATCCTGCATCCACTCAATTGCTCCGCCGTATAATAACAACAATACCACCTGGACAAAAAAGGGAATCCTAAAGGCTTTATCCATAATAAAGGCAAGCACGAAGAAAATACCAAAGTGAGCGACCTTATCGACGTGAGGGAAAAGCTGCGTAACAGAGCCTTTTACTTCTTGAACAAATAGCAGGGTGCAGACCACCAATGTGATTAGAAACAACCCCTGATAAACTCTGCGCGTCACTTTACTTTACCTTTATTACTGGTGAAATCGCAGGCAGTATAACAAACTGTAAACTGAATTCACTGTGTATCAGTGCACAAAAATACCGATCTCGGGGTATAATCCCCGAAACGACAAGCCAGTTACGGAGAATTTCATGCCTTCATTTGATATCGTTTCTGAAATCGAAATGAGCGAAGCAAAAAATGCGGTTGAAAACGCTAAACGCGAACTCGAAACCCGCTACGATTTTCGCGGCGTAGATGCCAAGATAGAACTAAAAGATGAACTTATCGAACTTACCGCAGAAGCTGAACAACAGGTGATGCAGTTATTTGATATGTTTGCCAGTAAGGCGTCAAAACGCGGCTTAGATGTAAACAGTTTTGAGATTCAAAAAGCTGATTTGCACGGTAAATACGTCACCCGCCAAGTTACGATGAAACAAGGCATTGCTAAAGATATCGCGAAAAAGTTGGTTAAGCTGATTAAAGACAGCAAAATCAAAGTTCAGGCCGCCATCCAAGGTGAAGAGGTACGAGTCACCGGGAAAAAGCGCGACGACTTACAACAAGTAATGCAATTAGTACGCGAAGCTGAGTTAGGTCAGCCCTTCCAATTTAAGAACTTCCGCGACTAAATGCCTCTCAAGCCAAGTCATTCGCACTTGGCTTTTTTATTGGTGAAGTAAATGCCATAGTCCATCTTTTTATAGATGTTTAGACGTCCATTGACTTTATTGTCATCAGTCCGCAAAATAGCGCCACCTTGTTATGGTGCCCGCAAGCGCAGAACGCAGTTAAGCTACTGGGATAATCGGGAAACAGGTGAAAAGCCTGCACTGCCCCCGCAACGGTGATATGAATCTTGCTCATTCAGTCCGGAGACCGGCCATAACATCCATTTCATTACATTTTCCTGTGCGGTGGGCGCAGGTATAGGGACTAACATGTATAACAAAACCAAAGTCGCTGTAGGCATAGCGGCACTTTTCTCCGGCGCGGTATGTGCGCAGCAGCAACAGTCTATCGAGCGATTGACTGTCACCGCTAATAAGTTCGAACAACCTATCGAAAATGTGCTCGCCAGTATCAATGTGATCACTCGTGCAGACATCGAGCGCCTTGGCGTACGTGATTTGCCGGCGTTATTATCTCATTATGCCGGGGTCGATATTGTCCGCAGTGGCGGCCAAGGTCAAAGTACCAGCCTCTTTATTCGTGGGGCGGCTAGCAGCCACTCTTTGGTTATTGTAGATGGCGTTCGTGTTGGTTCAGCCACAACAGGGTATAAGGCGCTCTCTAGTGTGCCGCTCAATAGTATTGAACGAGTCGAAGTGATCCGTGGTGCCCGCGCCGCATGGTATGGCTCAGACGCCTTAGCCGGAGTCATCAATATTGTCACTCGAGACGGCGATAGCCAAAGCGTGAGTGTACAAAGTGGCAGTGACAACTACGTGAATGCGCAAGGTGCTTTTGCTTTTCGCCAAGGAGCGTTCAATACGGCATTCAACCTTGGCTATGAGCACACCGACGGCTTTGACGTCACCACTGGGCAAGACCCAGATGAAGATGGCTATGAAAATCAAAACCTCGGTGCGCGTTTCGGCTATGATCTCGGCGATTATGGCGTGCTAGAGTTGTTAGGGCAGTACAGTGAAGGCTATGTCGAATACGACACTAGCTTTGGTGATGATTACACCGACTTTGAAAAATACCATGTGCAACTGGGTTGGCGTAAAAACCATGGTGCCTTTGCTCACAAGCTACAAACCAGTCTTGCTCAAGATGATGAGATTAATACTCAGCAACATGGCGCGCCGGGTTATCGTGGCAATGAGTACAGCACTGCACGAGGTGAGCTAAGCTATCAGCTTAATTATGTCTTTAGTCCAGCTATCACTGTCAGTGGTGGCGCCGATTACTACTATGAAGACATTAGCGATTCCTACAGCAGCTCGGCGACACCAGAGCAGCCTGCGTCCGGTTTTACCGTGCAAACGCGTAATAATAAAGGTGTGTATGTGGGAGGCTATTATGATGGCCAGGCATTTAACACCAATGCCGTTGTGCGCCATGATGATCATTCACAATTTGGTGGTCATTTCACCTACAACCTTGCGGCGGGTGTGCCGCTAAGTGACATTGCGACGTTTCGCGCCAGCTACGGCACGGCGTTTAAGGCTCCCTCGTTTAATGACGCGAGTTCCATCTGGGGCAGCAACGATGCTTTGCAACCTGAAGAGTCAAACAATGCCGAGCTCGGTCTGCGCCTTGATTTGCAATCTGGGCAATACGATATCGCCTTGTATCAAAACCAATTCGATAACCTCATCGCATGGGGCAATAACGGCCCGGAAAATATTGCCAAAGCGAGCTTTGAAGGAGTTGAGTTGAGTGCACAAGTGCAAGATATGTTTGGTATCGATCACCAGCTTAACTTTAGTTATGTTGACGCCGAAGACGACAATACCGGGCAAGCATTGGTGCTTAGAGCCGAAAAAGCCTTCAATTGGTCCGTAGGTAAGCAGTTCGACAAATGGTATGTCGGTGCACAACTGCAGTACCGCTCCGATAGGTTAAGTTACTATCGTACTGACTTGCCAAGCTATACTTTGGTGAACCTCAATGCTCGCTATCAATTGTTACGCGACCTCACGTTCACCTTCGGTGTTGATAATCTCACTGACAAAGAATATATCACCAACGTGGCGGCCACGGATTGGAGCACGGGTGAGGTCACCTCTGCGTATCGCGGCGCTGAGCGTAAGGTATACGCTGGATTACAATTCGATTTATAACAGCGTAACAAAAAGCCTCCACTTGGGAGGCTTTTTTAATTGTTTTCCCGTCGTCATGATATGAGCAAGTCACTAAAGGTATGCTCAAACTTCTCTATTTTAGGAGCAATTAAGATACTGCAATAACCTTGGTTTGGATTTTCGCTGTAATAGTCTTGATGATAATCCTCTGCGGGATAGAACCTTGATGCGGGACTAACTTCGGTTACAATTTTTGCGGCGCTATGAGTTTGTAGCTGCGCTATCATCGCCTCGCTCTGCTGCTTTTGGGCGCTATCGTGGTAATACACCACACTGCGATATTGACTACCAATATCATTTCCCTGGCGGTTAAGCTGGGTAGGGTCGTGAAGTGTGAAAAACATCGCCAACAGGGTGGTGTAATCTATCACAGCGGGGTCAAAGTGCACTTGCACAACTTCTGCGTGACCGCTTTCGCCGCTGCATACCTCACGGTATGTTGGTGAATTGCTGTGTCCACCGGTATAACCCGATTGAACCTTATGCACGCCACGAACGCGACGAAAGGCCGCATCGATGCACCAAAAACAACCGCCGCCAAAGGTGGCTGTGTGTAAATTTGTCATACTAACACCTCGATGTATTTACCCTTTTAATAGTAGAACGGCCGTCTGATGTTTATCGCTCACCTACGAGGGTAATACCCTCGCAGGTGAGCATTTTTCGTGCACTATTGCTGTTTGAGCGGGTTATCTTGTTGCT
This sequence comes from Pseudoalteromonas ruthenica, assembly GCF_008808095.1. Lineage (NCBI taxonomy): Bacteria > Pseudomonadati > Pseudomonadota > Gammaproteobacteria > Alteromonadales > Pseudoalteromonadaceae > Pseudoalteromonas > Pseudoalteromonas ruthenica. The sequence goes on along the minus strand of NZ_CP023396.1, from coordinate 2,643,928 downwards.
GTTTTGCCAAGCGTTGCTGTAAATACTCTGGTGACTGAGTATGACGAGCAAGGGCATAGTAAGCACTGGGCACGACGAACAAGGTGAGTATGGTCGCGATGCTTACCCCGGTAAAGATCACCACACCAATAACCATGCGGCTTTCAGCTCCAGGGCCGCTTGCTAACACCAAGGGCACCGAGCTCATCACTGTGGTTAGCGACGTCATAATAATAGGGCGCAAACGTTGTGTGGCAGCTTGGATTAGCGCTGTTTGAAATTCCAGACCCTTATCACGCAACTGGTTGGCAAATTCAACAATAAGAATACCGTTTTTGGCGCTTAAACCAATAAGCATAACGATACCAATTTGGCTGTAAATATTGAGGGTCAAACCGGTTATATGCAAACCAAATAACGACCCAGCAATCCCCAGTGGTACGGTGAGCATGATCACCAAGGGGTGAACGAAGCTCTCAAACTGTGCTGCCAACACCAAGAAGGTCACCGTTAATGCCAGAATAAAGACATACACCATGGCGGAGGCGCCTTCATAGAACAACTGTGATTCCCCTTTATAGTCAATGGCGCCATCAATATCATTTTCCTCTGCAGCCACTTGGTTTAAGAAACTTAAGGCTTCCTCTAAAGTGTAGCCGCTAGCGAGGTTGGCACTTAAGGTAATAGCGCGCATACGGTTGTAACGATTCAACCTAGACGCCGTGGCTTCTTCAGAGATACTGATTAAGCTATCAAGGGGCACCAGTTGCCCGGAGCGTGAGTTTACATAGATATTAGAGACATCTTGTGGGCTGGCAAAATCTTGTTTTTCGCCCTTTAAAATCACATCATACTCTTCACCACGATCAATAAAGGTGGTGACACGGCGTTGCCCGAGCATCGTCTCCAAGGTGCGGCCTATATCAGAGACAGAGACCCCTAAGTCGGCGGCTTTGTTCTTATCGATACTGACCAAAAATTGTGGGAACGTCTCTTTATAATCATGGTCGATACGTACTAACCCGGGGTTTTTCTCTGCCCGAGCAATAATGCGGTCACGCCAATCGGCGAGCTCGTCATAATCATTGCCTTGCAAAACAAACTCAACAGGGCGCGAAGAGCCTCCGCCGCCAATGCCTCTGCGCATGATAGCAAAGGCGCGAATATCCGTTACTTCACGCATTTTGCCACTGATCTCATTCATTACCGTCCAGGTATCGCGTTTACGCTCGCCCCAATCAGCCATGCCGATAATCGCAACGCCACCTTGACCACCCCAACCCGGCACTCGAACCAGAACACGATTGAGTTCACCCGAGTCAACATACGGCAACAAGCGTTGCTCAATTTTATCCATATTGGCGGCGTTGTTTTCATAGCTTGCGCCTTCTGGGCCGTTCATCATCACAAAGAAGGTGCCTCGGTCTTCCTTAGGTGTCAGTTCAGATGGAATCTGCTGAAACAGCAGATAACTGGCAAGACCCGCTAGCATCAGCAGCACGGCCAACATTTTTGAGCGTCGAACATTGCCCTCAAGAGTGCGAGCATAGGCGCCTTCAAGTTTTGCAAATTGACGGTCCATCCACTGACTAAACCGGCCCTCGCTTTCACTTTGCTTCAGCACTTTTGAACACAGAGCTGGGGAAAGTGTGAGTGCGGTGATACTGGAGAAGAACACAGCCGCGCTCACCGCCATGGCAAACTCAGTGAATAAAGCGCCGATACGGCCATCCATAAAGACTAAGGGCACAAACACGGAGATCAGTACCAGTGTGGTTGCGACAATGGCAAAACCCACTTCGCGGGCACCGCGATACGCGGCGAGTAAACGAGGCTCACCGAGCTCAATACGGCGGTGAATATTCTCCAACATCACAATGGCGTCATCGACCACTAAACCGATAGCAAGCACCAGTGCCAACAGGGTTAGCAAGTTGATAGAGTAGCCCATGGCAAGTAAAAACATAAAGCTGCCAACTAAGGCTACAGGGACGGTGATTGCTGGAATTAACGTGGCGCGCACGTTGCCTAAGAACAGGTAGATAACCAAAACTACTAAGGCCATTGATATGGCCAGCGTACGATACACCTCATCAATAGACTCTTTAATGAAAATCGAGGAGTCATAGCTGTCTTCGATGGTGGTACCTGGAGGCAAGTTGCGTTTGATTTTTTCTAATTCTTTGCGAGCGTTTTCCACCACGGTGAGGGTGTTAGCCTTTGCTTGTTTAACCACACCTAGGCCAATCATGTTGCGGCCATTGCCACGGAATAAACTTTCTTCGTCGGCGGCTTCAAGCTGTACATCAGCGACTTCGTTTAAACGCACGAGATAGCCATCATCACCACGAGCAATAACCAAGTTTTGAAAGTCAGTAGGACTTATATAGCTACGCGCGGTACGGACCGAAAAATCACGATCAACAGACTCGATTTCCCCTGCTGGCAGCTCTACGTTTTCAGCTCGCAAAACTTGCTCAATATCTCTGGCTGTAACGCCCCGTGCTGCCATGGCCTCGCGGTCTAGCCAAATCTTCATTGCATACTGGCGTTCACCACCCACTCGAACATTGGATACGCCGTCAACAACCGCAAGGCGATCAACAATGTAGCGCTGAGCATAATCGGATAGCTGCAAGGTATTCATCGTTGAGCTATTGAGTACAAACCAGGCAATAGGACTTTCATCGGAATTGGATTTAGATACTTCCGGAGGTCTGACTTGGTCGGGGAGATTGTCCAATGCGCGCGACACACGCTCTCGCACATCATTTGCCGCCGCATCGATATCTCGGTCGATATTAAACTCGATGGTGATATTAGAGCGGCCATTGCGCGACGAGGACGTGATACTTTTTATGCCTTCAATCCCGGAGATGCGGTTTTCAATTACTTGAGTAATTTTAGTTTCGATAATTTCCGCAGAAGCACCAGTGTAGTCAGTACTGACACTGACAATGGGACTATCGATATCCGGATACTCTCGAAGGGGCAGCATTGAGAATGCCACCAACCCGAAGGTCAGTAATAAGAGGTTGATTACAATCGCAAAAACCGGACGCTTAACAGCAGTGTCGGTGATTCTCACAGCGCAGCCTCCTCAACAGTCACGGCTGAGCCTGAGCGCAGTTTAATAATGCCTTCTGTGACCACTTGATCGCCACTGCTTAGACCTTCACTGATGCCTACCCAACCGTTATAGCGCTTATCGATTTTCACCTCGACCTCTTTGGCTACACCTTCCACAATTTGAAAAACGAAGTGTTTGTTTTGACGTGGAATAATGGCCTTTTCTGGTACCAATAAGGCCTCATAGGTTTGCAATTCCAGTTGCGTGCCCAGTAACATACCTGGGCGCAAGATATTGTCTTCATTGGTAAAGCTGGCGCTAATTGGCACGCTACGGGTGTTGGTGTCGATACGAGAGCTGACATGAGACACTTTGCCGGTAAACAGCTTATTTGGGTAAGCGTCACTGCGCGCTGTTACTGTCATTCCCACACCCAGCTGCGCAAGGTACTTCTCTGGCACATTAAAGTCGACTTTAATTACGCTGATGTCGTCTAACGTGGTAATTTCAGTGTTGGTGCTCACGAATGCCCCTTTAGACACCATGCGTTTACCTAGCACTCCCGAAAAGGGCGCGGTAACACGCATCTCCGCGAGTTTGGTTTTAGCAGCTTCAAGCTGAGCCTGGGTGGCTTCAAATTTTGCTAGTTGCTCTTCTAACAGTGACTTTGCCGTGGCTTGTGAACGGGCCAGCTCGGTCAAACGATTCAATTGCCGCTCTACTTCAGAGAGGTTGGCTTGCAGCTCTTTGACTCGCAACTGTTCCTCAGTATCTCGTAATTGCACCAGTCGTTGTCCTGCTTGCACTTTATCGCCATCATCAAAATGGATACTGTCGATATAGTCACTTTGGGCGCTTTTAATGTATACGGCTTGGTTTGCTCGCGCGCTGCCGATACCATCAACGGTGATAGCTCGGCTGTCTTTGGTCACGGTATGAGCTTGCACGCGAGTTGATTGAGCGCCCATGTTGGGTTGCTGTGATTGTCCTTCGGGCAGATATAAGTAAATACACAGCCCTAAGAAAATGATAATAATGACAGGGAAAAGTGCCTTGCCCGAATGCCTACTGTGGTTCATCGACGGTACCTATGGTTTCTCGGCTGAAAAAGGTGAGAGCTTAGTTTACAAACTTGCGCCCTAACACATAGACCGCCAATCCTGTATTTTTGTGTGTTAACCGAAAATTCAGAAAAATGACGCACTGTATTCCCAATTTGCCGCATTTTTGTAACCTTTGCCTACCCTTGCTGCGTATAAAACTCGCAAATTATACGTACAATAGGAGTATACGTAGTGGTACCAAAAAGAGAGCGTATGAGTAATAAAAAAACACCCCCTAATACGCAGCCCTCAGAACAGGGGGGCGCCAGCCGATACGCGAAAATTCGTGCCCACAGTGCGCGCCACGGCAGCGAAATACTCATTACCAGCGCGATTGTCTTGGTTTTCTTGGTGTTGTTTATACAGTTTAAAAGCGCTGACATATTGATAGCGGAGATTTTCTTACTGAGCGCCGCTTTAGTTGGCATGCTAGTGGGGTACTTAAAGCTGAGAGAGCCGTTTTACAGCATTTTTCTCGACAAACAGAAACTTAGCTATAATCATAAATACGGCTGGTGGCAGCTGGATGTCGATAACCTACAACAGGTCGGTGTGGTGAGTATCGAACAGGCAATGCAGACGCTCGAGTTAAATGTTGTGGGCCTAAGCTTAAAGCGAGAAGATGAGTTCTTAAATAAGCTTTCACCCCGGTTGGCGGGCCGTTTGCTGGTGGAACAGCGTCATTATTTGCTGCAGGCGATCAAAGCGTATTGCCGCGATGGCAATGAATGCCCGCCACAGTGGTTGGTTGAGGATACCGAGTACGTCAGCCAGTCTGGGCAAAAATATACTGGATTATTAGCTATGTTTGCTAATAGAATGAAGAACTTAAAATTTTTGACTGGGTATGAAATATTAATACCCGCCGCTATGTTAGACCGTGATATTTGGGCGTTCAGCTATTTATTGCATAGATGGCAACGCGACCCGGCTAACACTGTGGTGCAGTTGCAACAGCAACTCAATAGCCACAGTAGCAAGTAGACAGGATAAGACATATGTCTGACGATAGAGCATTTATAAAAAGTGGTCGTAATACCATCATTCATAAAGTTAAGAAGCTGGATTTAGTCATCGTTAATGGCGAAGAGCAGCCAAAAATTAAAGTGACTCAGCACGGCCTAGAGCCCTTTAAAGAAGAGCTTCCCAAAAATCGTCGAGAGGCTAAAGAGCGCTATCTTGAGATGGTGTACATTGCCAGCCCGGATGTTTTTGCAGAAGAAAAACGCTTGCTATTTATTCAAGCTTTGGATGGGCGAGAATACAAAGTCGATTACTCCAAAGTTGGTACTAAACTATTTGTTCGTATTCACCAGGACAGTTATTTATAACACCTGATAAATACGGTTTGTTGATGATGTTGGCAAGCAACTTGCGTTGATAACGCTATGCAATAATTGGGAGCACATCATGGGTCGACTTATTCATAGCGCGCTCAGCATCATTTTGGCCACGGGATTGGTTGCCTGTGGTGGCAGTGGTGGCGACGAAGTCACTGAAAATGCGAGTATTAATGTTGGCGCTGATCGCGATGCGGTAGAAAAATCAGAATTAATCATCAACGCGCAAGTGTCGCCTCCTGGAGGTACTTTCAGGTGGCAACAACTTTCCGGTCCGGCTATCGAAGGGCTACCCAGTGAAGAGCAAGAGTTGGCGCTGATGCTCCCGGACGTTAAAGGTGACCGCGCGGCGCAAATTAAGGTCGATTATCGGGCCCCAGACAACACCCTAGTATCTGACACGCTTACCATTAATATCGCTTCAGCAAACCAGTTACCACAGATAGCCATAGCGCAAATTGCCCCCGAACAACTGCCCTCACAATATAATGATGTTGTCACCCTGAGTGCGGCTGGTTCTAGCGATCCTGATGAAAACGGCTTTATTGCGAGTTATTTATGGCAACAAACTGAGGGCCCGCAACTGCAGTTTAGCGCTGTTGATGAAGCCACTTTAAGTTTTCGTCACCCGCTACTAGATAGTGATACCACGCTTGCGTGGACTGTGTTTGTCAGTGATGACGAGGGCGGTCAAGTGAGCACCGAGTATAGCCTGCTGCTCAATAAAACCGCGCAAGTGGTCATTGCCAATGCAGGGGACGACCAGCAGGCCACTGAGTTTGATACCGTGACTCTCAATGCCGGTAATAGTGAAACGGTGAGTGGTCAGTTTAGCTGTTACTGGCAGCAGCAAAGCGGCAGTGCCGTCACCCTAGCCAGTGAGCGCCAGTGCGAAACGCAGTTTGTTGCTCCCGACATCGATGTAGCACAACAACTGAGCTTTAGCGTTAGGGTGAGTGATGAACTTAACCGCAGTGCAAGTGATGAGGTCACTGTGAGCGTGCAGCGTCGCGCGTTGGGGCTGATTAACGACACCGGTATGAGCGCGTGCTTTAATAACAGCCAAGCAATCAGCTGTGATAGCACAGACTTCCAAGGGCAAGATGCGCAGCAAGGCCGAGACAGTGTAGCGCAGCGCTTAGACAAAGTGGGCAAAGGGGATATGGCCTTTGACTTTACTAAACTGAATGAGTTTGCCGACGAATTGCCCGACTCTGCTACCGAGTTTGCTTGTGTACGCGATAATGTCACTGGCCTTATATGGGAAGTGAAACAAGCCAACACCCACACTTTACCAAATACCGACTTGCGCGAAGGTCAGAATCATTACAGTTGGGCTCTTAACGGTGAGGGAGGCGTGCTTATCGGGAGTGAGCGCGCGCCAGCCAATAGCTCATGCCCTAGTGACGTTGATTGCTCGGTGCAACAATACATTGATGAGGTCAATGCCATCGACTTTTGCGGTGGGGCCAATTGGCGTCTACCTACCTATGTTGAGTTGCTGAGCTTGGTGGATTATCAACGCCATGGTCAGGCACACATGATTAGCCCGGACTATTTTATTCACAGCCCGTCGGTGAGTTTACTGGGGCATTTAAACTACTGGACATCACGCACCAGCGTTGACGGCCAATCATTATCTCAAGCCTTTATTATTGATATGAGCTCAGGTAACGATTTGGCTTACCCCAAAGATAATACCGCTTACGTACGTTTGGTGCGCAACCCATAGGAGTGATCATGAATTATACGTTTCTAATCGTGGCGGCTGTGGTGAGTACATCGCTTTGGGCTGAACAGCGTTGTTATAATCTGCAAGCTAGTACCCCGGCAGAGCGCTTTGTGATTAATACTGATGGTACGATTACTGATAACGCCACTGGGCTGATGTGGCAACGTTGTAGCTATGGGCAACAGTTCGATGCTGAACTGCAAAGTTGCTCTGGGGCGGCGCAACAGCTTAACTGGCAGCAGGCACTGCAAAGCGCCACTAATGATGAGTTTGCCGGTTTTGATGACTGGCACTTGCCTAACAGTAAAGAACTCGCATCCATTGTTGAGCATCGATGTGTTGAGCCCAGCCTAAATTTAGACCTGTTTTTAGATGCTAGTAATGATAATTACTGGTCCAGCACATCTGCAGTAACACCGGCAGATCATGCTTGGGTGTATGAATTTTACAGTGGTAAAAATAGTCTTCATGCTAAAAGTAGTGATGTATTTGTGCGTTTAGTACGCTATCAGCAATAACTGCTTACATTTTGTTCGTATACAGCATAGAGAGCACTGAGTAAGGTAGAGTTAAGTACATTTACGAGAAACATCAATGACGCTGAGAAAGTACCTGTGGCTATGGGCCTTACCTTTGGCGCTGTTGTGCTATGCCATCGGTAGTAGCCAAGGTGTGATTGCCTTGGTGCTGGTGGCGGTCGTAGGCGAGCTTATTTTTTGGCTTGGACTATTTAAACGTGGCAAGCGCAGAGATAACGCACCAAAACCTTAGTTTGATTATTTATACAGTGCTTTATACAGTTGTTTGTGGCTTTTCCTTACACTTTTTGTCACTATAGCTTCACCTAAAACTGTTGGGCTGCCCTGGCCTCACACAAGCGCGATGAAGAAATTTATCCATATTGATATGGATTGCTTTTATGCCGCCGTAGAGATGCGCGACAATCCTGAACTGGCAAACTTGCCTTTGGCCATTGGCGGGCGTAGTCGTCGTGGAGTGCTATCAACGGCAAACTATATTGCTCGTCAGTACGGCGTACGTTCGGCGATGTCTAACTACCATGCTAAACAACTGTGCCCAGATTTAGTCATTGTCCCGGGGCGGATGCAAGTTTATAAGCAAATCTCACAGCAAATTCGCGCCATTTTTAGCCGTTATACGGACCTTATCGAGCCACTTTCTTTGGATGAAGCTTACTTGGATGTGACTCAAGCACAGGTATGCCGTGGCAGTGCCACACTCATTGCTGAGCAAATTCGCCAAGATATCTTCCAACAAACTGGACTGACAGCCTCAGCAGGAGTCGCACCTATTAAGTTTGTTGCCAAAATAGCTAGCGACGAGAATAAGCCGAATGGGCAATGCGTAATTCTTCCTGAGCAACTGCCAGACTTTCTTGCTCAGTTGGACTTAAAGAAAATTCCCGGCGTTGGCAAAGTGACGCTAGAGCGGTTGCATCAGAAAGGATTATACAAAGGCCAAGATGTGCTGGATAAGGGAGTAAACTGGATGCAGCAGCATATAGGGAATTTTGGTGTGTCCCTATACCAAAAGTGCGCAGGCGAAGTAATAGGGCGAGTTAAAACCGAGCGCATTCGCAAGTCACTCAGCGTTGAACACACTTATGAATATAACAAAACCTCATTGCTACAATGTCACCAGGCCTTACCCGCTTTACTCGAGGAGTTGCAACAACGCCTTGAGCGCAACCAACTTAGCAACGCCATTAACAAGTTGTCAGTCAAAGTAAAGTTTGCCGATTTTCAGGTAACTACTGCTGATCAAAGTGGATTCGCCTTGAATCTAGACACTTTCGCAGCGCTAACGGCGAAAGCCTACCAACGCGGCAACACTCCAGAGGTGAGATTACTGGGCTTGGGCGTTGGAATTTCATCGCAACAGCAACAAGCTACCCAGTTAAGCATTTTAGACTAAAGCGTTAATGAATTTTTAAACTAAGCTGATAAGGTAAATTGCTACTTTAGGCACTTAGCCTCGTCGGCCTGTGCTCGTGCGACTAGTACACTTTGCTAAAGCGAAGAGTATTGTAATGACAACAAAAATAAAGAGAGAAGACTATGCAATCAGTAGTTATTGTCTTGCTTGGTATTGTCGGCATGCTATTTGGCTGGTTCGTCTATTCCAAGTTTATCGCCGAAAAAATCTTCAAAATGGACGATAAGTTTGTAACTCCAGCTCATGAGCTCCAAGACGGCGTTGATTATGTGCCAACCAATAAAGTGGTATTGTGGGGACACCACTTTACCTCGGTAGCGGGGGCCGCGCCCATTGTAGGCCCCGCGATTGCGGTTTATTGGGGATGGGTGCCTGCGGTATTGTGGGTCGTATTTGGTACTATTTTCTTTGCTGGTGTTCACGACATGGGCGCCCTATGGGCCAGTGCTCGGCACAAGGGCAAATCCATGGGGGCGTTATCAGAATCAGTCATAGGCTCGCGCACGCGTTCTCTATTCATGATTGTGGTGTTTTTGGTGCTATTGATGGTGAATGCGGTATTTGGCGTAGTGATTGCGAACTCATTTGTCTCGCAACCTAATGCGGTATTCCCAGCTTGGTCGGCGATTGTGGTGGCCTTAGTGATAGGTCAGTTGCTGCGACGAAATATGCCGCTTATTCCTTTGTGTGCTATTGGTGTTGGCGTACTCTACGCTACGATTTACATGGGCAGCTCAATGCCCCTGGCACTGCCTAGTGAAATGTTTGGGTTAGCGGATAAAGCCAACTGGATCATTATTCTCTTCGTCTATGCTGCAATTGCTTCGTTATTACCTGTTTGGATGCTACTGCAACCGCGCGACTTTATTAACGGCATGCAGCTGTTGGTGGGGCTGGTTCTGCTTTATGGCGCTGTCTTTGTTTCTATGCCTGATATCACAGCTCCCGCGTTTAACATGCAAACCGCTGCTGACACGCCCAGTATTATCCCCTTGTTGTTTGTCACCATAGCCTGTGGTGCAGTGTCAGGCTTCCATGGCATCGTGTCCTCTGGAACGAGCTCAAAACAACTGAATAAAGAAACTGATGGTCGCTTTGTGGGATACCTCGGTGCCGTAGGAGAAGGATGTTTAGCGCTTATCACGCTGGTGGCCGTTAGTGGCGTGGCCTTGGCTGTTTCCCCAGAGGAGTGGCATGAAATATACAGTCATTTAGGCGCTGGCAGTGTGAGTGCTTTTATTACCGGTGGCGCTAATTTAATTGAAAGTGGCTGGGGTATTTCCACCGAAGTTGCTTCAACCCTATTGGCGGTAATGGTGGTGTTATTTGCAGGCACAACGATGGACTCAGGTGTGCGTCTCCAGCGTTATATTATTCAAGAGTGGGGCGACATTTATAAAATATCGGCGCTTAAAAATGGCGTCGTTGCTACGTTAGTTGCGGTGGGGTGTTGTTTGTTGCTTGCCTTTGGCGCCGGTGGCGCATCTGGCAGTGGTGGCATGATCATTTGGCCGCTATTTGGTTCTACCAACCAAATCCTTGCCAGCTTAACCTTACTGGTGATCTCGGTGATGCTTATAAAAGCAGGACGTCCGGCTAAATTCACGCTGATCCCTATGGTCTTTGTATTGATTATGGCGTTCTTTGCGGGGGTCATTAAACTTGCTGAGTACTACCAACAGGGGAACTGGTTGCTTGTTGTACTCGATGCCATCGTCCTTATTGTTAGTGTGTTGGTCATGCTTGAGGCGTGGTCTGTGATCGCTAAACATAAGCGGGAAAAACAGCAAGGTTCAGAGCAAGCGTAAGCACAACTTGTCAACGCCACTTTACAATCCCTAAGGTGGCGCAGGGCTTCGCTAGTCAAGACCCCGTAAATCACCGATAATGTAGGTCCTTTGTTTTAGATTAGGACCTTTTTTATGTCTTATGCACGCGCTACGTCTTGCGCTAGCCTTGATGCACTTAGTGCAACCAGCGAAAACGATGCTCTTATTATTATCTGTGACTCCCTTGATGCGCTGCCCCAAGCCTATGCTGAACAAATCAATACTCACGCGGCGATAGATAGCCGTGTAGGTAAGCAACCGGCATTATTGATCAGCGAACAAGCGCCAGGTAAGCGCTTGATTGTGACTCCCACAGGCCCTTTAGGGCGGGATTATGATGATGTGCGCCGTGTCTTTGAAGCGGCTAAAAAAGGCATTGCCGTAGCGAAGGAAGCAGGCGCAATCAAGCCGGCTTTGTATGTGCATAATATTCAACAGCGTCCAGGTTATGAGTTCGCATTAGAAGTGGCCTTTTTAGGTGCTAACCAAGCGTTATGGCAGCCCTTAGAAGCACGTGAATATCATGGCGATGCTATCTCTGCACTGAATACTATTAGCCTGGTCGGCGCTACAGATGAACAACTAAAACAGGTCAATGCGATTGCCGCTGGCCAATATGCGGCACGCGATTTATGTGGCACTGAGCCAGAGCGTATGGCGCCGCCTCGCTTCGCTGATTATTGTGTCGAGGCTTTTGCTGGTACTGCGGTGAAGGTCGATGTGATCAGTGATATCGCGACGATTGATAAAGAGTATCCATTGCTTAGTACCGTTGCTCGCGCATCCTATGCGGTAGAGCGTCATCACCCACGCGTGGTAAAAATGGCCTATGTGCCTGAAGGCAATGTTGAACGCACGTTGATCTTTGTCGGTAAAGGCCTTGTTTACGATACCGGTGGTGCGGACTTAAAAGTTGGTGGCTTCATGGCCGGCATGAGTCGCGATAAAGGCGGTGCTGCATCTGTAGCTGGGTTTATGAAAGCCGTCGCTGAAGCACAGCCTAAAGGAGTCAAAGTGATTGCCTATTTGGCCGTGGTTCGTAATTCCATTGGTTCGGATTGCTTTGTTCCTGATGAGATTATTACCAGCCGTGAAGGCATCCGCGTGCGCATTGGTAATACCGATGCTGAGGGCCGCTTGGCAATGGGGGATTTACTCAGTGAGGCTAAAGAAGTGGCCAAAGGCGAGGTGAATCCTGAGCTCTTTACCGTAGCTACTCTCACCGGGCATGCCGCCCGAGCTGTGGGGCCTTATAGTGCCTATGTTGAAAATGGTCCAGCGCGTAAAGCGCAGCTCTCACAGCAATTGGTGGAGCAGGGTGACTTATGGGTCGATTGCGCCGAGGTATCGCGTTCGCGTCGCGAAGACTATGATTTTGTGCAACCACGCACCTTAGCTGACGATGTGCTTTCCAGTAATAATGCCGCATCGGCAGTCACTGCTCGGGGCCACCAGTTCCCGATGGCCTTTTTGGCGATTGTGGGTGGGTTAGATAAGCATGGCTTAGATAGCGAGCAGCCGCTTCCTTATGTACATATGGATATTGCCGGCAGTGGTGTGGAAGGCGGCGATTGGCAGCACGGAAAGCCAACTGCGGCTACGGTAGCAAGCTTATTTGCTAAATACTGTCGCTAACGCTGGCAGCAATAGCCGATATTGTTAAGCTAAAAAGGCCGCCGTTGGGCGGCCTTTTTATGACCGGAAAGCGATGACTTCATATTTTGAAGCGCTTAACTATGCCGTCGAGTGTTTGACTGGCCTGTTCTAGTTCGTTACTCGCCTGGTTCATAACCTGTGTGCTGGAGAGCGACTCATTGGTTGCATGGGCTAAATCATTGAGCCGCTGCGACACTTCGCTAGAGGCGTCATTTTGTTGCTCAGTGGCGCGGGCGATATGAGCGTTCATTTCCCGGATAGAGTCAACCAAGCGGTTGATTTCATCCAATGCTTCGGTGGTATTCGCGGTGGACTCAACAGTATTGTCCGAGATCTGTTGGCTGTTTTGTACGGCCTGCACAGCTTTTTCAGCACCTTGTTGCAACTGCTCAATCATAGCTTGAATTTCATCGGTGCTTTGGCCTGTGCGGCTGGCTAGCGTGCGCACCTCATCAGCAACAACTGCAAACCCACGGCCTTGCTCGCCAGCTCTCGCCGCTTCTATGGCAGCATTGAGCGCCAAAAGGTTGGTTTGCTCGGAAATGCCGCGAATCACATCCAGTACACTGCCAATATTATTACTTTGGCTGGCTAACTGCTGCACCACCTCAGCGACTTGTTCAATTTGTGTGCTTAAACGGGTGATCGCATTCACTGTGTTATGAACCACTGATTTTACTTGATCTGCATAACTGTTCGCTTCGTTGCTAGCTTGCTCGGCGTTATTGGCATAATCACTGATGTCTTTCACTTGGTGACTTACCTGTTCCATTGCTGTGGCCACTTGTGCTGAGCTGTCGCTCTGCAGCTCAATATGATGTTGATTTTGCTGGGCCGTCGATTGTAGTTGCGCCACATGCTCACTCACTTTATTGGCTTGCTCATTGACCGCTTCTATGGATTGGCGCATCTTTTCGGTGTAATCATTAAAGTGCCTGGCAAGGCGAGAGACTTCGTCATTGCCGCTGCTGTCTAAACGCTGGGTTAGGTCTCCCTCACCTTGCGCTATATCTTTCATCATGTCTGCTGCGTGACGAATAGGCCCCATCACACTTTGTGCTATTAAATAGCCCATCACTAACAGCACCGCGAGAATCACAACGCCCTCGAGGATAAGAATTGTTTTGCTACGTGCAAACGTGTCCTCAATGTGATCGATATAAACGCCGGAGCCAATCACCCAGCCCCAAGGTTCAAACCCCTTAACGAACGCTATTTTATCGACAGGTTGATCTTTTCCTGGCTTTGGCCACTTGTAGGGCACAAAGCCTTCACCTTGACGCTCAACCAGCTCAGCCATTTGCACGAATAGTTTCACGCCATCGGGGTCGGCGGTGTTAGCTAATGACTTGCCTTCGAGCTGTGGCTTAAACGGGTGCATAACCATGGTCGGGCTGGTGTCATTGATCCAAAAATAATTGGAATCACCATAGCGCAAAGCGCGAATGGCATCTTTAGCGGCAACTTTCGCTTGCTCATCCGTGAGGGCGCTCGTTTGTGCTTGTTGGTGGTAATACGCCGCGATGCTGTGTGCATTTTCTACTAGGTTGCGCGTTTTCTCATGTTGCCCATCCAGCAAAGAGCTGTATTGGTTAGTCAGTGAGGTCGCGACTAATATGATGATACCGAGTAGGGCAAGAACGAGTAGGGCAATCAGGCGTTGATAAATACTAAGGCGACGAAGTTGCTGCATAACAAATCCTTGGAACGAGGTAATGCTATGAGTTTAGTCGATTCTAAGTGAGTGAGCCTAAAAATAAGTATGGATTTTCAGTAGATTGTAAAAGAAATCAGGCCAGCAGAAGCCGGCCTGATTGAAGCGTAGAAACTTACTCTTGAGCCATATCAAAATGGCGGTTAAAGAAGTCGGTAATGGTGTGATGCAGGTGCGTTTGTACCTTTTTACCTCGCAAGCTATGTTTCGAGCCTGGGTAGGTCATCATTTCAAACGGCAACGCCTTGTCTTGTAGCTGTTTAAACAGCTTAGTGGCGTGGGTAAAGAGCACGTTGTCATCAGCCATGCCATGATAAATCATGAGCGGACCCTTGAGGCCATCGCTGTATGGAAAGACCGCGCTTTGTTCATAGCCTTCGGCATTAGTTTTTGGGTGGTCAAGATAGCGCTCTGTGTAATGAGTATCATACAACGACCAGTCGGTAACAGGAGCACCTGATACACCGGCTTTGAAATAATCACCAGCTTTAAACATCCCCATTAACGCCATGTAACCGCCGTAGCTATGGCCATAAATACCTATGCGCTGCGGGTCTACGTAATCTAAGGTGCGTAAAAACTCGACGCCTTTAATTTGATCCTGCACCTCACTTTCACCAAGGTGTTTGTAGATCACGTCTTCAAAGCGCTTTCCGCGATTGTAGGAGCCGCGATTATCAAGCTGAAATACCACATAGCCTTGTTGCACCATGTATTGAAAGTATAGGTTTTTACTGCGCCAGCTGTTGGTAACTCGCTGCGCATGTGGGCCGCCATATACATTGACAATGACCGGGTGCTTTTGCTTTTTATTCAGTTTGCGTGGCTTGAACAGGCGGTAGTGCATTACCTGACCGTCTTGTGCCTTTATGGTGCCGTACTCAGGCTTTACTAAGTCGCTGGTGTAAGGGCTGAGTGGGTGCTGTTCATCAATGGCATTTTGCTCTAACCAAGTGACAAAGTCGCCATTGGTTTTACGCAGTGCAACATAGGGAGGGCGGTTTACCGACGAGGCTCGGTCAATAAAGGTTTTGCTATCCTCTGCAAGAACGACGTTATGATATTCACCCGCTGCGGTGATACGCGTAATCTCACCAGCTTCAAATAGGGAAGTGCTATACAAATGGCTTTCTAGCGGCGTGTCTTTGCGACCGGCAAAATACACGACGCCATTTTGCTCATCAACGCCTTTTAGTGACTCAACAATCCAATCCCCTTGGGTGATCTGGCGTACCAGTGTGCCATCGACCTTGTACAGGTAAAGGTGCTTATAACCATCGCGCTCTGACGCCCAGATAAAGTGCTCTTTATCTTGCAAAAACTTCAAATCGAAGTGCAGGTTAATCCATGTATCACTGCTCTCTTTGACGGCCACGCGTTGGGTTTTTTCGGCGCTATCATAAAAGCGCAGCTCGAGCTCTTGCTGCGAGCGGTTTTGCCATTGATAAGACAGAGTGTGGTTGTCTTTGAGCCATTTTGCACGGGCAATGTAAATATCCTTGTCGGTGCCTAAATCAATCCAATCAACCTGTTTGTCATCAATATGGACAACGCCTAGCTCTATGGCCACATTGTCGGTGCCTGTGTAGGGGTAGCGCTGGTTAAATAGCTTCACTTCGTCGGCATAAATCTCGTTACGAATCGCCTCTTCTACGGGGCTCTCATCGATACGGGTAAAGGCTATTTTCTGTTCATCACCGGACCACCAGTAGCCGGTCATGCGGCTCATTTCTTCCTGCGCTACAAACTCAGCCATGCCATTTTTAATGACGCCGCCGCCATCCTGAGTGAGCTGGATTTCTTTGCCACTGGCCAGTTCTAAGGCATATAAGTTCTGGTCGCGGATAAAAGAGACAAAATTGCCTTTCGGTGAGAATCGCGCGTCGGTTTCGAACGCTTCGGTATCGGTGAGCTTACGACTTTCGCCACTGGCCAGTTGATAGTAATACAAGTCCCCATTGAGTGGGAAAAGCAACGCTTGCCCGTCTTTGGACCAGGTATACTCCAAAATTCCACGGCCAAAAATACGTTGGCGCTCACGGCGTGCTTTTTCTTCATCAGAAAGATTTTCCGGCCCTGAGAACAATGCTTGCGAATCGACTAACATGCGGTTGCTGTTGTCTTTGAGGTTGTATTCCCATAGGTCGTAGCGATTGTAGTCTTCTTTCTTTCCTTGCAAGTAGGTAACGCGGCTACCATCTGGAGAAAACTTAAGCTTTACAGGCGCTTTACCAGCTAAACTAGGGTCGTCAAAAATGCGCTCGAGCGTCAGCTCTTTGGCAGTCGCTGCGCCGCAGGCTAAGCTTGCAGCCAAGGCAACAGATAAGTATTTGGTTGTATTAGACACGGGTAAACCTTATTGTTGTAGTGATGCGTTGATGGTACTGATGCACTGTCATAAGCGCAACTTTATGCCACTAAACTTGCAGCAACAGGAGGATGCTATGTTTGCATTAGCACCAGAGTTGGAACGAGATTGTATTGAATTGGCGGATTGGCCGTTGTGTAAAGTGTTGTTAATGAATGACAGCCAGTACCCTTGGTTTATTCTGGTACCGCGCAAAAGCGGATTAAAAGAGATCATTGATTTAAGTGATCGTGACCAAATCGTGTTAGGACGTGAATCGGCGAAGCTTAGCTGTATGTTAAAAACAGTGTTCAAACCGGCAAAATTAAATGTTGCTGCTTTAGGTAACATGGTTGAGCAGTTGCACATTCATCATATTGCTCGCTTTGAGCAAGACCCCGCTTGGCCCAAACCGGTGTGGGGGGTACACCCACCTAAACCTTATACTGAAGCGCAAATTCAACAGATTAAAGAGAATTTGCAGCTATAAAAAAACAGCGCCGAAAGGCGCTGTTTTTATGTCGTCTATAAATACAGGCTTAGTTTAAGCCTAATACCTTTTTGCCCTGGATGAAGTCGACATCCACAGGGATATTCGCTTTACTGAGCTTTTCTAAATCAGCGGCCAATTCAGGTTTAATTTCACCCATGGTAGCAACGAGTTGGTCCACCTTCTGATAGTCACCGTCACCTTGCAGGGTAAGAATTAAATTCGATAGCTTGCTCATGGCTGCAGCCATCTTATCCATATTTACCTGATATAGGCCGTTTTCATCTTTGGAGAACGCGCCTTCTTGTTTGAAGAAGTTAAAGCGGATCATGTTAGCTTTACCGTGCGCGCTGGATGCGCCAAAACGTACAGAGCGGAAGATTCCAGCCATAAAGGTGACATAGTAATCTTCTAACGTACCCTCGGTAATCTCGCCTTTTTTCAATAGCTGTTCAACCATATACAAGCCAAGGATATCCGCCTTACCTTCTTCCAATGCACTCGCGTGCTCTTGAAGCGACTGGCGTACGGTGCCTTTACCGGTAATGGTGTTTTTAATACCTAGGCCATGCGCCACTTCGTGGAACATGGTATTAGCAAAAAAGGCGTCGAAAGTAATGTGTTTGCGCTGCTCGGGCACAATGAGCTCAGCGGCAATGGGCATGAGGATTTTGTCGAACTTAGCGCGCATGGCATTTTTAAGTTGCAGGCGGCGAGTGCCTTTTTCCAGTTGCACTTGCTCATCATTAGGTAGATTGATAGCTATGGTTTTGCTGCCAGCATTGGAGTGGCCAGCATAGTAGATGACATCATACGCATTAAGGTCGGCGTCTGAACCAGGAACCTCTTGCTTATATTGCTCCGCCACAGGCAGACCTTTTTGTAGCTCAGGAAGGAATTGCGCAAACTTTGCTAAACGCTCACTCCAGGCCATGTCTTTGACCAAAACATAGGATTCAAAAGCCGCACGATAACCGAAAAGTTGATCTTCATAGGTTTCGATTGGGCCAATAACCACATCAATGGGGTTATTTTTCATATCCATCCAAGCAAAATCAGAGGCTTGATAGTCATCACTTAGCAAGGCATCGGCACGCATACTCAAGTAGTTAGCGAATTCTTTATTATCGGCCAGTTCGCTCGCTTGGCGCAGCAAATCTGCAGCAGCCTCCAATGCTTGGGCGTATTCTACTGAATAAGGCACACTGTAAAGCTCACCATTGTCATCGCGTTTGATGATGGAATAAAGGCCTGTTTTATCTTTTACACTGCTTTGCTCTAATTCTTCTTTTGTCATATCAGCTGGGTAAAATTGAGCCCCTGCTGGTTTGTGCTCAAAGCCGCTTAAAAAAGGCTGATCGCCGTTTAAGCGATCCCAAGGACCATAGTTAATCTTGGCAAAGTGACGCACTTGTTCATCATCTAGGCTCGCTAAGAAATCTTGTTGCTCGCCACCGAAAGCCTGACGCCAAAACAGTTGGTCCATAATCTTTGAGGCATCAATCAGTTTAGCGAGCATTTTTTGCTGATTCCCGCTTAGATGTGACAAGTCGGTATTGAGCTCAAAATCGGTGTAAATGTTAAGCCGCTCGCGTTCAATATTTATCAATTCAGGGCCACTGCTTGGTTGTGCGCTCGCCGCCGTTTGTTCAGTAGTTGACTGTGGTTGCTTGGAGCAGGCGCCAAGTGCGAATACAGAGCTAATAAGCAGTGCTTGAGAAATTTTCGACAATTTACTCATGGGATCCTCTTTCGGTGTAACTCGTTATTGGACTGTAAAGTAAGACAAAAAACACAGTCCATTGAGAGAGTTTATGATTCGGTTATAGCGGGGGAGAGCCCCGTGTTGTTGGGCATTAAAGCAACTCAAGGGCTGGCTGGCAATAATGATTATGGGAACATAGGTAATTATTTTTTGTAAATAAATGGGCAATTGCGCTATCACTTTCTAAACTTTATCGGTAACTTATAGCTAATTTATAAGAAAAAACGGCTTTGCTGACATAAAGGATACTGGCGACATGTCCACAGAAAACGCTTTGCTGACCATCTTGGTTGACCGCATAAATAACGATACTTTGGTGCTGCCAACCTTGCCGGAAGTGGCACTTCGAGTGCGTAACGCTGCAGATGACCCGGATATAACCTTACATGATATGGCGGACGTGATCGCCAATGATCCCGCATTAGCAGCACGGATGATCAAAGTTGCGAATAGCGCCTTGATGAGTCGCTCGGTGAAGGTGACGACTATAAACCAAGCCGTTACGCGCATTGGACTAAGGCAGATAAAAAATATCGCCACAGCGATGGCCATGGAGCAGCTATTCGTCTCTCAGCATGAGCTGATCAAAGGCTATATGGATAAGGCATGGCAAAAGACAATTCGTGTTGCCTGCCATTCGATAGCGTTGGTGCAGAACTTTCGTAAGCAACAGCGCCATGACACGATTAATACCGAAACTATCACCTTGGCAGCACTGACCTACAATATTGGTATTTTGCCTATTCTCACCGAGGCTGAGAAGCACCCAGAGGTGTTTGCTAATCCGAGCTTTTTAGCTCATGCCATTCAAAAACTAGCAGGGCGCATTGGTGCTGCTATTTTAACCGCTTGGGACTTCTCTGATGAATTCGTAGAAGTTGCAAAGTGTTGGGCCGACCCTAATTATCGCCCTAAAGAGGTGGAGTTTGTCGATTTCATTCGTATGGGCGCGATCATGGAGGGCATTTTACAAGTGTCAGATAAGTCGTCCGCACTGAATGTTTATGTCGATAAAGGGATTATCCCATCTGTGGAGATATTTGCTGACGATGAGTATCAGGAAGTCGTGGGTGATATAAGAGAAATATTCAGTTGAAAAAAGGAGCCTCAGGCTCCTTTTTCAGTTATGCATTGTGCTTACAGATCCTCGGCATCGCCTAATTGATTGGTCAATGCATCAAGGAGTTGTTTGATTTCTTCGGAAGCAAGAATAAAGTCTGCGTCAAGCTTTACTGCCATGTCTTCTTTAGGAATATCGGCGTTTTCTTCTTTTAACGTATCGGCATAACTGACGCGTTTAATAGAGCCATCATTTTGCAATAAGAACTTCACTCGTTCTTGATACTCCAGCGCCAGCTTAGTGACCTCTTTACCATTATCTAGGTGGTTTTTAACCTCATCACTGGATAGATCATGGCCTTTAAACTTCACTTGTGCCCCATTGTCATCTTGCTCTTGCAACTCGGCGTCTAAGCCAATCGCGAAGCCTTCTGGAGCGTTGAATTCCTTCAACCACGACGTTAAAAACAAGTCAAGATCATAATTTGCAAACGCCGGCACAACAGGCAATGTTCCTAATGACTTGCGCAATAACGCAAGTAACTCTTCTGCTTTATTAAAGCTGGCACTATTGACCACAACCCAGCCATTTTCCATATCAATAAAAGCAAATTGGAGGCTAGACTTCTTAAATGCTTGCGGCAGCAAAGAATGCAAAATGTTTTCTTTTAGCTCATCTTTTTCTTTTTTGCTAACGCGGCGGTTTTCTTCAGCTTCTAAATGATCGACCTTCTCCTGCACCATCTCGTTGACGACCGCAGGGGGCAGTACTTTTTCTTCCCGCTTAGCGCATACCAAAACAGTACTTTGCGAGAAGTGACTGAGCATCTGACCATGTTTGCCAAACGGCTTGGTCCAGCCAAAGGTATGCATGTCTTGGCTGCCACAGGGGCGGAATACGTCTTGCTCTAGGGCTTTTTCAAAATCGTCTTGTTGGTAACTGATGTCTTGCTTAAAGCGATAACAGATAAGGTTGCTAAACCACATAGTTTTACTTCCGTTGAGCTGTGGGCTCGAATTAAATGTGGCGCCATCATAGCAGGAGTCACCTTACTAATTAAACATTTGCATTGGCTTTGGTAGGTCTTTTGGGATAGTAATCCGGTATTGCAAACCTTGGCCTGGCTCGCTGCTCACTTCAATCTCACTCCCCAAGGTTTGTTTAACCAAATTGAAGGTGATATGAGTGCCCAGACCACTGCCGCCCTGGTCACGTTTGGTGGTAAAGAAGGGGTCAAACAGTTTATCTAGCTGTTCGGCATCAACACCACGACCATTATCACGATAGTTAATATCCACTAAGCCATCATTTTCGCTCACATCAATAGTGATAGTGCCCTTTTCGACACCTTCAAAGCCATGAATGAGTGAGTTCATAATTAGGTTAGTGAAGATTTGGCTAATAGCACCAGCAGGTAAATTGAGCACCAAGTTATCGGGGCAGTTTACATCCACCTGGTGTTGAGTTTTCTTAATTTTTGGGTGCAGTGAGCGAATCACCTCGCCCAAGTATTCTTTAAAGTTTATGGTGCGTACCGCTTCACTGGCCTGATCGACTGCTATTTGTTTAAAGCTGGCAACTAATTCTGAGGCGCGGGCAAGGTTTGAAGTGAGCAGTTCAGTACTTTGCTTCGCATCTTTAATAAACTCTTCTAGCGCTTTCGGAGAAAGTGTTTTTTCTTTATAAGCATGCTCAATGGCATCGAGACGCTCTTGTAAGAAGGAGGTTGCGGTAACACCTATTCCCACAGGCGTGTTGATATCATGAGTGATACCCGCGACTAAACCACCCAGCGCTGCCATTTTCTCCGAGCCAAGCAAGCGCTCTTGGGCCAAATTGAGCTCATCGACATAACGCTGCATCTCGCTTTGCTTGGTTAGCAACTCTTGTTCGGTATGACGGCGCAGTTCAATTTCCTCTGTTAAGTTGAGCTTTTGTTTTTCCAGCTCATATTTCTGCTGCTGCAAATCCATCATCGCTTGGCTTAGGTTTGAGGTTTTTCTTGCTACCTCTTGCTCCAGCTGTAAGTTTTGCTGGTCCAGTTTTTCATTGCTTTTCAATAACTCTTTTTGGGTGTGTTCCAGTTTATTGCGATACTCGACTACTTTATTGATCATGTTGTTGAATGACTGCGCCATGACATTCAACTCGTTTTTTTCATTACTATCGAGGTTTATTCTTGTCCCTTCTAAGTCATCTAGCTCAAGGCTTTCAATCTGCTCGGTAAGTTGATTGAGCGGATGGGTGAGGTGTTTACGAAAAGCCAATAAAAACAATAAGATCAAAAACGCGGTTTTGATCATGGCGTTGCCGACCAGAAGATAGATTGACACGATAATACGGCTGACAACCACATCTCGGCTGGAAAAAAGTGTGACATCACCCACTTGAGTAGCGCGCCCAGAAAACTCAAAAATTAACGGAAAGGTGTAACCAAATAATCCGGAGGGAGTATCTTCTATGATAGAAGCATCTTGCACTAATTGTTGCGAGTAAAGCTCGCGAATGTCTAAAGAGCGCCCGAGTTGAGAGATCACTTCGCCGCTGTCATCGCGGACAATAATTCCTTCAACCATAGGGATAGCAATTAACCCTTCGGCGATGGTAATACTTTGATCAGTATTTAATTCCCAAATTGCGCGGGTAAGGCTGCCACTAAAGGTCTTTTGCAGTGTTTGTAGTTCATCGCGTATGTAGTTTTTGGTATTCAAGTACTCAGCAAAAACTTGGCCGCAAGTGACAACAAATGTGAGTAAAAAATACACCGACAAAACACTGGTTAGGAGCTTCTTCGACAAACTATTATGCAACATACGAGTACAGAGCCCTTGTATAAACCATGAAAAAGCGATGATAAAACGTCAATTATCAGCCCTAAATTCGCCATTGGCTTCAAAAACCTAAAGCTAGCCAAGATTCTTGAAAAAATAAATAAAATAATAGCTTAAAGACTGCAGATTAACAAAAATCTGTGGCCTGCGGTGTTAAGATTTGTTTATAGCTATGGTATAACCTACTGATATAAGTTTTACCCTCAAATGGCGTAGTAATGGCTTTTCAGGTGTTAGTCTGTGACGATTCCGTAATGGCTCGAAAACAAGCGAGCAAAGCGGTTATGTCTATTTTGCCTTGCGCGGTGACGCACGCTACAGATGGTGAACATGCACTGACGCTAATGAGCGAACAACACTTTGATCTTCTCTGTTTAGACCTCACCATGCCGAAAATTGACGGTATCGGGGTATTACAACAAATGCGCACACGCAAAATAGAAACCTACGTAGTGGTTATTTCTGCCGACGTACAGTCGCAAATGAAGCAGCGCACAGCGCAACTCGGCGCCCTTGGGTTCATTAATAAACCGGTAAAAACAGATGCTTTAGCTGATGTTTTGCATAAATTTGGCGTTTACTAATCTTAGTTATATCTAAAAAGCATATTTTTTCTTTTCTTTAGCTGTTGACAGAAATAGTCATTTTCGTGCAGTCTAGAACCATGAACACAAATTACGCAACACTGACCACCATTATTACCACCACCATCCTTAGTGGATAGTGGCATGGGTCGGTGCGCAGAGAAAAAAGGCCTATGCTCACTGAGCATAGGCCTTTTTTTTGGCCTATCGTCACGACCTGGTAAAAAGGTGTTATAGGGAATGAGGAAAACATGCAAGTACTAAAGTTTGGAGGCTCGTCACTGGCCGATGCCAGTTGTTTAAAGCGAGTAAGTGAGATTGTCCGCCAGGAGCTCAAAGAGCAAATGCTGCTGGTATTGTCAGCCCCCGGCGGTATGACGGATACATTGGTGGGATTAGCTGAGAGTGCGGCGGCAGGTGCAGATATCCAGTCACAGTGGCAACTGTTTTATGAACGTGCACACACTTTGAAAGACGAAGTGTGTGAGCAAAATCAGCAGCCTACAAACTGGCCCGATTTTACGCAGTTAAAACAAAAGCTAGAAGGCGTGGCTTTATTAGGACAGTGCCCGGATTCGGTGTTCGCTTATGTAATTAGCTTTGGTGAGCGCATTAGTGTGGCCTTGATGCAGGTGCTACTCGATGATTTTCGCCCTCATTATATGAGTGCGGAACAAGTTATCCGCTCCAGCGGTGGCTACTTAAACGCTGAAGTTGATCTAGATATATCAAAACTACAGTTTCGTGAATATTTGCACGCTAACCCCGCAAAAATATATATTATGCCTGGCTTCACCGGGGCCAATGACGATTCCCAATTGACCACGCTAGGGCGTAATGGCTCCGACTATTCTGCTGCTGTTGCAGCCGCTTGTTTAGAGGCCGATATCTGTCAAATCTGGACCGATGTTGACGGTGTGTATAGCGCTGACCCTCGCTATATCAAAGGGGCCACTAAGGTCGATTTTCTGTCTTACAAAGAAGCGATGGAACTCTCTTACTTTGGCGCTAAAGTCTTGCATCCCAAAACCATTGTGCCATGCGCAAAAGCGGGCGTGCCATGTGAGATAAAAAATACCCACAACAGTAAAGAACCCGGCTCATTGATCAGTGATGAAGTCACTGAAAGTGAGCCGGTAAAAGCGATCTCAAGTTTACAAGACTTGGCTATGCTCACGGTGTCAGGGCCGGGCATGAAAGGCAAAGTCGGCATGGCGGCCAAAGTGTTTACTGCGCTAGCAGCCGATAACGTCTCTATTGTTCTCATCACCCAGTCCAGCTGTGAGTTCAGCATTAGCTTTTGCGTGCATCAGCAAGATTTAGCCTTGGCGCTGCATGCTCTCGAACAAGCCTTTGAACTTGAGTCAAAAGCGGGGCTTATTGAGCCTGTACAAGTGCAGCGGAATTTGGCAATCGTTACCCTAGTTGGCGATAACATGCGAGCACACAAAGGCTTAGCAGCGAAGTTCTTTGCCTCGCTGGCGCAGGCTCAAGTGAATATCGTTGCCATAGCCCAGGATTCAACAGAGAGTTCAATTTCTGCGGTTGTTGATGGTGAGTTATGTAATGATGCAGTGAAGGTTTGTCATGAGAACTTCTTTACCCATGTGCCTTCTATTGATGTTTTCCTGCTCGGCTGTGGACTTGTTGGCAGCGAGCTGCTAAGCCAAGTGCGTAGGCAACAACAATGGTTGCAACAACGTAATATCAAACTCAAAGTCCGAGGCGTGGCCAACTCCCGACAGATGCTGTTAAACAGTGACGGGATTGATCTAGAAAATTGGCAGCAGCCATTGGCGCAGACCTCGCAGCAATTTGATCTAACCTTGCTGGAACAGTTCGTTAAGCAAAACCATCTGATTAACCCGGTGTTAGTGGATTGCAGCTCCTCTGGTGCGCTCGCTGCTCAGTATGCCGATTTCCTTAATGCTGGTTTTCATGTGGTAGCGGCTAATAAAAAGGCCAATACCAGCTCGCAGGCTTACTATCAGCAGCTCAAACTCGCTGCGCAGCGCAACAATCGCCGCTTTTTGTATGAAACCAATGTTGGCGCCGGCTTACCCGTGCTCGATAACCTGCAGTTGTTATTCGGTGCCGGTGATGAGCTTCTGCATTTTAGCGGCATTTTATCGGGATCGTTATCTTATATGTTCGGTGTTATCGGTGATGGCTTAAGCCTGTCACAAGCAACCATCAAAGCTAAAGAAAATGGCTTTACCGAGCCGGACCCTCGTGATGACCTTTCAGGGACTGATGTCGCCCGTAAACTACTTATTATCGCTAGGGAGTCTGGTTTGGCACTTGAGCTGGATGATATTGAAGTGGAGTCGGTATTGCCGCCGGGCTTTGCCGAGGGACTAAGCGTTGATGAGTTTATGGCTAAATTACCACAACTTGATTCAGATTTTGCCGATAAGGTTGCCAGCGCCCAAGCCGAAGGAAAGGTCTTGCGTTATGTTGGCGCAATTGAAGATGGTCATTGTCGTGTTGGTATTGAAGCCGTTGATAGTCGACATGCGTTGTATGACATTCGTGACGGCGAAAATGCCTTAGCTATTTTGAGTCAGTATTATCAGCCCAAGCCTTACGTTATTCGCGGTTATGGCGCAGGAGCCGAAGTGACCGCAGCGGGAGTTTTCGCTGATATTTTGAAAACCTTACCACGTTAGGAGAGGGCCATGATTGAAGTTTATGCGCCGGCCTCGATTGGTAATTTTGCGGTTGGATTTGATGCGTTGGGAGCGGCTATTGCACCCATTGATGGCACTTTGTTGGGCGATGTGGTGCGAATTAGCGCCAGCGCTGATACAGAATTTGTGTGCTCAGGGCCTTATGCCCATAAATTGCCACAACAGGCAGAGCAAAATTTAGCCTTTATGTGCATGGCGCACTTTCGTGCCACGGTCGCACCAGATATGCCGACAGCGCGTATGGAGTTAGTTAAGAATCTGCCCATTGGTTCAGGTCTGGGATCCAGCGCCTGCTCAGTGGTTGCGGCACTTGCTGCGCTGAATAAATTTGCCGGCACTGAGCTCAGTGAGGATGCACTCATAGAGCTAATGGCTGATTTTGAAGCTAAGGTCAGCGGCGCTCGTCATTATGACAATATCACGCCGTGTTTGCTTGGTGGTTTGCAGCTCACAGGGGCGCTGATACCTGGTCGTTCACTGACGATCCCCACTCCCAGTAACTGGTATCCAGTGGTCGCGTTTCCCGGTTTCACCCTTAATACCGCTCAGGCTCGAGCAGTGCTGCCGCAGCAAATGAGCTTACACCATGGTATTGAATTTGCTCAGCGGCTCAGTGCATTTTGTACGCTAATGCATCAGCAACAGCATGAGTTAGCGATGGAGCTGATGGTTGATACGGTTGCTGAGCCCTATCGCAGTGAATTGATCAGCGGTTTCAGTGCCGCTAAAAAGGCGGTGCTAGAGTTAGGCGCGAAGGCGGTGAGTATTTCTGGTGCTGGGCCGACGCTTTTTGCACTATGTGACAATATCAATGATGCTAAAAACTGCCAGCAGTGGTTACAGCAGAACTATGTAAATGAACAAGGCTTTAGTCATATTTGTCAGATAGATACGGCAGGTACGCGGGTTTTGAATGAGGGAAAAGAATAATGCGGTTGTATAATTTAAAAGATGATAGCCAGGTGGTGTCTTTTGTTGAGGCGGTAAAAACGGGGTTAGGGCGCAATCAAGGGGTGTTTTTTCCGCAACAGCTAACGCCACTGGATAATATGGATGCCTTATTGGAAATGGATTTTGTCTCGCGCAGCACACAAGTACTGACGCACTTGATTGGCGATGAATTGAGCCCTAATGTGGTCGCTGAAATGGTGCAGGGAGCGTTTACTTTTCCAGCACCTTTGGTTCACGTTGCCGACAACCTCCATTGTTTAGAGCTTTTTCATGGCCCTACCTTGGCATTTAAAGATTTTGGTGGGCGCTTTATGGCGCAGTGCCTTGCCCAGTTCAGTAACTCAGAAAAGGTCACTATTCTCACAGCCACCAGTGGTGACACTGGCGCTGCAGTAGCTCATGCTTTTTATGGCAAAGAGAACATCGATGTGGTGATCCTGTACCCTGAAGGCAAGATATCAGAGGCGCAGCAAAAGCTGTTTACAACCTTAGGTAATAATATTCACTGTTACAGTGTTAAGGGCTCGTTCGACGATTGTCAGGCCATGGTTAAGCAAGGGTTTTTAGATGACGAGCTCAAAACACGTTTGCGCCTTAATTCTGCGAATTCTATTAATATTAGTCGCTTACTCGCGCAGGTATGTTATTACTTTGAGGCGGTGGCGCAGTTGCCCAAAGCGCAGCGAGACAAAGCGCACATCTCGGTGCCGAGCGGTAACTTCGGTAATGTGTGCGCAGCGATGATAGCTTCGCTGATTGGCTTACCCATTCAAAAACTCTCGGCAACAACAAATCAAAATGACACGGTGCCGCGCTTTATCGCCTCCAAAAAATGGCAGCCGCATGAGACTCAAGAGTCTCTGTCTAATGCTATGGATGTCAGTCGGCCCAATAACTGGCCTCGTGTACAAACGATGTTAGACAGTGGTCGTTTCAGCTATGACGATTTCTTTTCTCATGCTGTGGATGAGGAGCAAACCGCTGTGGCGATGCGTGAATTACAGAGCATGGGCTATCAAGCTGAGCCACACACCGCGATTGCTTATGAAGGGTTAAAAGCGGATTTAGCACCTGAGCATCAGGGGATTTTCCTAGCTACGGCCCACCCGGCTAAGTTTCAAGCCAGCGTGGAGAAGATTTTAAATGTTGAATTAGCGATGCCAAAGGCGCTTAGCGATGCCTTGGCTAAACCTTGCCTTGCTGAGCCGATGAGTGCAGATTATCAACAATTACGGCAAGCGCTGCTGGCGAAATTAGGTTAATTTGGTAAGCTAGCAATATCGATAACAAACGGCCTTTAGGGCCGTTTTTTTAATGGAACCGAGCAGCATGACATCTTGGTCTGATTTATTAGCAGAGCAGAAACAGCAGCCTTACTTTCAACAAACCTTGGATTATGTGCACCAACGCCGAGAGCAGGGCGTAGCTGTGTATCCGCCTCAAGAACAGGTATTTGAGGCATTTCGCGCCACCGCGTTTGAAGATGTGAAAGTGGTGATACTGGGTCAAGACCCATACCATGGTCCAAATCAAGCGCATGGCTTATGTTTTTCGGTGTTACCTGGGGTAAAACCGCCGCCGTCATTGGCGAATATGTATAAGGAATTGGCGCAAGATATCGCTGGATTTAGCATCCCTCAACATGGATATTTACAGTCTTGGGCACACCAAGGGGTGTTGCTACTCAATACCGTATTGACCGTTGAACAAGGGCAAGCACACTCGCATAAGCACCTCGGCTGGGAGCGTTTTACTGACGTGGTCATCGAACAGCTTAACCAACATGGCAAGGGCATTGTGTTTTTGCTTTGGGGCGCACACGCTCAGAAAAAGGGCAAGCACATCGACACGCAAAAGCACCATGTGCTTAAGGCACCTCATCCGTCGCCGCTGTCAGCACATCGCGGTTTTTTTGGCTGTGGTCACTTTTCCAAAGCCAATGAAATCCTTACCAACCAAGGTCAAGCTGCCATTGATTGGACTCTAGCCGAGCAAATATAACGCAATAAAAAAGAGGGCATATAGGCCCTCTTTTTTATGTTGGTATCAAAAATCTAACTCTTCTAAACCAATGTCATCGCTGAACAAGTCTAGTTCTTGCAGTTCTTTGCGCAGACGTTGCTTATCTTTTAGTGCTTCGATTTCGCGCCATTTACGTTTTTTATTTCGACCGGATGTCTTTTTGGTCTCTGGACCTTCTATTATTTTTATTAGTTCATTCAGACTATCCATGACACTCTCCTGTATAACTAACGCAATCAATCTATACCACAGTTGGTATAAAAATAAAACGAAAATGTTTAACCAAGGTTACAGAAAAGTGATAATTCTATTACGAGCGGAAAGGGCAGAGAAATGGCGGCCTTGTGGGCCGCCGAATGGTGTTAGAGTTGTTTAAAACGAGCCTCTAAATCTTGCTGAGCTTTAGCAAAAGCACGAATTCCCTCGGCGAGCTTTTCAGTCGCCATCGCGTCTTCGTTATGCAACCAGCGGAATTCACTCTCTGTGAGTGCTTCAGGCTTAGGCTGTACATCGTTTGCACCGCTTAACAAGTAATCTGTATTAGCTGGCAACTCGGCTAATTCCTCGAGCAATGCAGGGCTTATGGTGAGGCGATCACAGCCCGTTAAGGCAAGAATTTCACCGGTGTTACGGAAGCTGGCACCCATGACGATAGTGTCGTAGCCGTGGCTTTTGTAAAAGTCATAAATACTGCGCACCGATTGCACGCCTGGGTCTTGCAATGGATCGTTAGGCTTCTCCATCCCGTTAGCAACATGCCAATCGAGAATACGGCCCACAAAAGGTGAAATAAGGTAAACATTGGCATCGGCGCATGCACGGGCTTGGGCGTCACTGAATAACAGCGTAAGGTTGCAGCGAATGCCTTCTTTCTCAAGTTGCTCGGCAGCTTTGATCCCTTCCCATGTCGATGCAATTTTAATTAAAATCTTGTCACGGCTCACGCCTTCTAAATCATACAGCGCGAGTAACTGTTTGGCTTTGGCGATGGTTGCTTGGGTGTCAAATGATAAACGCGCGTCCACTTCGGTGGAGATGTAACCAGGCACAATATCAGCGATTTCTTTACCGATTAATACGGCAAAATAGTCACAGGCTAATTCGAGTTGCTGCTGCGCATCAGTGCTTTGCTCTTTGGCGTACTGCCATGCTTTATCCAGATAGGGCTTGTATGCGTCTATCTCACTCGCTTTAAGCAGCAAAGAGGGGTTAGTCGTTGCATCTTGAGGTTGATGTTTACGAATCGCTTCAATATCACCGGTGTCGGCTACAATGGTTGAATGTGCTTTCAACTGTTGCAGTGCTGTAGTCATGTGCTTTCCTCATTCCAAGCATAAAATCTGCTGAGCTTGCCTGTTGCTTGAAAACGCCAGACAAACATACATAGGTTATTTCGTTTATGTTGCACCTAAGTGACAACCAAAGGGAGGTCAATTGTCCGTGCATTGATGTCGCTATTGGCTAGCGCGCATGGAACCGACGCGCACCGTACAAGTGAACTTGCAGGTAGAAAGGTCGATTTTTGAATAAAGCGTGATTTTTGCTTTATTTAATGTTGAAATTGACACTAATTACTAGGCAAGTCAACTGCAATTATGATTACTGTTATATCTCCAGCAAAGAATCTTGATTACGATACGCCTGCGCCAACGCAGGACTACACGCAGTCAGAGCTGCTGAGCCACAGTGAAGAGCTGATCGAGGTGTGTCGCGAGCTTTCGCCGCAGCAGCTTGGCAGCCTCATGAAGATTAGTGATAAGCTAGCGGGGCTCAATGCCGCACGCTTTAGTGAGTGGTCGCAGCCATTTACCCCTGAGAATGCAAAACAAGCGGTGTTTGCATTTAATGGCGATGTTTACACAGGCCTTGATGCATCAAGCTTAGAGGATAAAGCCTTAGCCTATGCGCAGCAGCATCTACGCATTCTCTCTGGCCTTTACGGGGTGTTAAAACCACTGGATCTGATGCAGGCTTACCGCTTAGAAATGGGCACCAAATTAAATAACCCCCGAGGCACAAATTTATATCAATTTTGGGCAGAGGTTATCGCCAAAAAATTAAATGAAGCCATGGCGCAGGCGGGCACATCCACGTTGGTTAACTTGGCTTCGAATGAATATTTCAAAGCGGTGGACAAAAAAGCACTCGACGGGGCGATTGTTACGCCTGTATTCAAAGACTGTAAGAACGGCCAATACAAGGTCATCAGTTTTTATGCTAAAAAAGCGCGAGGGATGATGGCGCGTTATATTATCGAAAACCAAGTGGACTCGTTATCGGCTTTACAACGTTTTGATAGCGCGGGGTACTATTTCAGCGCTGAAGCGACGAAAAAAGACAACGAACCGGTGTTTTTGCGCGACGAACAAAGTTAATTCCACATAGGGCTCTGCTGTTCTCTTTGAAGGTGAGGATGAGAGCCCGCAAACCCTTCCCCAGTCATCTTCCCCACTAATATGGCAGCTATCTTGCATCATTTACGCTTTATCTACTTATGCGCATGAATGGAGCATTGCATGTTCGCTAATTTCAATGTCGAAAAAGCACAAAAACTCATTGAAGAAAAACTCGGTGGTTGGCTAGAGACCGCAATCAGTCATATTCCTAACTTAGTGGTGGCGATTGTCATTACTATCGTCTTTGCGCTGTTGGCGCGGGTGCTAGGCTCAATCATTAGCAAAGTATTAAAACGCTCTTTGGACTCCGAGCAGATTGCAGGTTTAATGACCTCGATCGTGAAGATTTTGATTCTCACGCTCGGGGTGTTTATCGCCCTAGATTTCTTAGGGTTAAAAGGCACTGTCACTTCATTGCTCGCGGGTGCGGGGATTGTCGGTTTGGCTATCGGTTTTGCCTTTCAAGATATGACCGAGAACTTGATTGCCGGTGTCGCCATGGGTATTCGTAAACCCTTTAGACCCGGCGATGTAATCGAAAGTGGCGATGTGTTTGGCACCGTAAAATCAATTAATCTGCGCAATACGTTAGTAGAGAACTTTTACGGTCAGTTGATCATTATTCCCAACAAGATTCTGTTTCGCAATATTCTCACTAACTACAACTATCTCGGTACCCGCCGTATCGAAGTGCCGGTCGGTATTTCTTATGGCGATGATATCGAAGCAGCAGAAAAAGCCATTGTCGAGCACATCAATAACCTCGACTTTGTTATTCGTAAAGAGGATACCGCCGTTTACGCCGATGGCTTTGGTGATAGCGCTATCAATCTGCTGGTTTGGTTCTGGATAGCCTACCCAAATGATGACCCAGGTTACATGGAAATCCGCAATCAAGCCTACATTACCGTTAAAAAGGCGCTCGACAGTGTGGATGTGACTATTCCATTTCCTATTCGCACCTTGGATTTTGGTATCAAAGGCGGTGAAAAGCTGGTGCAGATGTTGCCGTCACAGTCACCAGAAGAAGGGGCGCATAAGCAACGAGGCCAGGATGAAAAACCGGGTCAGGACAGTGAATAGCGACACATGTGCGCGGCTGCTGACTCGGTAAAAGCTGCAAGCGGGTTATAAAATTTTCCCGCTTCTTCTGGTTATTCGCAGTAATTGGGGAGTGCAAGTTGTAATTAGCCTACACCTTGGCGCCATCGTTTAAATCAGACCCAGCTCGATGCCTCGCAACACAGCGCGGGTACGATCGCGCACCATCAGCTTGGCTAAAATAGCAGAGACCTGATTGCGCACTGTGCCTGCGGATTTATGCAGCGCCTCGGCAATCTCGGCGTTAGAGAATCCAGCAGCCACCAAGCGGAGGATTTCCAGCTCACTGAGACTGAGTGTTTCGTATTGGGTAAATTCATACAGCGGGGGATTATTCGGGCGTGAGGCGTGACAGGCGATAGTTTGTGTTACCGCCGGTTGTAACCAGCGTTGTCCTTGGCTGAGCGCGATGATGGCATCGGTGAGCACCGCAAAGGAAATATCTTTACGTAGATAGCCATCAGCACCAAGGCGAATGCTTTTGAGTACTAAATCATGCTCGTCAAAGGTCGAAAGTAGCATGACAGCAACAGGGAGCTTGGCATTGCGGATCTCACGCAATGCGTCAATACCACTGACTGTTGGCATACGAACATCTAACACCAAGACATCGATCGGGTTGGCCGTGAGCCAAGTAACTATATGCTCTGCGTGGTTGCGTTGTGCGCTTACCTGCAAATCAGGATGCAGTGCTAATAAGCTACATAATCCCTCAAGCACCAAATTTTGATCATCGACCACTGCCACTTTAATCACTATCAGCCTCCGCACCTAACGGAAGCGCGATATCCAGGCGCGTGCCGGTCGCGAGCGAAGTCACAGTCAGCTCGCCGTCAAGTTGCATCACACGCTCTTGCATCCCCTTGAGCCCGTTCCCCCATTGATGGTGGCTAATACCCATACCGTCGTCCTCAACGCGCCAAAGTAACCACTGTTGCTGACGCCACAAGGAAATATCACAGCGCGTAGCGTACGCATGTTTGCGCACGTTAGTAAGCGCTTCTTGGGTGGCACGAAACAGCAACTCGGCGATTCGCGCATCACGCACTTTTACACGCTCACTGTAATGCAGCTGGATAACAGGGTGAACAGTATCTGCAATCAGTGTTGTTAGCGCCTGCTTGAGATCAATATTATCGAACGCCCTTAGAGTACTCACCGTATCGCGCGTATGCGCCAGTAAATCAGTGATTATATGTTTGCACTGCGCCAAAGGAGGTTGCGCTGAGTGGCTGAGTTGTTGGGCCAGTTCCAGTTGTAAATTTAACGCCGTTAGGCCATGTCCTAACGAGTCGTGGATGTCTCTAGCGATGCGCAGGCGTTCATCGCGCTTGGCGGTATCTTGCAGTAAAACCTGGGTGGCACTGAGCTCTTGGAGTAGGGCCTTATTGCGCTCGTTGGCTCGGCGCTCATCAAGTAAGGCGTAGGATAAGCGCAGAGCAAACAAGTGATAAGCGATGAATAAGAGAGTATTCACGAGGTCGTAGGAGGTGGGCGTGGTGGCAAAATAGGCTAAAGGCATAACCAGTGCCAAAGCTAAGCACACTATTAGCGGCGCCAGATAGACAAGGCTTGCTACATACACCACAGAGAGGATTAAAATGAGACCACTTTTTATCCAAAGCAGTAGTATCAGCAACAGACTAAATTGTGCTGTGGCCAATATTTTCTGGGATCGAAAAGTTCTCTGTGGGCCCGTAGTACGCAACAAGTGCAACATGACAAAACCAGTGAACACAGCAGCGACGAACACATCTGGGTAAGGCAAGTTGAAGCGCAGTACATCTTGTTGATGATGCAGCGAGTAAAATACAAAACCAGCGACGATGGCGCAGGTGAATAGTACTAGAACAGAGCCAGTCCAATTCGCTATAAAGTGGTTACTTTGCCATGCCTTCATGTTGTTGCGTCCATGCGTTTACTGCTCGGTATATAAAGCTTTTAAGCCTTGTTGGTTAGCCACAAGTAAGTATGAGCGATTGAACGAGATAGTACATAGGTCGACATTTTTTTGCGCTATTTTTACGTCAGAATCGCAATCACTGCCATGCACAAAAGCACTTAGCTCACCTGCATCTAGGCTAAAAGCGTGTCCCTTAATGCTAACCTGAATTGGCTCGGCAGCAAAGATACGTAGAGCGTAGGCGTTGTCTTGGTTATCTTGTTGCTGCTCTATAAGGCTTATGTTTATCTGAGCAGCGTTTTGCCAGGCGACAACGTGGTATGCGTGATCATATTCCACTTCCACTTTCTTTTGCGCTACTGGGCCAAATACGTTTCTTGCTGCAACATAAAGGGAGAGCTTTCTGTTGGCATTACTCTCGTGAGTAATGGCATATTGCTGCGCATCTTTTGCTAGGGTAGCGAGGTAATAATCATCATCTGCCACGTCGCGTTCATCACCGTTAAGTTGGGTGTTGGCGATGTGGTAATCCAGCTCGTAGTCAGTGGCATTAAGCAGGTAGTAATCATTTTTATAATAATCACTGCCAAAATTAATGGTTTCCAGCTCTTCCTCTAAATCATCCGATGAGCAGGCGCTCAGAAACAGTGCGGCGGTCGTTAACAATAACCAGTGTGACTTCATCGTTTTATCCTTAATGGCAATGGGTGTATGCCCAAGTTTATCCATCAAGGAATGACACGCATGTGTCAAAAGTCATAACTGTATAATGAACTTTTAAAAAGAGGGGTCGTTACTGGCGGGCGTAATTACTGAATTCACGTAGTGACAGCTTGCCATCTTTGTCCTGATCATAGCTGCTAAAGCGTGACCATAACGCGGGTTCTTGAGCGGCTTCTGATTTACTAATGGCACCATCGCGGTTGCGATCGAGTTCTTTAAAGCGCGACTCCACACTCCCAGCGTGGGCAGTGCTCAGAGAACTTAGAGCAATTAATGAGATAAATACAGTGACTATTACTTTCATATGAGTTCCTTGCGCGCGACTACGCACTTATATTGTTAGCCTAACGAATCGATTTTCACACGCCAACCAGAATAAGATTAATGGCTCGATTAGTGCGATTAAGTCCTAACTGGGTGTTAATTGTTGTTGCCTGAACCGAGCAAATTCATCGGCACTGAGTGTGTTATCTCGATTACGGTCGAGATCAGAAAAGACAGGCGCTAAACCATCAAGCTGCTGCGCTTCCAAATACGAAATAGAGTGATTATGATCACTATCTAAATGTTGAAATGAAACCTGGCTTTTTGCAAAAGTGACTGTTATCACCGTGAGAAAAGCAACGAAAACACTTAAACGTCGCACTGCATCCTCCAATTCATAGTGGCTTAATTCAAAAGCAGGTATAACCGATTTATCATGGCAAAGTCATACCCGCGCAGCATTAACAAGAACAATGCCAGTTTTTGTTCTTGTTAAAATTCATAGGGTTAGTACGTTGGTCATGAGGGTAGTTAGGTAAAGTTGTTGCCAAATAGCAACAGGTGGCGCGTTAATTTTTAAATTTATATATATTTCAAAGGTTTACGGATTCGCAAATTTGCAACAGGAGGCAAGTTGATAAAACAGTTATGG
Organism: Pseudoalteromonas ruthenica; assembly: GCF_008808095.1. Taxonomy (NCBI): domain Bacteria; kingdom Pseudomonadati; phylum Pseudomonadota; class Gammaproteobacteria; order Alteromonadales; family Pseudoalteromonadaceae; genus Pseudoalteromonas; species Pseudoalteromonas ruthenica. Next base: position 2,607,770 of record NZ_CP023396.1, on the reverse strand, counting down.
CGTTGGCGGCCCAATCTATTTGCACAATTTTTTATTGGCGTAGCCATTCTGTTGGTGCCACTGGCTTTAGTCGTGGTGGTGTTCTTGCAGGCCCTTGATAAGCACATGGTGAATACTCAGCAAATGGTTCTGAGTAGTTATCAAAAAAATGAGCAATTCAATGAATTTAAACAACTTTTTCAGTCTCTGGAGCGTGCAACCCTGCAAAATTGGGTACTGCAAAGTGAGCAGTTAAGTGAAGCGGTAGCACAGCAATGGCAAAAAGCAGATACGATGCTGGATAGCCAAATCAGTGCCGCTGATGTATTCAGTGAACAAAGCCGTTGGCAAGAGCTGTATGCCACCTTTAGCGCTACCCGCGATGAATTGCGTAATAGCCAAACGCAAAACGCACAATTGTTTGTTCCTTTACGCCAGCAGATTAATACCCATGGTCAGTGGCTGCACGAACACACTAAAAAGCAAGTGACGCATGCGCAGCAAGCTCTGGCTGATTTACAACAAAGCTTTATCCATTGGCTGGTGGCCTTGGTGCCTATTGTGTTGCTTTTTGGTGGCGGGTATCTATGGCGTATTAGCAGCCGACTCAGCTACCTTTCACGGGTGATTGGGCGCTTAGGCAAAGGTGATTGGGATGTTGATATTAAGCTCACGGGTGCCAAAGAATTAAGAGAGCTGGGGCAGAAGCTGCATTGGATGCAGCAGCAACTACAAGCGTTAGAGCAGCAAAAGGATACGTTCTTACGCCATGTTACCCATGAATTAAAAACCCCCCTGGCATCAATGGTGGAAGGCTGTGATCTGCTTAGCGAGCAAGTCGTTGGGCCCATTAACGAGCAACAGCAGGATGTGCTGGAGCTGATCAGCCAAAGCACCGAACGACTAAGAGCGATGATTCAAAGTTTGCTCAATTATAACGCTATTCGCTCACGCACCGCCAATCCGCGCCCGTGTGATCTTGCTGACTTAAAACACCAAGTGTTAGAGCATTTCGCTGATCGCTTAGCGTTAGCGCAGCAGAAGGTAAATTGGCAGTGTGATAAAAAACTCGCTATGCTGCGCCTTGATGGCGAATTGGTACAAATGATTTTGGTGCAGCTACTCTCGAACGCCATTAAGTTTTCTCCACCGGGTGCCACCATCACCGTCGCGATTAGTCAAAGTAAGTCTGAGGTTGAATTAAAAGTATGCGACCAAGGGCCTGGAATTTCTAAGGCTGAGCAAGAACGTCTGTTTGACGCTTTCTTCCAAGGCAAAGCGGGCAAGTCTAGTCGCTTGCAGGGCAGTGGGTTAGGTTTGTCGATAGTTAAAGAATGTGTTGACCAACTCAACGGTGATATTAATATTCATTCAGTTTCCCCTAAGGGCAGTTGCTTTACGCTGCATTTCAATCAGTAATGGAGTTCATTATGAATAAGTTTGTCGCCTTGGTGAGCCTTGGTATGATCAGCATGCTAAGTGCCGGCTGTCAGTTGCTAGGGAGCGCAGAACCCAGTGCAACTGTGGTTGAACAACCCAAAGCGCCAACAACAGTGGTGGTCGGTACGCCCAACCCGAAACCGCGTCCAAAACAGCCGCCATCTTACCCCAGCGCACAACAGCTAGTGCAATGGCATGCACAGCAGTGTGGTGGTTTTGCCGCCACGGCGCAGGATAACGATGAAACTTTCATTGCCGAGCCGCAACTGAAACAATTTTTTGCGCGCTTATGCTTGCGAGGGCAAACGCAGCCACAAGAAATGTTGGCTGAACTCGAAGTCGTGAGTGCCCAGTATTACTGGCCTGAATCTAGCGCTCGCTACTTCTGGTTGCTGAAACAGCAACTTATCGCCAATGCGCAGATGCGCCAGGAGTTACAAGCGCAAAAGCAAGAGCAAGCGCAAATGAAAGCGCGCATGCAAAAAACCTTGTCTTCGCTTGCCGCAATAGAGCAACAGCTATTGCAGCGCAGTACCCAGCAGGAGAGTGACAATGAGTACTAAGTCCAAAGTTTTATTAGTGGATGATGATGAAAGCCTACTGAAGTTACTCACCATTCGCCTGTTAGCCAATAACTATGAGGTTAGCACCGCGAATTGTGCCAGTGATGCCTTAAGCGAGCTGCAACAACAGCACTTTGATGTGCTTCTTACCGACTTGCGCATGGATGATATCGATGGCATGCAACTCGCCGAACAAGTGCAGCAACTTTACCCGACCATGCCGGTGGTGATGATGACCGCACATGGCTCTATTCCTGATGCGGTGAAGGCTACCAAGCAGGGCGTGTTTGCCTTTTTGACTAAACCCATAGATAAAGACGAGTTAATCGATACCCTAGCTAAAGCGGTGCGCCTGCACGGTCATAGCCAAGGTCAGCAAAGTAACCATCATGGTATCGTTACTCGCAGTGCCACCATGCATCACCTGTTAGAGCAGGTGCGAATGGTTGGCGCCGCTGATGTGAATGTGCTGATCTCTGGGGCCAGTGGTACGGGTAAAGAGTTATTGGCCAAAGCAGTGCATGAAAATAGCAATGTCAGTGATGGACCTTTTGTCGCCATCAACTGTGGTGCGGTGCCCGCAGAGTTGTTGGAATCACAGCTGTTTGGTCATAAAAAAGGGGCTTTTACCGGGGCCACAACGGACCATGTGGGGTTATTCTCACAGGCCGAGGGAGGCACCTTATTTCTCGATGAAATTGGCGATATGCCTTTGAATCTGCAGGTGAAGCTATTGCGGGTGCTGCAAGAGAAAACGATTCGCCCGGTAGGTCATAGCGAAGAAATCCCCGTTAATGTGCGGGTGGTGTCGGCAACCCACAAAGACCTACCCACGGCCATTAGTGAAAATACCTTCCGTGAAGATTTGTATTACCGCTTAAATGTCGTCAACCTGCGCCTACCGGCGTTAAATGAGCGTCGCGAAGATATCTCGCTGTTGGCACATTACTTTTGTGAGCAAATTGCGGCGCGCCAAGAGCAGGCGGTGAAACGCTTCAGTGACGATGCTATGGACTTGTTACTGCGCCATGATTGGCCCGGTAATATTCGTCAGTTGCAAAATGTGGTGGAGCAAGTTGTGGCGCTTAGCCCTAGCGAGCTTATCAGTGCGAAGCAAGTGGCGCTAGCGCTGCAATGTGAGATGGAGTCGAGCTCACCCATCGCCCTTAATGAAGCGAAAAAGCAATTCGAGCGTGAGTATTTGATTCGCGTTTTGAAAATGGTGGATGGCAATGTCGCCCAAGCCGCTAAACTCGCCAAGCGTAACCGCAGTGACTTTTATAAGTTGATTAAAAAGCACGATATTGACGCTGAGCAGTTCGCGCCATCGGCAAGTAAGTAAGGGCCATTCTAAGGCTCTTACAATCTCAATAACTCATAGATATACTGACTCTTTTAAGACGCATGGAATAATTTAATGCAGTTATTTATGGTGTATTTAGGTGGGCGTGTTCGCGGCTGTCATATTGAAATGCACGACGTACGCTTTGTGGTTGGGGAGTCCATTGACGATACCTACTCAAAACTCAAGGCGCAATGGGTCGGTGACAAGGACAAGGTGCATATGGACTCGTATATGGCTGTTAACGATATTGATGGCTACCACATTGCCATTGCCGACACGCCGCAAAATCGTCCAGAACGTTTGTATTTTGTGAACTTAGGTGCCTATGAAGCGGATAAAATGGCTGAGCAACATGCCTTCACATTGACCGTTGCACACAGCGCCGAGCAAGCCAAACAGCAAGTCAAACAACGTTATTTAACGCACATGAGCCATCAGCATAAAGATGATCTCCATGAGGTGGATGACTGCTTTGCCTTGGATTTGCTCGATAACCAATACCATATTCACCTAACCCCAAGCGGACGCTCGCAAACAATCAAGCCGGATTGGTTTGGTTATCACGTATTGTAGCGACCTGATTACTCCTCGTCCTGCTCATCTTGTTCTTGTTTGATGGCCATGCGTATCGCAATAATGACTAACGCAAACAATGCAAAGGGCAGGGCCGCGAGGGCGTACTCTACGATATGGCTATCTTGATAGTTGGGTTGCAACACAAAGTGACCACCCACACATAAAGCGATAGCAATAAATAAAATAGGCAGTAGGGCAAGTTCTTTTTTAGCGCGGTGTGGTTTCACAAAAATAAGGCACGAGGAGAAGACGTGCCTTATTGTAATGAACCTTCACTGTTAGGTTCAAGGGGTATTGGCTGAGGAGGCGTTGGCTCAGCGTGTTCGCTATTATTAAAGAGCGCAAAAATATACTCAATCTCCTCAGGTTGAAGAAGCTGACCTGTCATACTCATTTGTGCTCCATAATTGCGACGATGACCTAACTCTAACGCTTTAGGAATGAATAGGTCGTGAATCAATCTTGGATTATTTTAATGGTCAGTGAAAAGACCACGCCACTGCCATCAGCGAGGTTTTCAGCCTTTATTTGTGCCTGATGATAATCGGCAATAAGCCGCGCCACGTACAAGCCTAATCCCAAATGGGGCTGCTGCTGCTTATCTTGCTCGCGCACCGACACCATGGAATCAAAAATATGCTCACCAATATCCGCAGGAAGCGCGGGGTCTTGGTTACTCACTTGAAGTACAGCGTGCTGAGCTTGGCGCTCAAGGGATACGCCAATCGCGCTGCCCTCGTAAGCAAACTCCAGAGCGTTGTTAATCAGCTTATCTAACAGCTGCGCTAAAAAATCAGCTGAACCTTCCACGGGAATAGCCGAGTCGCTAATGTTGATGTCAAAGTGTGCTTGCGGGTATGCGAACTGATAACCCTGCATACAGCCATGCACCACTTGCTGCAGATCGTAATGCTCTTTTTTTGCTGTTGAGATACTTTGCTCTAAGCGTGTTGCTTCGCTCATGGTGGTGATCAATTTGTTCAGCCGATTGACCCCTTCTTGAGCGCGGGTGAGGTACTTTTGCTGTTGTGGCTCGGTGGCGATCATTTGCAAGTTTTCTAATGAGCTGCGCACCACCGCCACCGGTGTGCGTAATTCATGAGACAGGCGTGAGGACATATTCTCCAGGTAATGGGTATAGCCGCCTAAGCGATTAACGATGTTGGCGAAGCTGCGGGATAAGTCACCAATTTCATCACTGTCTTTACTCAGTGTTAAGGTACCGCGAACACGACCTTGCTCATCAATGGCTTGCTCGGCGCTGTCACGCAGGCGACGAATGCGCGAGGAAATACGAGAAGCGAAGAAAAACAGCGAGATGGTGCCGATAAACATCACCGCCAAAATCACGTTAAATAGCTTTTCCAGTGCCTTGTTGCGCAGCGTACGTACGCCATTGGTGGTCTCTTCTGCGATCACCGCGCCGAGCACTTGGTCATCACCCCAAATAGGGTAGGCGGCACTGAGAATAACGGCTTTGTTATCCGGTGTCAGGCGCCAGTTGGAGGCCGGCTTGCCTTTTAGGGCGTTGGCTATGTGGCTGCCTTCAAGGGCGGCTACATCGTGCAAGGTATCTAAAAAATCACTGGGCGGGCGGGTGAGAATTTTATAGTACAGTGGGTGTAAAAAGCGCTCTTCGAAACGTTGCCACGCTCCTTGTTGTTCGTTTTCTTGTAACGAGCTTGCCCAGACGCCATCGGCATGTTGAATGGTGCCAGACTGTGCTAATACTCGATGATGTTTATCGACAACCCAAATGCGGCTGCCGCTGTGACCCATGCCTTTAATAATGCGCTTGATCTCAGGCGATGGCAGCAACACGGTGCCAAGGCGGTTGGCATCATGCACATTGGAGGTGGCCATGAGGTGGCGCTGCTGTTGGCCATCGTCCCAATCACTGATAGCAAAGCCCAGTTTGTTACCAAGCATATTTAAGGGCATACGCAGCTCGATGTTATAACCTTGTGCAGTGCGCCGGAAATAGCCCTGAATTTGTGTGTAGGGTTGCAGTGAAGGCAGTTCAAAGGCGTTGACCCAGCCATCTTCGCGGGTCGCGATAATGTAATTCGTAAGCTCCCCCTGTGGCGTTTTTATGGCGATTTTTAAGTGGTCGTTGCGACTCACGCCAAGGGCATTTTTGGGGCGGTAACGCACGATGTCATCTCGCACCGCGAACACCGCGTACAGGTAATTACCATACTTGCCGACCATATGACGAAAAGAGAGATCAGCGTTGTCATGCTCTGGGTTGGGGGTACTCAGGTATTGGCCATGATACTGCCACATTAACTCTTGATAAGGCTGCCAATCACCCAATTCGCCATCAAGCCGAATGGCATTATCGATGCTGTAGGCGTACAGGTCGCGGCCTTTCTCGACCTTGTCGGTAAATTGACTGGCGTTTTCAAACAGGGCCGGGCGTTCGTGTAAGGCTGTGGCCAGAGCTCGGGTGGTGCCCACTAAGGTTTTTTCTTGTCCTTTACGTAGGTACTTTTCCATTTCCCAGACGTATTCGTAGCCAAGCCATGGCAGGACGAATAAAAAGCAAGATAACACAATGACCTTACTGCGCAGGCCGAGGCCAAATCGTGCCATTTACTTCATTTCCCAGCGATAACCCATGCCATAGACGGTGTTGATACAATCAAAGCTAGCATCAATGGCTTGGAATTTTCTGCGAATACGTTTTACGTGCGACGTGATGGTGCTGTCATCGACGTATATTTTCGCATCGCTCATTAACTCATCACGACTTTTTACGTGACCAGGGCGCTTAGCAAGCGAATGTACCATCCAAAACTCGGTTACGGTCAGATCCACGGCTTGGTTTTGCCAAGCAGCGCGCATCCGCTTGAGGTCTAGCTCCAAATCGCCTTGCTCTATGGTTTCATTCGCTTGCGGGGGCGTCTCTTGTGCTTCCACGCGGCGAAACAACGCACCAATACGCGCTGCTAAATGGGCCATGCTGATATCTTTGGTGAGGTAATCATCGGCCCCCATACGCAGGCCACAGACTGTATCAATTTCGCTGTCACGGGCAGTTAAAAAAATAATTGGCAAAGTATGTGAGCGGGCACGCAAACTTTGGCACAGCATAAAGCCACCATCAATCTCATTGCCTAAGCCAATATCGACGATGGCGAGATCCGGTAGTTGCTCAAACAGCGCTCTTTCAGCACTGGGCCTGTCGGCAAACCCTTGTACTTGGTAGCCTTGTCCTTCGAGCATTTCAACGTAGTTATCGCGAATAGCAGCTTCGTCTTCGATAATGGCAATGCGTTTCATAATCCGTGTGCTGAGTTTTTTGTTGTGAGCGCTACTATATCGCGAATTTAGCGCTTTGTGAGCAGTAACAGGCTAATTGCCATAATTCATCATTTTTGTGCTCGCTATGGCCGTCAGTGATTTATGCGAAGGACAAAAATATCCCCAAGGGTGTTTGGCTTATGTTAGCGACAGGCTACAATAGCGGCTTTATATTTCCCAAGGTAGGCCCATGAAACTGACAGTAGAAATAAGCAAGTACCCATTGCATCAAGACTATATCCCCTATATTCAAGATTTCATTGACCGCCTTAATGCGCATGGCGATATTAAAGTGATCACCAATACCTTATCAACTCAGGTGTTTGGCGATTATGACACCGTGATGTCAGTGGTGAGTGCAGAAATTAAGCGCTCCTATGAAACCTACGGCAAGGCTATTTTTGTGTGTAAGTTTCTATGCGGTGATCTCTCTCCTGAAGCGAGTTAAGAGGCGTAAAGATGGAAACTCTGAGCGCTATTATTGCCGGATTCAGTGCCATGTCGGTGTGGGAATACGTTGCTGTGGCATTATCCATGGCTTACTTGCTATTGGCTATGAAAGAGAGTTTGTGGTGCTGGCCGGCGGCTTTCATTAGCACCTTAATCTATACCTTGATGTACTGGAACGGCGCTTTATTAATGGAGTCGGCGCTACATTTTTACTATATGGGTATGGCGGTGTACGGTTGGTGGGCATGGCGCTATGGTCGTCAAAATTGCGCCCGCCAAGGCATTACTTCATACACTGTCCAGCGTCACGCAGTGGTAATCGCTGCCACGACGGTGGTCGCCCTCGTGGCCGGGTATATTATGGATAACTACACCCATGCTGATTACGCCTACCTGGATAGTTTAACCACCTGTTTTGCGGTGGTAACGACCTATTTGGTGGCACAAAAAGTGTTGGAAAACTGGCTATATTGGGTGGTTATTGATGCCGCATCTATCTACTTATATGTTGCTAAAGGGTATTATCCGACAACGGTGCTATTTGTGTTTTACACGGTGATGGCGGTGGCCGGCTATCTGCGCTGGCGGGCGCAATACCAGCATAAAAGCACCACAGGAACGGCCTATGCCTAAATCTGTTGCCTCAATTAATAGCCTAGTGCGGCGTTATAAACCCAGCACGCGCATTGAACAAATTACCTATTTGCCACAAGGTGTGAGCAACGAAAACTATCGTGTTGATACCGCAGAGCAATCGTGGCTGGTTAAATTTTATGCCAAGCCATTACCCCACGAGGCAATTGCGGCTCAGCGCCGCTTAGCCAAACAGGCTGCTTGTCCGGCGCCCTTGTACGTCGATGAAGCGCATCAAGGGGCTATTTTTCATTATGCGCCGGGTAAGGTGCCAGAGCAGTTTGATGTCAGCCAAGCTGTGAAGTGTTTACAGCTCATCCACGCCCAACCATGCAGCGGGCCATACCTTGATTTGCACGTCGAGCTCAAGCGCTATGAGCATCAGCCTTTTTACCAAGCATATGCGCAGGCGCTGCATCAGGTTGTCACTGATACTAAAATGCAATCTGAAGATATGCGCTTTTGTCACAATGACTTAATTCGGCAAAACATTATTAGTTACTTAGGATGTTGGCAGTGCATCGATTTTGAATATGCTCAGCCCGGCGACCGATACTTTGATCTCGCCATGCTGAGCATTAGTTTCTCTCTGACTGAGGCACAACAGCACGCGTTGCTAAGTGAGTACTTTGGCAGTGAGCAACGCATCGACTGGATTAAGTTTACGGCTATGCAGAAGTTAGTCGCGGCGCTGAATTATTTTTGGTATCGAGCGAATAACACTGCGCATCGAGTGGATGAAGCCAAACTACAACTCGATGAGATTCTAAATGCCACCTAGGCGCTGTGCCAACTCCTTGTATCTTTCCACGTCGCTTTTATCGAACATTGGGTCACCGTTATCATCTTGGCTTTTGGCAATGAGCAAATGCTCACGGGCAAGGCGTTTTACGCGTTCAATTTTTACACCAAGGTATTCGGCGACTTGTTCTGCAGTCATCAAGTTCATAGGGGCTCCAAACAGCATATAAATAGTAGTGTACATACAGTGAAACAGGCGCTGTTCTTCTCAATAGCTGTGCGCTTTTATAGCGGCAGCAAGCCAACAATACTGAAATAAAAAGATGATGATATCTCAGCCCACTTACAGCTTGTTGAGGGAAGTTAACAGCAAATTTGCAACACAGTAGATATAAGTAAAGTTCAAGATAGCAGGATTGCCAGAGAAAATAACGCAAAAGTATGAGTCAAATGTAAATACCTTGAATGCCAAGGCGAAATTGCATCATGAGCGAGTGAAATTTAATCGTATTGCTCGGTGCTGAGTGACAGCTGCTGAAAATATCGCCATATGATCAGCTAGGGCTAGTATTTACCTTGTGATGCCTTTACTATAAGCGCTGTCTGAACACACAGACACTGCGCTCTCGTGGTGAAATGGATATCACGTGGCCCTCCGGAGGCCAAGTTCTAGGTTCGATCCCTAGCGAGAGCGCCATTTCTTTCTGTTAATATTACCGCCGTTAAATCAATCACTATCCCTCTTTCATATTGAGCGTGTCATTTTTGTGAGTGACAGTCATGAGCTATCAGCCTATGCCATGCAGTCAATATCATGCACTAGAACAACTTTGCATGGCGCTGCGCCAAGTCAATGTGCAGCTATATTCGCATGAGTCGTTCATCGCTCCAGTGCACCTAGATACCATCAAAGCGATTAACGCGCTTTAAAGACGCTTAACAATCGCTTGCCTAAGGTATAAATCACTTGCTTAGTATGGATGGGAATAATCACAAATAGTCCCATGCCAGCATGAAAGTCAGGATTCATTTTGCAGTAAAAGGCAATCTCTTTTTTATCACTGGCGTGAAAGGCCGCAAGCTCCGAGATGCTGTAATTACTTGCACGGTTCACAGGCTTTAAACAACGAAGAGAGCCGCCAGGGCTTACTCTTCCCTCTGCGTTAAAGTGCTCAAACAGCGCGTTGGGACTTCTGCAATCTGGGTGTGGCCAGATAATTGCTACATGCTTGGCGATGGCCCGGTACATTGCTGGACTGAGCATTGTATCGGCATAATACACAGCGCACCAAGGACGTGTAAGCCAGTAGCGAATACTGTGATACAGGGAAAAGGAGAAGGTATTGCCACCGTTTCTATATTGTGGGTAAAAAGCTGCAGAGGCTCGTATTACCGTGCTTTTGTCGTGCCGTGTGAAGGTTAACAGGCAATAGCCAACCAGCGTGCTATGGTCAAAATAAAGCCTGAGCTTACGCTGACATGCCTTGGGGTCATCAAAATAGTATTGCATGTACTCATCAGGGCTGACCCCGGCAAAGCTAGCGGCGATCACTTCTTTAAGCGCTAGCCGCTGCGCGCTACTAAGCCACTGGGTCTGCTGATCTAAATCGCGTATTTTTAAGCTCATACGTGGGCTACATCCGTGTGTGAAAGGGTAACGTGGCAAGCTAAGCAGACCACGTGGGTAGGCTTTTTATAGCCATTTTTTCATACGAAAATACAAAGCGACGGCGGCGGTTAATATCACTAGAGCGAGAACAAACAACGGGAATGCCGCTGCTGATTCCGTTCCAGGAATTCCGCCAATATTGACGCCCAGTAAACCGGTAAGAAAGCCCAGGGGTAAAAACAGCGCTGCTACCACTGACATCACATACATACGCTTATTAAGTTGGTCGGATACTTGGCTGGCGACCTCTTGTTGGATTATCTGGGCGCGCTCAATATTTAAATCAAGTTCTTCTAAGTAGCGCAGCAGATGGTTAATGGTTTCATTGATGCGCGGTGTATCACTGTCAGCCAACCAACTTGGCTGTTGACTCACAAGCGCGCGCAGAGCCTCCTTTTGTGGTCTGATATAGCGCTTTAAGCCGATAGTTTGGCGGCGCACCTGTGATAGTGCATTGTGATCGTGTGCTCGTTGGCTATCAACATCTTCTTCAAATTGGTCAAGTTTATCTTCGAGTTCATCTATCACACCTTGCATTCGCGAGGTTAAATTTTCGCACAATTGGCATACCAGTGCTGAGGTGGTACTCGGCCCTTTGCCTTTACGTAAAGATTCAGCAAGGGCATTCACCGACAGCAGGCGACGGTGGCGCGTAGAGACGATAAGTTGTTCACTAACGAACACGCGAATCGATACCATATCATCAGGACTATCTGCCGGGTTCAGATTGACGCCACGCAAAAACAATAAATGGCCACTGTCATCGCTGACAATACGAGGGCGTGTTTCATCGGCAATAAGGGCATCATGTGCAAATTCACTTAATGGTACCGCTGCCAAGTATTGCTCAATATCATCTTGGCAGTAATCAAGATGTAGCCACAGCACACCATCACTGGGCTTCCACTGCTTAATCGCTGATTTTTCAGTTAATTGTTCAGCGCCGCCTTGAGCGTCTAACACTAAGGCATGAATCAAAGCTGACATAACACCTTCACTTTCAATACAGAATGTTTCTTCTATCCTTGTCTATTATCGCTACAAGATCAATGAATAGTCTTTATCGACGCGAGTAATTTAATTCACTGTTCTTTATCGATAATTACCGTATAAAGCGGCTTTTACTATTGCGCTCCTCGCCGTTGGAGCATACGAGTGACTTCGCATATGACAAATAAAATAACAGTAGGTTGGCGTGAGTGGCTAGCCCTGCCTGAGCTGGGGATTGATAAAATCAAGGCTAAGGTCGATACCGGTGCCCGTACTTCATGTATTCATGCTTTTCGAGTTGAGGAGTTTACACAAGAGGAGCAGGTCTGGGTGCGGTTTTGGGTTCATCCCATTCAAGACGACAACAACACAGAGATACAGTGCCAAGCGAAGGTGATAGATCAGCGCACCGTTACTGACTCAGGTGGGCATCAGGAGCAGCGTTATGTCATACAGACGCAGTTACTTATTGGCGGCCAACAATGGCCCATTGAAGCAACACTCACAAATAGAGACACCATGAAATTTCGTATGCTATTGGGGCGTACAGCCATGGCAGGGCGTATTGTTGTAGACCCTGAATTGTCACACCAAACACAATTATAAGGTTTATTATGAAAATCGGCATTTTATCACGTAACAAGTCGTTGTATTCCACTCGCCGTTTAATTGAGGCGGCGCAGCAGCGTGGCCATGAAGTGCAGGTATTGGATGCTTTACGCTGTTACATGAATATCAACTCGCAAGAGCCGGAAGTACACTATAAAGGTCAAAAACTAGAGGACTTCAACGCCATTATTCCGCGCATCGGGGCTTCTGTTACGTTTTATGGCTGTTCAGTGTTACGGCAATTCGAGATGATGGGGGTGTACCCTGTGAATGAATCCGTTGCCATCACCCGCTCGCGCGATAAATTGCGTTCTTTACAGCTACTATCACGTAAGGGAGTGGGTATGCCGGTAACCGGTTTTGCATCCAAACCCGATGATGTCAAAGACTTGCTTGAGATGGTGGGTGGCGCTCCGGTTGTTATCAAGCTGCTAGAGGGGACACAAGGGATTGGGGTGGTGCTTGCTGAAACACGCAAGGCGGCCGAGAGTGTGATTGAGGCTTTTATGGGCCTGAAAGCACACATCATGGTGCAGGAATATATCAAAGAAGCTGGTGGGGCCGATATTCGTTGCTTTGTCATCGGCGATCGTGTTATAGCGGCGATGAAGCGCCAAGCCCAAGAAGGTGAATTTCGCTCCAATTTACACCGTGGCGGCAGTGCCAGTTTGGTACGGATTACTCCAGAAGAGCGTAAAACAGCAGTGGCCGCCGCTAAAGCAATGGGGTTAAATGTAGCTGGGGTTGACTTACTGCGCTCTGAGCGTGGCCCTTTAGTGATGGAAGTTAACTCTTCACCAGGACTCGAAGGAATTGAGTTAGCGACAGGAAAAGATATTGCTGGCATGATTATTCAATTTATAGAAAAGAATGCTAAAGAAAAGAGGACAAGAACCCGTGGCAAGGGCTAAAAAGAATCAGGCATTTACGCTGTTAGGTGAGCAAGTCGCACCTGGGCAGCGGCGCACCTTTGAGCTTGAAGCGGCCAAGCTATATACCCACTCACCACTGACCATTAATCTTGAGGTGGTTAACGGGGTAGAAAGCGGTCCGGTATTGCTGGTGTGTGCAGCAATTCACGGTGATGAGCTCAACGGTGTTGAAATCGTGCGACAAACCTTAGCAAAGGTTGATGCCACGCAACTGCGTGGCACCTTAATTGCTGTGCCTGTTGTCAATGTGTTTGGTTTTATCCATAAATCTCGCTACCTTCCCGATAGGCGCGATCTCAATCGCTGCTTCCCAGGCTCGCAGCGAGGATCTGTGGCGGGGCGTATGGCGAATACGTTTTTTAACGAAGTGGCGATGCATTGCAGCCATATCATTGATTTGCATACAGGTGCTATTCACCGCACCAATTTACCGCAGATCCGAGCCGATTTAAGCAATGAGGAAACGGCAAAAATAGCCAATGCCTTTGGTACGCCAGCGGTGATTAATGCCTCGCTACGAAACGGCTCACTGCGCAGTGAAGCGGCAGAGCTTGGGATCCCGGTGATCACGTACGAAGCTGGAGAGGCGCTACGTTTCGATCCCATCGCTATTGCTGCGGGTGTGCAAGGGGTGGAAAACGTCATGCGTAAACTGAGGATGCTACGAGGTAAGCGGGTTCGCAAGCAGGCGGAGCCGGTTATCGCCAGTTCTACCAGTTGGATCCGGGCCGAAACAGATGGCATTATCCGCGCTCAAGTATCCCTTGGCGAACGCGTGAGTAAAGGCCAAGTGTTGGCTTATATCAACAGCCCGCTAGGGGATAGTGAATGTGCGATTTTAGCGCCGCGCAGTGGCATTGTGATTGGACAACAAACCATGCCTTTGGTGAACGAGGGCGATGCTATTTTTCATCTTGCTTATTTTGCGCATGCCAACTCGTTGGTTGAGCAACAGCTAGAGACATTTATTGATGAAATCAGTGACATGGATGATGAGTTAAAAACACCTGAACTTAACAATGAATAACAGGCGCAATTGCGCCTGTTGGCATTTGTTTTAAGGTTTATTTTTAGGTGCCAGTATGCGCCGTGTAGGCTTGGTTTTTTGTGGCGGTTTGTTCAGTACCATCACTGGCCGGGTTACAAATAAATTATTGGGGTAGAGAACACGATGACCCTCTAGGTGCTCTAACACCACGTTCATCAACCCCATTTCAATAATCCGTCCTTCTATGAAGTTGGCGCCATCAATCACCTTGACCCAGTTGCCGACCCGGCAATCATTTTGTACAAACATCAGCAAAAATGATGTCAGATTTGAAAGCAAAGACCAACCCGCAAACATCGCGACGCCAAGCATTGCAAACAGGCTTGAGCCGACCACTAATAGCCCGCGTAACTCGATGCCCCAGAATACCAATAGGATGCACAGCAGGACAAAAGCAAGCAGCACCTTGAGTAACAATTGCGCGCGTTGTTTGCGATGAGGGTCGACTCGACCCCGGATCGTTTTGTTAAAAATTTTTAGCTGCAAGCGCACCAATAAAGGGAAAAGCAGCAGCACCACAAGGGTAACCAGCCACTTATAATGTTGAGTAAGAAGATCAACCAGCGCCACAGATATGTTCCTTATAAAAACAAGTTGTTAAAGCCGCTGTATAGCATGGAAACAGCCATCAGCAAAGTGTATTTAGAAGGATTTCTTCACGGTCACCAACCACTGGACGGGGTCGACATCATTTGGGCGGTTGATAGCTCTGGCGACATCGATATGAATAACCGTTCCGGCGTTGGCGCGACTTGGTGCTAAGCGTAAACCAACCCCATAGTTGTGGCGAAAGTGGGTGTCATTGGCGGGATTGCTGTTGGTAAACCAGGCTTGTCCTGCGTCATAAAAAGCAGCCCCACCGACGCGAAATAACTGCCATAGGTTATATTCCCAATAATAGCGCTTCTCAATGCTAAGCAGTGCTCGCCGATTCCCTTGCTGATAATGCTGCGGGTATCCGCGCAGCCCGGAATCACCACCTAGTGTAAGCTGGCGGTCCAAAGTTAACCCTTCAGCGCCATCTATACGCGCCTTTACATACCACGACTGAGCATCATCACTATTAAAGAAATACTCAGCTTGGGTGCCAAAAAATAGATTCTCAGCAGTAAACCCATCTTCGCGTAGCTGACCTTGTACATCCACTGACCAACGCCACAGACTCTGCTGATTAACGTAGTGGCTGCGCTGCACACGAAAGTCGAGTACCAAACGGTTAGTATCGCCACCCAGAGATTCGCCTGAATAACCTAAAGTAGTATCGATTTGCCAGCCTAAGTTCAAATCTTCGGTGCGCGTGATAGAGTCGATATTGTGTACTTTTACATAATCGTCTTGTAACCAGCTGACTCTTAGATAGGGATAGGAAAGCGTACGCTCTTCGGCAAGAGGTAACACGGTTTCATCTATCGCATCAAACCGGTCTTTTTGGTAGCGATAACCGACGATGGTGCGCTGTGTCCAATTCGGGGCTGGGGAGCTTGAAACCCCATAAAACAGATGGCTAGAAGAGGTATGTTGCGAGAACTCACTGATCTCTTCACCGCGATCATAGAGCTTCTCCTGACGGCGGTTACTGCCATTGGCAACCCCATAACTGTGTTTTGTAGACAGCGCATAAAAAGGATAAGTGACCGACAGCCAATGGCGCTTACCGTCACTGTTATCTGCATACTCAAGACGACCGCGATAACGACTGCCGAGAATATTCGGATCGTCATAGGTAAATTCGTAACCACTGCGCTCTTCATCATTGGTGCGTACTAAGGATACGCGCTTACCCCAACCAAGGAAGTTACTGTCACGAAAACCAAACGTGGATCGGTTCTCACCTCCGCTGCGGCTAAAGCTAATCTCTGGCAACAAAGTCCAGAGCTCACGGGTTTCGACTTTCACATCCACAAACTCGTCGCACCGCGTTTGCGCACTGATCCGAGCGTCATATAAATAGCCTTGTTGACGCAGCAAACGTTCTGACTCGCGTAATTGTTGTGGGCTGTAGCGATCGCCTGGTTGGAACAACAAAATATTCTCTAACACTTGCTGTTCAGTCATCACATGCATGTCGTTGGCAAGGCGGAACAGCCAGTTATTTTCGTCGTCTAATTCGGTGTTAAAGATATTTTGCTGGCTAAAGCTAATGTCTCCAATCCGTCGGCTAGGATTGGCATCAGGAAGGGGAGCTTTGTCCTCGAGTTGACGCGATAGTAAGTGGTTACTTTGCACTTGGGACTGTTCATTCTTGCACTTTTCCTGCTGCGCGGGAACAGCACTGGAGAAGGCGGCTAGGGTACTCAGTAGAACGAATAGTCGATTCATTTAACTCACTTTTTTCCATATCGTGAATTAAAGTGTATCGCACATTTATTAACTTGCGCTTAAATAATTTCCTAACTCGGTTAACTTACCTTGCGCCTCAACCCCTGTGGCGCTGATCCAAATATTGTCGCCATAATGTTCAAAATGCAGCTCAAAAGGAAGCTGTTCAAAGCTAAAGCGCAGCATGTGCCTGTCTACACCTTGTTCAAACTCACCGATGGCAATGGCGTCATGATGCAAGAAAATACGGCCCCAAAAATCGAATTCATCAGCGCTGGGCATCACATCAGGAGTAATGATAATAACGTGGTGTTGGCTATCTATAGCGAGTTGGGTCACAGTTAAGCTCTTATATGGTATTGGCGATTATTCGGGTGACAGATGATTACGAATTAAAGTCATAAAGGCACTGCCGTACTTACTGAGTTTAGTGAAACCCACACCCGATACTTTTAAAAACTCGGTGTCATTGGTAGGCATAAGTTGCGCCATTTCCGCTAGGGTTCGGTCATTGAATACCACATATGGCGGCACATCATCATCGTCCGCTAGTTGCTTGCGCAAGGCGCGCAATTTAGCAAACAGCTTTTTATCGTAATTGAACTGGGCCAGCTTATCTTGATAAACGTGCTTGGCTTGTAAACGTGGCTCAGCAAGTTGTAACTGATATTCGCCCTTGAGCACCGGTCTGGCTGCTTCGGTAAGGTGTAGTACCGAACCTTGGGTAATATCTTGATGCAGTAAGCCCTGATGAATGAGCTGGCGCAAAATACTGAGCCAATATTCGCTGCTGTGCTCCTTGCCTATGCCGTAGGTACTTAAGGTGTGATGGTTAAGATCCCGGATACGCTGAGTGTTGGCGCCACGCAGTAACTCGACGATATAGCCCAGCCCGAATTTTTGTCCGGCGCGATACACACAGGATAGCGCCTGTTGCGCCACCACGGTGCCATCAAAACGCTGTGGCGGATTTAAGCAGATATCGCAGTTACCGCATGCCTCGCGCTGGTATTCACTAAAATAATTAAGCAGTATTTGTCGTCGGCAGGTTTGCGCTTGGGCAAAACTGGCCATGGCATTGAAACGTTGCTCTTCGACGCGGCGGCGCTGCTCATCGTCAATGTCTTCAAAAAAGCGCCTAACTCGAGGGACATCCGCCGGGTCAAAATACATAATGGCTTCTGCGGCCAAACCATCCCGTCCGGCTCGGCCGGTTTCTTGATAATAAGACTCGATGTTTTTAGGAATATCATAGTGCACCACAAAGCGCACATTGAGTTTGTTGATGCCCATGCCGAAGGCCACGGTGGCGACCACAATTTGAATATCGTCTTTGGCAAAAGCGTTGTGCACAAAGTGGCGCGATTCGTTACTCATGCCAGCGTGGTAACCGGCGACATTAAAACCTGCTTCACTGAGTTTTTGGGCCAAATCATCAACGCGCTTGCGGCTAGTGCAGTAGATGATGCCGCTTTGCCCACTTTGGGTGCGCAAATAGCGCAGCAACTGAGTGAAAGGTTTAAACTTTTCTTCCAAGGTGTAGCGAATGTTTGGCCTATCGAAGCTGCCAATATGGATATAGGGCGAGCGTAGCCCCAGTTGATTGACAATATCGACACGAGTGGCGCTGTCGGCGGTGGCAGTAAGTGCCATCATCGGTACATGGGCAAAGCGCTGTTTGAGTTCACTAAGGCGGAAGTAATGGGGACGAAAATCATGCCCCCAGTGAGACACACAATGTGCCTCATCAACCGCAATCAGGCTGATATTTAAATAGCCAAGACGCTGCATAAACTCATATTGCAGCACTTTCTCCGGAGCAACATAGAGTAGTTTTATTTCGCCGTCATGGAGTTGCTGATAGATGAGCTGCTGCTGTTCACGAGTCAGAGAATTATTAATATAAGCCGCTTTGACCCCTTGGGCGTTGAGCTGAGTCACCTGGTCTTGCATCAAGGATATTAATGGTGAAATGACCAAGGTTAGCCCGGGTAATAACATTGCCGGCACTTGGTAGCATAACGACTTGCCACCGCCTGTCGGCATGAGCACTAAGGCATCCTGAGCGCCAAGCACGGCGTTGATCACCTGCTGTTGGCCCTCGCGAAATTGGCTGTAGCCGAACACGTCGCGCAGGATCTGCTCAGGCGTTTGTTCGGAAAATAATGCGGATACACTGCTCATGGCCGCCTATTCTAGAGTCTTTTATTATTCCTGTCTGCAACTGCCTTGCTCTTTGCTTAAAAATGCATCTTCAGATAGGCTATAACTCATCTTACCAGTTGAGAACAGACTATGGATAAAGCTCAAGCCCTGAATAAGCTAAGCCAGTTATTTGCGCAAATGCCGTTTAACCAGTTATTGGCAATGGAGATCAAGGAGCTGGACGGCGAGTCGGCGAGCATCGAATTGCCATGGAGCGCGCAGTTAATCGGTAACCCGCAACAGCAAATACTCCATGGCGGAGTGATTTCGTCGTTGTTAGACACCGTAGGTGGATTGCTTGCTGCGGCATCGGTGATTGATAAATTTGGCCCGGCAGAAATGCTCAGCGCACAATCCCGGCTGGCAACCTTAGGCACCATCGATTTGCGCACAGACTATTTACGCCCGGGCAAGGGTGAGCGTTTTATTGCTACGGCTATGTTGATTCGCTCGGGTAACAAGGTGTGTGTTTGTCGTATGGAGCTGCATAATGACCAAGGTGTGCAAATCGCTTATGGTACAGGCACTTATTTAGTCGGATAAACTAGCCCTTCAACAATGCGAGGCGTAGAATAGCGTTTTTACCGTTTGGGTTAGTGTTATGTCATCCGATGCTCAAGCCAAAAAAGGCATGCTATTCGCAGCCTTGGCGTTCACTATGTGGGGCGTTGCCCCGGTTTATTTCAAACAGTTGCTCGCTGTACCCGCTCTGGAAATCCTTGCCCATCGTGTGATTTGGTCGGTGCTATTTTTGTTGTTAGTGGTGGCAGTGTTGCGTCAGTGGCGTAACGTCCAAGTGATTATTAAACAGCCAAAATACTTACTCATGCTGGTAGTGAGTGCCACCTTATTAGGGTTCAACTGGGGCTTGTTTATTTGGGCGGTGAACAATGACCACATGCTCGATGCCAGTCTTGGCTATTACATCAACCCGTTACTGAACGTATTGCTCGGTGTGACTTTTTTATCTGAGCGCTTGCGCAAGTGGCAGCTATTTGCGGTGGCTTTGGCGCTCACTGGGGTGGCCATTCAGCTGATCAGTTTCGGTTCGTTTCCGGTGGTGGCCTTTGCGTTGGCTGGCTCCTTTGCCACCTATGGTTTAATTCGTAAAAAGATGCCCGTTGAATCATTACCTGGGTTATTACTTGAAGCGGTTATCTTATTCCCGGTGGCCCTGGCTTATTGGTACTTCTCAACGCCCACAGCAAGCTCCGATTTAATGGTCAATAGTTGGCAATTAAATACCTTGCTGGTTAGCGCCGGTATTGTGACCACCTTACCGCTACTGTGCTTCACCGCTGCTGCTAAGCGGTTGCAATACACCACTATCGGCTTTTTCCAATATATTGGCCCAAGCCTGATGTTTTTATTAGCCGTGGTCTTTTATGGCGAGGTATTTGATGCTGAGCGCATCGTTACCTTCGCCTGTATTTGGGCTGCATTGCTGGTGTTTAGTTGGGATTCATGGCGCTTTAGCCGCAACGCTCGCGCGCAGCAGCAAGGCACCGTCAATCGCGCCAGCTTGCGTTAATTTTTTAAACTCGCCCACGCCTGCTAATGGTTGGCATGGGCGTAAAGTGTGGTTTAATCGAGATCGTCGCTATCGATTTCTACTTCCACTTCAGGAGCGTCAAAGCTGCGTTTACGACCAAACAAGGTGAAAAAACGAGCCTTACTGGTCGTCAGTTTTAAGTACTTTATCCACGCTTTCTCGACTGGATTGATGGGCGTGGATACGCCAGTCGTGGCTGCAACGAAGTGCGCTTGCGTGTCGTTAATGGGTTCAACCGTTTTTTCTTGCAAAGCTTTTAATAAGCGTCCATGTTCTTCTAAAATCTCCGATTCTAGTAGCGTAAAGTGGCCACTGCGGCTGAAACCGCGTGGGAACTTTTCATCGTTATAGAATTTGTGATCGCAAGCAAAGGCTTTGCGTAATTCGAACAATTGGTGCGCCGTCATAGCTAGCTCCTAATACAAGGGAAATCGGCTGGAGTATGGTACACAAGCGTTGTTTTTTTAAACAAAAAATTTTTATCGTGAGGATAAACACGAGTGGATATCGATTTACTGAAGACGTTCATTGAGGTCGCGCGTACTCGCCACTTTGGCCGCGCTGCAGAAAACTTATATATCACGCAGTCAGCGGTGAGCTTTCGTATTCGTCAGTTAGAGCAAAGCTTGGGCGTCAATCTATTTCTGCGCCAACGCAATAACATCCAGCTGACTGCTCCGGGGGAGCGTCTGTTACCTCACGCTAAGCTGATTGTCACCGGAGTACAGCGTGCCAAGCTGGATGTGGCGCTGGCAGATAACATGCGCCGTCAATTGGCACTCAGTGGCACAG
The DNA here is from genome assembly GCF_008808095.1 of Pseudoalteromonas ruthenica. Classification (NCBI taxonomy): domain Bacteria; kingdom Pseudomonadati; phylum Pseudomonadota; class Gammaproteobacteria; order Alteromonadales; family Pseudoalteromonadaceae; genus Pseudoalteromonas; species Pseudoalteromonas ruthenica. The sequence goes on along the minus strand of NZ_CP023396.1, from coordinate 2,586,621 downwards.
CGAATATTTGGGATGCTTTTTTACAATTTGGTATTGCCCATATTGTCTCGGCTATGCCGGGCATCTCCTTGGTCGCAGAAGTTAAAAATCAGCAGGAGAGCACCCGGCTATTACTCGAACGCACCTTAGATATAGCGGTGCTGTTCGATTTACCTAAGGTCGATGAGTTATGCGTTGAACCAATTTGCACACTGGATATTATTCCGCTGTCGAGTTATGCCGATGCGACTGCTGAGTCTTTTTTTGATAACCAATATGTATTCGTGGACTGGGGGACGGCATTTTCGCTGTGGCATGCCCGCAATTTTGCCAATTCGGCACCGCCTTATTTTCGTACCAGTACAGGACGTATCGCCTTAGAGTTGATTTTACGTTGTGGCGGTAGTGCCTTTGTGCCAAGAGTGCAAGCGCAGCAATATCTGGAATCGGGAGAGCTCTTCTTAGTTGAAGGAGTGCCGCAGACCTCGCGAGAAGTGTTCGTCGCCTTTCATAAAGACAATGAACAAAAAGACTTAATTGAAAAGCTCCAACAGCAGCTACAATTAATCGGTGAAGAACTCACATAAACATCATTATTTAAGCGTTGAATGTGAAGCTTAAATGTCACCTCGGTGACACTTTGTTGAACTTTAAATGTCATTTGTCATATTTCTGTAATTTAACACTGGCAGACTGCAGGCGTTTTAATTATGTGTTGCGATTTTTAACTGAGGAAACGACTATGAGATTTGCTCCTTCTGCACTAGTGCTCGCTGTGGCGGCTGGGTTGCCTTTTTACGCATCGGCTGATGTCAATATTTACGGTAAAGCGAATGTAACAGTGCAATCATCTGATGAGGGTGAGGGATCATTCACTGAAATCAAAAGTAATGCGTCTCGCCTTGGCTTTAAAGGCTCAGAGGGGATTGCTGATGGCTTGGACGTAGTTTATAAACTTGAGTTTCAGGTTGATTTGTCTGACGCTGATTCAAAAGGCGATAAAGACAACATCACTGCACGTAACCAATACGTCGGTCTTAAAGGTAACTTTGGCCAAATCGTGATTGGTCGTAACGATACCGCGCTAAAGCAATCGCAAGGTAAAGTTGACTTGTTCAGTGATCTTGAAGGCGATATTAAAAACGTATTCAAAGGTGAAAATCGCTTAGGTGACTCGGTTACATACACCTCTAATAGCCTCAATGGTTTTAAAGTTATTGCCAGTTATATTGCTGAAGACGATACCGATGCCGACAACGGCTATTCGGTTGCCTTGACTTATGGTGATCAAGGCCTGAAAAAATCCAACGTGTACGCCGCAATTGCCGCTGATAGTGAAGTAAAAGGCTACGACATTTTACGTGCTACTGTGGGCACTAAAGTCGCAGGAATAAAGCTCGGTGCCATGTACCAAACACAAGAGCCCGCAGCAGGTGGTGAAGACAGCGACGGCTTCTTAGTAAGTGCAGCATATGCGATTGATAAAACGGTATTAAAAGCGCAATACCAAACCATGGATTTTGCTGGCAACGACCGTAATGCGATGACCGCTGGCGTTGATTACAAGTTTAATAAAAGTACCAAGTTATTTGGCTTTTATACCAAATTTGATGACGATGCGAGCGCTGATGAAGACTATTTAGCTGTAGGCATGGAATACAAATTCTAAGCTTTGCAGATGAAAAACCCGCCCATTTGGCGGGTTTTTTGTTGTCTAAATACAGTGAGTAGCACACTTATAATGCTTTGATACAGGTATAGCTCCATCACGCCTGGGCGTAGGCAGAGCGATCGCCTAACCAGCGCCAACACAATGCCTTGGCTACCTCTGGATGCTGTATTAGAAGCTGTTTGGCGAGCGGACGAAGGTTGTTGATTAAGGATTTGTCGCGCTCTAAATCCGCCACTTTAAAATCGGTCATGCCGGTTTGTTTTGTGCCCAACACTTCCCCTGGTCCACGAATTTGCAAATCGCGCTCGGCAATAACAAAACCATCGTTGCTATCACGTAACACTCCTAGGCGCTGCTGCGCAGTATGTGACAAAGGGGCATGATAGAGCAGCACACAATGGGAGGCTGCCGCGCCCCGGCCAACACGACCACGGAGCTGATGTAATTGCGCCAACCCTAAGCGCTCGGGGTTTTCTATGATAATTAGGCTGGCATTGGGGACATCAACACCCACTTCAATCACTGTCGTTGCCACTAGCACATCAAGTTCGCCGTCTTTAAACTCACTCATAACGCGTTGCTTTTCATCCGCCTTTAGACGACCATGAACTAGGCCAATACGCAGCTCAGGGAGGCGCTCACGAAGCTCTTCGGCGCTTAATTGCGCGGCTTGACACTGCAGCGCATCAGACTCATCAATCAGGGTACACACCCAGTAAACTTGTCTACCTTGCTCTTGTACCGCTTTGTGCACACGCGTTATGACATCGTCACGTCGGCTGTCGGGAATAGCAACGGTGGTAACTGGCGTGCGCCCGGGGGGCAGCTCGTCGATAATCGATGTTTCCAAATCAGCATAAGCGGTCATCGCTAAGGTGCGAGGGATGGGGGTGGCGGTCATCACCAATTGGTGTGGGTAGCAATCGCCAAAGCGGCCTTTCTCACGCAGTGACAAGCGCTGGTGGACGCCAAAACGGTGTTGCTCATCAATTATGATCAACGCCAGGTTATTGAATTGCACCTGATCTTGGAATAATGCGTGGGTGCCAATAATCATTTGCGCCTGGCCACTTTGAATATCGCTCAGGGCGTGCTCACGTGCTTTGCCTTTGGTTTTACCACCCAGCAGGGTAACTTGAATACCGCGCGGGGTAAACCAACGGCTGAAGTTTAAAGCATGTTGCTCGGCGAGAATTTCTGTCGGCGCCATGAGCGCCACTTGGTAACCTTGAGCGATGGCACATAAGCTTGCCAGTGCTGCCACTAAGGTTTTCCCTGAGCCAACATCGCCTTGTACCAAGCGCATCATTGGATACGGCTGCTGCATATCCGTTTTAATCTCTGCCACTACGCGTTGCTGTGCTGACGTCGGCGTAAACCCTAAAGACGCTAAAAACGGCTGCTCTAAGGCATTATTTGGCGCCAAGGCCACGGCCTTATGTGCTTGCCCCTGTTGCCTTAGGGCCAACAAGCTGAGGTTATGGGCCAGTAACTCTTCAAATGCCAGACGTTGCTGCGCTGGATGTTCACCGAGCTCTAAAGCTTGGGTATCGCTATCAACCGGTGGTTGGTGAATAAAGCGAATGGCATCGGCGAGTGACCAACCTGCGGGACGATACTGTTGTGGCAGTAGCTCTTCTATCGGCGCGCGATTCAAGGCCTGCAGCGCTTGAAGCATTAGGTTGCGCAATGACAGTTGTTTTAGTCCGTCGGTGGTGGGGTAAATGGCGCTTAAATGTGTTTGTGTGGGGAGGGCTTCGGGGCTGTCACTAATATTGTACTCAGGGTGCGCCATTTCCAGCCCGACTTTAGCGCGGCGCACTTCACCAAAACAGCGGATCACTTTGCCCTCTTGCATGGCGTTTTTTTGCGCCGCAGAGAAGTTAAAGAACCTGAGTGTCATGCGTCCGCTGCCATCATTAATATGGCACACCAACATCCGCCGGCGACCAAAGGTAATGTTGGCGGATTCAATGGTGGCCTGCACACACACATGGGTATGGGGCAGAAGCTCGCAGATGGGAACAATGCGGGTGCGGTCTTCATAGCGCAGCGGCAAATGAAATAGCATGTCTTGCACGCTACGAATGCCAAGCTTGGCAAGGCGCTCGGCCATTTTTGGGCCAACGCCTTTGAGCTCGTTAATGGGGTAGGTGTTCAGGCTTGGCAAATGGCATGTCCTTCAAACAGTTATAACCTAAGTGTACTGACTGCAGGGCCTTGCTTTCAAGTCACTTAGCGCTGACGTTTGTAGCGTAAGGTATCCCAGAACTGTTCATTGGCAATAATTTCACCGTTCTCGTCAAGAGTTGGGTAGGGGAGTCCCTTTTCTTTGCATTGCTGGGCAATAATAGGGTGACATCCTTCGAACAGTAAAGTGTGCTTGATTTGTGGATTGAGCATATCGCGTTCATACAAGCCAGCGGCTTCGCGTTGGCGCTGTGCCTCGTATAGGATTAACGCTGCAGCCACAGAGACATTTAGAGACTGCACCATACCGCGCATTGGAATAACGATATGTTTATCAGCATGGGCAAGCGCTGCATCGGAAATACCCTCGCGCTCTTGGCCAACAATCACGGCGGTGGGTTGGGTGTAGTCAATATCACGATAGTCGACGGCGTCACTACTGAGGTTGGTGGCCAGCAACTGCACTCCAGGGATCTGCTCACGAATACTGCCAACAGCCTGGTCAATATCGTCATGCATATGGGTGTGCACCCAGTTTTTGCTACCGCCGGAGGTGTTATTGGTGAGACGACGCTGCTCTTTAGGCCAGACCGCATGAATATGGTGACAACCGACAGCGTCGGCGGTGCGCACGATGGCCGAAAGATTATGGTGTTTATGCACTTCATCTAAGCACACGCTGAGATCGGTTTGTCGTCTATCTAAAACTTGTTTTACTCGGTGGTAACGCTTTTCGCCCATAGCCCATCTTTGCTGTTACAAAAAAGTGCGCCGATTATACGCCAATGTGGCTATGGGGTCACACTACGATTAATAGGGTTTTGCAAAGAAATCAGCGTTTCGGTTGACTGAATTGCTTCAATCGCTTGCACTTTATTGATCAGCACGTCTTGTAAGTGCTCGATGGAGCGCGCCATCACCTTAATAAAAATACTGTAATTACCTGTGGTGTAGTAGGCCTCGACTACTTCTTCGAGCCCACGCAATAGCTCTAAAGTATGGGGGTAGTCGCGGGCATTGTTGAGGTTAATGCCAATAAAGCAACACACATCATACCCCAGGCGTTTAGCGTCAACACGTACCTGGGTGCCGGTGATCACTCCGGCTTGGCGCATTTTTTCTATGCGCACATGAATGGTCCCAGCACTGACTCCGCATTGTTTCGCCAATTCGGCGTAAGGGGTGCGGGCATTACTCATCAAGCTCTTAAGGATGGATTTGTCTAAATTGTCGAATCGATAATTTTCCATAGCTAAAACACATAAAAAATAAATGAAATCTAATATATTTCAGTTAAATTGATTTCTATTTTTAAGTAAAGCTCTTTTTGTTAAATGGTATTGAATAAAACTCTCGCTGAGGTATGGTTTTTATATCGAACAAAGCAGCAGCAATGGGAATGAGGACCATGAGCACAGAGTATATTCAACAACAGCAGCAAATTAGTACGGTTAAACAGGTATTTTCACAGCACTTAGCAGCGGCTTTGAATCTTGTTGAGGTGCAGGCGCCGATTCTTGCCCAGGTAGGAGATGGCATTCAAGATGAGCTCAGTGGTCATGAAAAGGCCGTCGCCGTGCAGGTGAAAACCCTGCCTGAGCAACGTTATGAGGTGGTGCATTCATTAGCGAAGTGGAAACGTAAGACCCTCGCTGATTACGGCTTTGCGGTGGGCTCGGGATTGTACACACATATGCGGGCCTTGCGCCCAGACGAAGAGCATCTAAGCCCTATCCATTCAGTGTATGTTGACCAGTGGGATTGGGAAAAGGTGATTTGTGAGCGTAGCGAGCGCAGTTTAGCGACGCTAAAGGCCACTGTTGAGCAAATTTATGCTGCCATTAAAGCGACAGAAACCTATGTCGGTGAGCAGTTTGATATTGCTCCTTACCTACCTGAAAAAATTCATTTTATTCATGCCGAGAAGTTGCGTCAGGCATACCCAGATCTAAGCGCGAAAGAGCGGGAGCGTGCGGTTTGTAAGCAGTATGGTGCAGTCTTTCTCATCGGCATCGGTGGTAAGCTCGCAGACGGTCAACGTCATGACGTGCGCGCCCCGGATTATGATGATTGGTCTACTCAAGGAGATGAGGGGTTGCCTGGACTTAACGGCGATATCTTAGTGTGGAACAAGGTACTTGAAGATGCATTTGAGATTTCTTCCATGGGGATTCGGGTTTGCCCCGAGTCATTACTCACTCAGTTGGAGTTGAGCGAGCAAAGCCACAAAACGCAACTGCCTTGGCATCAAGCCTTGCTTCATAAAAAGCTACCACAAACCATTGGTGGCGGTATCGGCCAGTCTCGTTTAGCAATGTTGCTTTTGCAAAAGAGTCATATTGGTCAAGTACAGGTAGGAGTATGGCCTGAGCAGCTAAAACAACAGCAAGCCTTATTGTAAATCTTGTGGTTAGCGTGCTGAGCCTCGTTATGAGTAATGGGCTAGGCACGCTTTTTTGCTGTTTAGGAGGTTTTAAACTCAACCTCTATTTTGCTTTTCTCTAGTTTTACAACGCAGGGTGGGTACTGTCTGGCTGTTTTCAGTACCTTGTCAAAGATATGAATCTCAACGCCGGAATTTAAGCGTTGATGGGCGACAAGATTGGCGCCATCAAGCAGTGAGTGTAAGGTGTTATCTAAGCTAGACAGCTTAGTTTCAAGCTCATCTGCTTGTTGTACTAGAGCCAGTTGTGTGGCGCCAATTTTTTCAATGAGTTGCTTTTTCTTTTCCGCGTCTTTAATCGCTTCGGCTTTCTCTAATGCATCTTGCAACGACGCGAGTTTATCGTCAGTCTGCGAAAGTTGCTGCACACAAGCGTCATTGTCAGCGGTAATATCCGCGCCTCGGGCAACTAGATTAATGCGCATCTTGGCCCCCGACTCACTACCAATTTCACCGGCTTCAAGGCGGCAGGCATCGAGTACTTCGCCACCAAAGAGCTTACCATTTGGGCTCTCTTCTGGCCCCACTATGAGGCTTTCTAGGGCTTTTAATTGGCAATGGCTAGCTTGGCGTTCGATATAGATATTGGTGGCTTCTAGGTAGCAATATTGGGCGTGGCTGATATGTAAATTACCGCCTGCATTAATCTGGCAAGTAAGCTCGGCGTCATTTTGCTGGTGATTAGGGTGCCCAATGGTGCCTTGTTTGATGGTGATATCACCGGTGGCATTGAGAATGCCTGATTCCACCGTGCCCAGTACGCTAATTTCACCCTTAGCGGTGACGCGCATACCCGGCTCAACGTTATGGGTGATCACCACAGAGCCATCAAAATCGATATGGCCGCTTTTGACGTTCACTTCTTTAATCGTGAAAATATCGTCAACGCGCATGCCATTGGGAGATTCCACGGGCACACCAGAAACAGTCGCGCGCAGCTCCAGTGGGTTATCCGGATTGAGTTCGGTCCCCTCTCCGGGGGTTAAAGACAGTTGCTCACCAGGTTTGGCTTCAAGCACATCGCCGGTGACGGTGAATCCCTCTTTCCCTGGAGTTGCAGGCTTTTGGATCATTAAAATGGTGCCAGGCTGAACACTGGCAAGTTTGCCAAAGTCGCGCATATCAACCGTGCCGTCTTCGCGGCGTTTAGGTTTATTAATGCGATCTTTTAGGGTTTGTGTTTGCTTGACTAGTTCGCTGGGCTGCCCATCAACGGGTAAGCGTCCACGTGCTAATGTGCCTTTCACTGAGCTACCAGGAGCCAATTCGAATTGCTGTTGTAAAAGTTTTTCTAAAAGCGCCTGCTGGTAGCCTCGGCGTACACCCGCCACCACAATGGCCTTTTTGCCGGCTTCCAAATCGAGGGCTTTGCCCCCTTGCGCTGTGGTTAGCCGTCCCATCGCTGACATTTTATCGTCGCTGATGGTGACCTCTAACGTGGCATCTACGCGCTTACCGACTACGATACTCGGACCTGATTCTTCACCGCTGTAAAACTTATCGAGGTGCTCGTCGTCCACTTTACAGCCAGCAAATTCGGATTGCCGTAATGCTTCTAGCATGGCTGCTTTTGATGGTGGCGCCGGTGTCTCCTGCGTCACATTAAACAGCACATTGCCATTGTGGGCCAATTTAAACACAAATAATTCCTTGCAAGCACACGACTTTATTAAGTTTTATCCTACTTTATGAGATTTACAAGGAGAATGGAAGAGAGGAGAGGGCAGAAAACTCTGCCCAAAAAGTATACCAGTGAGGTGGGCTGTCTAATTAGTGGATGGCAGCTCCATAATTCCGTCGATTTCAACTTGCGCGCCTTTAGGCAGCTCTTTCACGCCAATAGCGGCGCGAGCGGGGTAAGGCATTTTGAAATGTTGGCTCATAATTTCATTCACCGTGGCAAAGTTGCTCAAGTCGGTAAGGAAAATATTGACCTTGACCATGTCTTGTAACTCACCCCCAGCGGCTTCACAAACGGCAGCCAGGTTTTTAAATACTTGCTGTGTTTGTTCCGCGAAGTCATCAGAGATCATTTCCATGGTCTCTGCCACAAGTGGAATTTGCCCCGAAAGGTATACAGCGGTGCCTACCTTAACAGCTTGGTTATAGGTGCCAATAGCTGAGGGAGCTTGGTCGGTTGATATAATAATTTTATTCATGATTGCCCTTTACTTTTTACGGTAGACCTTTTGTACATCTGGCATCACCCGGATGCGGCGCATGATATTTGCTACGTGAATACGGTCTTTCACGGTCACGCCAAGGTCAATAACATATAAATTGCTTTCTTTTTCATCAGTTGTTAGTTCAACAATATTAGCGCCTGTTGACGCCACTAAGTTGGTGAGCTTAGCGAGCACACCTTGGTGGTTGATGATTTCCACACGCAAAGCGGCAATGTATTCTTTTTCTGGGTTATCTTCCCACTTCACAACAAAGTATTTTGATGACTCGCTTTGCCAGCCGCGAATATTTTTACATTCTTGGCGGTGCACGGTCAGGCCTTTGCCTTGGCTAACATGAGCGACAATGGCATCACCTGGGACCGGACGACAGCACTTAGAGTAATTGACCAGCATGCCTTCGGTACCAATAATGGCCGCCTTTGCCGATTTTTCTAAGTCATCGATTTGTTCCTCGTCTACTTGCAGTAGGCGTTTGGCAACCAGCATACTCATAATATTGCCACAGCCTATTTCGACCAATAGCTCCAGCAAGGTGTTGAGTTGGTGCTCTTCAAGTACACGCGTTATCCGCTCTTCACCTATCTCGTCTAATGCGTGCTCGCCCAAAGCCGAATCAAGCAGACGACGCCCTAATTGCATGGCCTCTTCTTGGCGTTGGCTCTTAAGGTAATTACGTACACATAAACGTGCTTTTGCGGTAACAATAAAGTTGAGCCACGTGGCGTTGGGGTGTGCCCCTGAGCTGGTGATCACCTCTACGGTTTGCCCGGTATCAAGCGGTCGACTCAAGGGGTGCGGTTTGCGATTGACGCGGGCACCTACACAGGTGTTACCAACATCGGTGTGCACCGCATAGGCAAAGTCGACAGCGGTGGCCCCCATTGGCAACTCGATAATACGGCCATCAGGAGTAAATACGTAAATCTCTTCAGGGAACAGTTCGGTTTTAACGTTTTCCACGAACTCAAATGAAGAGCCTGCACTTTGTTGCAGCTCGAGCAGGCTTTGCATCCATTGGCGGGCGCGTTGCTGAGCAGTATGCCCGGTATTTTCTCCCGCCTTTTTGTACATCCAATGTGCCGCGACCCCTTTATCGGCCATGTGATCCATATCTAAGGTGCGAATTTGAATCTCTACGGGAATGCCGTGTGGCCCCACCAGCGAGGTGTGTAGCGACTGATAGCCATTGGTCTTTGGTACAGCAATATAATCTTTAAAACGTGTTTCGATAGGTTTATAGAGATTATGCGCCACCCCAAGCACGCGGTAACAGGTATCCATGCTATCGACAACAATGCGAAACGCATAAATGTCCATCACCTCGTTAAACATCAGCTCTTTGTTGAGCATTTTTTTGTAAATGCTGTAGAGGTGCTTTTCTCGCCCTGATACTTGCGCTTGAATGCCAGCGTCTTCCAAGCGTGATTCAATCTCACCCTGAATATTGCTGATCACTTCCTTACGATTGCCTCGTGCTTTCGCAACCTCTGATTTCAGTGCGCGATAGCGCATCGGGTAAAGCGCTTGAAAACCTAAGTCTTCGAGCTCGTTTTTAATGTCGTGGATACCTAAGCGGTTAGCTATGGGGGCAAAGATTTCTAAGGTCTCGCGGGCGATGCGACGACGCTTGTCAGGACGTAGTGCTCCCAGGGTGCGCATATTATGGGTGCGGTCCGCCAATTTAATTAAAATAACGCGGATGTCCTGAGTTATCGCTATGATCATTTTGCGATAGTTTTCAGCTTGGAATTCTTTTTTGTCTTTGAAGCTGAGTTTATCGAGCTTACTGACGCCCTCGACGAGTTCGGCGACCGTCTCGCCAAATATTTCCGCCAGGTCTTGTTGCGAGAAGTCAGTGTCTTCGATGACATCGTGCATAAGCGCCGCCATAAGGGTCTCATGGTCGAGCTTCATGCTGGCTAAAATCTGCGTTACTTCAACGGGGTGTGTGATGTACGGCTCACCACTTGAGCGAAATTGTCCTTCATGGGCTTCACGGGCCACCACATAGGCTTTTTGTACCAATGCCACATCAGCCGGAGGCAGGTACTCGGATATTTTTTTCTTTAGACCTTCAAAGAGATACATTCACACTCCAAACACAGCGAGGCGAAATTGAACAGTTAAGGTGAATATACGATGAAAAGAGGGGAAAGCCAACGGCTGCGCGAGTATTGCAGCCGTTTTGAGAGCGTTAGAGGCCGCTTATTGGTTACCGCCAACGATAGCCGCAACAGCTGCCATTTCAGCCGCTTCTTGGTTTTGCTGCTCTTGGCGTTCAATGGCCTCTAGGGTATCCACAGTAATGTGGCCTTCCTCGATTTCACGCAAAGCGAGAACCGTTGGTTTATCGTTTTCAGCATCAACCATAGGATCTTTACCACCTACGGCGATCTGGCGCGCACGACGGGCGGCGACAAGGATTAAGTCAAAACGGTTGCCAATTTTATCTACTGCATCTTCAACAGTTACGCGAGCCATGCTTCACTCCAAAATTTAATTCTGTAAACGCATAGTTTACTGCAAGGTTAAGTTTAGGCCAATAGTTATTTTAACAAGTCGTGGATTAGTTCGTTATGTTTTACACGCTGAGCGCTGATGCTTAAGCGCTTGGCTTTAACGATGGTTTCAATCTCAGCTAAAGCGGTGTCAAAGTCATCATTAACGACCAAGTAATCATACTCATCAAAGTGTGAGGTTTCCGATTGCGCCTTGGCCATGCGCCCGGCAATCACGTCTGCGGAATCTTGGCCGCGATTAGTCAGGCGATTTTCAAGCTCTGCCTTGGATGGCGGCAAAATAAAAATAGTGGTGACGTCCGGGGCTAATTCACGCACTTGTCGCGCGCCTTGCCAGTCGATATCGAGAAACACATCAATGCCGTTGGCAAGTTGCTGTTCTATCGCCGCCTTTGAAGTGCCGTAATAATTGTCGAACACTTGCGCCCATTCAAAGAAATCATCATTGTCGATCAGTGTTTTGAACTCAGCTTCGCTTACAAAATGATAATGCTTAGCGTCTTGCTCGCCAGGGCGAGGAGCACGAGTGGTGTGTGACACCGATACTTGCATATCACTATGTTGTTGGAGTAATGCATTGATCAAGCTGGACTTACCCGCACCAGATGGGGCGGATAAAATAAACAAATTACCACGAACTTGGCTCATGATGTCTCTCTAAATACTGGGGTTTAAAAAAGAGCCGCGTAGTATAGCGGATTTCTCAGCCTAGGTTAACTGGCGCATAAACCTGTTGTCGATTCATGCGCCACAATAGCTTTAGTGTTTAAGCTTAGCCTGAGAAAAACGTGGATACAAAGCTGGCAACACAAACAAAGTTAATAAGGTGGATGTCAGTAGCCCGCCGACAATCACGCTTGCCAAGGGGTGCTGAATTTCGGCGCCCACACCTTGAGAAAGCAGCATTGGAATCAAGCCTAATGCCGACGTGATAGCGGTCATCAGCACCGGGCGCAGGCGCTGCGTGGCCCCCTCAAATACTGCGCTGGCTAGAGCCTGGTTGCTATTGATACGCTGATTGATGCTCTCGACCATCACCACTCCATTGAGTACGGCAACGCCAAATAAAGTAATAAAGCCTACCGAGCTTGGCACCGACAAATACTGCCCACTTAAATATAAGGAAAACACCCCACCAATGACTGCCAATGGGACGTTGATTAATATCAGCAAGGCTTGGCCGACGCTGCCAAACGCAAAATACAGTAACAGCGCGATGGCAGCCAGTGACAATGGAATAACAACGCTGAGGCGCTGCTGTGCCCGCTGTTGATTTTCGAATTGCCCGCCGATGGCCACAGAGTACCCGCTGGGCAGCGCCACATCATTTGCGATTTGCTCACGAATTTGCGCCACCACCGAGCCCATATCCCGGCCTTGGACATTTGCTTGGACTACAACTCGGCGCTGTACATCGTCGCGGCGCACCTGAGGAGGCCCCGATTCAATACTAATATCGGCCACATCGGCTAAGCGCACCCACGCCCCGTTGCTAGCTTGCAAATATAAATTGCCAATGGCTTGTGGGGTTTGTCGGTAGGGTTTATCAATGCGTACGTTAATATCATAGCGTTCATTGCCATTGATAATTTGTCCGGCTTGTACACCGCCAATGCCGTCGCGCACCAAGCCCATCACATCGGCGACTTGCAAGCCATAACGAGCCAAGGCTTGGCGTTTTGGTTTAACGATCAGTTGTGCTTCGCCGGCAATTTGTTCAAGCGCGACATCGCGGGTGCCTGGCACCGCTTTTACCGCATTGGCAATGGCCTCGCCCTGAGTCGCTAGCACTTCAAGTTCGGGGCCAAATAGTTTGATGGCCAGCTGCGCTTTTACTCCAGACAGTAACTCATCAACTCGTGTGGCGATAGGCTGAGAAAAGTTAAACAACAACCCAGGGTGGGCACTGAGCTTTTGCTCCATCAAGGCTTGTAGTTGGTAGCGGTTTTCTGCACTTTGCCACTGACTGGGGGGCTTTAAGCCAATATAGATTTCGATGTTATTGACCGGCTCGGGGTCGCCCCCAATTTCGGCCCGACCGATACGGCTTAGGGCGTACGTGACCTCGGGAAAGCTTAACAGTTTAGCTTCTAGTTTGGGAGCCACCGCAAGCGCGGTTTCGAGGCTTGAAGAAGGCGCCAAGGTAACGCGCAGGTTAATGGTACCTTCTTCGAGCTCGGGAACAAATTCGGTTCCCAACTGCCCTAGGGTGGCAACAGCGCCAGCAACGAGTATAAGCGCCGTGACTACCACCGCTTTGGTATGCGCTAGGGCCAGGTGTAATGTTTTTCGATAAAGCACATCCAAGGGTTTGAGTATCAAGCTGGGGCGCGACGTGATTTGACCGGTAAACAGATAGCTTGCTAGTGCAGGGACGATAATCAACGCCACGAAAATGGCACTGATCACCGCTAAAATAATGCTTATCGCCATCGGTTGGAACAGTTTGGCTTCAACGCCTTCGAAGCTAAAGAGCGGCATAAACACGACTAAAATAATGGTTGCGGCGAAAAATACGGGTCGAGCGACCTCTTTACCCGCGAGTAAAATACGCTCGCGTGCCGTTAACGTGCTGTCTTGGCGGCTTAAATGCTTAAACATGTTCTCAACCATTACCACTGAGCCGTCGACCAGCATGCCAATCGCCACAGCAAGACCGCCAAGTGACATTAAATTAGCGGAAACGTTAAGCCACACCATCATCATTAAGGCCATAGCAATGGCAATAGGGATGGATATGAGCACTAGTAACGTGGCGCGTAGGTTCATTAGAAACAGGGCGAGCACAACAACGATAAAAATAAAGGCGAGAGTGAGTGCATTCACCACTGTATTCACGGCTTTGGTGATAAGGTCTGCTTGGTCATAAAAAGGTTGAAATCGCACTCCCTGTGGCAGCGCTTGATTGATCATTTGCACCCTTTGCTCGATCCCATCGATGGTGGCTTTGGTATTGGCACCCATGCGTTTGAGGACAATGCCAGAGACCACTTCACCTAACTGCTCGACCTCGCCCTGGGCGTTTTTACGGCTCATGGTCACCGCACCTTGGCGAATCTCGCTGCCTAAGCGTACCTCAGCAATATCACCGACGGTAATGACCGTGCCGGCGACGGTTTTTACCGCCACTTGTTTTATTTGCTCAATGCCTTGGCGTGAGTGAGCAAACCAGCCGGTACCGCGCACTACCAGCTGTTCTTGACCACGGTCCATATACCAACCGCCCACATTGTCATTGCTGGCATCGAGTGCGGCAACAAGGTCTTGCTGCGTTAATTGGTAGGCGAGTAATTTATTCGGGTTGATAGCGACTTGGTATTGGCGCACATGACCACCAAATGACAGCACATCAGTGACGCCGTCAATCGGCATAATCAGCAGCTTTACCACCCAATCATTGAGTGAGCGCAGGGCCATCGTATCGAGCTCGGCTTCTGCATCGGCTATGAGTAAGTACTGATACACTTGCCCCAAGCCTGAGGTATTGGGGCCCATCTCAGGGCTGCCAAGACCGTCGGGGATAAGCTCTTTGGCGGCTTGTAAACGCTCAAAAACCAGCTGTCTAGCAAAGTAAATATCGGTGTCCTCGTTAAACACGATGGTCACTCCAGAAAGGCCTGTTTTAGATATTGAGCGCACTTGCTCGACATTGGGAAGTGCATACATAACCGCTTCGATAGGGTAGGTGATCAGTTGCTCTACCTCTTCGGCGGCCAGACCGGGGGCTTCGGTGTTTACCGTTACTTGTACATTGGTGACGTCGGGAAAGGCGTCTAAGTTAAGTTTAGGGATCACTGTGATGCTGGCAGCGATCAGGCTCACCAACGCCAGCACGACAAGGAGGCGGTTACGCACCGCCCAAGCAATAATATAATTAAACATTGTGCCGCTCCAGCTTAGTGGTTATGGGGGTCAAAGCCACTTTTGGCCAGTTGAGAAGAAATAAAGAAAGCCCCGGTCATCGCGACATTGACTCCCGCAGGCACGCCGGAGATTTGTTGGTAGCGACCAAAGCGTTCACCCAATTCAACCTCTACGGGTAAGAACTCGCCGGGGCTTTGTTGCACAAACACCTGCCAATCGCCGTCACTGCCGCGCATGAGCGCGCTCTGCGGGAGAGCTAATATTGGCGTGGTGCTGGCAAATGTGAAATGCACATCGACGAACATGCCGGCATGGAGTTTATCTTGCGGGTTATCTACTTTTAGCCGGATCACCCGCGTCCGTGTAGTTGGGTCAATCACATGGGCTTCTTGAATGACTTTCGCTGGGTAAGTGCGGCCGTTGACGACGATATTCACCGCTGTGGCTTTATTGATGGCGCCGTCGCTATAAGGCGCAACTTTGGCCTCAACCCATAGGCTAGATTCATCGGCGATGGTCATAATGCTCTGGCCAGCTTCCACTCGTTGGCCTTGGGTGAAGTCGTCGTTAAGCACCACTCCTGAGGTTTGGGCCACCAAAGAATATTGGCCAAATGACGCAATGTTGTCCTTACTAATTGTATCAATGGCTTCAGTGGTTAAGCCAAGGGCAATTAACTGCCCGTAGCTGGCGTTGTATTGTGACTGTGCTTTTAAGCGAGCACTTTCACTCACCGCTCGGTTATCAAGTTGCTTTACTCGTTGCCACTCACTCGCCGCTACTAGGTAGTCGGCCTGAGCATTGGCCATTGTTTCACTGAATAAGGTGACCAGTGGTTGCCCTTGATTGACGTGCTCGCCAAGCATTGCGTGGCGCTCAATGACAACCGACTCAGTACGTGCAGAAACGATGTAACTTGAGTACCCATTGGCTTTGAGCTCTCCAGGTGCATACAGCGTTTTGTTATGTGTACGTGCTTGTAAGGGCGCTACTTTTATTTGCGCTAGGGCCATGCTGCGCTCACTGAGAGCAATACCTTGACCATGGTCACTGGGTGATGATTTTGCTGTATTGTTGGTATCATTATGGTCGTGACCTTCGCCCGCGAAGGTGAGCGACGACACGCTCAATACTAACAATGTAACGGTTTTGATAAACACCGTGAAAAAGGTGTTCAAGGCGCGATAAATACACGCGCCACTAAGTGCCTTCGCGCTGCGCGCAAAGCAAAAAATAGAAAGCTTCATAAACTGTTCTCTAACTGCAAATGTTAAGTTAGCCGCAAGCGCAGTGTGCGCGTTGGGCATGGCGGATAAGTGCAGTTAGACGATGGGAGGGCGGAAAGTTGGGTAAATGACTTCGCCCACAGCGCGGTGGCGCCAGTCCGGCAATGCGAAATCAACATGGTCATTGGCAAAACAGGGGGCCGGCATGCTCCCCCAAGTGAGATGTGAGCCTGAGCAGTGGCCGCAGTGATGACAATCAGCAGTATCGTGCAAGTTATCGCTTGCCTGTGGTTGCAAGTCATCATGTTGTTGGTGCGAATGTACGCTCTGTAAATGCTCGCTGTCGATTTGATGTACAGGGGTGGGATCAGCACTCGCTGCCAGTGATTGCAGCACAATCACTAGGGGTAAAAGAATGCTAAATACACACTTAAGCACCGGGAGCACACCTGTTAGTTATCAAATTAGGGTCTAAAATACCGACAGCGATACATAAAATCAATGGGTATTGTGCTTAACTGGCACGCAATTTAAAGCGCTGCACAGACTCACTAAGTTCACCGGCTTGAGAATTAAGCTGTTTCGCAATCTCTAAAGCCCCTTGCGTGTCGTTCAGTGATGCTTGGCTCGCGCGCTCAATATCAGACACGTCCTTGGCCATTTCCGCAGCGACCACAGATTGCTCTTCGGTGGCCGTCGCGATTGATTGAATCATACTAGCAATATCGCTGGCACTTTGCATTATATTGCTAAGTTGTTCCCCGGCCTGCTCCGCCATAGATACACTGCTGTTTACTTGCTCTACGCTACTATGCATAGACTCTACCGCTTGGTGAGTTTGCTTTTGGATGGCGGTAATTGTCTGCGCGACTTCATCGGTGGCTTTGGTCGTGCGCTCAGCCAAGGTCCGTACTTCGTCGGCAACTACGGCAAAGCCTCGGCCCTGCTCACCGGCTCGTGCGGCCTCAATGGCAGCATTAAGTGCCAACAAGTTTGTCTGCTCGGCAATGGCACTGATCACACTGATGATATTGCCAATTTGATTACTAAGCTCACCCAGTTCGGTGACTGAGCTGGAGGTGTTCTGCACTCTGCTCGAAGCGCTTCTTATTTCTGCTACCGTTTGGCTTACTGCTTCGGCACCATGAGCGGCATACTCTCTTGCTTGCTCACTATTGCCAGATGCTTGTTGTGATTGTCTGGCGACCTCTGAAACCGTTGAGCTCATTTCTTCAATGGCAGTGGCTATCTGTGTTGATTGGTCTGCTGAGTTTTGGCTGCGATTAGCGATTTGCTCGTTTGTTGAGCTAATTTCCAAGCTGGATTCCCTAACCTGAGTGGCCAGTGACGTGATCAGAGCCATTAAATCATGCAGAGATGACGACATTTTATTGGTCGCCGCAGCAAGGCTGTCGATTTCATCCTTGTTAGCATGAGCAATAGCCGGGCGCGATAAATCGCCGATGCTGACACTTTCTGCTGTCTCTAGCACATTGTTTAAGCGAGTAATGATTGAGTGGCTAATGAGGTAGGCAATAATGCCTGCGACAACGAAGGCGATTAAGGTAATGATCACAATAATGATCAAGGTCAGGTTTAAGCCCTCGACAAGGTGGTTTAAGGCGCTAATAGCGTCTACTTGCTCTTCTCGCGCTGAGGTTTGCAAAATAGTGTTTAGTTTATCAACAACCTGGGCTTCTAGGTCATTGATAGTACTTCGAGCATCAATATAGTCTTGTGGACTATAGCGTGTAAAAATGCTGTTGGCCGTGCGCACAATGTCATCGCGATAAGACTCAACTTGACGTAGCGCTGCAACTTCATCAGGTTGTTGCTCAAGTGGCCGAAGCGCCTCAAGGTATTCATTGAAACTGGTTAAATCATCTTTAAAGCGTCCTTTAGCTGCGGTATCACCGCGAATGTGTGCGTTCACACCCGCGACCAGGTCACCGGCCTCATCTATCAGTTCGAGGTAATATCTGACACCCGGTAAATTATCCTGCAAGCTGGTTTGTAAATCGCTTGCTTGCATGGCCTGTGCATACTCTTGGTCTTTTAGCTCGTCGAGTAAGTCACCTAACTTCTCACCGGTGTCTTGTTCTAACTGTGCCACTTGTGATTGTACGCTACGAAACAATTCAGGGTCGTATCGATTAAATACGCCCTCAGTGATGCCGCGATTGTATTCCTTCACTAAGTTTTCTATGTTTGCCATCTTCTCTATGTCTGATGGCTTGTTAGACTCATACTTATAAAGCTCTTGGTGTTGCGTTTGAAATTGTCTATACAAAGCCGCAAAGCTGTCTCGCTTTTGTTGCTCACCGCCTATGTATTCAAGGGCTTCATTTTGCATTTGATAAATAGTATCGGAGATCGATAAATAGGCTAGTAAACCGGGAAGGTCGTCGTTTTTAACTTCCTCAGCTTGCAGGGTTTCGGTGGAGACTTTAAGCCAAACGATAAGGCTCGAGATAACCATTAAAGCAATAACGGCGGCAAACGACAAAGACAACTTTGTTTTTAGTTTCATAATGTACTCACTGATAAGAGCCTGTTAATTAGGATAGCTGACAGGCTTAGTAATGCTCACAAAAGTTTGGCATAGTGTTTTTACACAGATATAACGCACGAGAAAAAATGTGCTTAATCGCGCTTAAGTTAAAGGGAGCGCGATAAAAAGCGGGAAAGACGGTAAAGAGATTTTAACCCAGAGTGTAGGTACACGCAGCAAAAGGATAAAAAAATGGCGCATCACCACGATCATTCCCATGACATCGCTTCAGAGCGCATTGGTTGGGCATTCTTTTTAAACCTCGGGTTTACTATTATCGAGTTTATTGGCGGCTGGCTTACAAACAGTACTGCGATAATGGCCGATGCCGTGCATGACTTAGGGGATAGCCTGTCAATCGGCAGCGCCTGGCTGCTTAACAAATTCAGTAATAAAGGTGCTAATCAGCATTTTACCTATGGTTATCGGCGCTTAAGCTTATTCGGTGCGTTTATTAATTCGGTGGTATTAGTGATTGGCTCGGTGTGGGTACTGGTGTTGTCGGTGCCGAGGTTGTTCGACCCAGTCATGCCGGTAACGGAAGGCATGTTAGCCCTGGCGATACTAGGTATTGCGGTGAACGGTTATGCGGCGATTAAATTGAGCAGTGGTAAATCACTCAATGAGAAAGTGCTTAATTGGCACCTTCTTGAAGACGTGCTGGGTTGGGTGGCAGTGCTGGTGGTCGCAATCGTGTTGATGTTTGTTGATTGGCCGATTTTAGACCCTATTTTATCCATTTGTTTTACCCTGTTTATTTTGATCAATGTGGTGCGCAACCTAGTGCAGACCGTACGACTATTTCTGCAAGGGGTACCGGATAAAAAGACGCAAACAAAACTCACTGAGGTACTGATAGAGCCGCAAGAAATCAGCACCGCTCACCATGTGCATTACTGGTCGTTAGATGGCGAACATCATGTGCTGACAGCGCATTTGTGTCTTGCTCATGAGCTTAATGCTGAGCAAGTGATAGCGCTAAAGCAACGTTTGGCCGACAACCTGGCAGAGTATGGTTTAGCACACACCACCTTAGAATTTGAGTATCCGCAAGAGCAATGCCGAGATGGTTAACCAAAAAAGCCCCTGGAAAGGGGCTTTTATGTGTTAAATGAATGCGAGGTGATTATTCAATATTCTGGATCTGAATGTTGAATTTTGTTTTAAATCTCATTAAATACAGTGTTTTATGTTGTATTAATGGTTGTTTTTAAAGGTTTGGTAACCGCTATGGTAACCGTTTTTTCTTATAAAGGTTCATTTGTGGCTATGGTGGGTTCAGAATGTAATCACCACCATCAGTAGCTTGTTGTTGAATGAACTCCCACTTAGCGGCAAAAGGAGCTACGTCGATCTGGTCCAGCTCAGCAAATAACTTCTGATACCAGAATGCCCATTCCTTCCTTTTTAGCGTATTGGGAGATAGGGGCTGGGCTTTATCGATTATTCTTTCTCTTACATCTGCTAGGCTATTTGGATTAAGCTCATCTTCTATTATTGCTTCTAAAGAGCGAAATTGTCCTTCAACTCGATTGCGTATTTCATAGACTTCATCCCAAGTAGTGAGTTTATTTAATATAGTATCGTCAGGAGCGTTCCAGTTTACTTTTATAGTAGGCTCAGGATCATGAAGTTGCTCCAATGCAATATTGATAAAGGTTTTTGCTTCTTCGGTAGCGGGATAAAATGCCAAACGGTCAGTGCCATCTTTGTGTCTAAATAAGTCTTTTGCCTTTTTTGCATCTTGATTGCACACATCACAGAGGGGGATCAGATTGTCTGGATGTACAGCAAATAAAGGGTATTTTGATTTGCATAACTGGTGGTCGTAATCTGCACGCCACTGATCACCATCGGGCACTCCGGCTCTGAATGGGGCCAGTTTTTCCATGCCGCAAGCTTTGCAAACATTGCCGTTAATCAACTGATCACGAAAGTCATTAAAGTGTGCGGTGATGTTTGTACCACCGGAGGCTGCAATAACAGGGTCTAAATCTTTTGTTGAGCAATATAGGTGAGTGGATAATTTCTTGAAGGCTTTTCGGCTTGGTTCGTCCATAAAATCAAGTAAACTTCTTTGGGGAGCATCAAAGAATGCTTGAAGATCTTGAGTGTCTCGCATCAACTCAAATAGCTGTTGTCTTATATCTTCATCAGCTTCATTTAAAGCTACAAATAACTCTTGAAATTTGTCTCTTGTCAGGCCGCTTTTGGCTCTAGCATCGTTCTCTTGAGCATTATCCCAGCAAGCTTGTCCAACAGCCCCCTGATTAAATAGAGCTCGGCTAAATGTATTTGTAGTAACAGCTTGTTCCAGGAAGTATAGAAGCTCTTCATTAAGCAATCTAAATACTTCAAAGCTTGGTGTATTGGGGTCTAAACGAAACAGCATTATTGACTCAATTTCCTTATCAAGTAGGCTTTTTCAGCAGACAAGCCTAGGTTGTCTTCAATCCACTCTTTTGCGTGGGTGTCCCCTTTTTCTAACTGCTCTCTGATTTCATCTATAACGCTTTGCGATATTAATGAGCGTAACTCGAAAAAGTCTTTAATTAATACATCAAATGAGGCGCCATAGGTCTCTTTTTGAACTGGCTGAAAGTTTATCTCTTCTTTGCCTTTGCGGCTAAACAAGAACACATTGCTGCGCTTAAGTGAGGACACCATGAATGGGGAGTGAGTTGATACGAACACCTGCGAATTTGTTTCTTTACCTTCGCCCATTAATGCCTTTGTTAAATAAGTATGAAACATTGTTCGCCAAGCTGGGTTTAAATGTGTTTCAGGCTCATCAAAAAGGAATAACGTATTTTCATTGGTGTATAGCTTTATAATGGCCAATACTTGCAATAGTTGAGACTCGCCATCAGATAATTCTTCATAGGCAACTTCATTGAGATCATCACCAGTCAACATCAAACGTTTAGACATAAGGGGAAGTCTTACTTTGAGGGGTTTCTTAACCGTACCAATGAAGCCATTTTTCTCTAGGTATTTTCGGCCATGTGAATTAACGTTTTTCATGCCAAGTTGCTGTGCTTTGTATAAGCGCTCAAATAATCTGAATGGGTCATAGGTACCAAACGTTGATAGTTTACTTTCAAAAGCTAAACGTTTTAGGTCAAGACTAATAATGCCTTTTAAAGAGTCTAACTCGTAATAATCATACTCTTCAGTGGTCGTATTGACGCCGGTGTATTTGATGGCTCCGCCTGTTGATTCAGCTATTCTGATAAATGACCTTACATCATCAACGATTTCATCGGTAACGTGAGACAGAGTAAAATCAAACTCTAGCTGTAGCAACGTAGGAGTCGTGTAAGTAAGGCTCGTTAAATTTTCTTTTTTAGATCTACTCTTCTTAAAAAGGGCATTAAACCGAAAATCACTTAAGGCAACGGCAAATTGAGCACTGTCGTAGTCTAGGTAAATAAAATTAGATAGATGCGTTGTCGTTTCGGGTAACTCTTGCTCATCTTCTAGATATTCTGCGGTATTGTAGGTAAACAAGTAAGGATGGTTTCGTTTGTATTTTTTCAGTAGTTCTTTTTTATTTTTTTGATAAGTGTTAAATGAAAGCTCTGTATCATTAAGATTTTGCTCGTAACCAATATCCAACTTTCGCTTTTCCTTGTGATATCGAGCACGCGCTCTTAATGCTTTGAATAATTGGTTAGCATTTTTTAAAAACGGCCTTTGTAGATTTTCATTTAAGCCTGAGGAGTAACCAACAACATAGGGCAGTGTTAATTGTTCTATATCTATGTTGTTTATTTGTCCCTGCTGCTCAACCTTAATTTTTGGTTTGCCGTTAGCATTGACTGCGACGGTAAATATAGGGTCCGTAAAGCCTTCCTCAACTCGAAGCTTTTGACCAAATACAGTTGTTTTGTCAAATGGTGATTGATTGACATAACCTTTCATGCTGTAAATTAGGGTGAAATCAAAAGCAAGATGGCCCTTATTTTTGAAATCATCTCGTTGTAGCCTTTCTAAGTATGCAAAACATTCAGCGATCAGCTCCAGCAACTGAGATTTCCCTGAACCGTTTAACCCAATAAAAGCAATTACATTATCTGTGGTGCTTTCAAAGTTAAAGAGGCGATTTCTTAGGCCTTTATATTCTCCATCTAATCTCAGTGACAGTAAGCGCATTACACTTTTTTCCTTGTGTGTATTTTCTTCTTTGGCTTTAGCTTTTCTCGCTCAGCTTTGATCTTTGCTAGCAAGGCTTCGGCGGAGTTGTCACCGCTGATGAGGTCCGGATTTTGTTCGCGCCATTTGGCGGTGAGCTCACCACGGAATGCTTTGGCGAGGATCGATTGAGTCAGCTTATTTACACGCTCTTGGGCGGCGTTCACTTCGGCTTCGATTTTGTCAGCATAGGCAAAGAGTTTTTCTGCGCGCCTGACGATTTCGGTTTGTTCTGCAATACTAGGTAGAGGACAAGGAGCGGAACAAAGCCTCGATTTATTAATAATGGCTGCATTCACAACTGCACTTGAAGTTTTATTCAACCATGAATGAAGAGTTTTTGACCAAAAAAACAAAAACTCAGGTAATACTACTTGAGTCGGTATTAACGCATTAATCTGTTGATTGAAAGCTACTTCCTTATCAACTAAACCAACTTTACCAATTGTTCCAATACAGACAATCATTATTGAACCATAAGGTAAAATAGTCGTCTTACTTGTTCCTTCTTGTGTTACGTGTCTCTCCGGCGAAGTTAAACGTCCTTCATTAGTGATTTGAGAAGGACTTATGAAGGGAATATCACCATTCCAGTAAGACTCTTCTGTAGTCTTGGGCGTTTTACCTGTAACAGCAACGGAAACACTATCTAAATTTGTACTAACCCATTCTTCAGGAATATGTTTAATCAGGGTGAGGTCAAACTCGTCCAAAGTTTGCTCTGTAGGCTCTTTATATTTTTTTGCAATTTGCTCAATCTTATATGATACGCCCTTCCGTACAGCAGCTTTTACTTGTTCATCAATCCAAGTCTGTTTGCGTTTCTCATGGACTTCGTTGATTGAAACTGTCAGTTCCTCCAAAGCTCTTGTTGAACGCCACTCTTCTGTCAATTTGCCGCTGACGGCGGCGGCGAGGACGGATTGGCGGAAGCGTTTTAGGGTGTCGGGGACGGCGCCGAGGTGTGCTTTGATGCTATCGACTTTCGCTAGTAGCTTATCCAGCTTTTCTGCAATGACTTTCTGTTCAGCGAGTGGTGGGAGAACAAACGGAGCTGCGTTACCATCTCTTGTTCCAAGCCGTGGCATATTCACACCGTAGCTCACTTCATTTACATAAGATAAAAACTTATCTCCTTTTAACCAATAAAAGAGGTATCTATTATCGACATATGGACTCGCATCCATAGGGATGATTTCTGTAGTTGCAACACCCTCTTGATCAGCAATAATCACTTTATCTAAATATGGGCGTAGCTTACCGTAAAGCACATCTCCTGATTTGAATTTATTCTTCGTACTTTTAAATTGTCTTTCTGCCGCATCAACCCTTTTTATCAGCTTTGAAGATTCCTTTTGTATATCTTCAAGCTCTAACACCCAAGTTGAAGAACTTACATCTTCTAGGCGGCATTTTTCGGCTTTACCATAGTCAACAATATCGCCAAGAGTAACAGTGCACCATTCGCCTAAAATAGAATTAGTCATCTGCCAGCTCCGCAAGCAACTCATCTAACTCCACCAGCGCACTGGTCAACCCCTCTTTGGCTTCTTGTGCTAACACTTCTGCCGCTGGTAGGTCGGCGGCATCGACACTGTCTTTGTCTTTTAACCAACTGATATCGAGTGAGTCGTTTTTGGTGTCGCTGATCCACTGGCGAGTAAAACAGCGCCAGCGGCTGTGGGCGAGTTTGTCGTCGACGCCTTGGTTTTCGGCGGCCGCTTCTTTATCTACGGCGATTTCTTCTGCGCCAAAACTGTATTCGCCTTGGGTTCGGGCTGCAAGTATAGTGGCTATATCTGATTGTCGCGATAAATCACGACCTACAGGATCAAATGCTTTTTCAAATGCCCCTAAGTGCGGGTCTTTACCAAAATCTTCTGATGCAAAGCCAATATCGGAGTTACCAAAAGGTGTACGTTTACCAAAGCTCGGCATATTGGTGCGTAAGTCATACACCCAAACGTTTTCGGTGCAGTTTTCTTCTTGGTACTTGTCGGTTACTGAGCCTTTCGTGAAAAACAGCACATTGGTTTTTACGCCTTGGGCGTAGAAGATGCCAGTAGGCAAGCGCAGTATGGTATGTAAGTTACACTTGTTCATAAGGTCGCGGCGCACCTCTGTGCCGACGCCCGCTTCAAACAACACGTTATCAGGCAATACCACAGCGGCACGGCCGCCTGGCTTTAGGTTGCGGTAAATGTGCTGTAAAAATGCCAGTTGTTTGTTTCCTGTTTTGTAGGTGAGGTCGTCACGGGTATTGCTGGCTTCGCCGCCTTTACTGGTGCCAAATGGCGGGTTAGCTAAAATGATATCTGCGCTTTCTAGGGCTTTACCTGCATCACCGAGTGCATTGCCTAAGTGCACCACGCCTTCTTCATCGCCTTCCATACCGTGCAACAAACAATTCATCAACGATAAGCGGCGGGTGTTGGGTACGAGCTCAATGCCTACAAAGGCTTTATTCTTTTGGTATTCGGCGTCTTTAGGGCTTAAATCAAAATAGTCGTCGGTTTGCTCGCGCATGTATTGATCTGCTGCGACCAAAAAGCCTGCGGTGCCTGCTGCTGGGTCTTGGATTACTTCGCCTGTTTGAGGCTTGATGCAACGCACCATTGAGTTAATAAGAGCGCGGGGTGTGAAATATTGTCCCGCACCAGATTTAGTCTCGCTGGCGTTTTTTTCTAATAAGCCTTCATATAAGTCACCTAGGCCGTCTTTTTGCGCACTAAACCAGTCTATTTGGTCCAACGTTTTAATCATTTGTTCTAAATGACGCGGCTCACGCAGGCGGGTTTGTGCATCAGCATAAATAGCACTGATCAATGGGTCTTCGTGTACCTGAACTTCTTTGGTTTGGCCTGGGTTTTCTGGGTCTGCTTCAAGGCGTTTACCCGTTGAAAGCGCAAACAAAATAGCTTTGTAATCATTAAGTAAGTTGATACCTGACTTTTCGCTAATGTCTTGCCAGCGGCAGCCCTCTGGCAGCGGGTGTTTTTTTAACACGCCTGCTTCGGTGTTTTCGTGCACCATTTTAATAAAAAGAAGCAGTACGAGTTCAGTGACATAGTCGCTGTAGTTAATGCCGTCGTCACGTAATACGTCACACAGGTTCCAGAGTTTTTGTACGATGTCGTTATTAGTCATGATGTTCTCAGAATTAGTAATTAGGCGTTAGCCGTGGGCAACCAGTAGGGCGCACAAAGGCTCGTTAATATAGTAATTAGCACGGCCTACTTTTTGTTTGGTTAAAAAGCCGTGTTCCACCAGCTGCTCCAGATATTTGGTGGCGGTAATGCGAGTGACACCGAGTTCCTCGACAATAAAGTCTATCTTGGTGTAGGGGTGGTTAAATAGGTTGTTGAGTAAGTCTTGGCTGTAAATTTTAGGAAGCTGCTCTCTAATACCATGTTTTACTTCTGCCATAAGGTGTTTCATAGCGGTGATCAGTGAAATGGTGTTTTGTGCGGTATCAATGACACCATCAAGCATAAACTCTAGCCAAGGCTCCCAATTGCCGCTATCGCGCACTGCTTGTAGGTTGGCGTAGTAATCAGCTTTGTTTTTAATCACAAACCGGCTGAGATATAGCACTGGTAAGTTAAGTAAATCTTTGGTGACTAAATACAGAATATTCAAAATACGCCCGGTACGGCCATTACCATCGTAAAACGGATGAATGCTCTCAAATTGGTGGTGAATTATAGCCATTTTAACGAGTGGGTCGGCATCGCATAGTTCATCGTTATTGATAAACTGCACAAGGTTGTCCATAAGTTTTGTGATTTCATCTGCGTGTTGTGGTGGGGTGTAAACCACTTCACCTGTGCGTGCATTTTTTAGATCGGTACCGGGCAGTTTACGCAGCCCGGCGTTGTTATGTTCCAGATTTCGTTGAATAGCCAGGATGTCATCAAGGCGAATAAGTTTGCTTTTACGCGCTGTTTCGAACCCTTGTTTTAAAGCAACGGCATAGTCTTGTACTTCTTTTGTGGCAGGGTTGGTTACCGCTTCTTCAAAGAGGCTTGCCTTATAAAGCTCATCGTGAGTTGTGACGATGTTCTCTACTTCTGAACTGTCTTTTGCTTCTTGCAGGGACAAGGTGTTAATTAAAATGGCTTCATTGGGAATGCTCGCGGCAACGCCTTTAAGTTCAGCAAGGTACCGGTGCGCAGTCGCTGTCTTTTTTAGCACCGCGCGCGTTTCCCATTGTTCGATATTAGAGAGCGGCAAGGGCGCTATGGGCGTAGTCATGGTTAAATTAATTCCTTTTCTATGCTTATCAGTTTCAAAATGTATAAATTGCTTGAAAAATTATACATTACCGCTCTGACATGTATAGTAATTCCAATTATCTATACATTAGCTAACTAAGCACTTTTTGGTGACCAAATTGAATCACTGAGTTCACTTAATACGGTATCAAGCTGATTATTAAGTACCTTATCGAACTGTTTAGCGCCACCTTGTTGACCGAAGCGGTTATTAACAAACGCTCTATCAACGATCACTTCATGTACTAACTGTTTGGCTAAGCGCTCAAGCCATTTGCGTTGGTTAGGGGTCCATAAGTGGCTTTGATAAATTTGCTGCATGGCTTGGGCAACACGCTGCTCAAAGGGGATGAGAGGCTCGCCTAAAGCCGCACGACGAATGTGGCCAACAATGCTAGCCGCTATGTCTTGGTTCGTTTGATTACGAACCGCGCTTTGCAGCTTAGCTTCTGAATAGCCCGCTCCATCTAGTAACAGGTTCACTTCAGTTAATTGCTCACGAGTAAGGTCTCTAGGTTTATTAACCACGGTAGATAGCGCGATGCTTTGATTGAGCTGTTCTTTAACAAACTCATTGAAACTTTCTAAGTAATCTTCAGGTTTCTTGTGTTCGCCCCAGCTCTGTGTTCGTTCACGTATTTCATCATGATGTTCGGAAATGATTGGCTGGCGTTCGCTTCCTAATAGGCTCTTTACTTGGTCAAGCTGGTGGACTAGTCCATTATGCTTGGTGATGAAGGTCGCTGCTTGTTTTGGGCCTAGTTCATGCAGGTGTTTATGCAGCTTTTTCGGTTCTACCCCCCAAAGGTTTTGCAGTTCATCAAGTTTTTGCTTTAGCTCCGGCTTTGCTTCAGCTTGCTTTTCTGCCTTGCGAAGTACACGCATTACTTTTTGGCTCAGTTGGCTAAGCACGACATCGGCATGGTTTTGTTCAGGCGTGTCACCTGGGGAGTTAAGTGCCTGCTCTAATTGCTCTGGGGTGGTAATTTCATCCACCAGCTGTTCGAGGGTGATATTTGGGTCTTTAACCAAAGGTTTCATGGTGTTTACATCAGCGAGCGCTGCGTATATGTCCACAGGGTCATAAATGCGGAACACTGTTTTACCAATTTCATCACAACGGCGGGTGGCTCGGCCAATCATTTGTTCGTACAAAATACGCGACTTCACTCTACGCATGAATACTAGGTTACAAACTTTAGGTACATCAATACCTGTTGTTAGCAGGTCCACAGTAATGGCTATATTTGGATATCGCTCATTCTTAAACTGCCTAATTCTTTGTTCAACTTTATCCGAGTCACCTTTAATCACCTCAACAGCTGATTGGTTATATTCACCGTTATAGAGTGCTTTGAATGCGTCATCCAGTAATCGCTTCATCATGTCAGCATGAAGACCGTTTTTAGAGGGGGCGCAAAATATAATCGTTTTCTCTTCCCCGAAAGGGTCCAGCTCTTGAACAAGTTGTTCGCAGATAACTCTGTTGAAGTTCTCACTAATTACTTTGCGATTGAATGCATCAATCTCAAAATCGAGCTCATCGTCAAGGTCAGCCAGTTCGATTTCGCCGGTTTGCATATTGATGGACTGAACGCTGTCCCCCTTGTCGAAATGTATTCCGTTTTGGGTTAATAAGGTTTCATAGCGAATGGGAGTTTCGTGATCAATCAACCAATCTTCAGCGACTGCCTCGCGGTATGAGTAGGTGTAGACGGGCTTGCCGAAAATCTCACTGGTGTGTTTAGCCGGGGTCGCGGTGAGTGCAACTTTTACTGCGTCGAAGTAGTCTAGAACCCGCCGGTAACTTGATGGATATTGGCTTGCGTCTCGTGTAGCAAGCTCGCCCTCTGTCATTTCTTGATCCAGCGTATAGCCTCGGTGTGCTTCGTCAATAATGATGCAGTCAAATTGATCGAGTGTAGGAGGGTTGTCACTCCTAAAGATGCGATTAACCATTGCTTGCACTGTAGCAACTTGTACTCGGGTTTCTGCTTCAGCGGCCATATCGCCGAGCTCTGCTACATTATATATTTTTGAAAGCGTGTGGTTTTGCTCTAGCGGTGCTTCATTAAACGCGTCTAACGCCTGCTGTCCTAGCGATGTACGGTCGACTAAAAATAAAATGCGCTTAAAGCGCTCTGCTTTTAAGAAGCGGTACATTAAACCAATAATGGTACGTGTTTTTCCTGTGCCGGTAGCCATAGCGAGCAAAGCGCGGCGTTCGTTGTTTGCAAGTGTTTGCTCAACAGCACTAATGGCCTTTTTCTGGTACTCCCGTAACTTTAGATAACCAAATGGCTCTTTAGCTAACTTATCCTGAGCAATCACCTTACTTCGTTTCAGCAAATCAGTAAGGCCATCAGGTGTATGAAAAGTAGTTAGTGCACGCTTTATATTTGAAGGTTCACGCACATCGCGGAACCATGTTCCTGATTGCTCCGCTAGTTGGGGAACATACGGGCGGCCATTGCATGAATAGACAAAGGGAACTTTATAGTGGCCATCTACCTCATCGGGCCAAGCGATGGTCATTCCTTGTAGCTCCCAAGCGGGTGTAAGAGGGGGAGTAACTGCTAGACCTTTGCTGTAGCGCTCTGCTTGTGAAATTTTGCCTGCAACATTAATGTTTTCTTTTTTTGCTTCTACTACTGCTATAGGGGTTAAACCTGCAAACAAAATGTAGTCTGCTCGGCCTTTTTCGCCATTATGAAATGTAGGCCATTCTGCAATGGCGATGTTTTTGCCTTTTTGTGGTCGAGTTCCATTTTTATAGGTGAGCTCTTGACTATCAGCTTGCCAATTCGCTTCAATCAGTTGTTGATCGATTAATATCCGCGTTAATGCTTCGTCTAATACAATGTGTTGGCTCGCAGCTTGAGTACTACGACTGAGTTGTTGTTTCTGGCTTGTTTGTGACTTTTCATCTTGTGCAGCCAATTGAGCTTGTAGCGCCCTGATTTTGGCTTCGTAATCTTGCTGCTGTTGGGCTAAGGCTTGCTCATGACAAGCGGCTTGTTGTGCTAATGCTCTCGACTCATTATCCATTTCAAGTGCTAATTGCTCATATTCGCTTTTTTCTTTTGCTATTAATTCATTGAGCTGGTGGCTGGAATCTAGA
This sequence comes from Pseudoalteromonas ruthenica, assembly GCF_008808095.1. Lineage (NCBI taxonomy): Bacteria > Pseudomonadati > Pseudomonadota > Gammaproteobacteria > Alteromonadales > Pseudoalteromonadaceae > Pseudoalteromonas > Pseudoalteromonas ruthenica. Next base: position 2,556,402 of record NZ_CP023396.1, on the reverse strand, counting down.
TCGAGATTAGCTTTGTGCAAGTCGTTTTTAAGGTTAGCTATCTCATTTTGAAGCTTACGTAGTTGCTCACTTGGGTCAGTTGGTGCCACGAAAGGTCCTGGCTTAAATTGTGTTCCTGACTTGCCAAATGATTGATGAAACCAAATTGCTAATTTACGAGCTACGACCAACCCGTTAATTGCTTCTTTGTGCTTAGTTTTAAATTGATGAGTCGCTTTATTGCCTTCAATCCTAAGGGTATGAAATAACTCTCTTACAACGGCTTCAAGTTTTAACTCACGGTTGATTTTGTATAGTAAGTCAGCCTGGGTTGTTTGTTCATCGAACTGGATTCCGGCTAACGCTGCAATATGCTGTGCAAGGGCTTCACCCAATTGGCGTAGCTTTATTAATGTTGTGTTTGGGTCGCTCGCGAAAGCGCGCTCTGCCGATAAAGTTAGTTCGGCAAATAAAGGGTCATGTTCTGCGAGGAATCCGAAATTGCCATTTTGGTGAGACGCTGACATGTGCTAAAACTCCATTTAACCTTTAAGCCTACCAACAAATTAATTTTGGCATTTAGCTTTGTGCATTGGATGAGTTGGGCCTATCCATGCATCATCATGATAATGATTACATTAACATTATTAAAAGAGTTCTCAACTTTTTAGTCAACAATGTGGGCATAGATGTCGAGAGAAAGGTGCTTTGTAGGTGCATAGCCTTTTAAAACGTTCTAAGGTCAGTATACCAAGGTCGGGGTTTTCAATAGCGAGCCTTCACCAACTTTTTTCAGCTTGTCTACCTGGCGACTTTGAGGGCATTCAATCACTAACTTTGGTTACGAAAATGGCAGTTTAAGAGGTACGTGCCTTTAATTCATGTGGGGTTGAGATAAGGCACGCAATAATGCCTAAGTAAGGCATATATTGAGATGAATTAAGAGTAAAAATTCTAGTTTATAGAAGTATGCCCTGGGGGCATTGAGCCCCTTAAGTTGGTTGCTTGGGTGTTCTTTTCAATTTGAAAACTCCGTTCAACTCTACTTGCTCCCAGTCAGTAAATAAGCTAATTACGACCGTTCCGCCAATCGCTATAACCAGTCCTGCAATTGTGGTTGCAGCAACGGAGGTGCCAGCTGAAGAAAAAAAAGCAGCAGTTGGTACACTCGCCCCACCTGTAACAGGGATTAGAGGTATGGCTACTAATATAGCACCCACCGCGAGAGGTCCAGCCTGTTTGATGACCTTGATAGCCTTTAACTTTTTGGCTAAAGAAGCATCATCTATAATGATTTCTGTGGCATCAGAGTTTATAGCTTCCTTTAACTCCTCTTTATTGCTTGCAGTTACAACTTTCATATTTTCTCCCTTTCGTCTATCTGCACTTCTTACATTGACTCTGATTAGTAACGCCACTGTTCATTGTTCTGTAGCCAAAGATAGCCTTTAGTTCAGATTCTGTATTAGCAACAGCTCCACATTTTGGGCATTTGTGAGGTAACTGGATTTTTCCTGACATGAACTTTCCTTTTCATAAGACATTTGTATTGTATAAGTAACGACACCAAGCATTAGCTTAAACTACATTTATAAAAAAATACAATGACGTAATATTACGTTTATACAATTTACCTTGAATTAGTTGCACCAACTCAAGGAGGAAGTAATCAAACAAAACTGCCACCTTTTAGAGTGTCGATTGTTTATTTATTAGCACCCCCTTTTTTTGGGGGGAGCTAATTTGCCGTTGGAAATATGGCGCCTTAGCGGTTTTGGTATGAATGTGAAAATGAAGATGGTTGGCATCATTATCCATGTAGAAAGCATCCAATGCTGATTGGATGACAATGAAAGCGTCTGAGCCGTAGTGTTCCAAAATTCGGTATTTAAAACACTCTAATGCAACTCTGTGCTCCCTTACTACACTAATGACTTCTGCTTGGTTAGGTTTCTCTTGAGCTGCTAAGTCTGCTAGCTGTATGAACGCGAGTTGAGATCTGTGGAGTAACTCTAAATCATACCCCTTCATTAGGTACCACCTAGCACCATTTTTGATTGAATTAGCTCGCACAGCAAGCTTTCCCTCAATAGTCTTAGCGCCAGTAGAGTTACCCCCGTGTAATTTACAACGGCCATTGCGTTTATTGCCCCTTCTTTTACAAGGAGTACCTTGGCGTGTTTTTGCCCCGCATAAAGGGAGTAACTCTAGGTTAAATCGAGTCATAAATAAGCCCTTGTGAAGTGATCGCTTTCGGTGAAAAGTTTCGGTTCATGGGGTTTGCTTTTTGAAATTTGGTTGGGCTGGACAATTCATCTGCCAAAGCTTTTTCGCAGAAAACGGTATTGCTGACTAATAAATTCAAGGAGTTAAAGTCATGCACCATTTTCAAATTAGGACTATGAGTGATCACTTCTGTTGAATGTGATCGCTGACTTTGAGTGATCACTACTCGGTTCATAGGGTTCTGGTAGGAGTGATGATCGTTATAACAGCTTTCTTTGTTAGTGTCGGAGGTTGTGTGAGACATCACTCCCCCAGCTGTGTTATTGACTTGTTTCTCGAAAGGGAAGCCATGGACGTGGTTTTGATATGTTGCTTTAGGGCAAACAAGCAGCTTGTCGTTATCATGTGAGGTGAATCTGGAATCGCTATAACCTATCTTGCCGAACAAAAACTTGTGTGCCTTACAGTCACGCTCTTTGGTGACTTTTTTCGTAAAGTAACTGAGCCTATAAATTGCCGGCTCAATAGAGGCTTTATCACCCCTTGCTAATAAATAGAAAGGATTCTTCACGTAAGAGGCAACGCCCAGCTTATTAGCTTCCCAGTCGCTTTTAAGGTCCTTACTGACCAGTGCGCTGTGTTTCACCTTATGGCCGCTTAAAAGGAAAGCTGCATGGTAGTGCTGCTTGCAAGAGTGTTGCCGTTCTCTAGTTACGATGTAGCTTACTTTGCAGTCGTAACGTTGCGATAGTTCTTCTCTTTTTCTGCGTAAGAATTTCAGCATTTGCGAGTTATTTGAAGAGTATTCGTTTGGTTTGAAATCAATACGGACAACAACCACCTTAGAGTAGTAAGACAGCATTTGTTCTACTTCTTTAAATACCCGCGTTAATGCTGAGTGATTTTGTTCACCGCATTTAGGTTTATAGACTTTGTAGCTGTGATTCTTATATTTGAAATCGTAGGAATTATTAGTTGTTATTACAAAGGACATAGTATCTGTAACCTATTACGACTTATATTATTTAATATCCGCCGTTGCTAGAGGGAGCTGCGTCAACTTTTGGTCAATGAATATAATGCCTCCACCAGCAAGAGCAGGAGATCTAGTGTGCTTTTTTTAGATCAATCTGTAGCAAAGTGGGTCATCGAAGGGTAAAAAAAAGCAGGCTGTTAACCTGCTCTACTAGCTCTTTCCATCATCCACCTATTCACATCTTGGAAGTGCCATAGCGAGCGGCCATTAATTACTTTGGCTGGTGGTGGGAATTCGCCCGACTTTATCCAGCGGCCTAATGTGGAACGGCTAACATTAAGCAGTCGCTGTAATTCAGGCTTTTTAATTAGGCGAGCCTTGTCTATATACAGAGCTATATCGGGTAGCTTGTGGTCATTCATGATGCTTGCTCCATATCAATCACTTCTCGTGATTGAACAAACTCGAGCAGTTCGCTCAACAACCAGCAGACTCTATCGCTGTCAGCGTGCAGTCTGCGACGTTTAGGGAATTTGCCTTTCTTCTCTAATGCCCAGGCACTAGTGCGAGAAACAGAAGTTATTTTTGCGCGCTCAGCTTCTCTAACTAGTCGATCTGTAAATTGTTGTGTGGGTGCTGATAATTGATTCATGTCGGTTCCCCTTGTTCATCATTATTCGACGGGGAAATATTATTCATATAGGACATGGTTAATTAGCCCTTAGGTTGATAAGGGCTAATTAAAGTTTTTAACAATCTGATTTTGTTATAATTTTATTTTTATAGTTATCTGAAATCCACTTTTTTAATTCGTTAAGTGAAGGGCCTGTTCTGCTCTTATTCCCTCTTTTTCCAGGACAGGCATATGCTTCTGCAATGTACTTTTTTATAGACTTATGAGATGGAGGAGAAATAGTATTCTCGATTAATAACTCATCAATGGCATCCGCTAGTTTTAATCTACTAACGCGGGACATATATGGGTGCTTCTGAATGTCTTCGACTACTTGTTTAATCAGAGTGATATAAGGCTGGTAAGCTTTAGGGGAAGAGCTTCCGGATGATACTCGATCTCTTGAATGCTTTTCTGTAGCTTTTAACGCATACAGATGCTCTATGAAGTCATTATGCTCTTGAACTTTGGAGCCTAGGGTATACATCTCGTGCATTAGTTTGTTAAGCCAATAATGGTAGTCCTCATCTGATTTATCCGGCAGAATTTTTAGAATGCCTTCGACATTCATTGCAGCTCTTCTTATTTTCTCTTTTTCTAGTAGCATGATGTCTATGTCAAATTTGTCACCGGGTAAATTGTTAATAGAGGAAATGATTAAGGCTGGCTTTCTCAGTCCATCGGGAGATATCTCTTCTTCCACTCTAGCGTTATCTATATCACCCTGTGTAATATCTCGATGCTTTTGAATTTCAACTAAAAGTGGTTGAGATTGTATCTTGAGCTTCTCTCTTTGTAGGCATCGCGGGAATAATTGATATTTATTCATTTAAAGTACCTCTACTGGATTGGTAGATATCTTGGCTAGTGGAAGTATCTTGTTTGCCATTTCTCGGGTAAGCAGTCTTCGCTCATTTAAATAATCGTAACGGTTGTAGACACCTGTAACCCCCTTGATTTTGTGATTTAAATAGCGCGTGACTACATGCCCATCAAATCCCAGTTCTGCAAGTAAGCTACGGCAGGTGCGTCTTAGATCATGAATCGTAAAGTGCTTGACTCCCTCGGCACCAAGTAAGTTAGGATATTCTTTTTTGCTTACAGCCTTCCCAAACATTTTACCCAATGCATGGTTTAGGGTGTTATCACAGGTATGCCCAGTTTTGCTTAACTTTCTTGCTGGAAATAGATATTCGGAGCCACACGCCCTAACTTTTAGCTCTTGAAATATGGGCATAACTTCATCAATTAATGGAATCTTAATATCGGTTTCTTTCTTATTTCTAGTTCCTAAATTCCAAATTTGCTCATCAAAATCGAATTCGCTCCATTTGGCTTGAGTAATTTCGGTTTTTCGATTACCAAAAATGAGTAGTAGGACTAAAGCTAGATAATTATCTCTCGTGAAAATTTGAGCATTACTTCTAAGAACATTAAGAGTTGTTTCAATTTCTTGAAAGCTAAGGGCCCGTTCCCGGCTCTTTCCTGCGCCACCAGCATCTGATTCATTGAAGGCGCTTGCTGGATTCCTCTGGGTAATATCTAGCTTCTGAGCGTGTCTAAAAAGCTGCTTACATTGCAGTAGAGCTTTATTGGCTATGGAGGGGCGTCCATCATTCATCACTTTTTGAATAATAGCTCGTATGTCTCGGGCGTTAACGTCTTCTACTTTAAGCTTTCCTATCAGCGGCTTGATGTCTTTTTCATAGTAGCGAAGTTGCACCTTTGGGTGTTTAAGTGTTCTGCTGACACCTTCATACCAATCCCTGAATAAGTCATCGAACGTTATGATTTCAGCACCTGCATAGCGTGCTCTCTCAGCCAAGGGGTCAATGCCATTTTTGATTTGTTGTTTAATTATTGCTGCTTCTGCTCTGGCCTCAGCCAAGGACTTGTTGGGGAATCCTGAGCCATTAAGTGTCATGAATCGACGACTACCATTTATGGTGTATCGTAACTCCCATGCGCCGCTATGTTTACCTTTATTGGGCTTGATGTACAAACCGTCCCCAACGCTGAATCGAAGCGTGTTGCAGCTTTTTATATTTGCCTTTATTTCTTTTACATTCATGTTTAACAAGCCTAACCATTGAGCTGGTTACCAACCACCATGGTAACCACTTTGGTAACCACTTGAGTTAGTACAATAGGGCGCTATTATGAACACTAGAAAACAAAAAACCTAGCAAAAGCTAGGTTTTTTAAAGAGTTGAAAGCAGCTTGGAACAGCTGGAAATATTATTCTATGTTTTGGATCTGCTCACGCATTTGCTCAATTAGCACCTTTAACTCAACGGCGGCATTGGTCACTTCGGTGTTAATAGATTTGGAGGCTAGTGTATTGGCTTCGCGGTTAAACTCTTGCATCATAAAATCAAGACGACGACCACAGGCGCCGCCTTTTTTCAGAATTTTACGGGTTTCTTTTACGTGCGATTTTAAGCGGTCGAGTTCTTCGGCAACATCTTGCTTTTGCGCCAAATAAATAAGTTCTTGCTCTAGGCGGGTCTCGTCGATTTCAGCTTGCAGATCTTCCAGCTTCTGCGACAGCTTCTCACGTTGCCATTTGATGACTTCGGGCATTTGCGCTTCGACGATTGCGACTTGCTCTAAAATCGCGTCTAAGCGAGTTAATATCATTTGCTCAAGGTTCTCGCCTTCGCTAGCACGGGCGGCTTTAAAGTCATCTATAACGCCATTTAAGCCTTTGAGCAATTCACCTTGCACGACGTCCATATCCATTTCTTCCGTTTCCATTACGCCTGGCCAGCGAAGAATGTCTACGGGGTTAATGTCGCCTTGGCTTTGTGCTTGCACCCATTGCGCGCTCTTTACTAATTGTGAGGCCAAAGACTCATTGATTTGTAACTCGCCAACATGGGCTGGGTTGGCGGCAAATTTTAAGAATACTTCAACCTTACCGCGCTGTAAGTTTTTACGCAGCCGTTCACGGATCACAGGTTCTAAACCGCGAAATTGCTCGGGGGCGCGAATGAAGGTTTCCAGATAACGTTGGTTTACAGAGCGGATCTCCCAAGTTCCGGTGCCCCAATCGCCTTTAATTTCTTGGCGAGCATACGCAGTCATGCTGTGGATCATGAATGATTTCCTAATTTAAAACAGATATATCGGCATGCATTATACCTTAACAAAGAGTGAGCTCTAGCGGAAATTTCCAGCACAATTAGGGAAATTCATAAAAGTGCCGTGGCATCGCAGCGGGTGAACACATATAATGAACGAAAATTTTTAATGAAGGGGATAGTGAATGCGTCCAAGTGAAAGAACACCTAATCAAATTCGTCCAGTGACCTTTACTCGCCAATATACCATGCATGCTGAAGGCTCAGTGCTGGTTGAGTTTGGCAACACTAAGGTATTGTGTACTGCGAGTGTTGAGGCGGGTGTACCGCGTTTTATGAAGGGCCAAGGTAAAGGTTGGGTAACCGCAGAATATGGCATGTTACCGCGCTCGACCCACACCCGTAATAACCGCGAAGCAGCGCGTGGCAAGCAAGGCGGACGCACCATGGAAATTCAACGACTGATCGCCCGTGCATTGCGAGCAGCCGTTGATTTAAAAGCTTTGGGTGAAAACACTATCACTATTGATTGCGACGTGATTCAAGCGGACGGCGGTACTCGTACGGCATCTATCAGTGGAGCCTGTGTCGCCTTGGTTGATGCATTAACCTATATGCGCGCGAAAGGAATGATCAATACTAACCCTCTGCAACACATGATAGCGGCTATCTCTGTGGGTGTTTTCAACGGCGAACCTATTACCGACTTGGAATATATCGAAGACTCACAAGCCGAAACTGATATGAACGTGATTTTGACCGAAACCGGCAAAATCATCGAAGTTCAGGGCACTGCTGAGGGTGAACCGTTCTCATTTGATGAGCTAGAGCAAATGCTAAGTTTAGCTAAGCACTCTATCCGCGAAATTATCGACATCCAAAAGCAAGCTTTGGCATAAGCACCAAGCGACTAGTTAAAGAGACATCTAATGAAAGAATATCAAAAGCAGTTTATTGAATTCGCATTAGCCAAGCAGGTATTGAAGTTTGGTGAGTTTACGCTTAAGTCTGGCCGCACTAGCCCTTATTTCTTTAACGCTGGGTTGTTTAACACCGGGCAAGACTTGGCCAAGTTAGGCCGCTTTTATGCAGCTGCACTTGAAGATGCCGGTATTGATTACGACTTATTGTTTGGTCCTGCTTATAAGGGGATCCCTATTGCGACGACTACAGCGGTGGCGTTGGCAGATCATTATAATAAAGACGTACCTTACTGCTTTAACCGCAAAGAGAAAAAAGACCATGGTGAAGGAGGCAACCTAGTTGGCTCTGAACTTAAAGGAAAGGTGATGTTAGTGGATGATGTGATCACCGCTGGCACCGCCATTCGCGAGTCTATGGAAATCATTGCCGCCAATGGCGCTGATTTAAGCGGGGTGCTGATTGCTCTGGATCGTCAGGAAAAAGGCAAAGCAGAGCTCTCGGCTATCCAAGAAGTAGAGCGAGACTTCAACACCCAAGTGGTATCGATAGTTAAACTAGCAGATTTAATCACCTATCTTGAGCAGCAGGGCAATATGGATGAGCACCTGCAAGCGGTCAAAGCCTACCGCGACCAATATGGTGTTGCATAGCAATATTGAAAAGCCCCGCTATCGGGGCTTTTTTTATGGCTGATAATAAGGTGGCAAGCGTTATGACAAGCTTAAAGTTAAACGGCCAAGGGCTAGGGCGAATAGTTAAAGCATTGCGTTGTACCTACTGGGGACTCAAAGCAGCTTATAAGGGCGAAGCCGCATTTCGCCAAGAGCTGACCTTGGCATTCATCCTTTTTCCTATCTCCTTTTTCATTGCCGATACCGCGATGCATTGGTTAGCACTGATTGTGGTTATATTATTAGTGTTGGTTGTTGAATTACTGAACTCAGCCATTGAAGCGCTCACCGATAGGGTGTCTACGGAATTACATATTCTTTCTGGGCGCGCTAAAGATATGGGCTCGGCTGCGGTAAGCTTGGCATTGTTGATTGCAGCCTTGGTATGGGGAGTCAGTATTTACCAAGCAGTCAGACCCTACTGGTAATGGTCATCTTTTAAACCGCTTTTCAGTTAACAACAGAATAATAGCCATTAATAAGTGAATTAATGGTCTTTTTTAGTGCGTTTTGAGCGTAAAGTGCGCAAACGATCCATTTTTTGCAGTTTTCTTTAAAAAAGGGGTTGCGTGGAAATCGAATCTCCCTATAATGCGCATCCACCGACACGGCGGACTGCTTACAAACAAGCACTTCAACGAGTTGGGTGAGTCAAGTAAAAGTGAGTTTTAAAAAGCGCATTGAAAAATGCAAACTTCTTAAAATAAAGTGTTGACAATAAAACAGGGTTGAGTAGAATGCACAGCCCTCGAGACGCGAAAGTAACTCGAAACGTTCTTTAAAAATATGAAGCAATCATCTGTGTGGGCACTCGTACAGATTGAGTTCTAACAGCCGATTCTAGTTCGCTAGATGACGCAAACAAATTTAGAGTCTCAATTGAACTGAGTGACCATAAGTTATTAAAAGATTCAGCCTTGAGCTGTTTTGATTTTACTTTTTTAAAAGTGAAAGTAATAACGCACAGTCAATTCGTTCTTGGAAACAAGAACAAAATCAGTATTCATTGAGCATGATTCTTCGCCTTTCATTAGGTAGAGAATAAAAAACTTTTAATTGAAGAGTTTGATCATGGCTCAGATTGAACGCTGGCGGCAGGCCTAACACATGCAAGTCGAGCGGAAACGAAGAGGTGCTTGCACCTCTGGCGTCGAGCGGCGGACGGGTGAGTAATGCTTGGGAACATGCCTTGAGGTGGGGGACAACCGTTGGAAACGACGGCTAATACCGCATAATCTCTACGGAGCAAAGGGGGCTTCGGCTCTCGCCTTTAGATTGGCCCAAGTGGGATTAGCTAGTTGGTGAGGTAATGGCTCACCAAGGCGACGATCCCTAGCTGGTTTGAGAGGATGATCAGCCACACTGGGACTGAGACACGGCCCAGACTCCTACGGGAGGCAGCAGTGGGGAATATTGCACAATGGGCGCAAGCCTGATGCAGCCATGCCGCGTGTGTGAAGAAGGCCTTCGGGTTGTAAAGCACTTTCAGCAAGGAGGAAAGGGTGTAAGTTAATACCTTACATCTGTGACGTTACTTGCAGAAGAAGCACCGGCTAACTCCGTGCCAGCAGCCGCGGTAATACGGAGGGTGCGAGCGTTAATCGGAATTACTGGGCGTAAAGCGTACGCAGGCGGTTTGTTAAGCGAGATGTGAAAGCCCCGGGCTTAACCTGGGAACTGCATTTCGAACTGGCAGGCTAGAGTGTGATAGAGGGTGGTAGAATTTCAGGTGTAGCGGTGAAATGCGTAGAGATCTGAAGGAATACCGATGGCGAAGGCAGCCACCTGGGTCAACACTGACGCTCATGTACGAAAGCGTGGGGAGCAAACAGGATTAGATACCCTGGTAGTCCACGCCGTAAACGATGTCTACTAGGAGCTCGGCTTTTCGGAGCTGTTTTCCAAAGCAAACGCATTAAGTAGACCGCCTGGGGAGTACGGCCGCAAGGTTAAAACTCAAATGAATTGACGGGGGCCCGCACAAGCGGTGGAGCATGTGGTTTAATTCGATGCAACGCGAAGAACCTTACCTACACTTGACATCCAGAGAACTTTCTAGAGATAGATTGGTGCCTTCGGGAGCTCTGAGACAGGTGCTGCATGGCTGTCGTCAGCTCGTGTTGTGAGATGTTGGGTTAAGTCCCGCAACGAGCGCAACCCCTATCCTTAGTTGCCAGCGATTCGGTCGGGAACTCTAAGGAGACTGCCGGTGATAAACCGGAGGAAGGTGGGGACGACGTCAAGTCATCATGGCCCTTACGTGTAGGGCTACACACGTGCTACAATGGCGCATACAGAGTGCTGCGAGCCTGCGAGGGTGAGCGAATCACTTAAAGTGCGTCGTAGTCCGGATTGGAGTCTGCAACTCGACTCCATGAAGTCGGAATCGCTAGTAATCGCGAATCAGAATGTCGCGGTGAATACGTTCCCGGGCCTTGTACACACCGCCCGTCACACCATGGGAGTGGGTTGCTCCAGAAGTGGTTAGCCTAACCTTCGGGAGGGCGATCACCACGGAGTGATTCATGACTGGGGTGAAGTCGTAACAAGGTAGCCCTAGGGGAACCTGGGGCTGGATCACCTCCTTATACGATTTAGAACGAATTTGTTCGTAGTGTCCACACAGATGATTGTTACTTACTTGCTAAGGCGGGTAGGTAATATTTTGCTCTTTAACAATTTGGAAAGCTGATAAAAACTTTGAATCACGAAAGTGATTTAGAGTTCTCAATAAGTAAAGAAAATGCCAGTTAATCGACAGATTAATTGTGCGTCTACTTTAGTATTCTATAACTTCTGGCGAAGTTAAACAGTCGCACCAAACAGCTCAAACTACTTTGGGTTGTATGGTTAAGTGACTAAGCGTACACGGTGGATGCCTTGGCAGTTGGAGGCGATGAAGGACGTATTAACTTGCGATAAGCCTGGTCAAGCTAGTAAAAAGCGCTTGAGGCCAGGATTTCCGAATGGGGAAACCCACCTGCTTGCAGGTATCTTGCACTGAATACATAGGTGTAAGAGGCGAACGCGGAGAACTGAAACATCTAAGTACCCGTAGGAAAAGAAATCAACCGAGATTCCGAAAGTAGCGGCGAGCGAAATCGGAGCAGCCCTTAAGCTTATTTGATGTTAGTGGAAGGCTCTGGAAAGTGCCACGATACAGGGTGATAGTCCCGTACACGACAATGTCTAATAAGTGAAATCGAGTAGGTCGGAGCACGTGAAACTTTGACTGAATATGGGGGGACCATCCTCCAAGGCTAAATACTCCCAACTGACCGATAGTGAACCAGTACCGTGAGGGAAAGGCGAAAAGAACCCCTGTGAGGGGAGTGAAATAGAACCTGAAACCGTGTACGTACAAGCAGTAGGAGCCCTTCGAGGGTGACTGCGTACCTTTTGTATAATGGGTCAGCGACTTATATTTTGTAGCGAGGTTAACCGAATAGGGTAGCCGTAGTGAAAGCGAGCGTTAACTGCGCGTTGAGTTGCAAGGTATAGACCCGAAACCCGGTGATCTAGCCATGGGCAGGTTGAAGATTGAGTAACATCAATTGGAGGACCGAACCCACTAACGTTGAAAAGTTAGGGGATGACCTGTGGCTTGGAGTGAAAGGCTAATCAAACCGGGAGATAGCTGGTTCTCCCCGAAATCTATTTAGGTAGAGCCTCGGACGAATACCATTGGGGGTAGAGCACTGTTTGGGCTAGGGGGTCATCCCGACTTACCAACCCCATGCAAACTCCGAATACCAATGAGTACTATCCGGGAGACACACGGTGGGTGCTAACGTCCATCGTGGAGAGGGAAACAACCCAGACCGCCAGCTAAGGTCCCAAAGTGTATGTTAAGTGGGAAACGATGTGGGAAGGCTAAAACAGCTAGGAGGTTGGCTTAGAAGCAGCCACCCTTTAAAGAAAGCGTAATAGCTCACTAGTCGAGTCGGCCTGCGCGGAAGATGTAACGGGGCTAAACATACCACCGAAGCTGCGGCTGCAACTTTATGTTGCGGGGTAGGGGAGCGTTGTGTAAGTGGCTGAAGGTGTGCCGGGAGGCATGCTGGACATATCACAAGTGCGAATGCTGACATGAGTAACGATAATGCGGGTGAAAAACCCGCACGCCGGAAGACCAAGGGTTCCTATCCCATGTTAATCAGGGTAGGGTGAGTCGACCCCTAAGGCGAGGCCGAAAGGCGTAGTCGATGGGAAACGGGTTAATATTCCCGTACTTGGTATAGATGCGATGGGGGGACGGAGAAGGCTAGGCAGGCACGGCGTTGGTTGTCCGTGTGAAAGGCAGTAGGCTTGAATCTTAGGTAAATCCGGGGTTCTTTAAGGCTGAGAGTCGAGACGACACTCTACGGAGTGGAAGCTGTTGGTGCCATACTTCCAGGAAAAGCCTCTAAGCTTCAGTCTATATCGAATCGTACCCTAAACCGACACAGGTGGTCAGGTAGAGAATACTAAGGCGCTTGAGAGAACTCGGGTGAAGGAACTAGGCAAAATAGTACCGTAACTTCGGGAGAAGGTACGCCCACATTAGGTGAAGGACCTGCGTCTGGAGCTGAAGTGGGTCGCAGTGACCAGGTGGCTGGGACTGTTTATTAAAAACACAGCACTGTGCTAAATCGTGAGATGACGTATACGGTGTGACACCTGCCCGGTGCCGGAAGGTTAATTGATGGGGTTAGACTTTGTCGAAGCTCTTGATCGAAGCCCCGGTAAACGGCGGCCGTAACTATAACGGTCCTAAGGTAGCGAAATTCCTTGTCGGGTAAGTTCCGACCTGCACGAATGGTGTAACCATGGCCACGCTGTCTCCACCCGAGACTCAGTGAAATTGAAATCGCAGTGAAGATGCTGTGTACCCGCGGCTAGACGGAAAGACCCCGTGAACCTTTACTACAGCTTGGCACTGAACATTGAGCCTACATGTGTAGGATAGGTGGGAGGCTTTGAAGTGGTTACGCCAGTAATCATGGAGCCATCCTTGAAATACCACCCTTGTATGTTTGATGTTCTAACGTTGGCCCCTGAATCGGGGTTGCGGACAGTGCCTGGTGGGTAGTTTGACTGGGGCGGTCTCCTCCCAAAGAGTAACGGAGGAGCACGAAGGTTGGCTAAGTACGGTCGGACATCGTACGGTTAGTGTAATGGTAGAAGCCAGCTTAACTGCGAGACAGACACGTCGAGCAGGTACGAAAGTAGGTCATAGTGATCCGGTGGTTCTGAATGGAAGGGCCATCGCTCAACGGATAAAAGGTACTCCGGGGATAACAGGCTGATACCGCCCAAGAGTTCATATCGACGGCGGTGTTTGGCACCTCGATGTCGGCTCATCACATCCTGGGGCTGAAGTCGGTCCCAAGGGTATGGCTGTTCGCCATTTAAAGTGGTACGCGAGCTGGGTTTAGAACGTCGTGAGACAGTTCGGTCCCTATCTGCCGTGGGCGTTTGAGAATTGAGAGGGGCTGCTCCTAGTACGAGAGGACCGGAGTGGACGAACCGCTGGTGTTCGGGTTGTTTTGCCAAAGGCATTGCCCGGTAGCTACGTTCGGAATCGATAACCGCTGAAAGCATCTAAGCGGGAAGCGAGCCTCGAGATGAGTTCTCACTTGGAGTTCGACTCCACTAAAGGGCCGTTGAAGACGACAACGTTGATAGGCAGGATGTGGAAGCGCTGCAAGGCGTTAAGCTAACCTGTACTAATTACCCGTGAGGCTTAACCATACAACGCCAAAGTGGTTTGTATGTGACTGTTTAAGCACAGAAGTTAAGAGACTAAAGTAGATTTACTTATATAGCTTTCCAAATGACTAACACGCCGTGTTAGGCCAAGTTTATGCTTGGTGATAATAGCGTTCTGGACCCACCTGACCCCATGCCGAACTCAGAAGTGAAACGGAACTGCGCCGATGATAGTGTGGGTTCGCCCATGTGAAAGTAGGTCATCACCAGGCTCCTAATTAGAGAGACCCGTTGCAGAAGTGCAGCGGGTTTTTTTATGCCTGTAGGCAAGGCTTTTAGCCTTACAGAATCTAGTCGGGATAAATCCCGACCCACAACAGAACCAAACAACAGATGAACCCCACACCTGTAGGCAAGGCTTCAGCCTTGCAAAAGCTACCATCAATGCCACTGTTGAGATCTCCAGCTAACAAAATCCTACAAACTAATGATTGCTTTTATGGCTAAAAAAACGATACATATAGTCTATCTGTTGTCTTTATAAAGCAGTTGAACTCTGCCGAGGAGGTATATGCGTACTTGTTTTGTACTATTAATACTATTGAGCAGTTTATCAGTGAGTGCTGAGCAACCTCCTTATCGTGCCTATGATTGCACGGCGGTAGAGATTGAAGAGGTCGATCCGGCAACATTAACCAAGGAAGAGCGTATCAGCCTAATGGAAAATGCGTTACTTGATTCAGTTAACCGATACAGTACTTGCATGGACCAAGTGCAACAAAGCATGGCGGCACAGCAGGCGGGTGAAGGTACAGGAAATAACAATGCCCAAGCGACACGGCAAACACAAGACCAAGCTCAAGCGCAGAACGAAATGCTACAACAGCAAGCACAAAATAACACTGAGGTGGATGATAAAGAGCGTAAGGTAGGCCCTGGTCGAGAGCAGCAAGTGGTCGCGCCAAAAGACAACGACTCGATAATTTGCACTATGCTATACGAAGAGATTCAGAAGGAAACCAATGAGGCAACACGCAGTGCTTTACTGCAGCAGTATGAAGACTATCGTTGTACTCAGTAAGGATGGGCAGTGACATGAAATATTTAGTTCAAATACACCTAATGAGTGCATTATTGATATCACTCTTATTGGTGAGTGGTTGCAAGTCTACTACTACACGGACTGGACCTATAGCTGTGGGGCCGGGCGTCACGCAATCACAAAGCCCGTCTTCTGAGCCGAAGCGCTATACGTATAACAGCGATATCTATTTAGATGTGGCTATTCCTGTTTTTAATCCCGGCTTCCCTATCGACGATGATACCGGCCACGTTGATTATCAAGAGCTTGATGAGTTAGATATATGGCCACAATTACGCCGTGCTGAGGCCAAGCGTTTTGCCGTAGAAACGAAGCAGGCTTTAGCCAAGACCAAAGCATTCGGTTCCGTATCCGTGGTGCCCAATGCTAACACCAGTGCCGATTTATACGTGCTAGGTACTGTCTTACATTCAGACTCAGAATTTATTCGTTTAGAAGTCACTGTGGTCGATAGTAGCGGTGAACCCATTGATACTGAAGACTTTGAACACCAAGTATCAGAAAGCTTCTTTCGCGATGCAATGAACCAAGATAAAGACCCCTACGAGCCGGTGTTTGATGAGGTAGCCGATTATGTCTATGAGCTGTTAACGGATATGTCAGAGCAGCAAAAGCAACAACTTAAAAACACCACCTTAGTGCGTTATGCCCACTACTATGCCCCCGATGCTTTTGCTGGGTATTTATCGCAACAGTTAGAAAGTAAAAGAGGGACGCAGTTCTACAAGTACGAGCTGAACGCCTTGCCAGCAGAAAACGACCCTATGCTGCAGCGCATTGAGGTATTGCGTAATCAAGACATGCTTTTTGTCGACCGTTTACAGGATCAGTTTGCTGTATTTCAGCAAACAACTAATGGCCCTTATCGTAAGTGGCAAAGAGAGACCTTACCGGAAGCAGTACGGGCGCGCGAAGCGCGGTCCGAGCGCAATACTAAAGCAGTTATTGGGGCGTTAGGCTTTATTGCCGCACTCGCCTTGGGTAATAACTCCACTTCCACATCCACAGCGGTAGCAAAAACTGCTGGAGCGTTGGGTAGCGCATGGCTATTGAAAGATGCATATCAGGCCAATGAAAATTTGCGAGTAGCGTCGGCGGTTATTGACGAAATGGGTCAAGGCTTGGACCTCACCCTAAGCCCTCAGGTGATGGAGTTCAATGAGCAAGAAGTTGAGCTGACAGGCACTGCGGCGGAACAATATGAGCAATGGAAAGCACACTTGCGCAAAATGTACCAGTTGGAAAGTAGTGCAAACTAATGCAGTAACCTAAGGCCATTGTTGTGCAACCAGAACAAAGCTCACTTGATGAGCAGTTAAAAAAGCAGACTCAGGTTCGCCAATCGCAAGTGGGTACTTATGTGGCGATTGCCCTGGCTAGCGTATTGTTGGTAGCTACTGGCATTGCGGCTTATTACTTCACCACCTTGGAGGTACAGCAGCAAGTCAGCACGCCGACAGAGGCGGCAGGCAGCGCTGTTGAGGCAAATGAACAACACCGTGAGCAAGCGCAGCAGGCGATACTTGCTTATGAGCAGCAATATCAACCACTATTAGCCCGAAGTCAGATTCAATCCTTTGCCCCAGCTAAGCACCAACAAGCAACGCAGGCCTATGAACTGGCCTTGCAAGCCTTTGCCCAAAGCCAATTCCGCGAGGTTGAAACGCACCTTAAGCATTCGATAGCCATGGCTGAAAAGTTACAGAAGCACTGGCTTGAGGCAGCTGATAGCTGGTATCAACAAGCTGAGCAGGCATTGACTCAGCAGCGCCCGCAGGAAGCGCAGTTATATGTGCAAAAGTTAACGGCGGTTAATGACCAAGATACGCGCATCAAGGAATTGCAACAGCGCATTGATGGTTTTGCGCAGCAACAGCACTGGTGGCGCGTGTATCAAGGAGCGTTAGCGGAGCGAGATGTACCTAAGCAAGTCACTGCATTGCAACAGCTCGTTCAAGTGCAACCCAACCGAGATGAGTTAAAACAAAAATTAGCAGCGGCTCAAGAATCATTGCGACAAAACCAATTGAGTGCAGCCGTAGAGCAGGCTCAGCAGGCGTTACAACAACAGCAGCTGCAACACGCTCAGCAAGCGATATCGCGTATTGCACAATTGCAAGGTGATAAGAATACTCTTGCGCTGCTAAAGGCTCAGTTAGCTAAACAGCAAAGGCAATTGAGCACCGAGCAAACGCGCGCTTTACTCCTACAAGCCAGCGAGCAGCAACAGTGGCAACAGGTTATTCAGTTGGCCGAGCAATATCTACAGCAGGCGCCAGGAGATAGCACCATTACTGCGCTAGCCGCACGAGGACGCGAGGTGTTAGCCGCCAAGCAAAAACTTAATGTGTATTTAACGCGGCCACAGCGTTTAAGCGATAGCAGCGTGCGTGCTCAAGCCGAACAAGCGCTCACCCGCGCTCAACCACTCAAACCTTACTCCAGGGATTTAGCTCGTGGTATTGATACCTTACGTGCGCACCTAAAAGAGATGAGCACGCCTGTGCAGATCACTTTGCTATCAGATGGCGAGACCCAGGTACGAATTTTTGGTGTTGAGCGCCTTGGTGAGTTTACTGAAAAAACGCTTCCGTTGTTGCCCGGCAGCTATACCATCGAGGGGCGACGCTCTGGCTATGTCACGGTAAAAGAGAAACTCATCGTGAACAGTGACAGCCACAGCGTATCGCTCACCATAGCCTGTACTAAAAGGATTTAAGATCTATGTCTGATTTAGACGCACAACTCAAGCAGCGACAAAAAAGCACTTTGTTGCCAATGCTTATTGGTGCTTTGCTAGCGCTGTTGTTAGCACTTACGGTTGTTGTCTATCTATTTGTAGTTAAAGGCCACACCATTAAGGTCTCACCTGAGCCTGCTGCGCAACAGGCGCAGTTTAAGGTCACCTCAGGCATGGGGTGGTTGTCTGACAATGTACTATATCGCTTAGCCAGTGATGTGAGCGTGCAAGTTTCATCACCAACTTACTATGACCATGCACAGCAAATCACAGCTACCACAGCCAGTGTGGTTGAGGTGGAGCTGAAGCCAAAGCCGGGCACGCTGGCAGCAAAAGTATCCGTGCCCTTCGCCGAGCATACCTTGTGGGTCGTGGATGGGCAATTACTGGGCAAAGGCGCGGCCATCAGTGAGCCCCTTGAGCAAGGGCAATACCAGTTAAGCATAGAGAACCCTTACTACCAGCGCTGGCAAAAGCGCATTGAACTAGAACGTGCACAAATATTAACCCTAGAGCCTTTACTTAAGCCTATTAAGGGCGCCTTGAACGTTGCTTCCGTCCCCAGCGGGGCGGATGTCTATGTCAATGACCAGCTTCAAGGGCAAACGCCATTCTCCCTCTCCGTTAGTGGGGGAATTTATCAACTCACCGTGCAAAAGCGGGGCTACAGAGACAGTACCGAAGAGCTCGAGGTAACCGAGCAGTTTCCCAGTGTGGAGCGTAACTATCAACTCGAGGCGCAACAAGCAACCCTCGCTTTTACCTTGCAGCCCAGCGGCGGCAGTTTATTTGTTAACGGTCAGTTGGTCAGCGAGACAGAGCTCTCGGTTGATGCCAATACCATGCACAGCGTGCGTTATGTCAAACCGGGATTTTACAGCTTTAATAGCAAGGTGATTTTACCGCCGCAGGTCCATAAGGCGTATCCTATTACTCTTAAGCCTGAGCAAGGCAAGGTGACTATTACCAGTAATGTCCAAGCTCAGGTGTATATTGATGAGCAGCCTGTGGCTACCACCCCATTGACCACCATGTTGCCAGCGTTGGCCCATGACGTAAAGGTGGCAAAACCGGGCTATCGCGCGGTACACAAAAAGCTTACACCGAGCGCTGAGCACCCAACCACTATGCATGTTGAGCTATTAACCGAGTTTGACGCTCGGCGTAGGGAAGGGCGGCCTTTGTTTGTATCAACTTTAGGTGTAGACATGAAGCGTTTCTCTATGGATGCCTTTACCATGGGTTCGCCGCAAAATGAAATAGGTCGTAAACGCAATGAGTTTCCGGTAAAGGTCGATTTTTCACGAACAGTGTGGGTGTCGGCACATGAGATCAGTGAAGCGCAATTCAGTGCCTTCGCCAACGATGTCGCTCCATCCCCTTTACCCGTGAGCAATATCTATTGGCTACGCGCGCTGCAATACTGTAATTGGTTGAGTGAGCAAGAGGCGCTGACACCCTACTATCGCATCGCCAATAACCAATTGCTTGGTATCAACCCACAAGCACGAGGTTATCGGTTATTAACGGAGGCGGAGTGGGAATGGTTGGCGAAAAAAGCAAAACGCGCCCGCGCCACTAAATATGTATGGGGTGATAGTGAGCGTATTCCTCGTGATGCAGGAAACTTTGCTGATAGCAGTTTAAAGGGTCAGCAGCCTTTCTACTTTGCCAACTATCAAGATGGCTTTGCTAACAAAGCCCCAGTCGGTAGCTTTCGCGCTGATAAAGCGGGGCTGTATGATTTGGCAGGCAATGTCAGTGAGTGGGTGTTTGATAGCAGCTCTTATGTTACCCCAGATCTGAGTAAGGTGCATATCGACTACACCGGGCCGCGCTCTACTGGGAACCCCATTGCTAAAGGGGGCAATTATTTATCTGGGCGCATGCAATCGCTGCGCGGCGCTGTAAAGATCATCAGCGACGGGCCAAGCGCCACTATAGGCTTTCGCATAGCGCGTTATGAGAGGTAAAAATGAAACGTAAACTTATTGTCGGCTTAGTCAGTGTCATACTGGCATGCACGGTAGGGGGAGTGGCGGTGGCTGCAAAAATTAGCCTCGACTCGCCGGCCACTTTCCCCGTTGATATTTAAGGATGCACTATGAGTAGTGATAATACGCGCATGAATTTACCACTTTGGGTGTCGGTGAGTGTGTTTGTGCTTACCGTCGTTGTTGTGCACCTCTTGTATCAGGGCCTTATTCGTCCCGCTGCTGAGGCCGCTATTGCCGCTCATGGGGCCGGAGCCACAGCGAATGTGTGGGTAATACTCAAAGATGCCGAGCAACAGGCTTGTATCACTTTGGCTATATTCTGCTTGATTCTGATGGCGTACAAATATTACCGCATTGTCAGTAAAGAGGAGCCGGTGTTTACCTTCGATTATTTGCAAACCTTTGCCAAGGATAAACCTTTAGTTGTGGATGAGGCCCTGGCTTACCTGGAACAAGGCGAAAGTGCGAAAAACAGCTCAGTTGCTACGTGGATCAACTGCTTACGTCGTTATAAAAACACGCAAAACGTGCAGCACGCTGCCGATGCGATTCGTGATAGCGTCGAGTCTCTTGCCGCGCAGTTAGAGGCAGGTAACGCCATGATCCGTTTTTTCATTTGGGCCATTCCCAGTATCGGATTTGTCGGCACAGTGCGCGGTATCGGCTCGGCGCTGGCCAAGGCCGAAGAAGCCGTCGCTGGGGATATTGCCGGCATGGTCGATAACCTTGGTGTCGCCTTTAATTCAACCTTAGTGTCACTGCTGTTGTCCATTGTCTTGATGTATGTGTTGTTCTACTTAAATAACCGCCAAGATGAAATGGTGTTGAAGACCAAAAACAACTGTGAAACCCATCTGCTGACGCATTTGCATAAGTAACTGCTGATGTTTAAACGCCGCGCTGAGCAGGGGGTTAACTTATCTTTTTTAGACGTCATGGCATGTGGCCTTGGCGCGGTATTGCTGATCTTAATTGTCATTAAGTTTCAAGCTTATACAGCAGTGCCCAGCACCGAAATAGAGCGCTTACAGCAGCAATTGGCGGCTGCACAGCAGCGTGTTCAGACAGCACAAGCACAGCTGGACGATATGAGCGCGCAAGTTAAGCAAGCGCAGGCGGATGGGCAGATCAGTAAAGCGCGGGTGGAGGCATTGCAAGTGATTCAACAAGCGGCGCAGCAGGCCTTAGCGCAGCAACAAGCACTCGTTGCTCAGTTGCAGCAGTCAATTGCCGCAGCGGGGCCGGCCAAGGCCGATGATCCTGTCGCCTTGAGTGGGAGTGGTGAAGAGCAGTACTTGTTGGGCCTTAAGGTCGAGGGCCAGCGCATTGGTATCTTGATTGATACCAGTGCGTCAATGACCGATGAGCAGTTAATTCAGGTGATCCGGCGAAAAATCGGCTCGGTGCAGCAAAAACAGCAAGGGCCCAAATGGCTGCGCACTAAGCGCGTAGCAAAATGGCTGTTAGCGCGCCTTCCTAACAATGCTCAAGTCAGTGTAATAAGCTTTAACTCCAGCACCCAAGTACTGGGTCTACGCGCTATCAACTCGGCCAAAGTCGAGTCCAGCATGCAAGCCATCGTTGCCGATATTGATGCCTTGGTGCCAGAGCATGGCACAGACTTATATACCGCTTTAAAGACGATGCGCAGTACCTTGGAAAACCTTGATGCCCTGTATATCATTACCGATGGCTTACCCACCATGATGGCCGGTGCCCCCGGGTTTCGGGAAACTAAAAACTGCAAACCCCTGAGCGGCAATATGAAAACAATCGATGGTGACTGCCGTGCGCGTATTCACCAGTTTAGTGTTGCTGAGGCGGCCCCAAAGGTGCCCACTCATATTGTGTTGTTACCGCTTGAGGGCGACCCTTTAGCTCCGGCTCTTTATTGGAACTGGGCGAATGCCACCGGTGGCTTAATGATAAGCCCGGCAGGGAGTTGGCCATGAAAAGACGCGAGCCCATAGAGATATTCAGCCTGTCGTTTTTGGATATTATCTCCTGTGCCTTTGGGGCGGTTGTTATGCTTATTTTATTAGCAAAAAATGCCGATCAGGGCGAGTATAACGACGCCGGTCAAGTTGCCAATCTAGTGATTGCCCTCGATGGCGCCGAGCAGCAACTACAGCAATTACAGCAAGCGCTTAAGCAAAGTGAGCAAGCATTGGCGCAGGCGCAAGCACAAGGTGCCAGTAATGCCAGCCAGCAACGCGCACTGGAAGCGCAAGTGGCCCGTGCCAAAAATAACGTGCAGCAACTGAGCGATGCCGCCTCTGGCCTCGAACAAAGCTTAATTGAACGCCAACGAGCAGCCATTAGTGCCGCTCAGGCCCCAGCTCGTGATGATGAAGTAGGCGGCATTCCGGTAGATAGTAATTATGTGGTGTTTATTATCGACACCTCAGGGTCAATGAAGACAATTTGGCCGCGTGTGTTAACAACGCTGGATGAGGTACTTAACAACCACCCTCAAGTTACCGGCTTTCAGGTATTATCCGATAACGGTGATGTGTTAGGTGGCAGTCAACTCGGTTCATGGCGTAGCGACAGTAAAGCGCAACGAGCCGGGGTATTACGGGGATTGCAGCATTGGAGTGGCAGCTCAAACAGTTCACCGGTTGAGGGGATTGCCGCCAGCTTAAAGGCTTATGCCCGTTACCAAGGTGATTTAGCCCTGTATGTGTTTGGTGATGATTATACTGGCACTAGCTATGATGCAGCATTGGCACAAATTAATCGCCTCAATCGAAACCATGGCAATAAACCCATTGCTCGGATTCATGGTATCGCCTTTAAACGCCATAGCGGGGCCTCGCGGGATATGATCAAGTTCTCCACGTTAATGCGCGAAGTGGCGCGACAAAACAACGGCACTTTTATGGGCTTATAGAGCCTTCTCCTGATGCTGCTCGCATGTTTAAATAGCGGCTATAGAGTCTATTGGTAAGTACGTTATGGAAACCTATCGCGCTATATACGAGCGTGCGCTTGAGCGAAAAGGCTCGTCAGCGCAGCTAGAAGCCTTATTGAGTCAACCCCTGAGCACCGCACAACTGCAGCGCCTTAGCGATGATGCCTGGTTAGAAGAATTTACTCGTAAGATATTTCAAAGTGGCTTTTATTGGTCGGTTATTAATGCCAAATGGTCAGGGTTTCGTGAGGTTTTTTGGGACTTCAATATCGACAAGCTGCTGATGATGTCGCCAGAAATACTCGAGCAAAAGGCCGCCGATGAGCGCATCGTGCGCAATTTTAAAAAGGTACAAACGGTGCCTGAAAATTGCTATATGATCTATGAAACAGCGCAGCAGCACGGCAGTTTTAGCAACTTCGTAGCGCAGTGGCCAAGCACCGACATTATTGGCCTGTGGCAGTATTTGAAAAAACAGGGTGCGCGCCTAGGTGGTAACACTGGGGCTTACGCGCTGCGCAGTATGGGCAAAGACACCTTTGTGTTATCGCGGGATGTGGAAGCCTATTGCCGCGCCCACGAGGTGATCGACGGTGGTTTGCACAGTAAACGCTCACTCACCGCTATTCAAGCTATGTTTAACGACTTGCAACAACAAAGTGGCCGCTCTTTACAAGAGCTCAGCTTACTTATCGCCTACAGTGTTGGCGACAACTGTGTTGGCATCGCCAGCTAAGGACAATTATGAAGCTTCACAACCCATATCAACATATTCCAGCCCTGAGTCATCAGGCCGAAGTTAAGCACTTCGAGCAAGCCCAAGTGTTGTTATGGAACACCCCATTGGCTGAGCAATTTGGCCTAGGCGACGATGAGCAAAAGCGCTTGCTGCTGGGTCAAGGAGTGAAGAAAACCACGGCCTTGGCTTATGCTGGACATCAGTTTGGCAATTATGTGCCGTTATTGGGAGATGGGCGGGCACATTTGCTTGGCGCGTTAGTGGATGAGCAAGGTTTAAGTTGGGATATTCAACTGAAAGGCTCGGGAGCTACGCAATTTTCTCGTGGCGGCGATGGCCTCTGTGCCATAGGGCCCGCAATTCGTGAGTTTATTATGAGTGAAGCGCTGGCAGGGTTGGGTGTGCCTACCAGCCGTTGTTTAGGCGTGGCCTTAACCGGCGAGACCCTTATGCGTCAGCAGCCAAGTGCCGGCGCCATCGTCAGTCGTCTTGCTAGTAGCCACATCCGCGTCGGCAGCTTTCAGTTTTTGGCGGCGCAGCAAGAAACGCAAGCCTTGCAACAGCTAGTGGAGCTGACTATTGCCCGTCACTACCCGGAGTTGGCAGGTGAAACGGGGGGCGCGCGTTTACTGGCTTTGTTTAATGCGGTGATGGCGAAGCAAATTGAGCTGGTGGTACAGTGGATGCGGGTTGGCTTTATTCATGGCGTTATGAATACCGATAATACCCTGGTGAGTGGTGAAACCATAGACTACGGCCCGTGTGCGATGATCAATCAATTTGATTTTAATCGTGCCTTTAGCTCGATAGATCGCCAAGGCCGCTATGCATATGGTAACCAGCCACAGATGGCCAACTGGAACTTAGCGCGCTTTGCTGAGACCTTAATTGATCTGTTTGCGGCGTCGCGAGAGCAGGCGGTGGAAGCGCTGACGAATGCGCTAAACCAATTTGGTGACAAATTTAATTTGGCATTAAAACAGATGTGGATGAGCAAGCTGGGATTACTGGCAACGGACGGTGAGCAAGAGCCATTAATTAATGAGCTGTTGATGAGCATGCAGCAACAGCAATTGGATTTTACCAATACCTTTGCGCAACTCACTGACTATTGCCAAGGTAAACAAACGGGCTTGGCTCAACTCGAAGCGGATTTAGGCCCGTGGTTAGAGCAATGGCAGAGTGTGGTGAACCAACACTTACGCCAAAGTGCGACCTTGATGAGTAAGGCAAACCCCCAGGTGATCCCCCGTAATCATCAAGTTGAAGCGGTGATTGCGGACTTTGAACAGCAAGGCCACAGTGACAAGCTTGCGCCCTTGTTGGCGGCTTTAAAAGACCCTTATCAAGTGCAAGCACAACATCACTACCTGCAACAACCGCCCGCTACGAGTGATGAGCAGTATCAAACTTTCTGCGGCACTTAAAACGCCTGCGTTCGGTAAAAAAGCCCGGTATGAACCGGGCTTTATGAGTTAATGGGCTTTGGCGTAGCTTTCGGCTTGGCGCCATACTCGCAGTAGATTCTCGCCTAAAATCTTTTTAATGTCGGCGTCGCTGTAGCCACGATCTAATAGCCCTTGTACTAGGTTCGGGTAAGTCGACACGTCTTTTAAGCCCACCGGCAGTGAATCGCCAACACCGTCGTAATCAGAGCCAATACCGACGTGTTCGATGCCAATAAGCTCCACTACATGATCAATGTGATCCAGCACTTGCTCTAAACTGGCATAAGGGAAAGGGTTCTTTTTACGGAATGCGGCTTTAAAGTCGGTGGTGTCCTTACCAGACTGCTTGGCTTGCTGCTGCGCTTCATCACGGCGGTCGTACCAAGTGTTGGCTTGGTTAGTCACAAAGCTAGAGCCAAAGTTTATTTGGATCACTCCGCCATTTTTCTTCAGCGCGAGTAGCATGTCATCGTCCATATTGCGCTCAAAGCCGGGCGTGTACTTACGCAGCGATGAGTGCGAGGCAATAACGGGTACGTTGGAAATATCCATGACCTGATAAAATGCATCGTCGGAAATATGCGAAACATCAATAAGCATGCCGACGTTATTCATTTCCTGTACTAACTCTTTACCAAATGGGCTTAAACCCTTCCATTTGCGGCGAATGTCGTAACTTGAGTCAGAAATATGGTTACTTTGCGAGTGCGCAAGAGTGATATAACGCACACCACGCTCATAGAAGTGGTGCAGATTTTTCAGCTCGCCCTCAATGGGTGAGCCATTTTCCATCCCCATTGCCAGCGACATAACGCCATTTTTAAACTGCTGCTCAACATCGGCCACTGAATCAGCAATGGCAAATTTGTCTGGGGCACGGTATGCGAGCGCCTCCATCATATCAATAAGTTGGTTTGCTAACTCGTAGCTTTTCCCCTTACCTTCGAACTCTAAGTGGGCGGGGATGTAAATAGACATAAACGGCGCGTTAAGGCCGCCTTCGATAGCACGCGGGTAATCAAAGTCACCGCGTTCGGTCGCTTTACTGACATCATCCCATTTATTGTGAATGCGATAGGGTACATCGATATGGGTATCGATAAGAATATTGTCTTTTGCCAGTTGAATTGCTTTTTCTGATGCCTGGTAGTCATCCTGTGCTGCAACACTTGTGCTGCCTAGTGCGATTGCTAGCGCTGCGCCTAGGGTGGAAAGTTTCATATCTGCCGCTCTTTATTGTTATCGTAGTGAGTGAACCATTGTCGCTAGAATTAGCCGGTAACTCAAGTGCAGCGCGGTGGTTGCCAACCGAACAGCCGTGCATATAATGTAGACAGCAAGGAAGTTCGTTTTAGCAAGGAGTACGCAATGCCACCTGAAAATGCCATCTTATATAACAGTTCAACCGGTACCGCGAAGCAAACTTATCCTGTTGAGAACATATAATGAAAAAGGCGATAATTGCGTTTATCTCGCTTCTTCCCCTGAGTTCTTTGGCGCAAAAAGAGCTAGCATCGGATCATTTCCTCGATATGTTTGAACAACAGTTTCCGGAGATGTTTTGTCAGCCCGAGCAATTTGCCCGTGTTTGTTTCACTTATAATTTCAATCAATGTGTGCAGCATACTCAAAACCACCTTTCCGAGTGCATGGCGTCTATTGCTCCGCAGGTGCCAAATGCAATTACATCGCGTGCACAAGCGACTGAATGGGGTGGCAAAATAGGGCGGTGTACAGGTAGTCGGTTTGGTCGCAGGCAGTTGATGGATGCTAGTATCACTACACAATGTTTAAACGTCGCTAGCGAGGCTTTTATCCAAGAGTTTATGAATAACTGAGCGCTTTTTATTTAGCCGATGCGGATCAGCGAGCCTTTGGAAAGTGCTTAAGCGACATGTATGAGAGGTAAATAGTGTTACACCATATAGAGATGTATATTAGCCTTGCTTGTATAGTGCTATATATCTTCGCTGTGTTGCCGCTCCACTGGCTGATAAAGGGTAAGAGAATGCGAGAAATGGAAGACATTCTTGGTGATGGGCAGCGCATGTACTCGCTGAACTTTATCTTAGCGGGTTTAGGTGGTTTACACTTTGGAGGTTTTTACTGTTTAAGGTGGACCGCTAGGCGGTATGGCGTTGAAGATAAATTAGCTCAAGTATCAACAACCACTCGGCGTTTATTTATAGCTTATTTTATACTCTTCATGTTGGCATCTATCCCTTTTTTATATATTGCGACAATTCACTACATAAGGGATACGTAAACATATACGAGTCTTGTCAGGACTGGCCCATTCCATACTCGAGTTTTGTAAAGCGTTGCTGGATTCGCGGACGTCAGGGCCTTATTGAGTTTGTATGCTCTGGGGCGATGAGTTAAAACTCATCGCGATCGATTTGGTAATCCCCTTCTTCGGCCTGCATTTGCTTAAACTGCTGTGCACTCATAATGTTCACTTCTTCATGAAGCTCAGAGTACACAATCAGTGCTTCGCCGTTTTTCAGTTGTGTCAAAACCTGCTCAATTTTAGTTTGGTTGCCCACTTCGGTTTCACCATAGTCGGTTCCTTCACGCAGGATGAACTGCTCTATAAGGTTGGTAAGTGCTTCTTTACTTAGTTCTTGATAGGGAATAATCATGATTGTCCTAGGTGTTTGGCAAAAAACTCAGGGACGGCTTTCTCGAGCCAAAACTCCACCCCAAATAGGCCTTTATTGCTAATAAAGCCAACATGCCCTCCGCGCTTGGATACGCGTAAGTCGACGGCATGTGACACATCCTCAGGGCGTGGCACGGCTTCGGGTGCCAGCATCGGGTCATCCTCTGCATGGATAATTAGTGTGGGGGTGGCTATGCGTTTTAAATAGGGCTTGGCACTGCTCTTTAGGTAATAGTCCTCAGCATCGGTAAAGCCATGCAGTGGCGCCGTCACTTGATTATCAAAATCCCATAGGTCATTAATATTGCGTAACTGTTGTTCATTGAGTGCCAGCGTGTCTTGCAGCTGGGGAAGTTTACGCGCCATGGACTTTTTCATTCTACCGAGTAGGTAGTGCTGATAAATCTTTCCTAGACTCTTACGAATCACCTGACATGAACTGGATAAGTCATGGGGAGCGCTGACCACTGCCGCAGCGCTGAGACCACTTTTTTCACCTTGCTCACCCAGGTATTTGGCCAGTACATTTCCCCCTAACGAAAAGCCCACGGCCGCTAAGGGGCGTTGGCCAAAGCGCTGCTGCAAAGTGCGAATTAAAAATCCCAGATCCTCGGTTTCACCACTATGATAAGCGCGAGGTTGGCGGTTCACTTCGCCAGAGCAATTACGAAAATGCATTAATACGGCATCAAGTCCTGATTGCTGCAATGCCTTCATCATGCCTTTAGCATAAAAACTATCTATATTGCCTTCCAAGCCATGCAAAATAATCACCAACGGCTTATCGGGTTGTGCGGGCTGTGCCCAAGCAAGATCGAGGAAGTCATCGTCTTCGGTGGTGATCACTTCGCGGTGATAAGCCACTTTAAAGCCGGGACGAAAATAGCGCGGTAAGATAGTTTGTAAGTGACGGCCTGGCATCCACCAAGCAGGAGTAAAATGTGTGCTCACAACATGTTAACCAAGAATATCCAGAGCCTAATAGTATCAAACTTTCACTGCTGGCTATAGACACAAAAATAAAGCCCCCGCTAATACCGAGATTAGAGGAGGCTTTGTGCGTCGTGCTTAATTTGGTTGGTTATCACCTCGCACAGCGAGGAGGTGATTGGTTGTTACTGTCCTTCAGGAACCTCAGCGTCCATTACTTTCTTGATAAAAAAGCCCACATAAAACAAGCAAAGTAGGATCACTACAGTGAGGAAGCCGAACGACAAAAACAATACTGGGTCTGAGAAAAAGTCGCGAAAAAATACTTGCATGGTGGCGTCTCCTGTTCCTTTGATGTGTTAAGTGTAGGGGACGCCAGGGGGATGAGATATGACCTAGATCAATATCGCGTTGGCCTTAAGCAGGGCTTTGGTGTAGAGCTTGATCCAGATCAGCTTTTAATGGCAATAACGCATTAGGTAAATACAATGCGAGGTTAAAAGCCTGGGGATTATGGCGCAGAGTTAAGGTGTTGCAGGCGCTCACAAGTTGATGCTGCTGCAGCTTTTCCATGGCCAGCTCTAAGTCCAGTATCTGTGTGCGAATATTATTGTAGTTCACAACACTGCTTTGGTTGCGTTTGAGGTAACCGCGAATATCACGCAGTGGTTGCAGTGCATGCTCATTAAAATCGCCAATGCTGGCTATCAAGGAGTCTAACTGCTCTGCTTGAAGTGCCACATGTTGATAATCTAGGTAAGCCAAAAATAAACACAGATTGACGTTCAGACCATAATCATTTTGCCAATTAAGCAAGGTTTTTTGTACTTGCTCATTGTCATACACACTTAGGCTGAATTGCCAAAAATCGGCGGCATCAATTGCTTTCATAAAAGGCCTGCTCCTGTTGCTCAAGTTCATCCATATGCTCGAGCAGTTGTTCTTCGGCAGCCTCCTGCTGCTGAGCATAATCGCTCTGCTGAGCCAATAATTGTTTTAGTCTCTCTTTATGCTGCTCCTCGTAAACACTATTGTCGCTGAGCTGACTTTCAATATCGGCCAGCTTGGGCGCGAGTGTATCGAGCTGTTTTTCCAGCTTGTCGATGGCTTTTTTTAGCGGTTGCACATGTTTGCGAAACTCTGCTTCTTTGCGCTTTTGCTCTTTTCTGTTGGCGCTGGAGTTGGCTTTATCGGGCTCAACCTGAGTCTGCTTTTGCTCTTGGTTAGCCTTCGTTAGCCACTGGTAGTAAGCATCTAAGTCATAGCCAAACTGGCGAACTTCGCCACTATCAACCAAGTAAAACTCATCGGCGGTATTTTTCAGTAGGTGGCGATCGTGGGACACGGTGACCATGGCGCCGTCAAAGCTTTGTAGCGCCATCACGAGGGCATGGCGCATCTCTAAGTCAAGGTGGTTAGTGGGCTCATCCAGCAGCAGTAAGTTGGGCTTTTGATACACTAACATGGCCAATACCAAACGTGCTTTTTCACCGCCTGAAAACGGCGCTACAGGGTCTAAGGCTTTATCGCCGATAAAGGCAAAGCCACCCAAAAAGTCGCGTAGCGATTGCTCGCTGGCCTGCGGGTTTAGGCGCTGTAAATGAGTTACCGGGCTTGCTTGTAAATCAAGCGCTTCAAGCTGGTGCTGAGCAAAGTAACCCACTTTGAGGCCTTGGTGGAAAAATACATCACCCGCTTGCGGGGCCAACTCTTGGGCTAGTAGCTTAATTAATGTCGATTTACCTGCGCCATTGCGCCCGAGTAGGGCAATGCGGCTGCCCGGGACTAGGTTTAGCTTAATACTGTGTAAAATGGTGGTGTCACCATAGCCGGCCTGGGCGCCATCGAGGGCAATCAAGGGGTTGGGCAGGGCATCCGGCTCTGCGAAGCTAAAATCAAACGGCGAGTCGACATGCGCAGGCGCCAGTTTTTCCATGCGCTCCAGGGCTTTCACGCGGCTTTGCGCCTGTTTGGCCTTGCTGGCTTTCGCTTTAAAGCGGGTAATAAACTTTTCCAAGTGAGCAATTTGCTCTTGTTGCTTGTCGAATTGCGCTTGTTGTTGCGCTAAACGCTCGGCTTTTTGTCGCTCAAATTGAGAGTAGTTACCTTTATAAGCATTAATTTGCTGCTGATCGATATGCCAAATTTCACCGACTACTGCATCTAAGAACTCCCTGTCGTGAGAAATCAGAACCAAGGTCCCGGCATAGCTGCGTAAAAATCGTTCGAGCCAATATACAGCGTCTAAGTCTAGGTGGTTAGTAGGTTCATCCAGCAACAATAAATCGGCATCACGGATCAACGCTTGCGCCAAATTCAAGCGCATACGCCAACCACCAGAGAAGTCACTGACCGCATAGTCTATTTGGGTATTGGAAAAGCCGAGGCCATGCAGCAATTCGCCAGCTTTGGCCTCAGTACTATAGCCCTTCATCAGCTCAAGCTGTTGGTGCACTTGAGCTTGTGTCTCGCCATCGCCTTGTTGCTCTGCTTGTTTAAGCTGACAACGCAACGCGTAGTAATCCGGATTACCTTGTAGCACGTATTCCAAGGCAGTGATCGCCAATGCAGGCGTTTCCTGCTTTACCGAGGCTATAGACCACTCTTTTGGCACCTTAGCGTTGCCTGCATCGAGTTGTAGCTCACCTTTGAGTAGGGCAAACAGGCTTGATTTACCGCACCCGTTGCTGCCCACTAGGCCCACTTTATGCTGCGGGAACAAGGTGGCATTGGCATTTTTTAACAAGCATTTAGGGCCGCGTAAAAGCTCGATATCGGTAATCTGAATCATAGTTACTGCACGCTGATTAGTAATGTGCGAATGATAACACGGCCAGCACACTCAAGCGGGAAAGTTTTTGTGATACACTAGCGGCAGTTGCTGCACCAAGCCACACGCGGCGATGGCCAAAGAGGTAATGATAATGAAACAGAAAAAGCGCTTTATCGCAGGGGCTAGCTGCCCTGAATGTCAGCAAATGGACACCATGATGCTATATAAAGAGCACGATGTAGAAAAAGTGCAGTGCGTGCAATGTGGCCATATTATGACCCAGCCCGAAAACGCCGTGCAGGCGTCCACGCGTCAGTTTGAACAAGTGATTGGCGTTTTCAAGCCGGAATAATTAATAATGCGGCGGCGGTGGCTCAAGTTCTTGCGTGCCACCGGAGTTACTTTGCACTTCTCTTAGCTTCTCACCCAGCAATTCCATTTGTCGGCGCATTTTAGCGAGTTGCTGCTGGTGGGCCTTGATTTCATCATTGAGCACATCAATCGTTTCGTCTTGAAACGCTACCTTGGCTTCAAGGTTCTCTATACGTGTTTCTAATTGGTTCATGGCATGCCCTTTATGTTGAAGTATTCACTCAAGCCGCTGGAGCTCTCCGTGAGTAATTGATTGTTGTTGGTAAAGGCGACGGCAAACACCACCGCAGATTTTGGCTGGCTATTTGCTCTAGCTGCCACTTGGTAGTCTAATACTCGCTTACCCGAGTGAGTATCCCATAGCGCAAGCTCGCGGCTAGGCGAACCTGTAGCCAGCCATTGACCATCATTGGAAAAGCGCACCGCGCTGAAAATCTTTTGTCGCGCAATATACTGCAATTGGCTATGTTGTGCACCTGTGCGCAAATCCCAAATACTCGCTTGGCGTTTGCTCCCAGCACTAAAAGCGAAGCGCCCTTGGGGGTCGAGTGCAACTTGGGTGACGCGACTAGCATGGTTAAAGCGATAGACCACTTGGCCACTTCGCGTATCCCACAGATAAGCTGCGTAGTCATTGGCACCGCTTAGCGCGTAGCGGCCGTTAGGTGATAAGGCGACGGCGTTAATTTTCTCTTGATGGCCTAAAAACTCAATGCGCCGCCCGGTTTGTAAATCTACATGCACAGCGACCCCATCAGCACGACCATAAAGCACATAACGGCCTTGATTTGCTATGGCGATGTCACGAATGTGAGACGCCTTAATGCTATAAAAGCCAAGGTTCTCACCGCTTTGTATATCCCACACTGCAAACTCTGTTTTAGTTGCCGTGACAGCGGTGCTATTGTCGTCGGCAATAGCTAATGCGATAACAAGATTCTGTTCATCTTCTTTAAGGTACCATTGAAATTTTAACGCATTGGCTTGATTGTCCCAGACTGCGACACCATGTTCTATGGTGGAGACCAAGCTGTATTGGCCATCGGCAGAAATGGCGGCATCAAAAGCCCCTGCGCTGGCATGTTGATACTGCTTTATGGCATCCGAATGTTGTGGCTGGCAAGCAATTAAGAGCGCTAAGCAGATAACAATGGAGAGTGAGCGAATTATTAACATAAATTTACCAGCGTCCCTTAACTCTGCTGTCGCAAGCAGTTAGACTAGAAGTCACAACTCTAGGTTGTTTTCCTAATTATTTCATTAAAGTAATTAGAAAAACAGCCTCATGCTGGAGTTGAAAGCCAGAGCTAGCTTTATGCTAACTCTAATCAAAATTTAGTTTTGTAACCTTAAAATGGCAACACCAAGTTGCTGGAGACTATGTATGAAAAAAACAATTAAGCTATCGCTCGTTGCAGCGTCTGTACTAGCACTTACGGCGTGTAATCAAGAAGCGGCTAAGCCAGAGGTAAAAGAAGTAAAACTAGAAACCGAAGCTCAGCAGCAATCTTATGGCATTGGTGCGTCTGTTGGTAACTTCTTAAACAAAGATTTAGCCGATAAAAAAGAACTGGGTATCGAGCTTGATCAAGAGCTTATGTTACGTGGTTTTAAAGATGCACTTGCTGGTGATGCAAAAATCGAAGAAGAAAAAATCCGTGAAGTACTGACTGCACTAGACGAGTCTGTTCGCGCTAAGCAACAAGAGCAGGCGAAAGCGGCAGCACAAGAAAACCTAGCAGAGGGCGAGAAGTACCTTGCTGAAAATGCTAAAAAAGAAGGCGTTGAAGTCACTGAGTCAGGCCTGCAGTACGAAGTACTTGAGCAAGGTGATGGTGAAAAGCCTGCTGAAACAGATACTGTAAAAGTACACTATAAAGGTACTTTACTTGATGGCACTGAGTTCGACAGCTCATACTCACGTAACGAACCGACTACCTTCCCACTTAATCGTGTGATCCCAGGTTGGACTGAAGGCCTACAACTTATGCCTGTGGGTGCGAAGTACAAATTTACTATTCCGTCAGAGCTTGCTTATGGCGAGCGTGACCTTGGCAAGATCCCAGCTAACTCTACTTTAGTATTTGAAGTTGAGTTGCTCGAGATTGTTAAGCCTAAAGAAGAAGCTGCAGCAGAATAAGTAGCTAGATAAAAAAAGAGAGCCTAGGCTCTCTTTTTTTGTGTCTGTAAAGCACTAAAAAAACGCCTCCTTTTTGCTGAGGCTTTATTTTTCTATGTATGATTGGTGTAGAGGTTGTGAATTAGTTCATCCTCTAATTCAAAGCGGGTGCTAAGTGCTTCCCCTAATGCTGACAAGTCATTGTCGAAGTTTTCCATCAGGTCATCACCTTTAACCTCGGCGTAGCTGTCGTTAAAGTCTAAAGCCACATCTGTAGTTGCAGAAATTTGTGGGTAAAGGGATTGAGCCAGCTCTAAGCTCTCTGGTCCACGACTTTCACATTGCTTAACGATGTCATCATAGATTTCAAAGTGTCCGGCAGATAAGTAATCCATTAACAACTGACAAAATTGCTGGATAGTCGCCGGCTCGGGCAATGCTTTATCATGCTTCGCGTTGTGCGAATTGCCCGCCATATTGCAGTGCTGCACAAGCAGCTCCTGGCGCTCTGCTAACCATTTATCAATAACTGTGTGGCTGCCGCCCCATTTCTGTTGTGCTTTTTCCAACCGCGATAACATCGTTGCTCTCCTAACCTGCGTTGGTCATACCCCTATAAAAAGGAAATCTGCGTCAAAGGTCAACCTATTTTTGCGAATTAATCGATCTATAAGTGTATGGAATCAGCATAAAACTTGGCTATACAAGGCGTATTGCGGGGGAAGGCGTTAGAAAAGAAAAAGCCACCGCAAGGGTGGCCGAATTTCTTTAGCAGTCTCGTTGACCGAGCTTCTTTTTATTTAATGTGTTTCTAGCTTTTTATTATTGTTCTCTAGCAACGGATATAGTTATACCAAGGTCGTATGTGTGTTGCAAGTTCTTTAACAGAAAAATTTACTTTTTTTTATCAAAAATCACTAAAAGCTGAACAGTGAATCTTTTTAAAAGCGCAAGATTTTGTTTGATTCAATGATCTAATTCATAGTGCCACAGTACGGTTGTGTTAGAATAATCGCAGTTTATTTTCAGTAAAAAAGAGTCACGCCATGAGCGAATTGAAAAATGATCGTTATCTTCGCGCCCTAGCAAAACAGCCAGTGGACCAAACTCCGGTCTGGATGATGCGTCAAGCTGGACGTTACCTCCCTGAGTATCGCGCTACACGAGCTCAAGCGGGTGACTTTATGAGCTTATGTAAGAACGCGGAACTGGCCTGTGAAGTGACTCTGCAACCACTGCGTCGGTACCCTTTAGATGCCGCCATACTCTTCAGTGATATTCTTACTATTCCTGACGCAATGGGTCTTGGGCTTTACTTCGAAACCGGAGAAGGGCCTAAGTTTGAGCGCCCATTAAGTAGCTATCAAGAAGTTGCCAATCTTGCTATTCCAGACCCTGAAGACGAGCTTGGCTATGTGATGAATGCAGTGCGTACTATTCGCCGAGAATTAAAAGGTGAGGTGCCACTGATAGGCTTTTCTGGCTCGCCTTGGACACTTGCTACTTACATGGTTGAAGGCGGTAGCAGCAAGACGTTCGGCAAAATTAAGAAAATGGCATTTGCTGAGCCTAAAACTTTACATTTGCTATTAGATAAGCTCGCAGACTCGGTTACTAGCTATTTGAATGCGCAAGTAAAGGCCGGTGCGCAATCACTCATGGTATTCGATTCTTGGGGTGGGGTGTTAAGCCCGCGTGATTACGAAGAGTTTTCTTTGCGTTACATGCAAAAGATCGTTGATGGTTTAATCAGGGAGCATGATGGTCGTAAAGTGCCTGTCACCTTGTTCACTAAAAATGGCGGCCAATGGATTGAAAAAATCGCGGCTACCGGTTGTGATGCAATCGGTTTGGATTGGACCATTGATATTGCCGATGCTAAGCGCCGAGTGGGAGACCAAGTCGCTCTGCAAGGAAATATGGACCCGTCTATGCTGCATGCTTCGCCTGAGCGCATCCGCTCAGAGGTTGAAACTATTCTTGCAGGCTTTGGCGAGGGCACAGGACATATCTTTAACCTGGGCCACGGTATTACTCCGGATGTTAACCCAGAGCACGCTGGTGCGTTTATTAATGCCGTAGGTGAGTTAAGCCGTAAATACCACAAGTAACGATTTACTAAGCAATAAAAAGCCCGCTTTCGCGGGCTTTTTTGTATTTGTAATGAAGAGGTTATATCAGGCGTTAATATATTAAGCTGGTGCCATTGGCCATCATGGATGCGCGGCCTTCCATCAGCTCTAAGTAGTTTTGTGTTGGCCAATTACGACGTTTAGCTTCGTCATAGGCTTGGCGCAGGTACTTTTCGCCCTGTTGCATGCGACCCAGCTCGCTATAAGCCACTCCCAGTACTGACAGTAACACTGGGTTGTCAGGCGCATCTGAGCGCGCTAGCTCGGCATATTTTACCGCTTCTTCGTAATTACGAATTGACTCTTTGTCTGCGAAAGCGAGCAACTTTGCGTATGCGATCATGGCTGGTAAATACTGGTTATGAGTTGCTTTTCTGAGGATATCTGCAGCTCTATCTAAGTCATAATGAATGGTTTCATAATCAAGTAGTTTAGTTGCTAGTTGATACTGTGCCCGCTCATTACCACTGTTACTTGCAAGCTCTAACCATGAAAAGGCTTTATCTTTATCGGCTTTACACGCGGTGCCGTACTCAAAACAGCGCACCATCCACAATTGCGCGTCATAGTTACCATTGCGGGCAGCACGGTAATACCAATCTAGATAGTGATCTTTTGACTGTTCAATCAGATCGCTCTCTAGCATCATGGCATAGCGAGCCTGAGCATAGTTATTACCATCTTCGGCCAGTGCTTTTAGCTTTTGTGCATACTCAGCTAACTGCGATTCATACTCGCGACGATGGCTCTTTTTAGAAGCTTCTAACTTGAAGGTGTGGGTTAGGTCATAAACGGCTTGCGGTTCACCACTGTAGTCGTTGGGCACCTTATATTGCCATTGGCTAATGGCCTCTAGGGCGGCGTCATCAATGACATCTTTAGGGAATGAAGCAATAACACGGTGGTTAACAACCTGGCCTTGTTGATTAGCGTCAAAGCCCACGGTAGCCCAAGCACTTTGTACTTCAGATAAGCTACTTCCATACTCCGGCTCAACTTTGCTTTTGACGGTGATATAGCGGGCATCATGTCCAGATTTATCTTTTACTGGAGCCAAGACGCGCTGGTGAACATCAAAACCAAAATCACGAGCGAGCGCTTTGTAGTGATCTTTGCCTTCTTTGCGCGAAGGGACCAAACGACGGATCTTACGATAGCGATCTTTGGCATCATCGTTGCCAAAGTCCAAAGCAATCATGTACCACGAGAATGCACTGTAAATATCTTCCTCGGTACCGAGCCCAAGTTCATACATACGTGCCAGCTCGTACATTGCCTTAGCGTGGCCTTGTTGTGCTAGCTGTTTAAATTCGTTAAACGCAGCAGTGTAATCTTCATTTTTGAGATCTTTTGTTGCACTGGAGTAGTCAGCGAAAGCGGTGAAGCTAGCAAGACCGAGCGCGGCACAAAGCCCTAATGCACGTATACCCATTCCCTCATTACCTGTCTTTTTTTTCTTATATGTTTAAGAGTTTACAATAATTTTACAGGCGAACAAGAGCTCTTATAGAAAAAATGGGCACAATGCCCATTTTTTCAGTTATATATGATGTGTATCAAACCAAACGGTTTAGCCCGTTAAGCGCTGCAACGCGGTAGGCCTCGGCCATCGTAGGATAGTTGAAGGTGGTGTTAACAAAGTATTCGACATTATTGCCACTGCCTTTTTGCTCCATAATAGCTTGGCCGATGTGGACAATCTCCGAGGCGCGTTCGCCGAAGCAATGCACACCCAGTACTTCTTTAGTCTCACTATGGAAAAGAATTTTTAAACTACCGACGTCGGTGCCAGCGATTTGCGCTCGAGCTAGGTGTTTAAATTGGGCGCGACCCACCTCATAAGGAATTTTTGCGGCGGTGAGTTGTTGCTCTGTTTTACCCACTGAACTCATCTCAGGAATGGTATAAATCCCGGCAGGAATATCAATAATCAGCTTTTCTTTGCACTCACCTTGAACAATGGCATCGGCACAAATACGGCCTTGATCAAAAGCTGCACTGGCTAGACTTGGGTAACCAATCACATCACCAACGGCATAAACATTATCGACTTCGGTTTGGTAGCTCTCGTTGACTTTCAGCTGACCACGACCGTCGGCTTTAAGACCAATGGCTTGCAAGTTTAGGGTATCGGTATTACCGGTACGGCCGTTGGCAAATAATAAGCAGTCGGCTTTAACGCGCTTGCCTGATTTCATATGCATGATAATGCCATCGTCTTTGGTTTCGACGTGGTCGAATTCCTCATTATGGCGAATGAAGATGCCACTGTTCCAAAAGTGATAACTTAAAGCGTCGGATATTTCATCATCCATAAAGGCCAGCAAACGGTCGCGAGTGTTGACCAAGTCTACCTTCATGCCCAAACCTTTAAAAATAGATGCGTACTCACAGCCAATCACGCCAGCACCGTAAATAAGGATGCGCTGAGGATCATCTTTGAGGCTTAAAATGGTGTCGCTGTCGAATACCCGAGGATGGTTAAAATCAATTTCTTTAGGGCGGTAAGGGCGTGAGCCCGTGGCGATTACAATAATAGGCGCGCTTAAGCGTTCAAACGAACCATCTTGATGCTGCACGTTCACTGTTGTTTTATCAACGAAACTGGCTTCTCCTTGAAACAAGTCAATGCGGTTACGCTCGTAAAAGCTGCTGCGTAAACTTGACTGTTTAGAGATCACTGAACTGGTATGATTCAAGATGTCGGCAAAGGTAATGCGCCCTGGGCGTTCGGTGATATTGAATAGCGGGTTTGCTTTGTACTCAATATAGCGGCTCACAGAGTGTCGCAACGCCTTTGAGGGGATGGTTCCCCAGTGCACACAGCCACCGCCTACGGCTTGCTGACGTTCAATGACAGCAACCTTCTTATTGCTTTTCGCAAGATTCATGGCGGTTCCTTCACCGCCAGGACCTGTGCCAATGATAATGGCATCGTACTGATACGATGCCTCTGCTTTAGGTTGCTGTTTTTTGCTTGCTGTTTGCTTTGCCACGGTGACTCCTTAGGGCATTAACAATGAGCCTTAAGCAAGCGGGCGTTGAGGGCTAACCAAGCTTGTTTTTGCGCTTGCCAGGCATCTTCTAATTCATGGTATTGCTTCATTAAAGCGGATTTTTCGCATTGTTGCAGCACCGAATCGCGCTTTGCTTCAAGTACTTGCTTTTGCACTTGGCAAAAATGCTGAAGTTTTTTCAACAGTACATCATACTCGCTTTGAAGCAAAACCAGTTTTTCCTGAGCACTTTCAATGGCTGCCAGTTTACCTTGGGTACGGCTCATTAAAGTTTGTGCTTTGGCGCGCTCAATACGCTCCACTGGAGTGCGCTTTAGCTTTTTCGCTAAGCCGACCCATGAGCAGGCGCGGATCAGCCACTTGGTCGGATCATAATGCCACCAACGAATGCCATTGCGATAGTCGCTGGCGAAAATATGGTGAAAATTATGATAGCCCTCACCATAAGTTAATAGCGCCAAGAAACCATTATCGCGGGCGGTGTTTTTTTCGGTGTATGGGCGTGAACCCCAAATATGCGCCAAAGAATTAATAAAAAACGTAAAGTGTTGTGATAGTACCAGGCGCAGTAAGCCTGCGAGTAACATCATGCCTAGCACGTTACCAAAGATCAGCCCTAATAGCAGCGGCAGGCCGAGGTTCATCGCCCAGACCAGCTTCATATAATGGCGGTGCTGCCACATCACTACTTTATTGCGCTGTAAGTCACGGGCGTTGTTGTAATTACTGTATTGTTCACCCTGATAATCTCTGAGCATCCAGCCAATATGGCTGTACCAGAATCCGCGCGTGGCGGCGTAGGGGTCTTTTACTGGATCGTCAACCTGGCCGTGGTGTACGCGGTGATCGCTACTCCAATGCAACGCACTGTTTTGCAGTGCGAAGGCCCCGCCGAGTGCGAAAATCACTTCGATAACAGGGTGTGCCTCATAGGCTTTGTGCGCCCATAATCGGTGATATCCAGCCGTGATCGACAGCCCGGCATAAAACATACAGGCAATAAAGGCAATCCAGTGCGCGCTTGTGTATCCGTAGGTGATTCCATACCAGGGAACTAACGTAATGGCGGCCAAAAATGACAGGCTAAAAAATAGCACATTGACCCACAAAATAGGTGGTTTTTTCATTCTATAACTATTCTATAAATAATCTCAGCGTACAACTGTACGCTAAAATAGAGGTTCAATCCTTTAGCGTCAAGTATTAGACTTAAGTTTTTAACTGCTTAGGTGGCAAAGATGGCCGGAGTTCGCGCCCAGCAAAAACTAAAAACTCGTCAAGCTCTGATAGAAGCAGCATTCAATCAGCTCAGTGCTGAACATAGCTTTTCCAATTTGAGTTTACGTGAAGTCGCGCGCGAGGCGGGGATTGCTCCCACTTCTTTCTACCGCCACTTTAAAGATATGAATGAGCTGGGCTTAACTATGGTTGATGAGGCAGGCCTGACTCTGCGTCAGCTAATGCGCCAAGCTCGGCGACGAATAGCCAGTGGTGGCAGCGTCATTTCCACATCGGTACTGACCTTTTTGGAGTTTATCGATAATCAACCGAATCAGTTTCGACTGCTATTGCGCGAGCGCTCAGGCACCTCAAAAGCGTTCCGTGCCGCCGTGGCCCGAGAAATTAAGCATTTTATCCTCGAATTAGCGCATTATTTGGAAAGCGAGACGCGCTGTGATGCCTCGCACGCCCATATGCAAGCCGAAGCCATGGTCACCATAGTGTTCACATCTGGCGCTGAAGCGCTCGACCCAGAAGGGCAGTCGCGTGAGGAGTTAATAGAACGGCTGATTTGGCAGCTGCGTTATATCTCTCATGGCGGCAACCACTATGCACAAAAAGCGAGCAAATAAACGCTTTTGGAAAATAAAATAACCTTGGCGCTATTTCTGTTTCTCGAGCGCCTTCTTTGTTCTCTTGATCTCTAATTTGTTATATTAATTCATTTTGGTTGTTTTTATTGGATTTATATTTCTTTATTTGCGGGTTTTAACCGGTATTGTTGAAATATTTATGCTTGCCCCGCTGTTCTCTTAGTGTTAAAAAATAGCCATCTTACTAACAGCGATGCTCAATTATGCGCACCAATCAATTCATTACATTGCTCCTAAACCTGCTACTCCTTGTGAGCTTTAGCGGGGCGTGATGTATTGATTGTTAGTAATACGAAACGAACACAACCCCGCCCTCCCGAGCGGGGTTTTTTATTTCCGGCGGTAATCTTTTAGAGGACTGAGTATGCAAGACAAGGTATGGATATTTGACACCACCCTTCGCGATGGTGAGCAAGCATTGAAAGCAAGTTTGACGGAAGACGACAAACTGCAACTGGCTCATGCAATCAGTCGTCTTAACGTGGATGTGATGGAAGTTGGTTTCCCGGTGTCCAGCCCTGCTGATTTCCGTGCTGTCCAGCGTATTGCTAATGAGGTGCAAGGGCCCATTATTTGTGGCTTAGCACGAGCAGTGAGCAAAGACATTGAAGCATGCGGGGAGGCGCTCAAGGGCGCGCAGCGGGCCCGCATACATACCTTCATCGCCACCAGTCCACTGCACCTGGAACATAAGCTACGCATGACGCTCGCCGAGGCCACCGACATGGCGGTGCAAGCAATTAGCCAAGCCCGCCAATACACCGATGACGTTGAGTTTTCCTGCGAAGATGCCGGGCGCACCCCCCATGATGATTTATGTTACGTCGTTGAGCGCGCCATTGCCGCTGGCGCCAGCACCATTAATCTGCCTGACACGGTCGGCTATGTTACTCCAGATGAATACGCGGCCATGATCCGTTATCTCAAAGTGCATGTCAGCAATATTGATCAAGCGCGCTTAAGTGTGCATTGCCATAATGATTTAGGCTTAGCGGTAGCCAACTCTATTGCCGCTGTGCAAGCGGGAGCACGACAAATCGAATGCACCATTAATGGCATTGGTGAGCGCGCTGGAAATTGCTCGTTAGAGGAAGTAGCGATGATCATGAAAATGCGCCAAGACCATCTGCAAGTGCACAGCGATATTCGCAGTGAGGAGATATATCGGGCGTCGCGCCAGGTCGCTAAGATCTGCAATATGCCAGTACAGCCGAACAAGGCCATTGTCGGCGAAAATGCTTTTGCCCACAGCTCAGGTATTCACCAAGACGGTGTACTCAAGGCGCA
Organism: Pseudoalteromonas ruthenica; assembly: GCF_008808095.1. Classification (NCBI taxonomy): domain Bacteria; kingdom Pseudomonadati; phylum Pseudomonadota; class Gammaproteobacteria; order Alteromonadales; family Pseudoalteromonadaceae; genus Pseudoalteromonas; species Pseudoalteromonas ruthenica. The sequence goes on along the minus strand of NZ_CP023396.1, from coordinate 2,514,073 downwards.
AAATACCTATGAAATCATGTCGCCAGAGAGTGTTGGAGTGCCCAATAATCAACTGAATATGACCTCACGCTCAGGCCGCCATGTTATTGAACATCGCTTGAGTGAACTAGGTTATCAAGGCGGTGACTACGATATGGATAGCTTATACGCCAGCTTTTTGGAGCTAGCCGATCAAAAAGGCACGGTATACGACTACGACCTTGAAGCCATTATTTATTTCAATCAAATCACCGATAAAGACGATTATTACCAGTTGCAGTTTGTTAATTCCGCGTCGAACTCACAATCAGTCGCCAGTTCGACCATCGGCTTGAGTATTGCCGGTGAACAGCGTCAAGAAGCGGCCACGGGTAACGGCCCGGTAGAAGCGTCTTTTGCTGCCATAGCCCGACTAACCGGCATGGCGGTGGAGGTGATTGAATACAACTTAGATGCCACCGGGCAAGGAGCTAGCTCTTTAGGCCAGGTTGACATTATTGCCCAATATCAGGGGCGTACCTATCACGGTGCGGGGCTTGCCGCCGACATCGTCGAAGCGTCGGTACGTGCCATGATCCGCGTTTACAACATTATTCATCGAGCACAGCAAGTGTCGAGCTTAAAGCAGCAACAAAGGAAAGCAGGATGAGTCAAAACAGTTACAGTATCGCCGTATTACCCGGCGATGGCATTGGTCCAGAAGTGATGGCCGCAGCAGAAATGGTATTAGCGGCCTGCAGTCGCGAATTTGGCTTTAGCCTTAACCTGCACCATCACGCCGTTGGCGGCGGCGCCATTGATGAGTTTGGTGTAGCGCTGCCGGAGCAAACGCTGGCGGCATGTGAAACCGCTGACGCGATACTGTTTGGCGCCGTAGGGGGACCAAAATGGGAAAACCTGCCCCCGGAGCAACAGCCGGAGCGGGCGTCATTATTGCCGCTACGCAAACACTTTGGGTTATTTTGTAATTTACGCCCGGCGCAATTATTGCCTGCACTGAGCACCTCCTCTCCGCTGCGCCAAGATATTAGCGCTCATGGTTTCGATATACTCTGTGTACGCGAGTTAACAGGGGGGATTTATTTCGGAGAGAAAGGACGCAGTGGTGAAGGGCAGCACGAAGCTGCGTTTGATACGCAAACCTATGCTCGTAGTGAAATTGAGCGCATCGCTCGGTTTGCTTTTGAAGCGGCGCGGCTGCGCCATAATCATGTTACCTCGGTAGATAAGGCCAATGTCTTGGCCACCAGTGTGTTGTGGCGAGAGGTAGTGAATGACGTAAGTAAAGACTACCCGGATGTCACGCTCGATCATATCTACATTGATAATGCCGCGATGCAGCTCGTGAAGCAGCCGAGCCAGTTTGACGTGCTGCTGTGTGACAACTTGTTTGGCGATATTTTGTCTGATGAGTGCGCCATGATCACCGGCTCTATGGGGTTGTTGCCCTCGGCTAGTCTTAATCAATCCGGCTTCGGTTTATATGAACCTGCCGGCGGCTCGGCACCAGATATTGCTGGTAAAGGGGTCGCTAATCCCATTGCGCAAATACTTAGTGCGGCATTGATGTTGCGCTACTCATTAGCGCAAGACGAGGCTGCACGGCGTATTGAGAAAGCCGTAGCCGAAGCCGTAGCTGCAGGGGTTGGCACGCCAGATATCTTTCCCGATGCAGGCTATACCACGCGCGATGTAGCGGCAGCCATCGTCGAGCGCATTTAACTAGTAAAAGGATGTAGCAAGTGGCATACACGTTATACGATAAAATTTGGCAGGCTCATTGCGTCGCCAGCCTAAATGAACAAACCGACTTACTGTACATAGACCGTCATCTTGTGCATGAGGTCACCTCACCCCAAGCCTTTGCCGGATTGCGCGAGAAAAATCGCACCGTACGTTGTCCAGAAAAAACCTTCGCAACCATGGATCACAACGTCTCGACCAAATCTCGCTCTTTGGATGCCGCAAGTACTGTCTCGCGTAACCAGTTACTGGCATTGCAGGCGAATTGTGATGAATTCGGCATTAGATTGTACGACCTCAACTCCATTAATCAGGGCATTGTGCATGTGATGGGTCCCGAGCAGGGGATCACGCTGCCCGGGACTACCATTGTCTGTGGTGATAGCCATACCTCCACGCATGGTGCGTTTGGGGCATTGGCTCACGGTATTGGTACGTCCGAGGTTGAGCACGTGCTTGCCACCCAGACATTGCAGCAAAAAAAGGCGAAGTCGTTAAAAATTCACGTTCATGGCAAGCTGCGAAGCACGGCAACAGCGAAAGACTTAATTATGGCTATAATCGGCCAGTTAGGAACGGCGGGTGGCACCGGTTATGTTGCCGAGTTCTGTGGCGAGGCAATTAGCGCTTTGTCGATGGAATCGCGTATGACGCTGTGCAATATGAGCATTGAAATGGGGGCCAAAGCAGGACTTATTGCCCCCGATGAAACCACCTATGAGTATATTAAAGGGCGGCCTTTTGCCCCGCAAGGTGAAGACTTTGACAAGGCCGTTGCCTATTGGCGCACATTGCACTCGGATGCTGACGCGCACTTCGATAAGATCATCGACATTGATGCTCAGCAGGTGCAGCCACAAGTCACCTGGGGTACCAGTCCAGAGCAAGTGCTGGGCGTGGATGAGGTTATTCCCGATCCGGATAAAGAAACGGATTTGATAAAGGCTGATGCTATTCGCAGTGCCTTAAAGTATATGGATTTGCGACCTGGGCAAAAGATCAGTGATATCTGTGTCGATACGGTGTTTATTGGCTCATGCACCAACAGCCGCATTGAGGACTTGCGCGCGGCCGCTGCGGTGGTCGCCGGTAAGCAGGTAGCCAAAGACATAGAAGCATTAATTGTGCCCGGCTCAGGACTGGTAAAACAGCAGGCTGAGGAAGAAGGCTTGGCGGATATTTTCAAAGCCGCAGGCTTTGAATGGCGAGAGCCTGGATGCTCCATGTGTTTAGCTATGAATGATGACCGACTCGCTCCGGGCAAGCGTTGTGCGTCGACCTCCAACCGCAATTTTGAAGGACGCCAAGGGCGGGGCGGGCGCACCCACTTGGTGAGTCCGGCGATGGCCGCTGCGGCCGCAATAACTGGGCGCTTTACTGATATTCAAGGAGAGGCACAATGAGCTGTTTTCATCAGGGGCTAGTGGCCCCGTTGGATAAGAATAATGTCGACACCGACCAGATTATCCCCAAGCAATTTTTAACCTCCACCAGTCGAGATGGGTTCGATAAAGCCCTGTTTTACGATTGGCGTTACCTTGGCGATGGCCAACCCGATCCAGAGTTTGTGCTTAATTACCCGCAATACCAAGGGGCTAGTATTCTTCTTAGCCGTGATAATTTTGGCTGTGGTTCGTCACGGGAGCACGCACCCTGGGCACTGAAGCAATATGGGTTTACGGTGATCATTGCCGAGAGCTTTGCTGATATCTTCTTTAATAACTGTGCTAATAACCAAATGTTGACTATCGCCTTGGCGAGCGCGCAGCTGGATGCCTTATTTGCACTGTGTGAGTCTGAGCAAGCACTGCATATTGAGGTGGACTTGGCGAATCAGCAGCTGCGCAGTTCACGCTTTGCACCGATTACTTTCTCGGTACGTGCAGACGTGAAAGAGCGGTTGCTAAGTGGCCTGGATTTTATCGGTGTGACTGAGCAATACAATGCTCAAATTGATGCCTTTGAACAGCAACTAAAGGCGCAGCGCCCCTGGCAGTGAGTGGCCGCTAGTACTTCAACGTAAAAAGTAGGAAAGCAACAGTGAAAGCGCTATATTGGCGCTTTTACTTTACTTGGAACTCAGCATGAAATTAGCGATTACGTGTGCGGCGTTATCTGTGATAGGCGCTGTTGCCACTGGTGCGCAAGCGCGCCCTGCGCCTTTGGTCTCAATCCCTTCCCACGATGCATTTTTTAATAATATCAAAGCGCATTGTGGTAAAGCGTATCAAGGAAAGGTGACGGTTGATAACGCTGGACCAAGTAGCTTCAGCGAAGCAAAGCTGGTTATGCACGTGCGCCGTTGTACAGAGCGCGAGTTACAAGTGCCGTTTCATGTCGGTGATGATGCCTCGCGCACCTGGATTATTACTAAAACGGGCAGTGGTTTAAGCTTAAAGCATGACCATCGCCATAAGGATGGCAGCGATGACGTCTCGACTATGTACGGCGGTCATACCGTGGATGCCGGTTATGCCACCATGCAGTCATTCCCGGCCGATCAGTACTCTAAAGAGTTATTTGTACAGCAAGGGATCCCGCAATCAGAGGGTAATACTTGGCAAATGTATATTTACCCAGAGCAATTTACTTATCGGCTAGTGCGCCAAGGACGAGAGTTTCGCGTTGATTTTGATTTGACCCAGCCCATTACCCCGCCAAAAGCCCCTTGGGGATATAAAGACTAATTGCGCAGGGCTACTCACAAATGAGCTCAGCAACCAAGTTGGGCTCATAACCTCGCGGGTGAGTAGGGAAGCGTTCATAGTCTTGCACACCTTGGGTAATGCGCAAAGAGAAGGTGGAATCGTTACACAACTGAGCACTGTGACGTAATAAAAACACACTCTGGTTGGTGAACTGTTGGTAGCCATCCTCAACCACTTCCAGACGATAGCGCTTTTTACTTAACCTAGTTTGGTAGTAATGCACTTTATTATCAAAGTCATAGAACTTTTCTTGCTCACCAATAGGCGCAGGAGTGTAGCTACATCCCCAGTTCATTGCGACCATGAAAAGCAGAAAAGCATAGCGATATGACGACATAAACAACCCTTGTTGTGTGTACTGGGAGTATCCTTTACAGTGAGTGTAACACCAAGCGGGAGGCGTGCCATGCTCAATAATTTAAAACGGTTCTTTAATTCTTTACAGTCACAGCCACAGCAAGATGACTCGCCTGATTTTAAAACCTCAGTCGCAGCGCTACTGGTTGAGGTTATGCGTGCCGATAGCGAACTACAAGAAGATGAGCGCAAAGCCATGGTCGTGCTGTTACAGAAATACTTTGATTTAGGTGAGGAAGAAGTAAACAACTTAATCACAGCGGCCAGTCAAGACCTTGATGAAGCCATTGATTACTTCCGTTTTTCTAAGCAGATAAATGACAATACCAATGCACAGGAGCGTATTGAGATTATCGAGTTGTTATGGCGATTGGCCTATGCAGATGGTCAATTAGATAAGCATGAAGAGCATGTTATTCGCCGTGTAGCTGATTTACTCTATGTAACTCACAATGATTTTATTCAAGCAAAGTTGGCAGCGACAAATGTGCAAAATTAATCAGTTGCAAAGGCTTGTGTCTTGGCTTATCAGCAATTAGGGCAGGCCAGTCAAGTTGTGAGTGAGCAACTGCAACAGTTACTCGCTCACAGTAATGCTATCAAAAGCTTAGAGATGAACACTCATGATGTATTGCTCGAACAGCAACAACAACAGAATTATGCATACTTTGTACAATCCGGGGTGTTAGTTGCCGCGTATCTCGATGAGCAAGGACAACAACATTATAAAGAGTTCTATTTTCAGGGTGAATTGGCCTTTATATACAGCGCCTGGATCACTCAACAGCCTGCAAACTACAGCTTAGAGGTACTCAAACCCAGCCGCTTGTTGCGTGTGCCCCTGGCAGAGCTGGCACAGCCTCGGTGGCACTCATTAACTATGGCTTTGCTACAGCAACAAGTATTATTTAAAGAGTCTAAAGAAGCCTTCCTGTTGCTGCAAAGTCCACAGCAGCGTTACCAGTTTTTATTAACCCACCGACCACACTGGTTGGCGCAATTATCGCTTACGCAAGTGGCCAAATATTTAGGGATTAGTGCCGTGAGTCTGTCGCGGATACGCGCTCGTTTAGGATTGAATTAACAAAGGTTAAGGCGGCCCCAGCCTATACTCGGCATACTCCGGCAGTGGAGGGAGTATGGATTGGTTTTGGTTATCTCAGTTGCTGGTTGCTATCGCTATTGTCTGCGATTTAGTATCGTTTCAATTACCACAAAGGCGCAGTGTCCTAATATGCCTGGTGCTATCTACGGCTCTGACCAGTGGCCATTATGTTTTATTAACTCAGTACAGCGGTGCCATCCTGATGCTGCTGGCGTCTTTGCGCTTTGCGCTCAGTATTCATTATCAACAGCGGCGGCTAATGGTGATATTTATAGCTCTGTCGATACTGACAACTTTATTTGTATGGCAGTCGCCTATTTCGCTGTGGGCTTTGGCGGGAAGTTGTATACAAACCTGCGCTGCATTTCAGCGCCGGCAATTGACGATGCGTTTACTGATGCTCTTGGGTAGTGGTTGTTGGCTAGCGTATGGCGTTGCTGCAGGCTCCCCCATGGCTGCGTTACTTGAGGGCTTGTTTGTAAGCAGCAACGTCACTGCGCTATATCGCTATCGCCGGCAGCTTTTTAGCTTTTCAACTTAGACGTTACGTCGATAAGTTGTGACGTAAGCCCGGCTATTTTCTCGCTGGTGGCGCTGTCGGTCAGCTCTCCTTGGTCGTTGACAAAGCCGTGGATACCAGCAATAGCGAGTTGGTCACCAAGCACTAATGCGCCAATGCCACTGAGGATGTCACGCACGTGATTTAAGCCGCGTAGGCCACCTAGCCCGCCAGGAGACGCTGCGAATAACGCTACCACCTTGTTACGAAATGCGGGCGTCGCACCGGCTTCAGTACGTGATGCCCAGTCTATGGCGTTTTTTAATACCGCTGTGATTGAGCCATTGTATTCCGGGCTGGCAAGTAAAATAGCATCCGCTGAACGCAATTTATCTTTTAGTTGTTGCGCACTGCTTGGTACACCTTGTGCTTCAATGTCTTCATCAAACATGGGCAAGTTTAACTCCGCCAAAGAAATTACTTCGACTTCGCCGCCCTGCTGTTGCGCCAATTGTGCGGCATGATTGATCACTGCCTGATTGAAACTATTTTTACGAAGGCTGCCTGCGAGGGCGATAATTTTTGCTGTTGCCATAGTGAATATCCTAATGCTGTCAGTTGGTCTGTGTTAGTACGTACTTTAGCCAAAATCAGACTTGCAAAAAAGCGCAAAAAACGCAAAGCTTGTGTGCGTATATACACAGAGAATGCAACTATGGCGATAGAATTTAACGACTGGCAGGATATCAAAGTAGCATTTGAAGTTGCCAGAAGAGGGACTCTTACCTCAGCGGCCGAAGCCTTAGGTGTGCACCATAGCACAGTGCTAAGACGCATTAATCATCTCGAGCAAAGTTTGAATGCGCGATTGTTTCACCGTCATGCTCGAGGTTACTCCATGACAGAAACCGGTGCCAAACTGTTTGCAAGTGCAGAGCAAATCAACGAGAAGTTAGAGTTATTACACAACGATATTATGGCTGCAGACACGACTTTGTCTGGCTCGTTACTGCTAACAACAGTAAGCGGCTTTATCGATGTGTTGGCGCCGGTATGTGAGCAGTTTCAAACACTGCACCCCCAGGTTCAATTAGAAGTGCTGTTGGATCAAAAGCGCTTGCGCCTCGATCATGGCCAAGCACACATTGCTGTGCGTGCTGGTCCGCGCCCAGATGAGGGCGATTATATTGCCCAACACCTCAGTACTATCGAGGCAGGGTTGTACGCTCATGAACGTTATTTGGCTCGCACCGGTGAACCACAGTCCATGGCCCAGTTGCAACAGCATCATTTCATATCTGGTGTGGCCGGGTTCAATAGTCGAGTCCCTTATTTTGCTTGGGTGGATGAGCATATACCGGGTGAGCAGATCACCTTGCGGGTGTCAGAAACGTCTGATGCCAATCGGGCGATTGCCAGCGGCCTAGGGATTGGCGGGATGCAAAAAGAAGTGGCAGCTTTATACTCACAGCTAAAGCCTGTGCTTGGCAGTGAGTTAAGCTGGCACAGTGATATTTGGTTGGTGACTCACCATCAAGTGCATCGCAGTGCTAAGGTCCAAGCCTTCGCGCAATTATTGAAGCAACACTTTCGTAAATAGCAATGGCGGTGTGCTCACCTTTGAGACATCGCTCTTTAGACATTAGCTGCGCTTTTTCCGCCGTCGCCAAGGTGGGTTTTGCAGCAACAACACACCTCCTGTGATAGCAAATAACACAGAGGCAGCTGCAAAGCTTATCAGCAGCGGGTTGTTGAAATCTTTGCGCTCTTGGTAATCCATAATGTGCAGCATCCAGAAGAAATCGAAAATGCGCCAAATAGTTGAGCGTACAGTAATAAACTGGCCACTGTACGCGTCTAAATATAGCGTTGTTGCACACCAGTCATCGAACTCGATACGCCACACATCTTGACGGTAACCGATCTCCTGTGGCCCAGTGATAAGGTGCTCTGCGAGGCTAACCTTACCTTCACCAAGATAATGGTTATAGGCAATACGCTCAGCCTGCTCTTGGTTAAGAGCCGCAGATAGCTGACCCGTTCGGGCGTGAAAAACATGCTCTTGCTTGCCCTCTGCCGCGATAATAATTGGTTGATTGAGGCGGTGAGTAAACTGTAGCCGCCTCAGTGAGGGCATCTGCATGCGAATGTTATCCAAGGAGGCGGTATAGTCGCTACTGGAAAAGGGGTTCTCTAGCGTGCGCTTTGCCAAATGCTTACCATGTACCTTGTCGAGTGGTAGTGCGCTCATCACAAGGCCACCCATGAGCCATGCAAATAATTGCAACACAAGTACGTATCCAGCCCATTTGTGTAATGTTCGGCTGTGCTTGAAAAGACGTTTATTCATATTGTTGTTGTCTTTGTGGCAGGTGTAACTCAGTTTACGCTCTTGTTATTGGCGGTCAATGTGACACAATGACGCAGTTAATAACTAGTGCGTGGATAATAGGAACGGTGCATGGCAGATATTCAATTTCTTAATGTGGATCTTGAGCTGGAGTCACAACATGATATTAGCGCGCTAGTCGCTGATTTAGACAAAAGCGCCATTGTTTTGCACTACGACAAAGACGAAACACGCCAGCTTGCGCGTATTGAGGCTAACGTCGATAGCCCGAGCCCAGATAAAGCCATCAATGAGTTGTGCGAGCTGATTGAGTCATGTTCTAAAGCCGGACTTAAACAATGGCTGAGCTGCTCACGTCGTACGTTTGATTTGGGCTTTAGTTCTGGTCACTCGCCTAAATGTTTTAATGAAGCCATTAGCGCCGACACTTTACTTCGTATTTCTGCTATTGGTGCAGGTATTGAGATTACGCTGTACGGCTTAGAACAAGATTAAAGTTATTTAAAGTGTAAAAAGGCGCCAATTGGCGCCTTTTTAGTTGTGAACGACTATTGCCAAATCAGGGCTGCAAACTCGGGATGATCGATATAAGGGTTCCGATTGCCTTGATGGTTGTAAGCGCCGTTATTGCGGTCTATTTCTGCTTGAGAGACTGGGTCTTGCTGATGCCACTGCAATAACATCGTCAGTGCCCATGAGCTGAATACTTGATTGCTGCTGCCATCAAGCACGGCACTGCCATAAGTCGAATTGTTCTTCCAACCGGCAATACGGTCTTGATAGCGTGTTGCCATGTAAAAGTGGGCACGTGCAAAGTCGCCCTTGAATTCATCAATTGGCTCAAACACCGTGCCACTGTAACCTAAGCCACTGCGCGCAACGCCTAATTTTGAACCATTGCTGGAAGTGTAGCTAGCACTGCCGACCTCGCCAAAAGGATAACTTCCACGTTTGGCATTTACATAGCCGTCAGATGCGAAAATATGGTGCACGTCTGAGTTCATAGGCTCAACCTTGCCACCGAACCAGCTCTTTGGAAAGCTATGCTCGCGGTTGTAGCAATCACCCTCTCGACTGTAGCTGCCACATTGGTCGTTGATGCTAATGAAGCTGTGTGAGTCAGTGCTTGAAGGACGCTCTGAGTAGCGATCGAGAATACTGTTGTCATTCTCATAATAGCTGTCTCGAGCGTACTGATCATAGAAACCCCAAATGGCACCATAACCCTGATTGGTATGGTTACTGATGAGGTTATGTAGTTCGGTTTTTAAGGCATATCCGCTTAACCCTGAAGCTGAGCTATAGTATCCGTCGACTGGAGGGGGCTCTACTGGGTCGCTGTCGCCAAGGGTAAAAGATGTGGCTTGCGAATAGGTGAATTGCCCGCCACTGGCTAGTACGGTGCTGCCATTGCTTAATTCGTAAGAGCCAGAGCCTTGTCCACAACACATCCCATCGCCATAGCTATCAAAAATGGTGAAGGTATAGTCACCATCGGCCAAGCACATGTCTTCATTGTATTCTTGGTTAGATTGGTAGCCACTGCCATTGGCAACGTTGCCCCCTTGTTGGCTCAGCTCCCAGCTTGTTTCACTACCATAGTTATCGGTGTGCAGAGTTAAGGTGACAGTGTGCTCACTGCAAGAGCCTGTTGGTGGTTCACTGTGGCCGTTGTTCGGAGTAAATTCGTCGATATAAACCACTTCACTGCCATCAAAGCCACTGACATCATAAAAGCGTAAGCCAACTTCTATCTGACCACTGCTAGTAGCAGTATAGGTATAGCTTAATTGTTGCCATTGATTTGTTTGTGCTGGATTAGAGTAGTTTTGATAGCCATCAACGTACAGCCGTGCACGCACGTTGCCTTCGGTATGTTTAACCCAAACGGTAAATTGATATTGCTGGCCGGCACTTACGTCAACGCTTTGTCGTAGATCCGTACTGCTTTGTGAGCCAGTGGTTACGCGCACCTTGGCACCATAGCTGCCAGCATATATATTGGCAGATTCTTGACTTACTTCAATACCAGTATCGATCGTGCTCCACCCGGAAGGAACATTCGCGTTCCAAGCCTCAAACCCACCATTATCCAATACCTGAGCTTGAGCAGCGAAACTAGCCGTTGACAGTAGCGTGAGCGCCACGATGTTGTGTGAAAAATTTCTCATTGTTATACCTGTTGATTCTTTTGGTTATAAATTGTGCCGAAGGAGTATTACCCCAAAGTGACACAGGGTAACTATAGTCGCTGATCCGTTAAATTGTTTTTGTTGGATAAATTCTAATTTCATAACCAAATGGAATAACAAAGCAGATTCTATTCTTTTTTCCAAGCGTCGCTCATAGGTATGCTTCACGCTAACAAAAACCCAAAAAAGTGACTTGGGTTGCCAACGTAGTACGAATTTAATCAGCCACCGCAAACTTAAATGGTGGCGTTTTTCATGGGTCAGAGGAATTAAAATGTTGTTAAACCAGCTGCATGCGGCTGCAAGCCCGCTTACACCTGAACAGGTGCAGAAGCTCCAAGGTTTGGTGGCTGAACTTAATCCAATTCAGCAGGCGTGGGTCAGTGGTTATCTCGCTGCCAATGCAAATACTGCAGCCTTGGCTGGTGGAGCTGTGAGTGCGCCCGCTGCCACTGAGGCTGCTGCTTTAACGATCCTTTACGGGTCACAAACGGGTAACGCGAAAGCTGTGGCCACACAACTTAAAGAGCAAGCCCAAAGCAGAGGGTTAGCCGCGAAACTAGTTAGTATGGCGGACTACAAGCCTACAGCATTAAAGAAAGAAAAATTTATTAGCATCGTGGTTTCTACTTATGGTGAAGGCGAGCCGCCAGAAGATGCTGAGGCCTTACATGAATTTTTAACCACCAAAAAAGCGCCAAAGCTTGATGACGTTAAAATTGCGGTGCTTGGGTTAGGCGACTCTAGCTATGAGTTCTTCTGTCAAACGGCGAAAGATTTTGAAGAGCGCTTAGTTAAGCTCGGGGCGCAAAGCATTTACCAACGCGCTGATCTAGATGTTGACTATGAAGATCAAAGCGAGACCTGGATTGCTGGAGCCCTAGATGCATTTGAGCCTGAGCTGAAAGCGCAACAAGGCGGCGAGGCAAATGTGGTGAGCATGCCATTTGGTGCTGCGAGCCCAGCGGTAAGTCAGTACAACAAGAAAAACCCCTTTGCAGCAGAGCTACTGACGGTGCAAAAAATTACCGGCCGTGATTCGAGCAAAGATGTGCGTCACATCGAGATCTCCTTAGAGGGGTCGGATATTACCTACACTCCAGGTGATTCATTAGGTGTGTACTTTTTAAATGAGCAAAGCAAGGTCGACAAGGTATTGTCACTCTTGCAGCTGGATGGTGCTACGCAAATAACGCTCGGTGATGAGAGTCTCAGCCTACGTGATGCGTTAATAGAGAAGTTAGAACTTACTCAGTCTTACCCAGGGTTTGTGGAAAAGTATGCCTTAGCTACTAACACACCAGAGCTATTAGCCCTTATCGAAGATAAAGCGGCGATGCGTGAATACATTGAAGCGCGACAAACGTTTGATGTGATTTTCCAGCATCCGGCACAAATTGGTGCTCAAGAGTTGGTTGATAGTTTGCGCAAGGTGCAGCCGCGTTTGTATTCCATTGCCTCGAGCCAAAGCGAGGTTGAGGACGAAGTACACCTTACCGTTGGTGTCGTTGAGTTTGACGCCTTTGGTGAGAACCACCTAGGCGGCTGTTCAGGTTACTTATGTCGTGTTGCAGAAGAAGGCAGTGAAGTTCGCGTATTCACTGAGCACAATGATAACTTCCGTTTGCCAAGTGATGATAACACGCCAGTCATTATGATTGGTCCAGGAACCGGCATTGCGCCATTTAGAGCGTTTTTACAAGAGCGTGAAGCCCGTGACGCACAGGGCAAAAACTGGCTCTTCTTTGGTAACCCACACTTTACGCAAGACTTTCTGTATCAAACCGAAATTCAGGGTTATTTAAAATCGGGTTTACTCACTAACATTGATGTTGCCTGGAGTCGCGATCAGGCTGAAAAAGTGTATGTCCAAGATCGTCTGCGTGAGCAAGGTGAACAACTCTTCGCATGGCTAGAGCAAGGAGCTCACCTGTATGTGTGTGGTGATGCGAACCGTATGGCCAAAGATGTTCATCAAGCTTTAATTGATGTTGTGAAAACTCATGGCAACAAAGACGACGAAAGTGCTGAGCAGTACATTAAAGATTTACGCAGCGCCAACCGTTACCAAAAAGATGTTTATTAAGCGCACTCCGTCAGCGCAAATAATGTAGGAATTGATATGAGCGACTACAAGCCAAATAGCAAGCATGACCCCGAGGCGAAGTTTGCTGACAACGAGCGTCTTAAAACGCAAAGTAACTTTTTGCGTGGCACCATTGAAACTGATCTTAAGGATCAGATCACCGGTGGTTTTAACGCTGATAACTTCCAGTTGATCCGTTTTCACGGCATGTATCAGCAGGATGATCGCGATATTCGCCCAGAGCGGGCAAAACAAAAGCTAGAACCATTGCACAATGTGATGCTACGGGCGCGGATGCCAGGCGGTATTATCAAGCCACAACAGTGGTTGGCCATCGACAAATTTGCGGATGAAAAAACCATGTACGGCAGTATCCGTTTGACGACGCGGCAGACCTTCCAGTTTCACGGCGTGCTCAAACCTAACATCAAAGATATGCACCAGATGCTCAATAGTGTCGGTATCGATTCTATCGCTACTGCGGGTGATGTGAACCGTAATGTGTTGTGTACCACAAACCCAGTAGAGTCTGAGCTACATCAAGAAGCTTATCAGTGGGCTGCGAAGATTTCTGAGCATTTGTTGCCGAAGACCCGAGCATACGCGGAAATTTGGCTTAATGGTGAAAAGTCAGAGAGTACAGATGAAGAGCCTATTTTGGGGTCTACTTATCTGCCGCGTAAGTTTAAGACGACGGTCACTATTCCACCGAATAATGAAGTGGATGTACATGCCAATGATTTGAACTTTGTAGCGATTGCTGAAAATGGCAAGCTTATTGGTTTCAACGTACTTGTGGGCGGTGGCTTAGCCATGACTCATGGTGACGTGAATACCTATCCGCGTAAAGCAGACGACTTTGGTTTTGTGCCTTTAGAACACACCTTAGCGATTGCAGAGCATGTGGTATCAGTACAACGTGACTGGGGTAACCGCGTAAACCGTAAAAACGCGAAAACGAAATACACCTTAGACACCTTTGGTAGCGATGCCTTTAAAGCGGAAGTTGAAAAGCGCGCTGGCGTCAAGTTTGAACCAAGTCGTGACTATGAGTTTACTCATCGTGGTGACCGTTTTGGTTGGGTTGAGGGCATCGATGGTAAACACCATCTTACTTTGTTTATTCAAAATGGCCGTATCCTAGATTTTCCTGGTAAGCCTTTAAAAACAGGATGCCGAAAAATTGCTGAAATCCACCAAGGTGATTTCCGCATGACTGCAAACCAGAACCTTATCATCGCCGGTGTACCTGCACAGCAAAAGGCCACAATAGAACAGTTGGCGCGCGAGCATGGCCTGATAGACGACGGCGATAGTGAGCAGCGCAAAGCGTCTATGGCCTGTGTGTCATTGCCCACATGTCCGTTGGCGATGGCAGAAGCTGAACGTTATTTACCGAGTTTAATCGAAAAAACGGAAGCCTTACTAGCCAAGCACAATGTTGCCGATGAGCACATTATTTTGCGCGTGGTTGGTTGCCCTAATGGTTGTGGTCGAGCCATGCTCGCCGAGGCTGGTTTAGTGGGTAAAGGGCCGGGTAAGTATAACTTCTATCTCGGGGGCAACCGAGAAGGAACACGTATTCCTAAGTTGTATCTCGAAAATGTCGGCGAAGAGACTTACTTAGAAGCCCTAGACGAGCTAATCGGTCGTTGGGCCAATGAACGCGAGCAAGACGAAGGGTTTGGGGATTTTGTTATTCGCCAAGGCATCGTTACTGAAGTCAAAGTATCAAAGACAGATTTCCACGCATAACTAAGTGCGGGAATGAGGACAAGTCATGAGTGATTTTAAGCACATTTTAACGCTTGAAAAAGAGCAGCAACAAAGCTTGCTAACCGATATCAACGGAATACTTGCGGACAAAACCCCAGAGCAACGTGTTGCATGGGCGCTGGATAACTTGCCAAGCACACCCATGCTGTCCTCCAGCTTTGGTATTCAAGCGGCGGTGATGCTGCATATGCTAACGGCGCAAAAGCACGACATTCCCGTAGTGCTGACTGATACAGGGTACTTATTTCCAGAAACCTACCAGTTTATAGAGCAGATGACTGAGCGCTTACAGCTTAATCTAAAAGTCTATAAAGCAGCTATCAGTCCCGCATGGCAAGAAGCTAAGTATGGGAAGTTGTGGGAGCAGGGAGAGGCTGGCATTAAGCTTTATAACCAGATCAACAAAGTTGAGCCCATGACCAGAGCATTGAACGAGCTGGAAGTAGGTACGTGGTTCAGTGGCTTACGTCGTCAGCAGTCGAGCACTCGCCAGGACAAAAATGTGGTTGAAATTAGTCGCGGTACGGTCAAGGTTTATCCTATATTGGAGTGGACGAACCGTGATGTATACCAGTATCTAACTAAACATGATCTGCCGTATCACCCTTTGTGGGAGCAAGGCTATGTTTCGATGGGGGATGTGCATACTACTCGTAAACTGGAGCCGGGCATGAGCGAAGAGGAAACGCGCTTCTTTGGCCTTAATCGAGAATGTGGTTTGCATATAGATGGTGATGGAATATAAAAAAGAGGGCTTAAGCCCTCTTTTTTTATGCGTTGCCTTCTTGCTTTTGCTTCGCTTCTCTAACTTTCAGAGTCCGTTCTTGGTACTCATTGTCATTCAGTTTATCAATTATCTTATCCGCATCTTTCAATGCGACTTCGACAAAACCAAAACCTCGGCGCTTGCCTGTATGTTTATCTTTGAGTAATCGCACACTGAAAACAGTGCCATGCTGTTCAAATAACTCCTTAACCATATGCTCGTTTGCACGGTAGGGTAAGTTACCAACATAGAGTGTTTTCGTATCGGTTACATCGGCATCTACCGCATCATGCTGCGGTGACTGGTTGAAAGCTAAGGGAGCGAAACCCGCCAATATAGCGCCTAGCGCAAATGTAACGGCTGGTGAAAGCTGCAACTGAGGAACTGCAAATTGCAGTATAAGAAAACCCAGAACAGCGATAGAAACTGAGATTATAATTGCTTTTAAATTAGGTGACGTCATTGTGATCTACCAAATATACATAGAATAAACATAAAATTAACAAAATGCAGTGTGTTATCTTAACGACATTACAACACATAGCAACAAGTAAAGCGGGAAACTTCGGGTTTTATTGCTCAAGCTCAGTATAGATGTATTAAAAATGAGCAAAAAACACATTTTTGTTGCTAAATTGAGCGATCAGAAAAGATCTTTAAAAAAAGTGTTGATCTCATTTTCGATCTCCCTATAATGCGCATCCACCGACACGGCGGACTGCTTACAAACAAGCACTTCAATGAGTCAGGTGAGTCAAATAAAACTTAGTTTAAAGCGAATTAAAAAAACTTAAAATTAAGTGTTGACACAAAATCAGGAAAGCGTAGAATGCGCAGCCCTGAACGGGAGCAAAGCTTCCGAGGCGAAAGCCTAAAACGTTCTTTAAAAATATGAAGCAATCATCTGTGTGGGCACTCGTACAGATTGAGTTCTAACAGCCGATTCTAGTTCGCTAGATGACGCAAACAAATTTAGAGTCTCAAATGAACTGAGTGACCATAAGTTATTAAA